>CAZOVZ010000038.1:0-26993 GCA_964583755.1 uncultured Candidatus Cloacimonadota bacterium
CCGCGACATCAACCTTGGCAAGGTTGCGCTCTACCAGCTGAGCTATTCCCGCTCTCTATCGAAAATCCAAAGTTTCAAGCGGGATATTTTTGTCAAGCCAAAATCTCGGCTTTCCCAGACACCCCGTTGGCTCCGTCGTTCCGTGCGCCTTCCCGCTACCGGCCAACAGAGAAAGTAAAGAGCCCCGCTCGAAAGCGGGGCTGGATTTCAGCAAATGGGCTGAACGCCGGGAAACAACGCTCATTCAATAGAGTACAGCAGTTACCTTGTAAAAGCGTTTGCCAAAGGCAGTTTCGCTGAACTGGCGCCCGGTCCCGGGCACGGATTCCAGGAAGTAATAGCTGTCGGTGGTGGCGCCCGTTTGGTTGGCATAGACGTTGAATGCCCGAGCCGGGATGGAGTGGTTCCATTCCCAGTAGAGGGTCACCGTGTTCGTGGCGGGGTCGTGTGTGATCTCCAGTCCGTCCACCGGCGGCAGCGAACCAAGCCAGGCAACGCGGCTGTAGGGGTCCTGTTCGAAGGCCTGGCCGCTAAATTCGAGTCGCGACTCGACAAAGGTAACTGTGCCGGAATTGACCGTCTTGGAAACGTTGCAGGCTGATCCCCAGTTGTTTGCGGGGAAATTTGCCCCGGCGATGTAGACGTTCTGGCTGTTGTTGATTATGAGCAGGGGTTGGCCGGGCTGGCCGTCGCGGAAGGTGCATTCGTTGAAACTGGCTTCGGGTTCGACGATCCCGCCGGGCTGGACATTGACGGAAGTCATCTTTTCAAAGATGACGAAGCGGGTGGAGATGATGCCGCCCGTCGCGACCACGAGGTTGTAGTAGCCGGACACGGAGGTGATCAGGGTCGGTTCGTCGGCGGGGCCATAATAAGCCAGCAACGCTCCTCCGTCCTGGAGCAGGAGGGTGCTGCCGTTGCCCAATCTGATCTCCTGCGCGTCATCGATGTCGAAGATGCCGGTACCGCTGACCGTGATGTCGCCCAGGCAGGTCAGGTTGGCATTCGCTTGAGCCCATCCGGCAACGACGTCAAAAGCATTGAGGATGGTGATGTCAGTGTGGAATACAGTTTCATCATAGCTGTACAGGTTATTGTTGACCTTGAAGTTGTAGAATTGGGTGGCAGGATTGTTGATGTAGACATCCACATGCGAGCTAAAGGTGGTGACGGTGTTTTGCGTGCTGGAATCAAAGACGCCGTTGGGGCCTATTTCCAAATCGTCCCCGACCAGATGCTCGAGGTTGATCACCAGGTCGCGCCAGATGCCGTTTTGAATGGTCAGATTCCCCACTTTGACTGGACTGCCGAAATAGCAGTAAACTCCGGCACTCTTGTTGATGAGCAGATTGATGAAGAGGGTAAGGCCGCCGGCGCGGGTGATGGTGCTGGCGGTTCCGCCGGAGATCTCGAAATAGGCAGGCTGCAACCCGACATCTTCAGATTCCAGGGTGTTGTTGTCGGTCAAATTGCCCCAGAGGTATACAGTGTGGGGATCCAGGCAGGCCCCCTCCGCAATGGTGATGTTCTGTGCGTACAGATCCATCCAGGCATTCATGGTCCCGTCCTGAATGAGGAGATTGTTGTTCACGTGCAACTCCCACCAAAGCTCATCAGGATCAGGTGTGGACAGGGTTCCCGCGCTTTTGTTCACCGTCAGGTTGTAGAAATCCTCCCAGGCGGAGGTGGTTTGATAGCCGTCACCGTCAAAAACAACGGTGGAATTGAGTTCGGTAAAGACACCCAAGGTTCTGTTCCAGTTCCCGGCCAGATTGATCGTGCGTGAGCCGGAATTGAGGGTACCGGAGTTCAGATTCAGGTCGCCGTTGATGTCGATGTTGCTGCTGAGAGTGACTGTGGCGGCGGTTTTTTCAACGGCCAGGTTATGGAAGCTGCTGCCCGCTACGGCGAAATTGATGCTGGCCGCGGCGTTGCCCACGAATTTGAAAGTTCCTCCGCCGGGGTTGAAATCGGTCCGGTTGCAGGTGAGGGTCCCCACTGTGCTGATGGTGCCGCCGGTGATGTTGTAGGCGAAGGTGTAGCTGGGGCTGTTGTAGATGTAGATTCCCCGGTCGTGGTAGTTGAGGCTGCCGCTGCTCATGGTGAGGCTGGCGTTGCCGTAGTAGGGCCAGCGGGCGTCAGCGGTGCCGCCGTGGATGTTGACCTCGCCGCCGGTGATGTTCAGCAGGCCGTTGAGGTCGATGCGCCCATCGGTGTTAGTGAGGTTGAGGATCCCGCCCGCGGCGCAGTAGTAAGAGCCAAAGGGACCGTTATCGGTCAGGTCGTTGGCGGTGAAAGTGCCTTCCCGGATATCCAAGCCGCCGGCGGTCCAATCGTATTGGGCGCAGGTGACTACGGTGGCGGCGGAGCCATCCACGCGCAGGGAATAACCGGGCACGTTGAGCTCCAGGATGTAGAAGGTTTCGCTGAAGTTGCAGTATTGATGGGCGCTGGAGCTGTTGAAGACCACCCTGCCGGCACGTTCGGTGAAGCCGGCGCTGCCCGTTCCGTTGGACCAGTTACCGGCGACGGAGATCTGATGGTTGGAGACTGAAACGTCGAGCACGCCGCCGTTGAGGTTGACATTGCCTTTGCAGACGAGGGGCGAGGCAAGGGTCACAGTGCCGGAGGCGAGGGATTTGATGACGGTGAGGCTGTGAAGATAGCTGCCGCTCACGTGCGACAAGCTGGAGTTGGCAGTCCCATAGAGTTCCACCATCCCGCCGGAGGGGGTGAAAGTCGTCCGGTTGCAGGCAAAGTTGCCAGCGGTCCTGATCATGCCGCCCGAGATGTTTTCTGTGAATGCATGCGCGGAAGCGGCAACATTGATCCCCACTGTCTTGAAATCCAACGTACCTGCGTTCATGGTGATCAAGGCGTCGTTACTGTAGGACCAGTATGAATCTGAGCTACCGCCGTAAACGTTGATGGAGCCGCCGTCGGTGAAGATGAGGCTACCGTTGAGATCGACGAGGGCGCCATGGTTGCTGAGGTTGATGGTGCCACCTGGGTTGACGTAGTAGGAGCCGTAAATGCCGTTGTCCGTGAGGTCGTTGGCGGTGAAGGCACTGCCGGTTTGGACGTCGACGGCGCCCTGGGTCCAGTCATAGTGAGCGCAGGTCACCGTTGCCCCGTTGTTGGGGCGTAGAGCCCCGGCGGTTTTGTTCACTTCAAGGGTGTAGAAGGTCTCGTCGTAGTTGCAGAATTGATGCTCCGAACCGTTGAAAATCACCCGTGAGGTCCCTTCGTTGAAAGCGGCGAGGCCGACGGTGTTGCTCCAGTTTCCCCCGATCTCGATTGTGCGGGTGCCGGCGTTGAAGACCCCGCTCTCGATGGTGAGGTTGCCTTTGATCTTGAGGTCGGCATTGAGGTTGGAGGTACCCGTGGTCGAAACAAGCAGATGCTTCAGATAGCTGGAAGGTCCCAGGATGCTCATCCAGGGCGAGGTTCCGTCCAAAACCAGGGTCCCGGAGTTCATGACCAAACCGCCGTTGGCGGTGGTGTTCAGGTCGTTGACCGAGCCCCGGACGATGACGCTTTTGGTGTAGGCGGCATCATTGATCAGAAAATAGCTGCCGTTGGTGATCCGCAGTTCGCCCGCGACCACGAAATCCTGGCTGGTCGCCGAAGTGATGTAGAGGTTTTGAGGGTGAGCCTTTTCCACCCGCAGATTTCGGAACTGGGTGTTCACGCTGGCGTTGGTGAGCCGCGAGGAAGCGGAGTTTTCGCTAAAGACCGCGGTTCCCGAGGACATGCTGAAATTAGAGCCGGAGTTGAGGGTCAGGTTGCGTTCGCAGCGGACCGTCGCGTCGGAGTTGTTGCAGGTGAGGGCGGCAGTGGAATTCAGGGTCATGTTTCCCCGCACGTGGAGCAGATTGGTGTCCAAGCTGGTGGAACTGATGTCGCTGATGGTGATCGTGCCATAACAGGTCAAGTTTCCGTAGACGTTGAGAACGGCAGGGGCGGTGGGGCTCACCAGGGTGATCTGCGCCCCGGTGTTGATGGTCAGGTTGTTGCACTCCGCCCCGCTGGATGTGATGTCCGGATAGGCGGAAAGAGCGGAAGGGATGATCACGTCGTCGGAGGCGGTGGGGACCCCGGCGGGGCTCCAATTGTAGGAAGCGTTCCAAACGGATCCGCCCAGAAAAGTTTTGGTGACGGCTCCCAGTCCCCCCAGCAGGATCGGGAAGATGAAAAGCAAAGCAAAGTGTTTCATGACATCTCCTTATGACAGGTCAAATTTTTCTCAAAGACAGATCATCCGGCCGCACGACTCCCCCTGCGGGCATCAGGGCTGTGGGACATGCTGGTATCATCCATCTACGTATCCTCTTAGGGGGTCAATTGCGGTTTAAGAGCCTGACCCTTATCCGGACTAAAGAAAAGCGGTAGAGTGGAATCTGTCAAGATATTTCTTAAACCGGTAAACACTAACCCCAAGAACGGTCAAGAATGCCAAACAGCAAATCCCCAGATAACGCAGTCAGTCCGTTATCCCGGCTTCTCCAAAAACCTCCGCGCTGAACCGGTACAACCTGGCGCCCTCGTCTTTCCAGGCGCCCTTGTTCAGCCCCGCCTTGCGGCAGATGTTGTAGAGGTAGCTTTCCAGGTCCCAGCCCCATTCGATGGGAACCTGGGGCAGCAACAGGCCGGAGCCGTAGGGATGCTGGAGCAGGAGTCCGTCGCGGCCGATCACGATCTCGGTGGTGGAGTCGACGGGGGTCATCTGGCTCAAGATGGAGATCTCGATCTGGATCTGGGACAGTTCGTCCTGGCGCAGCGGGGGAAAGCGGCTATCCTGAAAGGCGGCGTTTTGCGCCATTTCCGCCACGCTCTGGACTATGCTTTTGTAGCCGCGCACATAGCCGATGCAGCCCCGCAGTTCGCCGTCGCGGTGCAGGGTCACAAACACCCCCCGCTTTTCCTGCAATTCTGGCGCGTCCGGAATTTCCAGCTGCAAAGGTGCAAACCGCGCGGCGATGGAATCCCGCGCCAGCTTGAGCAACAGCTTTTTGCTATCTTCGGTCATGGGGTCTCCCCTATTCGTAGATCAGGGCGCTGAGGTAGCCCACCACCTGCTGGTTGTCGCCGGTGGCCTTGCCGGAATGGGTATACTGGATGATCTTCGCGCGGGCCTGGGGCCAGGCTTCCAGGTAGGTAAAGAGCGCCAGCAGCCCGCCGATCCCGCAGGCCTCGCAGCGCCGGGTGACCACGCTCTGCCAGAGTCCGTCCGGATCGAAGCCCATGATGTATTTCTGGATCAGGGCGTCCATCTTTTCCGCCTTGTCGGCGTTGTAATAGTGCGAAAGGTCCGTGGAGACGATCACCGCCACCCTGCGGTCCATCGCGCTCACAGCTTCGTTAAGCTTTTTGCCCAGTTGCGCGGCGACTTCCGGATAGGGCCGGCCGATCATCACCGGGCAGATCCGGGCTTCCGGAAAGTAGTATTTGATCAGCGGAAGCTGGATCTCCAGGGAGTGTTCCAGCTCGTGCAGCCTAGTTTCCGGATAGTGGGAACGGTTGTTGGAGGTGAGCAGGCCAAAGAGCTGGGAATCCAGTTCCAGCCTGCCAAAGGGGGTGTCGTACTCCGTGAAGGCGGAGACGGAGTAGTCGAAATGGCTGCCCTGATGGCTGGGATGCAGGATCACAAAGCTGTCGATCTCCTGCTCCGAAATGTAGTGATAGCCCAGGGCGGCGCACTGGCCGGAATACATGTAGCCGGCGTGGGGAACGATCAGCCCCAGGCAAGCTTCATCGGCCGGCGCGGTGGGGCGTCCGGCGGTCCAGGCTTCGATCTGGGGCGAGATCTGCTCGCCGAAACGGGGGTAGAAGCTGCCCGCGTGGGCCGTCTTGCGGATCACTCTCCCTCCCCGGCTGCTGGCGCCGGCACGACCACGAAGTAATCCGCTATCTTGCCCGCTTCCTGGGGAAAATCCTCGCCCTCGCGGAGCGGGCTGATCACCGCCATTTTCACCTTGCGGTCGCGCAGTTTCACGCGCTCCACGGTGCCCAAAAACTCGCGGGAATGGAAATCCCCGTTGAAATGCAGAATGGTGTGTTTTGGGTGCAGTTCCCTGTATTGCAGCAGGCTTTCCGCCATCGTGTCATCCTTGAGGCACTGGGCGGCGTACATGTTTTCCAGCATCGCGCCGTCCCCCATTCCGCCGTGATCGCCCAGCGCGTCCATGGTCTGCAGAAAATTGTCCCTATAGCGGCCGGGCTGGGCGTTCACCGTCAGCGCCGCCAGCACCCTCTCGCCTTCGGCAAGCTCAGCCACGCTGTCCAATCCGGAACGGGCGACCTTTCCCGCCAGACGCCGGGGCACGTTTGCCGCAACGCAGGCCAGGCCGTTGGTTTTGGCAAATTCCACCAGCGGTCGGTAGTCCGTGGCGTAGTTTGGCCAAGGGCGCGAATCCGCCAGGAAGGCCTCTTCCGCGATCTCGCCGCGCAGATAGGCATCGAGCCGGGGTTGGACGTCGCGTTCGAACATTTCAAAGGACAGCGCCAGGCGCGGGTCTTTGGCCCGCAAAGCCTGCAGCAGATCACGCTGGGCGGCGTGGATGGCAGCGTCGTCGTGGTACTCGCCAAAAAACACGATGTCGAATTTATTCAGTTTGGCGGCCAGTTTGGCCAGGGGCAGCTCTTTACCGGTTTTGGCGGACAGGAAGCGATAATCCGTGGCGCCCGCGGCGAAACAGGTCAGCAGCAAGGCCAGGATCAGGATCAATTCTTTCATGGGGTCTCCTAAAGATAATCTAAGCGGGATTGGAGGCGGAAACCATCCAGAAATTCCCTCAGGGCCGGCGCCTCAGCCGCCGGCAGGCTGATGGCCAGGCTGGCCCGCTGGGCCCATTCATCTGGCGCAACCTGCCCTCCCAGTTCTCTCACCCTGGCGCCGATCAGGTCCACCAGCGCGTAATCCACGCTGATCCGGATCAGTTCCGTGGGGATCGCCTCCACCAGCCGCGCTGCTGCCAAAGCCGCTTCCGCCGTGCCGCCGTAGGCCTCGATCAGGCCCTTTACCCCCAGCTTTATCCCGCCGTAGTGGCGGGTCACGATCGCCAGGGTGTTGGTCATCCCATTGCGCAGCAGCGCGTTGAGGATCGGCTTGCCCGCGGTGCCGTGGGGTTCCCCGGCGTCGGAATAATACTGGGTTTCCTGGCCGAAGCCGCAGATATAGGCAAAGCAGTTGTGGGTGGCGTTGGCGTATTCCCTGGCGTGGGCGCCGATCAGCTCGCGCGCCTCTTCCGCCGTCTGGACCGGAAACAGGAAGCAGATGAAGGTGGAGCGCAGGATCTTGGCCTGCGCGTGGCTAGGGGCGGCAAGGGTTTTCAGCATTTGGCGCGGGGCAGTCCGCTCCAGCGGGTGGTGTAGGCCGGCGAGAGGCGGGCGCGCTTCATCTGCCATTCCTTCTTGACCCCGGAGCTGGCGAAGAACACCGTGTCGCGCCCGTTTTCGCGGTTGATCCGGTCGATGGCGTCGATCAGGGCCTTGCGGCTGTCGTCCAGATAGTTGGTCTCGATCAGGCTGAGGGGGACGTCGTCTTCGTCCATGATGTCGGTGAGCATGACGCCCGCTTTTTTATATTCAAAGCCAGGCAGGTAGAGGTCGCGCAGCAGTTCCAGCCCGATCCTGATCAGGTCCGGCGTGAAAGCGGTGGGCGTGGGCAGGGTGGCCTGGGCAGAGTTGTTGTATTGCGGCCCTTCCTTGAAGCGGTTGGTGGACAGAAACACCATCAGATGCCCCGCCACGCTGTGCTGGGAGCGGATCTTTTCCGCCGCGCGGGTGATGTAGGTGGAGACCGCCTCCTCCAGTTCCGCCAGATCGGTCACCTGTTTGCCAAAGGATTTGGAGCAGACGGTGCTCTGTTTGGTGGGCGGCGCGTCGTCCAACTCGATGCAGGAAAACCCCTGCAGCTCAAGCACGGTCTTGTGCCCCACGCTGGTCATGTAGTGGTCCACAAATTTTTCCGGCGCGTTGCGCAGCTGCCAGGCGGTTTCGATGCCGTTTTGGCGCAAAAACTTGTCATATTGCCTGCCAATGCCCCAGATCTCCGCCACGGGCGTCTGTTTGAGGGCTTTCTCCAGGCGCGCGTCGTCCAATAGCACCAGCGAACCCTCAAAGGCGGGAACCCGCTTGGCGTAATGGTTGGCGATCTTCGCCAGGGTTTTGGTTTTGGCGATTCCCACCGAGACCGGGATGCCGGTCCATTTGCGCACCGTGCGGCGGATCTTGTGTCCGTACTCCTCCAGGTCGCGGATGCGGAAGCCGTTCAGCCCCAGAAACGCCTCGTCGATGGAATAAATTTCCAGTTCCGGGGAGAATTTGCCCAAAACGTCCATCACCCGGGAGGACATGTCGCCATAAAGCGCGTAATTGGAGGAAAGCAGCGTGCCGCCGTGCTTGCGGATCAACCCCTCGTGTTTGAAGCCCGGCGCGCCCATCGGGATCCCCAGCGCCTTGACCTCGTTGGAACGCGAGACCAGGCAGCCGTCGTTGTTCGACAGCACGGCCACCGGTTTGCCCTCCAGAGAAGGGTCAAACACGCGTTCGCAGGACACGTAGAAGTTGTTGCAGTCCACCAGGGCCACGATGTCCTGGTCGGTCAGTCCGATCTTGTTCATCGTTTTTCTCCCAAGGACAGTTTAGGCGGGGCGCCTCTGGTGTCAACTCCCAACTTTTTTGGTGAAAATTCCACCCTTGGCTCCTATGACCATTACGCTATCATTACGGGACCATTACGGGTGAAACCCGTAATGGTCCCGTAATGGTCCCGCAATGGTTATAAGGGACAATGAGTTGCAAATCGGCAAATCACCGTTCTGCTGTCAACTGGAAAAGAGCCACGGAGCCAGTTTGGAGTTCAAAGCCCCTAAACCAGCTTTGCTCTGTCTCCGCCGTCATTTGGGGCTTTGGACTTCAAACAGCACACAGCGTAATGTCACTCACAGCCAGTTTGGAGTTCAAAGCCCCTAAACCAGCTTTGCTCTGTCTCCACCGTCATTTGGGGCTTTGGACTTCAAACAGCTCAAGAGATGAATCCGCAAAGCCAGGGCCAGTTACGCCTGAAATCCAACCGCCCATAATGCCTCTACTGAGAGCGAAACTGAGACAGGGCGCTTGAACTCCAGGCTGGAAGACAAACCGGAATGACAAGATCTGGACATGGCGCGTGACATTCTACGATCATAACACTTATGACAGGTGTGACCCATTCCAGGTTTGGGTGATGCGGTCGGATACACCCAGCACGAGGGCAAAAAAAGCCGGAACCGCTAAGGATTCCGGCCGCAAGGACGTTATAGGGGGTTACTTTTGAGTCAGAAGGCTCTGGAGATGTTCGATGTACTTTTCGGGACCGCCTTCCTGATAGCCGGTGCGTTTGATCTCTTTGCCATCGGAGTTCACCAGCACGATGGTGGGAAAACCTTCCACGCCGAACTGGGTGGCGAGTTTCTGGTTGGCGGCCTGTTCTTCGCGGGACATTTTGATCTTTTGGGGAAAGTCCAGCTTGAGCAGCACCAGGTTTTCGGCGGCATACTTTTGGAAAGCCTCGGTGTCAAACACTTCTTTGGCCAGTTTCTTGCACCAGATGCACCAGTCGGAGCCGGTGAAGTTGATCAGCACGGGGCGTTTGAGCTCGGCGGAGGCTTTGAGGGCCTGGTCGTAGCTGGTCAGCCAGGTGCCAGGTGCGGTATCAGGACCGGCCAGTTCCTGTTCGGCGGTCACCACGGGCACGAGGGTGTCGGCGGCGGCTTCGTCCGTTCCGGCATCGCGCGGGGCGCAGCCCAAAACGGCCACCGTGGCGAGGAGTAAAAGAATCAGTGTGTATTTCATTGGGTTATTTCCTTGTCATTGATATGGATGCCAACGATCACGCGGGCGGTGCGCTGCAGCATGGCATTGACGCCGCAATACTTTTCAGTGGAGAGCGTGACGGCCTTGACTATCTTGTCCGCGGGCAGGTTTTCGCCCTGGAAATGATAGCTCAGGCGGATGGTGTGGTAGACTATCGGGTGTTCGGAGGTGGAATCCGCCTCGGCGTCGATGCGCAGCTGGTAGGGGCCGACCTTCATCTTGTCCAGGATGGAGACCACGTCCATGCCGGAGCATCCGCTGAGAGCGGCCAGCAGCAAGGGTTTAGGCCTGGGGCCGGCGTCCTTTCCGCCCGCTTCCTCGTCGACGTCCATCACCAGGTGATGGCCGTTGACCACGGAGTCGAAGGCCAGGCCACCGATCCATTCGGTAGTGGTCCTGGAGCTCATTAAAGGTCTACGTAGGTGGCCTTGAGTACCGTTTCGTATTTATCGACGTAGGTCTTGAGGGCCTTGTAGATCCCTTCGATCTCTTTGTCCGGGATCTGGGAGAGGATCTTCTTTTGCTGATCCACGATGGTCTGCTGGCTGTTTTCGGCGAGCTTCTTGCCTTTGTCCGAAATGATGGCGAACCAGCAGCGGCGGTCCTTTTCGGAAGGTTTGCGCATCACCAGCTTTTTGCTGACGAGGTTGTCCATGATGCGGGTGATCCGGCTGTGGGAAACATTGAGGACTTTGGCCAGTTCGTTCATGTTTACCGGAGCCTTGACGTTGTAAAGGTGGTTGAGGAGCTGGCACTCCATTTTACCGGCTTGGAGGCAGGCTTTTTGAGCGTAGTCGATTTCGCTAAGCACTACCTGCAGACGAGTGATGAGGGCGTGAAAGTTTTCTGCGTGGCCTTTCATGAGATTTCTCCTTTGTGTTTTATGTTGAGCAGGCGGTCGATCTTTTGCCGATCAAACCCAACGACTGCTGTGTGATTGATCCAAAGCTGCGGCACACCGGTTTGTCCGGATTTGCCTTGCATGTTTCGCAAAGCCTGTGCGTCTTTCGATACATCAATGTACTTATAGTTGTAACCGTTGGCGGCAAGGTAATCTTTTACCTTTCTGCACCACGAACAGGTAGGTGTTCCGAAAACTATAATGCTTTGTTTCAAGTTCAATCGACCTCTGAACATAATAATAATGTGCCTTTTGAGAAAAGCAAGAAAATTTTATCCACAGCGTAGAGTTTTTGCGTAACTAACTTTGAAATAATGGTTTGCCGCCGCGAAGTAAAAAATTCTTGCCATAAATTCAACCGTGTAAATGCTGCCTTCAAAAGGGAGAGAACAATGGCGACGATATTTTTCTGCACCGATTGCGGCCACGAGTCCACCAAATGGAGCGGAAAGTGCCCTTCCTGCGGCAGCTGGAGCACCATGAAGGAAAGCACGCGGCTGACCGGAAAGGCAAACAAGGGCGGGAGCCCGGACTTCAAAGCCCCCAAACCGGAACGGATCAAGGACATCAAGTATGGCGAAGTATCCCGCACGGCCACCAACATCAAGGAATTTGACCTGGTGATCGGAGGCGGGATCGTGAGCGGCATGCTGATCCTGATCGGCGGGGAGCCGGGGATCGGAAAATCCACCTTGATGCTGCAGCTTTCCCAGTGGATGGGCGACCAGGGCAAGAAAGTGCTCTATGTTTCCGGCGAAGAGAGCCCGGAACAGATCCGGCTGCGCAGCACGCGCCTCAACGTCGGCAACGAAAACATCTGGCTGCTCTGCACCAACGATGCCGAACTGGTGATCAACACGGTCGAAGAAAGCCGCCCGGACATTTTAATCGTGGATTCCATCCAATCTGTGAGCCTGCCCAGCCTGGATTCCATCCCCGGCAGCATCACCCAGCTGCGGGAATGCTGCAACCGCCTGATGCGCTGCGCCAAAACCTCAAATATCCCCATCTTCCTGATCGGCCATGTGACCAAAGAGGGCTTTGTGGCAGGGCCCAAGATCATCGAACACATGGTGGACACCGTGCTCTATTTTGAGGGCGAACTTCGCGGCCAGTACAAAATCCTCCGCGCGGTGAAAAACCGCTTTGGCTCCACCAACGAGATTGGCATCTTTGAAATGACCAATCTGGGCCTGATCGAAGTGCCCAACCCCAACCACATCTTCCTGTCCAACGAAAACCTCCATATCGGCACCTCCATCGGCTGCGTGATGGAGGGTTCGCGGTCCTTCATCGTGGAAGTGCAGTCGCTGGCCACTTCTTCCAACTACGGAACCCCGCAGCGCGTGGTGATCGGCCTGGAACAGAAAAAGCTGGCGATCCTTCTGGCGATCCTGGAAAAGAATCTGGCGCTCTACCTGAGGTCCAGCGATGTCTTCATCAATCTGGCCGGCGGCATCCGCAGTTCGGACCCCAGCCTGGACCTGGCGATCCTGGCCGCGATCATCTCCAGCCTGAAGGACAAACCCCTGCCTGAAAAAGCGGTGTTTATCGGCGAAGTGGGGCTGAACGGGGAGATCCGGCCAGTCACCCAGATCGACCAGAGGGTCAACGAAGCCATCAAGCTCGGCTACGAAAGGGTCTACATCTCCGCCCACGCCAAGACCCGCCAGCGGCCCAAACTGATCAAACTAAAGGACGTCAAAGAGCTTTACGGAGTCTGCGTCCAGGACTGACGCCGCTGATTTTTGGCGCTTGACAAAAACAGCCCTCGCGTAAGCTGAACCACATGAATTCCAAATACCTGCTACTGACGATCCTGACCACGCTCTGCATAGTCGGCCTGCATCAATCCACCATCTCCGGCCAGGCGGACTATCCGGAATACCATGTCAGCCCTGGCCAAGTGGCCGATTTTGAACTGAAGGCGCCCTTTGATTTTCCGCTGTTGAAACCCCTGGAACAGCTGGAACAGGAACGCGCCCAGGCCCTGAGCGCCCTGCCCCGGCCCTACAAACAGAACGGCGAAGCCGTTTTTGAAGCCCAGCAAAAACTGGACGGGCTGTTTGACCTGCTTTACAAAGCGGCGGAGGACGGCAACCTCCGCTCCCTGCGGGATAGCGCCGTCAAAAGCGGATATCAGATCGACGAAAACTCGCTGCGGCTGGCGACGGACCCCGCCAGGCTGGAACCCGCCCACAACGCCATCAAAGCCGCCCTGAGCGAGATCTACCGGATCGGCGTCTATGGCGCCGCGGAAGGCGACGACATCTTGCTGGTGACCGGCAACGCCACCCAGAAACAAAACAAAACCAGGTTTTTCCAGCTGGAACAGGCCAAACGCAAAGCCGTGGGCAGCCTGCGCGACCCGCTGGCAGCCGGTTTGCTGGAAGACAACGCCGCCCTGCTGATCAAGCCAAACCTGGTCACGGACCAGGAAAAACTGGCGGAACTGACCAAGCAGGCGGTGGACGGGGTCAGCCTCAGTTCCGGCGAGATCTTGCGGGACGAGATGATCATCCGCAAAAATGACAGGATCAACGAAACCGACCTGAACAAACTGAGGTCGCTAACCGAGGAATATAAAAACCGCGAGATCAAGAAAACCCCCTGGCAGCAGCTGCTTTCCTTTATGGGACTGCTGATGTATGCGTTTGCCATCGTGTTCGCCTTCAACTTTCACCATTCCCACACCTACGCCCCGGACAAAAAGGGCACGGCCAGCCCGCTCACCCTGGACCTGGGCCTGTTGGTGCTGGTGGCTCTGGCCGCGGCGATGAACATCTGGCTGGGGCTGGACAACGTCCTGATCCCTTTCGCGATGGTCGTGATCGCGGCGGGGATCCTGATCGGCTACGAATTTGGGATCATCTACACCCTCTGCGGTATACTATTGATCTGCCCTTTCATCAATTGGGACATCTACGCCGCGGTGCAGATCTCGCTTTCCGCGCTGCTGACCCTGTTGCTGATGCGTAACCACAAATCCAGCCACGAATACTTCCGCGTCTGGATGTATATGTTCGCATCCCTTGCTTTTACTGGCATCGCGATCGCCCTCTTCAAGGGATCAGGCCTGAGCGCCATGCTGCGCAACACAGGCTTCGCCCTGGCTTCCTCGATCGTCTCGGTGATCGGCTGCGCCGCGATCGTGGCCTACTATGAAAAACGCTGGAACCGGGCCACCAAACAGGTGCTTTTGGAGCTGCTGGATTTCAACCATCCGCTGCTGAAAAAGCTGGCCACCTCGGCCGTAGGGACCTATCATCACTCCCTGATCGTGGGCAACCTGGCCGAACGAGCCGCCGAAGCCATCGGCGCCAATCCCCTGCTGGCCAGGGTCGGCAGCTACTATCACGACATCGGCAAGCTGGTCCACCCGGATATATTTACCGAAAACAACGAAGATTCCTCGCAGATCCACGCGCAATACCAACCCGGGGAAAGCGCCAACCTGATCCGCGACCATGTGAAAGAAGGCACCATCCTGGCGGCGAAATACAAGATCCCCCAGCCCGTGGTCGACATCCTGGTCCAGCACCACGGACGCAGCAGCATCCGCTATTTTCTGAACCAGGCGCAGCAATCCGGCCAGGAGGTGGATCCAACTCAGTTCAGCTATCCCGGCCCCTTGCCCCAAAGCAAGGAAGCGGTGCTGGTCATGCTGGCGGACATCGTGGAATCCACCACCAAAGCCAAAGTGATCGGGGGCGAGGAAGACATCGTCAAGATCATCGACGACACCGTGCAGCGGCTGATCCGGGAGGGCCAGATCGACGAAGCCCCGATCACCCTCAAAGAGATCCGCCTGGCCCGGGAAGCCATGGTCCCGGTCCTGGAAAGCATCTACCGCAAACGGCTGGACTACCCGGAAGCGAAAACGGATTGAGCGGCTGCGAATTTAACCTGATCAACGAAAGCGGGCGGATAGTCGACCCTGACCCCCTGAGGCGTTGCGCCGAGGCCGTTTCCGCCGGTGAAGCGGGACCTGGAACCCGCGAGATCAACCTCCTGCTCTGCAACGACGCCGCCATGAAGCGCTATCACCGCATCTACAGGGGCAGCGACAGCGTGACCGACGTGCTCAGTTTCAGCGCGGAGGATGAGGTTCCGGACGGCGTATCCGAACAGGCCGCGCCGGCCAGCCACGATATTGTTATTGACACAAATCAGATAGACAGACAAAAAGGTACAAACAGCTTCGAAATGGAGCTGATGGGAGTGTTTATTCACGGTTTACTGCATGTTTTCGGGTATGACCATGTCCGGCAGCGTGTCCGTAACATTATGAATCAAAAAGAGTTACATTATCAAAAACTGATGCAAGGTGGCCACCGACGTGGATGACGGCTCTGCGATATTATTGATCTTGCTACTGCTCGGTTCGGCCTTTTTTTCCGGGTCGGAGACCGCTTTCTTTTCCCTCTCGCGCATCTACCTGAAGAAACTGGAAAACCAGCACGGCTCAAGCGCCAGGAGGATCATATCCCTGCTGCGGCAACCCCGCCGGCTGTTGATCACGATCCTGTTTGGCAACACTTTTGTGAACATGGGGATTTCGTCGCTGGCCACCCTGCTGGCCATCGGAATCGCCGAAAAGGCTGGCTGGAAGCTGTCGTCTGCCGTCACCGTGCAGGTGATCATCACCACCGCGGCGGTGATCCTGTTTGGGGAGATCATCCCCAAGCTGGTGGCGCTGTCCACGGCCAACAAGGTGGCCCAGCTCACAAGCCTGCCCCTGCAGATTTTGAACACGGTGCTCTACCCGCTGGTCTGGCTGGTGGACAAATTCAGCCTGCTGATCTCCCGCAAGCAAGCCACGGACAAGCATCTGGGCACCCATTTCACCACCGAGGAATTTCACAACCTGATCCAGTCCGAAAGTTCGCAACACAGCCTGGAAGAGCACGAAAAGAAGATGCTGGTGGGTCTGTTTCGCTTTCGCGAGGCGGAGATCACGGAGATCTACGTGCCCCGGGTCCGGATCACCGCCATCGAGGAAAAGCAGAGCCTGGACGAACTGCGCGACCTGATCATCTCCAGCGGCTATTCCCGCCTCCCGGTCTATCGCGAAACCATCGATGACATCATCGGGATTGTCTACGTGAAAGACCTCCTGCTCTATCCAGAAAAAGACAGCATCGCGGAGATCATGCGCCCCGCCTGGTTTGTGACCGAAAACATGAAGGTGCAAACCCTGCTCAACCAGTTCAAGACCAAGAAACTGCAGCTGGCAGTGGTGGTGGACGAATACGGCGGCACCTCGGGGATCATCTCCCTGGAAGACATTTTGGAAGAGATCGTGGGCGAAATCCAGGACGAATATGACCACGATGAGGTCCCCGAACTGACCCAAACAGACGAAAAGACCTATCTGCTGAGCGGAAGCCTGAACATCCGCCAGCTCAACCAGGAGTTTTCCAGCTCGATCGATCCGGACGAATACGACAACGTGGCCCAGTTTCTGCTTTCCCAGTTCAACCACGTTCCCGCGGCCGGAGAGACCTACCTGCTGGAAGACCTGCTGGAATTCAAGATTGTGGAAAGTGACGGCAAAAGCATCAAGACGGTGCAGGTCACCCTACTTGGCGAAGCCAACTGAGCGCCCGGAATTGGGAAGCGCTGCCGCGCGATGCCGCTGAACAAACCCAAACACGCCATCTATGCCACCCTCGGCTGGTTGGCCCTGATCTGGACCGTGTCCTCCACGCCCGCGGAGAAAATGCCCTCACTGCGGATCTTGAACTGGGACAAACTGGCCCACGCGGGAGTGTATCTCATCCTGGGCCTGCTGGTTTCCCGCAGCATCCGGCTTTCCTGCCTCAACCGGAGCCAGGCGCGGTGGGTCTGGCTGGCGGCTTTCCTCAGCGCCGGACTGGACGAATTGCATCAGCTCTTCATCCCCGGCCGCTCCGTCAATATCTGGGATTTTCTGGCCAACGCCCTGGGCCTGGGCCTGGCCGTCCTGTTGTGCCAAAAGCAGCATGATCGCAGTCAAGAACCTCTGTCTTAACCTCTCCGGCCGCCCCATCCTGCAGGATATCTCCTTCAGGCTGGAAGAGCGGCAAAACCTGATCATCCTCGGACGCAGCGGTTCCGGCAAAACCGTCCTGATCAAAACCCTGATGGGCCTCAATCCGCCGGAATCGGGCCAGGTGAACGTGGACGGCAAGGACATCTACGCGGACACCAACCCCTCCCACGCCAACCAGGAACACGACTTTGCCATGGTGTTTCAAAACGCCGCCCTGCTGGATTCCTTCACAGTGTTTCAAAACGTGGCCCTGCCGCTCTACGAAAGGGGCGAAAAGGACTATAACAAGGTGCTGGAAAAGGTGAGGCAAAGCCTGGCAGTAGTGGGTCTGGAAAGCACGCTGGAAAAGTATCCGGCGGAGCTCAGCGGTGGCATGCGCAAACGGGTCGGCATCGCCCGCGCCCTGGTCTACGAACCCCGCTACATCATCTTCGACGAACCCGTTTCCGGGCTGGATCCCATCACCTCCACGGAAGTGCTGTATTACATCACCCAGATCATCCGGTCCGAACGGGCGATAACCATCACCATCACCCACGACCTGCGCAATCTGGAAAACCTGGGTGACCGCATCCTCTTCCTGGAAGATGGCAAAGCGCTGTTTTTCG
This sequence comes from uncultured Candidatus Cloacimonadota bacterium, assembly GCA_964583755.1. Classification (GTDB taxonomy): domain Bacteria; phylum Cloacimonadota; class Cloacimonadia; order Cloacimonadales; family Cloacimonadaceae; genus Syntrophosphaera. Next base: position 17,402 of record CAZOVZ010000038.1, read on the forward strand.
GCTCCCCGCGGGAAATGCAGGGCTCAAACCTTCCTGTTTTGCAGGGTTTTCTGGCGGCCGCCCGATGAGCAGCCTGAAAGACCGTCCCTTGCTGTTTCTGGCTTTCCTGACAGCCACGGCCTGCAGCATCCATGTCTTTGAAAACCTGATCATGCGGCTGCTGCCTCTCCCCTTCATCAGGCTGGGGCTGGCCAACGTGGTGGTCCTCTATCTGATCCTGAACCGGCAGGTCGCCAGCGCGCTGGTGGTGGTCGTTTCCAAATCCCTGATCGGTGGGATCGTGACCTTCACCCTGCTGACCCCGGCGACCCTGCTGTCGCTTGGCGGCGGGCTGGCGGCGATCCTCGCGATGTGGGCCGCGAACTCGTTCCGCCTCGGTTTCAGCGCCTTCGGAATCAGCGTCGCGGGCGCCGTGGCCCACAACCTGGCCCAGCTGGCGGTGGTGGAAAAAGTGGTGCTGCCGGGCACCCAAGTTTTTGTATTGACACCGTTGCTGCTGCTTTTAGGTTTGTTTAGCGGACTTGTGACCGCGTGGATATTGCTTTTAGTGACAGCAAAATATGAGCATACAGAGTTGACGGATAATGATAAAACGATTTGACGAACGCCACTATAAATACCTCAAGTACGGCGGGATCGCTTTCTGCGTACTGTTTGGCTTGTTTTTGGGCATGTTCTGGTTTTACCAGGACGGATTGCCTCCGACCAGCGAACTTCGCAACTACACGCTACGCACCGGCAGCGAGGTTTACGACCGCAACGGCCGGATGATCTACCTCTTTGCCTTTGAAAAGCGCAAGCTGGTCTCCCTCAAGGAGCTTCCGCCCCATCTGATCGACGCCCTGCTGGTCACCGAAGACAAGCGCTTTTACCACCATTTCGGCTTTGACCCCTTTGGTTTCACGCGCGCCGTGCTGGTGGACATCGGCACCATGGACTTTTCCCAAGGGGCCAGCACCATCACGCAACAGATGGCGCGCAACATGTTTCTGACCCTGGACAAAAAGATCTCCCGCAAGATGAAGGAACTGATCCTCGCCTTTCGCATCGAAGCCACTTTCAGCAAGGACGAGATCCTGGAAATCTACTTCAACAAGATCTTTTGGGGCGGGCAAAACCACGGCGTGGAAACCGCTTCCCTGTATTATTTTGACAAACACGCCCGCGACCTCACAGTCCCGGAATCTGCCATGCTGGTGGGCATGATCCAACGGCCCAATTTCTATGATCCCAACGTTCATCCGGAAAACGCCAAGCCCCGGCGGGACTATGTGCTCAAACGCATGTACAAGGCCAAAAAGATCACCGAGGAAGAATACAACGCTGGCATCGCCACCCCGGTCGGGTCCAAACGCTCAGTGGGAAACCGCTATTCGCGGGATTACTTCATCGAGTACATCAGGCTCTACCTGGAACGCAAATACGGCACCGAGCGCCTGTTTGAGGGCGGCCTGAAGATCTACACCACCCTGGACAACGATCTCTCCGCCTACGCGGATTCGGTCCTCAACACCTATCTGACCCGTGTGGAGCGCAGCGGCGGCTTTACCCACAAGATGTCGCAGGTTCCCAAGGGCGCCGTGGACGTGAACACCAAATACATCCAGGGCGGCCTGGTGCTGATGGAAAACAAGACCGGTTATGTCCGCGCCCTGATCGGCGGCCGCAATTTCGAACACAGTAAATTCAACCGCATGACCCAGGCCAAACGCCAGCCGGGGTCATCCATCAAACCGACCTTTTACACCGTCGCCGTGGAAAAGGGCTACACCCCGGCCACCGTGATCAACGACTCGCCCATTTCGATGGGCGGCGGGGAAGACCGTTGGGCGCCCAAAAACAGCAACAACTCCTTCCGCGGCTTCACGCGGATGCGGGTGGCGTTGCAATGGTCCGTCAACGTCTGGGCGGTCAAATGCGCCATGGACATCGGCCTGGATTCCGTGAACGACGCCTTTCGCCGCTTTGGGCTCAACCGCCGGGCGGCCGACCTGTCCGCCGCGCTGGGCAGCCACGAGATCGTGCCCATCAACCTGATCTCCGGCTATACGGCCTTTCCCAACGGGGGAACGCGCGTGACGCCGGTCTTCATCACCCGCGTCGAAGACACCCAGGGCAACGTGCTGGAGCGGGGTGCCGCCCAAAGTTTCCGCGTCTGTTCGCCCCAGGCGGCCTACATCATGACCAGCATGCTGCAAACCGTTGCCAGTTCAGGCACCGGAGCCAGTTCCCGCAACGGCTATTACTGGGACAACGCCGGCAAAACCGGCACCACCGACGAAAACAACGACTCCTGGTTCATCGGTTTCAACAAAGCTTTCACCCTGGGAATCTGGGTTGGATTCGACAACAACCGCACCAAGTCCGGTTCCGCCACGGCCGTCAGCGTCTGGGGACCGATCATGACCAAGGCCATCCGCCTGGACAACCACGGCCGCACCCCCTCCGCCAACGATCCCCGGTATTCCTTTTCGGAACCAAGCGGGATCGTGCATCAAAACATCAATCCCCGCACCGGTTTCTCCACGAATTACGCCGGCTACCCGGAAGTTTTCATCGAAGGCAACGTGCCCCCGGCCGTCGCGGATTCCCTCCAATACAATTTCTATCCCACCAGCTGGGGCTACCAGGACCGCTACGAACAATGACCGCGGCTGGCTGTCTGGCACCGCTCCCGGCGGGCGGCCCTCACATAGGAGAATGAAATGATAGTTTTCGACGACGCCCAAAGCGACGGCTTTTATCCCCTCACCCTGAACCGGTCCGTGGGCGACCTCCGCTGCGGCATCCTCAAGCTGCGCCAACGCTGGCAGGCGCTGCTCGAAGACGAGGACAGCGCCGTCTGGATCGCGCCCCGCCTGGCCCCGCTTTACCGCGAACGCCATCCGGACTGGCAGATCAATCAAACCGCGCGGACGGATCAACTGCATGTCAATTCCCGCCTTCAGCCGACTCCGGAAACCGCCCTGGCGGTCAAAAGCCTGCGTGCCGGCCAGTATCTGCACAGCGCGGAAACAGTCGTGGCCGTCAAAGGCAAGCCGGAGCAGGCTGCCGGCCTCTCCCCCACGATTCTCGACCAGGCGGGTTTTGAGGCCATTCCCCTGCAATGCGCACTCTATAATAACCTCAGCGACTTGATCCACGACAACGACCGGTTGCTCCGCCACGATTTCGATCAGTTTTTCTACGACCGGGACAATTTCTTCGAGACCGAACCCGGCGTGACGGTGCTTCACCCCTACAACGTTTGGATCGCCGAAGGCGTGGAACTCAAGCCCGGCGTGGTTTTGGACGCCTCGGACGGCCCGATCGTCCTGGACGAGGGAGTCCGCGTCCTCCCCAACGCCGTGATCACCGGCCCCGCCTATATCGGCAAGCGCTGCCTGATCAAGGTCGGCGCCAAGATCTACGGCGGCACCTCGCTCGGCCCGGTCTGCAAAGTGGGCGGAGAGGTCGAAGGCTGCGTCTTTCAGGCCTATTCGAACAAACAGCACGACGGTTTTCTGGGCCACAGCTACGTGGGCGAATGGGTCAACCTCGGCGCGGACACCAACAACAGCGACCTGAAAAACACCTACAAACCCGTGGCGTTCCATTCCTACCGCGCCGGCGGCAAGATCCCCAGCGGCAGGATGTTTCTGGGCGCGCTGATCGCCGACCACGCCAAACTGGGCATCAACGCCAGCCTCAACACCGGCTGCGTGATCGGCCTGGGCAGCAATCTCTGGGGCTCCAGCCTGATCTCGGACTTCGTGCCGGACTTTTCCTGGGGCCAGGCCTGCTCGCTGGATCGCTACCGGTTCGACGCGTTCTGCCAGACGGCCGCGACCGTCAAACAGCGCCGGGGGCTGGATTTCACCCCGATCGAGGCCGAGCTTTACCGCCAGATCAGGCAGGAGTTGGAGCGGACATGACACCCCAAAGCAACGGAGCAATCATGCAAGAATACATAGAAGTGGAATTCCGGACCGGCCGGATGGGATATTTTCAAAACACCCAGGGCCTGCCGATCAACCCGGAAGACCTGATCATCGTGGAAGTGGAGCGGGGCGAGGACATCGGCCAGGTGGTGCATCTGAGCGTTTCCGGCGAAGAGATCTCCGCCCAGGCCCAGCCCGGCGGCAAGACCTACCGCATCCGCCGGATCGCCACCGAGGATGACATCGAAAAGCTCCACAACCTTCCCCGCGAGGAAGAGAAAGCCGCCCAGACCTTCATGGACATCCTGTCCCGCTATCCCTTCACCATGAAGCTGATCGAAACGGTGTTCCAGTTCGACGGCAACAAGCTCACCTTTTTCTTCACCGCCGACGGCCGGATCGATTTCCGCGTCTTTGTGCGCGAGCTGGCCAACGTCTTCCGCACGCGGATCGAACTGCATCAGACCACCGGACGCGACGAAGCGAAGCGGCTTGGCGGGTTTGGCATGTGCGGCGTGCAATACTGCTGCGGCAATTTCCTCAAACGCTTCAACCAGGTGACCATCAAAATGGCCAAGGACCAAAACCTCGCCGGAAACCTGGCCAAGATCTCCGGTCCCTGCGGCAGGCTGCTCTGCTGCCTCAATTTCGAAGAGGATTTTTACCTCGAGGCCGGCCGCGATTTCCCCATCCCCGGCACCTGCGTGGAACACAAAGGCAAGCGCCTCTACGTGTTCAAGATCGACGTCATCAACCAGCGGGTGAGCCTCTCCGACGAGGATCAGAGCGTCACTGAGCTCAGCCTGGATGACTTCAAAAAGCTGAAGGTGCTCACCATCCCGGAAATCGAACTATGCTAAACAGCGTTTACGGCGTTCCCCCGGCCGCGCTGCTGGAATTTCTGGCCCAAGACTTCCCCGCCTACCGGGGCAAGCAATTGCTGAACTGGCTCTACGGAAAATATGTCTTCGACCCTGCCCGGATGACCGATCTGCCGGAGGATTTCAAGGAGTATCTGCGCCAGGTGTTTGACTTTTCCCTGCCCACAATCTCCGCCCAGAGGAATTCCGCGGACGGCAGCCGCAAGCTGCGCCTTGTTCTGGCGGACTCCCAACAGATCGAACTGGTGCTGATGCCGGAGGCCAAAAAGCTGACCCTCTGCGTGTCTTCCCAGGTCGGCTGTGCCAGGGCCTGCGCCTTTTGCGCCACAGGCGGCATGGGCCTCAAACGGAATCTGGAAACCCACGAGATCGTGTCCCAGTTCCTGCTCGGCAGCCAGCTTTCCGCCCAGCCCATCACCAACCTCGTCTTCATGGGCATGGGCGAACCGCTGGACAACAGCGCCGCCGTGCTCGACGCCATCCGTCTGCTCCAGGATGAGCGGACCCTCGCCTTCAGCCCCCGCCGCACCACCATCTCCACCTGCGGGATCGTGCCCGGCATCATAGCCCTCGCCAATGCCGGCGTCAAGGCCAAGCTGGCGGTGTCGCTCAATTCCGCTTCGGACCAGGTCCGCGACACCCTGATGCCGATCAACCAAAAGTACCCCCTGGACAGCCTCAAACAAGCCCTGCTCTACTACCAGAAACGTAGCAAGTTCCGCGTCACTTTGGAATACATCCTCATCCCCGGGGTCAACATGGGCGCCAGGGACATCAAAGACCTGCGCAAATTCTGCGGCGACCTGGCCTGCAAGGTCAATTTCATCCCCTACAACGCCAATCCCTCCCTGCCCTGGCACGCCCCCACGGAGGAGCACATAGAAAGCTTCATGAAAGCCGCCCAAAGCATCCCCCAGGCGATCACCCTCCGGCGCAGCCGGGGACTGGACGTCTTGGGAGCCTGCGGCCAACTGGCGGTGCCGGACCACGGAAAAACAACCACGGAGACCCCATGAACCAGATCGAAACCATCGCCCGAAACCTGTTTGGCGACAATCCGCCCTGCCGTTGCGGCGGCGGACATCAGATCTGCCTCGGCTGCGCCGTCTGCCGGGCTGACCTGCCGGACCGGACCTACGATCCCAACCAGGGCATCGCCGCCGTCATCGACGCCACCGTCCTCAAGGCCAACGCCACGCAGGAGGAGGTCAACGCCCTCTGCGACCTCGCCAACGATTACAAATGCGCTTCCGTCTGCGTCAATTCCCACTTTTCCCACCCCCTCCAGCTCAGGCTGTCCGCCGCCGTCAAATCCTGCACGGTGATCAATTTCCCCCTCGGCGCCGGCTACAAATACGCCGTGGTGGCGGAAGCCCTGGCGGTGATCAACACCGGCATCGAAGAGCTGGACATGGTCCAGAACCTCAGCGCCGTCAAGAGCGGAGTTCCGCTCCAGTCCTACGAGCTGGTCAGGGCGGTGGCCGAACTCTGCCGCGCCAACGGCGTTTTGCTGAAAGTGATCCTGGAAACCTGCTACCTCAGCGAGGCCGAGATCATCGCCAGTTGCCTCCATGCCAAGAAAGCCGGCGCGGAATTTGTGAAAACCTCCACCGGTTTCGGCCCCGCCGGCGCCACCGTCGAAAACGTGAAGCTGATGCGCGAGACCGTCGGCCCTAAGCTCGGGGTCAAGGCTTCCGGCGGGATCCGGACCAAAGAGCAGGCCCTGGCAATGCTCGCGGCCGGCGCCAGCCGCATCGGCGCCAGCAGCGTCACCGCGCTGGTCTGACCCCCATGAAAGTCACCCTCGCCGGCTACAACGTCGACAGCTCGCTGCTGGCCAAACTGAACGACCCCGCGGCCACGCCGGAAACGCTCTCCGCCGCCTATGCCCGGATCAGCCGCAGCCCCAAATCCGTCACCGAACTCCGCGGCGAAGCCCTGGCCGAGGTCGCCGGCGCCCGCAGGTCCAACCAAAAGATCATCTTCGAAATGGGCCATGCCTCCGTCGCCGAACACGCCGTCTTCAACTTTGACCTGGTCGGGATTTCGCGCCTGCTCACGGATACAGTCCAATCCGTCCGCCTCGCTTCCTTCACGGAAAAATCCCAGCGCTACGTCACCTTCGAAAACGACTACGTCGTCCCCGCCGAACTGGAGCAACCCGCCCACGCCGCCTTGAAAGCGGAGTATCTAGCCCTGATGGAGGACCTGTTTGCCGAATACAAGGCCTCCTATGCCGGCTTGAAGCGTCTCTGCGCGAAGCAATTCCCCGGCCTGGGCCAGCGCGAACTGGAAGGCCGGGCCAAGGAAGACGCCCGCTACATCCTGCCTCTGGCCACCAAGACCCAGATGGGCATGACCATCAACGCCCGCAGCCTGGAAAACCTGATCCGCAAGCTCAACCGCAGCCCCCTCTCCGAAGCGGAGGAACTGGCCGCCCAGCTTGAACTGCCGCTGGCCTCGCTCTGCCCCTCCCTCATCCGCCACACCGGGCCGGACGGCTATTCCGGCGATTTCAAATACAAAGGCCCCCTGACGAAAACCGACGATTTTGGCGATGATGAACACGCCCGGCTGATCTTCGCCACCCCGGACGCCGATAACGTGATCCTGGCCGGCCTGCTGTTCCGCCAGAGCCAGGCCGCCTTTCAGGATTGCCTCCAGGTCGTCCAGCTCAGTAGCGCTGAGGCCAGGCGTGGCCTCTGGCAACAGGTGTTTCACGGGCTCCAGGCCTGGCACAAACTGCCCCGAACCTTCGAACTGGCGGATTTCACCTTTGAACTCCAAATGTCCGAAAGCTGCTGGGCCCAGTTCAAACGCCACCGCGTCGGCACCCTGCTCAAACAGGTCCGACCCCTTGCCGACCGCTTTATCCTGCCGGAAGGGATCACCATGATCAAACGCCACAACCAGTGGGACCGGCTGATCGACCGGCGCGACGCGCTCTCCCAAAAGCTGGCCGGCCTCTCGCCCGACCTCTCGCCCTATGCCCTGCTCAACGGCAACAAGGTCAAGGTCGTCGCCAAAATGAACCTGCGCGAACTCTATCACCTGATCCGCCTCCGCTGCGACGAACACGCCCAATGGGAGATCCAACAGGTCGCCTATTCCATCGCCGATCATCTCCGCGTCATCTGCCCCTACGCGACCTCCTACCTTTGCGGAAAAAGCGAATTCCAAAACCCCTGATGACCGCGTCCTCCCCCACTGAGCATTAACCACTAACCCATTAACTCATTAACCGGTTAACCAGTTAACCCTCCGCCTCACCACCCAGCCTCAGCCTGTCATTCCGGGCTTCGACCCGGAATCCAGAAAACCCCGAGTTGACAGCCCAGCCCCAGCCTCTCCAACACCCAGCCTCAGCGTGTCATTCCAAACGCCCATTCCAGAGGCCGCCCTCTGGGATGGGTGTATGGAATCCAGGCCGTAAACCATCTTCAAGCAAAGCGTCCTGGTGTCGTCATCGCTTCAGTGGCAACCTCATCTCCTGCCTCCATCCAAAAGGCAAGACCAAAATGGGCATTACCCTCACAATGCTGGATTCCACAGCGGCCGCAGGTTACGACAAATGTAAAGGTTACCGGTCAGGCGGCCGCTTGGAATGACACACTCGGGGCCAGCGGATTAACGCGCCATTGTTACGGACCATCCATCATATACAACCCTCAAATTCGTGATATTCGTGTAATTCGTGGACAAAACCACCTTGTCCTTCCGTCCCCCTGTCAATCCGGGCTTCGACCCGGAATCCAGTTCATTTTCACCAAGTTTTTTTAGCTTGACTGAATGGCAGACTTGAGTTTTCATTAACTTATCCTAAACAAGGAGTGTGTGGCTTGAAAACATTATGGATGATCTTAGTGGCTGCCTGCCTGCTGGGCAGTGGGGCTTTGGGCGCTATGGACCTAACGCCTGAGCAACAGGCGGCGGATTCGGTAAACAACCAGATCCAGCAGGAAGAAAAAGCAAAGTTTGATCAAGTAAGCCTTGAAGCCAAAAATGGTAAAGTGGACGCCATTTTTGAACTTGGGTGTTTTTACATTTACGGTCAGGGCGTGGAACAAGATGAGGAAACAGGGTACAGCCTGGTGAAACAGGCGGCAGACCTGGGCTATGCTGAGGCCCAGGCTTTGATGGGTGATTACTGCGGTGGTCGCGAGCCCGATTATGATTACACCGAGTCTTTGGAATGGTGGCGGAAAGCCGCAGCCCAGGGCAATGGCAAGGCGCAATACAGCATCGGGCAATGCTATGAAGCTGGCTTGAGTGTCCCGCAGAATGATTCGCTGGCCGTTTACTGGTATCGCTTAGCGGCAGAACAGGGCTATGATGAGGCTAAAAGCGCACTCAGTTTTTGTTACAAACAGGGCAAGGGAGTGGACCAGGACTATCAGGAAGCCTTGTTCTGGATGCTGCTTGTATTCCCGGAAAGTTGGGATCAGGGCTACGGCAGCATCGAAGGCATCGCGTATCATCTGACGGACGCAGAACGGAGTAGCGTGGAAGCCAGGGCCAAGCAATGGCTGGCCAGGCATAAGAGATAAATCCCAGTCGGTTAGGTAAAAAAAAGAACCGTTTAAGCTGCAAGGGGGAAAGGTTTCAGCCTCCTCCCCCTTTTCAGATTAACTCAAATTAACTCAGATTAGCAAGGCCTTGCTAATCTGAGTTAATTTGACCCATTGACATTGCCCCAAATATCCTCGCCCCGCGTACCGGAGTGTTAGACGTCCTCGCCTAACCGGAGTTTCGCATATTTTCTGCTAAGTCATTGTAAAACAAGGAGAGTAT
>CAZOVZ010000039.1:0-26124 GCA_964583755.1 uncultured Candidatus Cloacimonadota bacterium
TCGGTGAGGGGCATTTCGTGCCAGGCTTCCAGGGTGATCAGCTCCACGTGCGCGGCTCCCCTCTGGCGGGCTGTGAGCGCCATGTCGGCCGCGATGGCGCCGCCGACCAGGGCGATCCGCTTGCCCTCGAAGAGAAAGCAATCCGGACAGCGGAGGAGGTCCAGGCCATAGACCGCGGCTTCATCGCCGGGGATGTTCAGGCGGATGGGGTCGTTCAGGCCGCCGGCGAGGATCACGGCTGAGTAGCCTTGGTCCAAAAGCTCTTTCGCGGCGGGGGCTTGCGTCTGGATGTGATTGACCTTGAAGACGTCGATCAGATAGAGCAGATCGGCCATCAGGACGCCTTTGTCGAGGCGGCGGGCAGGGATCAGGTTGGCCTGGCCGCCCAAGGCTTCGGGATCGTAGATATCTGCCGCGTAACCCAATTGGGTGAGGGTCACGGCCGCGCCGATGCCAGCCGGCCCGCCGCCGATCACGGCGACTTTTTTGCCGGTGGAGGGGGCGGACTCAAAGCGCGGAACCTGGCCCAGCTCGCGGGCTTTGCGCACGATGGCGGCCTGCACTTCCGGGATGCGGAGGGGGCGGTCAAACTTTTCCCGCGAACAGGCCTGCACGCAATGGTAATCCGGGCAAACGGCACCACAGATGCCGCCGAGGGGGTTGCTGGCGAGGATGATCCCCGCGGCGCGTTTGAAATCCGAGGGACGGCCCTGGGCGGCGGCCATCATGAAGTCCGCCGGCGAGCAATCGCAAGGGCAGGCGGTCTGGCAGGGTTTTTCCGCGCAGTATTCGCAGCGGCGGATCTCGCTCATCAGTTGGGCATCGGTCAGTATCATGTCTATCCTTCTTGCAAACGTTTTGGGGTGGATTGCCAAGTTTGTGGAAAGCCCGCCTGGCGTCAATCAGAATCCGTAAACCGGCAGCGTTGGCCTGAAGATGTTTCCCGCAGATCACGCAGATGAAAAGGGGGATCACGCGGATAAATGATGTTTTAAACAGAGGGACGGAGAAAATGGGTCTCACACAGATTGCACAGATTGTACAGATAAAAGAGGGTTGTTCACGCAGATCACGCAGATCACGCGGATAAAAGATGTTTCAAACAGAGGGACGGATAAAATGGGTCTCACACAGATTGCACAGATTGTACAGATAAAAGAGGGCTGTTCACGCGGATCACGCGGATCACGCGGATAAAAGATGTTTCAAACAGAGGGACGGAGAGAATGGGTCTCACACAGATTGCACAGATTGTACAGATAAATGAGGGTTGTTCACGCAGATCACGCAGATCACGCAGATCACGCTGATAAAAGATGTTTCAAACAGAGGGACGGAGAAAATGAGTCTCACACAGATTGCACAGATTGTACAGATAAAAGAGGGTTGTTCACGCAGATCACGCAGATCACGCAGATAAAAGATGGTCATACGGATTTGACGGATTTTACGGATTAAAATATCCCTTAAATCCTGATCATCCTGTTCATCCCTAATCTATTAGATCTGCGTGATCCGCGTGATCTGCGTGCCCCCTGCTTAACCCAAATATACTGCTCATCCTGTTCATCCCTAATCTATTAGATCTGCGTGCCCCTGCTTAACCCAAACACCCTGTTCATCCCTGATCCATTACATCTGTAAAATCTGTGTGATCTGTGTGAGACTTTTTCTTTTCACCGGCTCCGGAATGTCAGGCCGAAGCTGTGCGGCGGGGCCGGCCGATAAATTGCTTTGACAAAAACGGAAAGCCCAGATACGAGGCAATCTGACAGAATTTTACCACTGGAGCAGCCATGAACACAGATGTAGTGCAGTATTTCCTGGATCTGATCGCCATCGACAGCGAATCCAAGGACGAACGCGCCATGGCGGACCGCCTGAAGGCGGATCTGGCCAGCCTGGGCGCCGAGGTGAGCGAAGACACTTGCCAGCAAAGTACCGGCGGCAACGCCGGCAACCTCTACGCCTGGTTTCCCGGGCAGACCAGCCAGCCGCCGATCCTCTTTTGCGCCCATCTGGACACCGTCAAACCCGGGCGGGGGATCAAGGCCACCCAACGCGACGGGCGCATCTGCACGGACGGGACCACCGTCCTGGGCGGAGACGATAAATCCGGCATCGCGGAGATCGTGATGGGGATCAAGGCGGCCCAGGCCAGCGGGCAAAAGCTCGCCCCGATCGAAGTCTTGCTGACCGTATCCGAAGAGATCGGCCTGTTGGGCGCCAAACACTTTGATAAAGGCAGGTTGAAATCCGCCCACGGCTACGCGATGGATTCCCACCGCGTGGGCGACCTGGTGGTCGGAGCGCCCGCCCAGAACTCCATCAAACTCACCATCACCGGCAAGGAAGCCCACGCCGGGGTGGAGCCGGAAAAAGGCGTCAGCGCGATCAGAGTGGCCGCAGAGGCCATCGCCGCCATGCCTTTGGGCAGGATAGATTTTGAGACCACCTGCAACCTGGGCGTCATCAGCGGCGGCACCGCCACCAACATCGTTCCCAACCGGGTCGAGCTCAAAGGCGAAGCCCGCAGCCACAACCCCGCCAAGCTGGCCCAGGTCTGCGCCGACATGAAACACGCGGTGGACAGCGCCGTGCAGCGCCACCAGTACGAATTTGGCTCCGCCGGCTACGAGTGGCGTATGAACACCGAATACGAATCCTTTCGCATCGCCGAGGACGAGCCGGTCGTGAAACTGGCCCTGGACGCGCTTTCCGCCGCCGGGATCAAAGCCAAGATCGCGGTCGGCGGCGGCGGCAGCGACGCCAACATCATCAACCGCGACGACCTGCGGATGATCATCTGCGGCACCGGCATGAACAAGGTCCACACCGTGGAAGAAGACATCGAAGCGGAAGAGCTGCGGCGCGGCGCGAGATTCATCGAAAACCTGATCACACAGTATTCCCAAGCCTGAAAGGAAGCACCATGCAAGAGATAACCCTGATCGGCTACGGCAAGATGGGCAGGATCATCGAAAGCCTGGCGGAAGCCGCCGGCTGCGTCGTTTCAACCAGGATCGATCCCAGCCAACCCGGCTGCGAAAAAGAGATCAAGCCGGAGCTGCTGGCGCCGGTCTGCCTGGATTTCAGCCATCCCAGCGTGGTTTTGGCGAACATCCGCCAGGTGATCGCCGCGGGCAGAAACCTGGTCGTAGGCACCACCGGCTGGAACGACAAGCTCCAGGAAGTGAAGGAACTGGCGGAAGCACGGGGCGTCGGAGTGCTCTATGGGGCGAACTTTTCCATCGGCATGAACCTGTTTAACCGCGTCCTGGCCTACGCCACCGAAATCTGCGACCGCTTTCCCGCCTACGACGCCTACGGGTTTGAACTGCACCACAACCAAAAGGCGGACAGCCCTTCCGGCACCGCCATCCAACTGGCCCAAACGATACTCGGCGCCAGTTCCCGCAAGCAGACCGCCGTCTTCGACCGGCTGGACCGCCGCATCGAACCCGCGGAGTTGCACTTTGCCAGCGTCCGCGGTGGCAGCATCCCCGGCACCCACAGCGTGGGGTTTGACAGCGAGGCCGACACGATCGAACTCACCCACCGGGCGCGGTCACGCTCCTGTTTTGCCGCCGGGGCCCTGGAAGCGGCAAAATGGATCGCCGGACGCCAGGGGCTCTACAGCTTCAATCAAATGATGGAGGACCTGCTATGCTGATCCCGTTTACCAAGATGCAAGCCCAGGGCAACGACTTCGTGATCCTGAACCTGCTGGGCCAGAGGGAGTGCGGCCTGCCCCTGGAGGAACTGGCTGAAAGCGTCTGCGAACCAGCCTTCGGGGTGGGTGCGGACGGCCTCGTGGCCTTGCTCAGCGACGCGGAAGCCGACGCCCGGATGATCATCGTCAATGCCGACGGCAGCCGCGCCGCGATGTGCGGCTCCGCCCTGCGCTGTTGCGCCTCGCTGCTGGCCGACCGGCTAGGCCGGGACAGCGTTTCCGTCGCCACGGATTCCGGGCTCAAGACGGCCAGGATCATCGCCACAGAGGACGGCCGCGAGATCGAGGTCAACCTCGGCAAGCCCGCCCTGATCGCAGAAGACCTGATTGTGAGCGGCGTCAAAGGCAATCTGGTGGACGTGGGAAACCTGCATTTCGTAACTTTTTGGGATGAGCTGGCAGACCAGCATCTCCGCTTTGGCGGCGGCCTGGAACAGGACCCCGAGTTCGAGGACGGGATCAACAGCGAATACGCCCAGGTCATCTCACCCACGGAGATCGACCTCACCATCTGGGAACGGGGAGTGGGCCCCACCTTCGCCTGCGGCACCGGCGCCACCGCCAGCGTGTTTGCGGGCATCCACAAAGGCTTGCTGCAAGACCGCGTCCGGGTCGCCATGCCCGGCGGGGAGGTGAAGATAGCCAGGCTGGCCAGCGGGGAATTTGCGCTCACCGGCAGCGTTGAAACGGTCTTCCAGGGGGTCTACCGGTGGATTTAGGCGCCTATTTTCTCAAACTGCGCGAAGAACGCGGCAAGACCTACAAAAAGGTCTTTGAAGACCTCCGCCTGCGCGAAGAGCAGATCCAGCACCTGGAGGCCAACCGCTTTTACCAGATCGGGCCCTACGGGATAGCCAAGGCGATGGTCTTCAACTACGCCCGCTATCTGGACGCGGATGTGGACGCCGTGATGGCCGCCTTCCGGGAACAGGTGCCGGAGCGCGGGCCGGGCGTGGGGAAATCCACCAAACCGCCGCGCGAAAAGAAGATCATGCTTTCCACCAATTTCCTCTGGATGGTGGGGATATTCATCTTTGTGGTCATCCTGGGCTCCATCCTCTGGTATGCCTACAACCAGGGCTGGCTCAAGGCTCCGGACATATTCAAAGCCTCCGCCGCGGACACCACCGTGGTCGAGGAAGTTTTGCCCAAAGAAGACCTGAAACCGGACTCCCTGCGGCAAAAGATGCGCGACATCTCCCAATCCGTGAATGCCGCCAGCTCCGCCAGAGCCCAAAAAACCGGCAACCGGGAAGAGGCGATCCACGACAGCACGGATTACCTGGGCAACATTTTGGGACCTTCGCAGGTGAACGTTCCGATCCACTGACTGCCAGGGCTGAATTCCGCCCCCGGAAACGCAGATGAAACAGAGGAAACTGACCGCCACCGACCTGGAACTGGCCATGCGGTGGAACATCATCGCGCTCTGCGCCGTGGCCGCGGCGAAGTATCTACGGGAGGGCGACCGGGTGTCGCTGGCTGCGGCCGGGCTGACGGTTTTCCTGCTCCTGTTGCCGCCGCTACTGGCCAGGCTGCTGCGCGTTTTCATGCCTATCTCGTTCCGCCTGGTCTGGTGGGCCTTCATCTTCGCCGCGATGTATCTGGGCGAGTTGCACAGCTTTTTCTACCGCTTTCTCTGGTGGGACGACATGCTGCACACCGCTTCCGCCATGCTGGTCACCTATGGGGGGCTGATACTGCTGTTCCTGCTAAACCGCGATCCGCAGATCGACTCCAAGCTCCGCCCCGGCTACATCGCATTGATCCTGGTCTGCTTCACGCTGGCTTTTGGCGCGGCCTGGGAGCTCTTTGAGTTTTCCGCCGACCGGCTGCTGGGGGTCAACATGCTCAAAGGGCGCGATTCCACCCTCGCGAACAGCGTTTACGACATGGGCCGGGCTTTGGTGAACACGATGCAGGACCTGGCTTTGGACCTGCTGGGGGCAACCCTCGTGGCGATCACAGCCTGGTGGCTGCTGCGGGCTGGAAAACTGCGTTCCTCCGCCTTTGGAGTGCCATTGAGGCAGTTCATCGAGGCCAATCCAAACCTGTTCCGCGCCAGGGCCTCCGCCAAAATCGCTCCGCCGGTGTCCCGGCCTTGACCCCAACCGCCGGCAGCGTCCCGGCGACGCAGTTTCCGCTTGACAAATCCGCCCGGGCGGAGATATTATGGATAACAGAAAATTAACTTCCGTGGAGGAAATATGCCAGTATATTCCGTGAACGAAATCATCGAAATGGCCGTGCAGATCGAACGCAACGGCTACGCCTTTTACAACGAAGCGACCAAGCGCAAGGACCTGGACAGCGGCGCCGCCGGCTTTCTCGCCTTTCTGCGCGACCAGGAACTGAACCATGAAAAGGTCTTTCAAGCCCTGCGGGACGACGCCGACCTGACCGTCCTCGAGCTTTCCCAGGATTGGGAACTGGTGGCCGCCTATCTGAAAACGATCGTGGAAGGCCGCGTCTTCAACGACGCCGATTCCGCCATCCGGAAAGCCGCCGAGGCCAAGGACCTGATGGGAGTGATCGACCACGCCATCACCTTTGAAAAGGACACCCTGCTCTATTTTCACGCCATCAGCGACAGCATCAGCAACGAAAAGGCAAAGATCACCCTCCGCCGGATCATCAACGAGGAAGTCTCCCACGTCCTGAAACTGAACGATTTCAAGAAAACCCTGGCCTGACGCCGGCCGGAGATGCCCGTTAAAACCAAGCCTGGCAGAAGCAGACGGCTGTTGATCGGCCTCCTGCTTCTGCTTTTGGTTTTTCTGATCCTGGTCTACAATCCGGTCTCCGTGCGGATCATGACCGTGGGAGTCGCGGTTGCCTACAACATCGATCCGGTGCTGTTTTACCGGTTGATCCGGGCCGAGAGCAATTTCCGCAGCCTGGCGGTTTCCCCCTCCACCGCCATCGGCCTGGGCCAGATCAAGGAATCCACCGCCGAGTACATCCACGTCAAACACCGCCGCGGCATGCTGTTTGTGCCCTTTTACAACCTGCGGATCTCCGCCAAATACATCAAATACCTGCACAGGCAATTCCACGGAAACTGGAGCCTGGTCCTGGCTGCCTACAATTGGGGCGAGACCAACGTCACCCGCCGCATGAAGGGGGTGAGGATCGAATCCGAAGCCGACTACCGCCAGCGCTTCGCGGACATCCTGGAAACCTATCACTACATCAACAAGGTCCTGCCTCCGCCAAAAAAGACTTGACGGATATCAAGATCGGAAAAACCTTAGAAACTATCAGAATTTCAGGAGTTACCCATGTTCCGTAATCAACGTGGCAGTATATTCTTTTGGGTGCTCAGCGCCATCCTCTTTGTGGCAATCGCGCTGGCTCTGTTGCTACCCACCCGGTTCAATTTCGATCCGCAAAAAAACACGGACGACTGCACCACCAACATGAAAAACATCTGGGTGGCGGTCTCGGACTATATGATCGACCACCACAAAGACTTTCCCGGCGACATCAAAGTCCTGGTCGATACCCGGAAAAAGTCCGACGGCAAAAGCTTTTACCTGGCCGACATGAAGTATTGCCCGGAATCCCAGGGCGCCAAGACCCAATACATCGTCTTTGGCAAATACATGCAGGAACAGGTGGGTACCGAGCTCAAAAACAACAACGGCATCCTGGTCTTTTGCCCAAATCTGGAAAAGTTTCCCAAACACTTTCTGGATAAGAGTTTCTACGACAACATGAGCACCACCAAGCTCCAAAACTACATCATCGACGACCTCAACTACATCGATCAGCAGACCAAATCCAACGGCAAGGCCAAGACCGACGCCGTGATGAAGTACATCGAGATCTGGAAGACCGATCCGGACGCCTATGCCAAGCGCTCCGCCGACCTGAAATACCTCAAGCGGGCCATTTTCCCGGATAATCTTGACCTCCAGGCCGTTGAGGAAGAAGAATAACCCTGTTTTAACCTCCACCGGTTTCACCCCGCAAGCTGATCCGTCCAACGCCACTTGCGGGGTTTTATCTGTCCGCAAACCAGGCAAAAAGTGAGATTTCGCCATGCAGTACAAGGAATTTCTGGATCACATCTACCAAAAATACTCCGGTAACGTAAAGCTCGAGCTGGACCGAATGGCCGGCCTCCTCGAGGAAATCGGCCAGCCCCAACGCTCCCTGCGCGGATTTCACGTAGCGGGCACCAACGGCAAGGGCAGCGTCTGCGCCACCCTGGAAGCCCTGGCTCTGGCGCACGGCCTGCGCACCGGCCTCAACACCTCGCCCCACCTGGTGGATTACACCGAACGCTTTCGCCTCGATGGCAGGGAACTGCCCTTTCAGCGGGTCCTGGACACCTTTTTGCGCCACGAACGGGCCTTCGAAAAGTGGGAGGCGTCATTTTTTGAGATCACCACCGCCATCGCCTTTCAGGTTTTCCGGGATGAAGCGATCGACACCGCCGTGATCGAGGTCGGCCTCGGCGGCAGGCTGGACGCTACCAACCTGTTCACGCCGGACGTGGCGGTGATCACCACCATCGGCCTGGACCACGTGAAAACCCTGGGCAACAGCGTGGAACTGATCGCCGCGGAGAAGGCGGGGATCGTCAAACCGGGGGTGCCCCTGGTGCTGGGAAAACTGGACGCCGGCCCGCGCCGGGTCATCACCGCCAAAGCGGAGGAGCAGGGCGCGCCGGTCTACCGACTGGGCAGGGAGTTTCGGGTCACCGCCGTCAAACAGCGGATCAGCGGGCTGCGCTTCGATTACCGGTTTGGGGAGTACAGTTTCCAGAACCTCCGCTCCAACCTGATCGGCAGCCACCAGGCCGGGAATCTATCCCTGGCCCTCACGGCCTTCATCCTCTACGCCCAAAAGCGCGGCCTCGAAATCTCCGAAACCGCGGTGCGCCAGGCCTTGGGCGGCATCAACTGGCGCGGCCGCATGCAGGTGCTCAGTGTCCGCCCGCCGATCATCATCGACGGCGCTCACAACGTGCAGGGCGTTCAAGCCCTGGTCGACACCCTGGCCAGGATCTGGCCCGGGCGCAGGTTCCGATTTCTGATCTCGATTTTGGCGGACAAAAACTTCAAGGAAATGATCAAACTCTTTTGCGGCCTGGCGGATAGGATATACATCGCCCAAAACCAGTCCGACCGCGCCGCCACCGCCGCCGAGCAGGCCGCCGAAGTGCGCCGCTGGGAAGTCGCCTTCCAGGTCTGCCCCTCCGTCGCCGAGGCCTTCGATCTAGCCAGGCGGGAACTGGGTCCCGGAGACGTCCTGATCTGCGGCGGCTCGCTCTACACCGTCGGAGAGGTCCTTTCCCGCTGGCAGGGTAACTGAGTTTTTAGAATATTATCAAAACAGAGGGACAGAGGGACGGAGGAAGACCGTTAAAAGCCTTTGTGTAAGGGTTTGACCCTTATTGACAGGTCCTGGGCTGAACCTATGCTCGCCGTTTACAAGCCAAACCTGATTGGGGATGTATTGGGCGAGTATGGCCAGGGAGATTGAGACCGAAAAGGGATAGGTATCCGCTGAAAGGGTTCCGGCCTACTGTCTTTGCTGATAATTCACAGACCTTCTGTTTCAAATGGGCTCAGCAACTGATCCCCACAATCCTGACCATCCCTGATCCATTGTCATTTCTCTGCTCCTCAGTCCCTCTGTTTTAACAAATTTTTTACCGGGGAAAACTATGGTTCCAGCCCCCTCACCCGGTGCAGATAGGCCGCCATGTCGAACTTCTGCTCCAGCCCCTGCGCGTTCATGTAGCGCACGGAGCCAAAGACAGGCCTGGTCTGCCAGGGACGGTCGTGCTTGCCGAAACACCAGGCGATCCCGGCGTAGGAATTGGGGTCGCGGCCGTCCAGGTTGTAGCGGTTGTTCAGATACAGCATCCAGTGGAAGGCGGTTTCGGGGTCGGGAGTCCATTCGATCAGCTTTTTGCCCCAGTACATGCGCATGTAGTTGTGCATCTTGCCCGTGACCTCCATTTCCCGCTGGGCCGCGTTCCAATAGGGGTCGTGGGTCTGGGCGGCGTCCAGTTGCTCCAGCGAGTAGAGGTAAGGCCGGGAGTCCGAGGCGTGCTTTTCCAGGCTTTCCCTGGCCCAGACGGGGATGGCGTGGTAGCTGTCGTAGTCCGGATTGTACTGGCAAAAATTGGCGCTCAGTTCCCGGCGGACGATGATCTCCTCCAAAAACGAGGCGCAACTGGCCTTGTTGCCCGTAAATTCCGCCTTGTGCCGGATCAGCGTCGCCGTGTCGGATGGAGCCAGGCCGTTGGCGGAAAGGACGCTTTGGACGATCTCCAACGCCGAGATCTGTCCGAAATGGAGGTAGGGGCTCAGGTCGCTCTGATAGCTTTGGCCGGGATCGTTGCGCAGCTTGGCGTAGTGGGCCAGGCGCCGGGCCCTGAACTCCTCCAGGCGCAGCTTTGCCTGCGCCGGGCCGCCCTGGAAATGGGTGGTCGGTCTCAGACTGGCGTCTATCTGAAGTTCCGCCAGGACCCAATCGAACAGCTCTTCGGCGCTACCGAAACTGCCATGGTAGCGGTAAAACCGGTCTGGCAGGCTGAACGCCGCTTCCTTGGCGGGATGCTGGATGGGAGTGGGCGCGATCTCCAGCGCGGCATGTTTGTCCACCGTCTTCAGCAGCTTGGCGCGCAGGGTGGCGGCGGTGTATTCCTCTTTGAAAGAGGCCTCGCCGACCGGGACGATGACCTCGGTTTCCGCTTCCAGGCAGGGGATCCGCAGCGCCTTCAACTGCTTGCGGACCGCGGCCCGCGCCTCCCGCTGCCAACGCAGATAACCCCGGTCGCAGACAACCGCCGCGGCGCTTTGGGCAAGTTCCGGCACGCATTCCTCCGCCTCGCCCAATGCCAACACCAGGGGGATTCCCCGTCCCCGCAGCAGCCTGCCGGTTTCCCAGAGGCCTTCCAGCAGGAAGCGGTAGTGGCGCAGATTGGCTTCCGGCACCTGATCGGTCACGCAGAACAAAGCCACCAATGGCAGGCCCAGCCGGTTGGCCTCGGCTGCCGCCAGTTCCAAGGCCGCGTTGTGGCTTACCCGCTGCGCGGCCTGCATCCAATAGAGTGCGAAGCTTATTTCAGTTTCCCCGTCAACGCCAGTTTGTTCAGGTTCCAGCCGCCCTTGCGCAGGAAATCCGTGATCTCGCCATAAACCGCTTTGTCCATCGCTTTGTCGCGGCTCAGGATCCAGAGGTATTCGCGCTTGGGATCGCTCACCACGGTGTAGCTGTAGCCCTTTTGGTCCAGCTTCACGATCCAGTAATCGCCGGTGAAGGGCCAGAAAAAGCGGACCTTGAGTTTGGAGTTGTTTTTGCTCACGGTCCAGGCCGTGGCTGTGGCTTGTTTGCGGATCACCTTGCCTTCGTCGTCCTTGTAGCTGGTGTTGACCACTTTGATCTTGCCGTTTTTCAGCAAGGAATAGTTCGCGGTGACCAATCCGCCGTTGTTGGGCTGGAATTTGGTGGGAAAGTAGGCGATCTGGTACCAGGTGCCCAGATAGCGGTTCAGATCCACGGAACTGACCGTGGTCACCGCTTCCGCGGCCAGGTTCAGGCCTATTGCGAGCAGGATCAGGAGAAGGATGAGGTAGGGTTGCATCTGTGTTCCTTTATAGCGTTTCTTATATTGATAAACTAAGCGGTGCGGCCGCTTTGGCAAACAGATCGGCCAGCCAGGCATAGGTCATCGGCACTGGATTCAATTTCTCGCCTTCGCGGCGTCGAAATTGGTTGACACAAACAGCCTTCCAAAAAGTGATGATTGAACTTGAGAAATCTACTTTAAAATATACAATACAAGGAGTTAACAAATGGCTAAACTCACCAGAGCCACGATGGACGGCAATACCGCGGCGGCGCATGTCGCCTATGCCTTCGTCGAAGTGGCGGCCATCTACCCGATCACCCCATCCTCCACGATGGGCGAACTTGCCGATGCCTGGGCTTCCGAAGGCCGGAAAAACATCAACGGCACCACGGTCGACGTGATCGAACTGCAATCCGAAGCCGGTGCCGCCGGCGCGGTTCACGGTTCCCTTTCCGCCGGCGCCCTCACCACCACTTTCACCGCCTCGCAAGGCCTGATGCTGATGCTTCCGAACATGCACAAGATCGCCGGCGAGATGCTTCCCACCGTGTTTTACGTCACCGCCCGCTCGCTCGCGGCGCAGTCCCTCTCCATTTTTGGTGACCACTCCGACGTGATGAGCGCCCGCAACACCGGGTTTGCCCTCCTGGCCGCCAACAGCGTGCAGGAAGTGATGGACCTGGCTCTGGTGGCGCAATTGGCCACCATGAAGACCTCGATCCCCTTCGTGCTTTTCTTCGATGGCTTCCGCACCTCCCACGAGCTCCAAAAGATTGACGTTATCGATTACGAGACCATGGCGGAGCTGGACAACGGCGACCTGATCGACGCCTTCCGCAAGCGCGCCCTCAATCCGGAACACCCGAGGGTCAAGGTCGGCCAGCACAATCCGGACGTCTATTTCCAAGGCCGCGAGACCAGCAACAAACACTACCTCGCCGCCCCCGGCATCATCCAGCAAACGATGGATGAGGTGAGCGCCAAGATCGGCCGCAGCTACAAGCTGTTCGATTACGCCGGCCATCCCGAGGCCGAGCACGTGATCGTGGCCATGGGCAGCGGCTGCGAGACCATCGCGGAGACCATCAACTATCTGAACGCCGAACGCGGCATGAAGCTGGGCCTGATCAAAGTCCGCGTCTACCGTCCCTTCGACACCGCCGCCTTCCAGGCCGCCCTGCCGAAATCCGTGAAAAGCGTGGCCGTTCTGGACCGCACCAAAGAACCGGGCTCCATCGGCGAACCCCTGTATCTGGACGTGGTTTCCGCCCTCAAGGACCGCCCCGGCCTCTTCATCATCGGCGGCCGCTATGGCCTCTCCAGCAAGGACTTCACCCCATCGATGATCCTCGCCGTCTACAAGCATCTGATGAATAAAGGCTTCCACGGCTTCACCGTGGGCATCGAAGACGACGTCACCCACCTCAGCCTGCCGCTGGACGAATATATCGACCCCAGCCCCGCCGGCACCATCAACTGCAAGTTTTGGGGTCTGGGCTCCGACGGCACCGTGGGCGCGAACAAAAACAGCATCAAGATCATCGGCGACCACACCGACCTCTATGTGCAGGGCTATTTCCAATACGATTCCAAAAAGAGTGGCGGCATCACCAGAAGCCACCTGCGCTTTGGCAAATCGCCTATCCAGAGCCAGTATTTTGTGACCAAGGAAGACTTCGTGGCCTGCCACAACCAGGCTTTCATCGGCCGCTTCGACCTCCTCGGGGGGATCAAGGACAATGGCGTCTTCCTGCTCAACTCCCACTGGGACCGCGCCGAGGCCTTTGACAAGCTCACCTGCGACATGCAACAGGCCATCATCGACCGCAAGGTCAAATTTTACACCATCGACGGCCTCAAGATCGCCGAAGAGGTGGGCCTGGGCGGCCGCGTCAACACCGTGATGCAGACCGCTTTCTTCCTCATCTCCGGCATCCTGGAACGCGCCGAGGCGATCAAGCTGATCAAGGAGTCCATCCAAAAGACCTACGGCCGCAAGGGCGAAGCGGTGGTCAAAATGAATCTGGACGCCGTGGACAAGGTCAACGAAGCCCTGGTGGAAGTGGAAATCCCCGCTTCCCTACCAGCCAATTGCACCCCCAAAAAGAAACTGGTCCCGGATGGCTCCGACGCCTTCACCACAAACGTGATCGAGCCCATCATGCGCGAGCAGGGAGATGGCATCAAGGTCTCCCAGATGCCCCTGGATGGCTATGTCCCCAGCGGCACCGCCAAGCTCGAAAAACGCCAGGTGGCCCCCTTCGCGCCTCACTGGATCGCGGAAAACTGCATCCAGTGCAACCAGTGCTCCTTTGTCTGCCCCCACGCCGCGATCCGCGCCAAGCTGATCAAGGATGAGGACCTCAAGGCAGCCCCGGACAGCTTCAAAACCCTCAAGGCCACCGGCGCCGAAGGCCATCAGTACAAGGTTCAGGTCTACATCGACGACTGCCAGAGCTGCAAGGTCTGCGTCAACGAATGCCCCAAGGCCGCCCTGGTGATGAGCCCCATCGAAGACGAACGCGCCAAAGGCGAACAGGCCAACTACGAATTCTTTGAGAGCCTACCCTCGGACGTGATGGCCACCTTCAAGGAAACCAACGTCAAGGGCTCGCAGTTCAAACAACCCCTGTTGGAATTCTCCGGCGCCTGCGCCGGATGCGGCGAAACCCCCTATATCAAGCTGCTCACCCAGCTTTTCGGCGACCGCATGATCATCGCCAACGCCACCGGTTGCTCCTCGATCTGGGGCGGAACCTTCCCCACCATCCCCTACGCCAAAAACAAAGACGGCAAAGGCCCCGCCTGGGCCAACAGCCTCTTTGAAGACAACGCGGAATACGGTTTTGGCATGCGCCTGGCGGTCAATTCCCACCGCAAGCTGCTCCACAACGCGATCCAGCTGCTGCTGGACAAGGCGATCGACCCCGCACTGAAAGAGGCTTTCGGCTACGCGCTGGAACACTGGGCACAAGTGGACCAGGCCGCCAAGAACAACGCGGACAAGATCAAAGCCCTGCTCCCCAAAGCGCTCGAAGCCGCCTGCGAAGGCTGCCATAAGCTGCTTAGCCGGGTGGTTGAACTTCAGGATTACCTCGTCGAACGCTCCGTCTGGGCGATCGGCGGCGACGGCTGGGCCTACGACATCGGCTACGGCGGACTCGACCACGTGATGGCCTCCAACCGTAATGTCAACGTCTTCGTGCTGGACACCGAAGTCTATTCCAACACCGGCGGCCAGGCCTCCAAATCCACCCCCCTGGGTTCCATCGCCCGCTTCGCCGAGGCCGGCAAGAACACCAACAAGAAGGACCTCGGCATGATGATGATGAACTACGGCTACGTCTATGTGGCCTCCATCGCCATGGGCGCGAACAAGGCCCAGGCCCTGAACGCGATCATGGAAGCGGAAGCCTATCCCGGCCCCTCCATCGTGATCGCCTACGCTCCCTGCATCAACCACGGGATCGACATGTCGCTGGCCCAAAAACGCCAGAAAGCCGCCGTGGACGCCGGTTACTGGCTGCTCTACCGCTACAATCCGCTCAATGCCCTACAGGGCAAAAACCCGCTCACCCTGGACAGCAAAGAGCCCACCCTCAGCGTGCAGGAATTCCTCAACGCCGAAAACCGCTACGCCGCCCTGGCCAAGATCTTCCCCGAACGTTCGGAGAAATTCCAGGCTGAGGCCGCGGTGTTCTTCAAAGACCGCTACCTGCAATACAAGAAACTCTCCGAGGGATAGGGCCAACCCCTTCCCCCAACGATACGCCGGCGGATACCCTCCGCCGGTTTTTTTGCATCCTCTGTTAGAAAACCTCGATAAACTCCAGCCCGACAACCCATTTTGACCAAGTTTTGATCATTTTCGTAACTCATTCTCCCCCATCACCATTACGGGACCATTGCGGGACCATTACGGGTTTCACCCGTAATGGTCCCGTAATGATAGCGCAATGGTCATAGGAGCCACGGGGGGTGTAAAAGGGAAATTGATTAACATTTTGCGCGCGTAAAGTGAACAATTGCTGGAGATCCCCTCACTCCTCCATAGAAGCCTGACGGGGAGAAGGCTGGTTGGCTTGGGGATTCCAGACTTGACCGCGGGGTTAAAACGGATTAGCCTATCTTAACGAAACAATT
Organism: uncultured Candidatus Cloacimonadota bacterium; assembly: GCA_964583755.1. GTDB lineage: Bacteria > Cloacimonadota > Cloacimonadia > Cloacimonadales > Cloacimonadaceae > Syntrophosphaera. Next base: position 15,471 of record CAZOVZ010000039.1, read on the forward strand.
GTGATGCAAGCCCGATAACATTAACCGATACAGACCCGATAAGGAGCATAGATGCGCAAGATCAGACTGATCAAGACCGCCAAACCAACCCTCGAAGGCGCCGGAGTACACCTGCAGCGGGCTTTCGGCTTTGGCGACGAACGGTTGTTCGATCCCTTTTTGATGCTGGACGATTTCCGCAACGACGACACCCGCAACTACTTGCCCGGCTTTCCCTGGCATCCCCACCGCGGGATCGAGACCATCACCTACATGCTGGAAGGCAGTGCCGAACACGGCGACAGCATGGGCAACAGGGGCGTGATCGGCAAGGGCGACGTGCAGTGGATGACCGCCGGCAAGGGGATCATCCATCAGGAAATGCCCAAACCGAACCCGATAGGCCGGATGTACGGATTTCAGCTCTGGGCCAACCTGCCCGCCAAACAAAAGATGATGAATCCCCGTTACCGCGACATCAAGGCGGAAGAGATCCCCCTGGTCAAAAACCCCGAGGGCGCGGAAGTCAAAATCATCTGCGGCAGTTATCTGGGCGTGGACGGCCCCGCGAAAGACATCATGATCGACCCGCAGTATTGGGATGTCTACATCCCGGCCGGCGTGAAGACCGCGTTTCCCGCCCCCCAGGGGTACACCTGTTTTGCCTATGCCTGGGAAGGCGAGGCGACCTGCGGCGAGCAAAAGTTTGCCAACCGCCAGACCGCGCTGTTCGACGACGGCGAGGGGGTCGAGCTGACGGCCGGCCCCGCGGGCTTCCGGATGCTCTACCTCTGCGGCAAGCCGCTGGGGGAATCGATCGCCTGGAAAGGCCCGATCGTGATGAACACCCGCGAAGAGATCATCACCGCGTTCAAGGAATTGGATGCCGGCAAGTTCATCAAATGACGGGAAAAGAGATAAAGAGAAAAGGGGAAAAAGAGCTGGTTGAGCGCCCACCCCATTAACCAGTTAACCCGTTAACCTGTTAACCAAAAGAAAGCCCCCGGCCTGAGCCGGGGGTTTTCGTATCTGGCGAGGTTTCGCCGGATTATTTCATCATGATCATTTTCTTGGTGCTGCTGTATTTGCCGGCGTTCATCTTGTAGTAGTAAACACCGCTGGAGACAGAGCGACCGTTGTTGTCCAGGCCGGTCCAGACCACGCTGTGGTTGCCGCCGGCTTTCACTTCGTTGACCAGGGTTTTGACGAGCTGGCCTTTCACGTTGTAGATGCCGATGGTGACGGGTGTGGTATCCTTCACGCTGTAGTTGATCGTGGTTTCGGGGTTGAAGGGGTTGGGATAGTTGCCGCTGAGGGCGGTGGTCAGCGCGGGAGCCAGAGGATCGTCGCCGGCCACGGTGCCGCCATTGGTGTGCACGCTGACATCATCGACGTAGAACACGAAGGCGTCGTTGGACACGCAGCGGATGGCGATGTAGACGCTCTGGTTGTCATAGGCGGCCAGATCGTAGACAAACTCCGTCCAGTTGATGGGAGCTTCCACATGTCCGGTGCCGGAGATGTATTGGAAACCCTGCGGGATGATGGTAGGCAGGGTGGAGATGCCGACGCGGAATCTTTCCAGGCCGTACTGCGCGGTGTGGGACTTGGCGTAGAATTTCAGCGCGCTGCCGGTGCCGAGGGTCATCCTCGGGGTGATCATCCAATCGTTGTTGGGAGGGGTCGTGGCGGCGAAGGACGCGGCCATCTTGACTCCGCCGTGGGCAGTCAGAGTGGTGATCGGAGGCGTGGTGGCGCTGGGGTTGAAGACGATGTAGGCCATCGGGCTTTCCGAGCCGGGGAAGGAGATGCCGGAGAAGCCATAGGTGGGGGCCTGGTCCGTATCGATCAGGGTCCAGGGCGCGAAGACCATCGCGAAATCGGCATAGCTTTCATAGCCATCGCCAAACAGCACGGGGGCGAGCTGCACGTTCACGGTCACGTTGACAGTGGAGGGCACGGATTCGCCGCCGGTGTAGGTGGCGCTGACGCCATAGACGTAGTTGCCGTTGGGCAGGTCAAGATCCGTATAGGTGGTGATGGCGGGATCGTTGATGGTGCTAAGCAGGACGCCGTCGCGGTAGACCTTGAAGCCGGTGATGGCGCGGTCGCGGTTGGGCACGGAGTTTTCGGTGCTGAGGGCGAGGGGCGCGCTGGCATAGGAGATGGCCTGATGTTCGGCGATCGGGGTCAGCGCGACTGCCTTGTTGGCGGCGCCGGTGGTCACGAAGGTCTGGATCAGCCAGTTGTAGGTAAGGGTCGGAGCCAGGGCGGAGAGGGTGGTCCAGGTGCCCTGGAAATACATCATGTTGCCTTTGCCTTCGATCTGCGGACCATTGTCGCAGCCAGCGGGATAGCCGCCCTGGGTGTTGCATTCATAACCGATGTAGACATCGCCGGTGGCGGGGATGGGCACAGGGGTGTTCAGAATGACCAGGTTCCAATCGTCTTCGACGAAGGTCGGAACGACCTGCGAGGAGACCAGGGTACCAGCGTTGGTGGCCGAGCCGCCGGTCCAGACTTTGACGGTGTAGACGCAGTTGGCGAAGTTGGGCACGAATTTCACCTGGGAGATCGTCCCTCCGGCCACGGCCGTAAGGTCGCTCTGGGTGAAACGATGGGCGACATCGAAGACCGCTGCGGCGTTGGTGCCGATGGAATTGCCCAGCACGTCGTCGCACCAGGTGATCCACTGGCCTTGGGGCGGGGCTTCGGGGCTGACCCAGTTGAGGGCGACGTCGTTTCCGGTCACGGTCGCGGTCAGATCCAGAGGCGGATTCAGGGCCGGAACGATGGTCACGGAAGCGGGGCCGGCGGGAACCGATTCACCGGCGGTGTAGGTGGCGGTGACGGTGTAGCTGTAGGTTCCCAGGGCCAGGTCCGGATCGTCGTAGGTCACGGTGGCGGTGTTGGTGATCGTGCTGATCAGGGCGCCGTCGCGGTAGACCTTGTAGCCGGTGGCTTCGCGGGTCGGGGTGGATTCATAGGGTCCGGGAACGGGCATGCCCATATCGCGGACGGCAGAACCTTCGAGGCTGGCGATCACAGGCAGATCCAGGCGGGTGGGCACGGCGCCGACGCTGACGTCATCCACGAAGAAGATGAAGGCGTCGTTGGAAAGGCACTGGATGCCGAAGTGGACTGGCTGACCGGCGTATGCGCTGAGGTCGTAGCTGTAGAGGGTCCAGTTCACGGGGGCCTGGATGTAGTTGGCGCCGCTGATGATGGTGAAGTTCGCGGGGGCGGTGCCGGTGGTCGAAATGCCAACCTTGAAGCGTTCCAGCCCGTAGGTGGAAACATAGGATTTGGCGTAGAAATTGAGGAACTGGCCGGCCGTGGGTGTGACCGCGGGCGAGATCAGCCAATCGTTGTTGGGAGCGGTGGTGGCGGCAAAGCAGGCGGCCATCTTGGCTCCGCCGTGGGTCGCAGCGTCGGTGACGGCGGGGGTTGTCGCGCTGGGGTTGAAGATCATGTAGGCCTGCGCGGCATAGGAGTTTGGCCAGGTGATTCCGGTCATGCCGTAGGTGGTGCTTTGGTCGACATCTACGGTGGTCCAGGGCGCGAAAGACAGCGAGAAGTTTTCATAGCTCTCAAAGTCTTCGCTGAAGCCGCCGGGGGTGGTTCCGCCGGGAGCGGTCCAGGCCAGGTGCACATCGTTGTTGTTCTGGACTGTCGCGGTCAGGTTGGTGGGCGGATCCAGCGTTTCGCTGAACTGGGTGATGGTCACGGTATCCAGGTAGAGGTAGAACATGTTGATCGCGCTCTGGCCGTGGAAGCCGATGTAATAGGTGCCCGTGGCGGGGACCAGGAAGGTGCTTTGGGATTCCTGGTATTCAACATTGGTGATGTTGTTGTTCGCAAAGAGCTGGTTGGTGAGGGACGCGGCGTTGGGCGCGGTTCCCCAGTAAACGCTCAAAGCTTCGGCGTAGCTGGCGCTGTGGGCGCGGTAGAAGAAGTTCAGGCCGCAAAACATTTCTTGTGTGAGCTGCAGCGGCGGGGTGATCAACCAGTCATCCATCGCCAGGGTCGTGCTGTAGCGGATGCGGGCCGAATTGGGCGCGGTCTGGGGGTTGGAGGCGTTGGTTTCCCAGGTGTAGGTGTCGGCGTTGGCGTTGATCGTGGACCAACCCAGGGGCAGGACGGGCGCCGTGACGGCATCGAAGTTTTGGACATAGGGATAGGTGGTCACGGTGGGGTCGGCCAGGGTGGTGAACTGCCAGACGGGGCAGCCTACGGCGTCGCCAAAATCGTTGAAGGGAACTATCTGCCAGTAGTAGGCAGTGTTGTAGACGAGGTTGGTGGGATGGTCGTAGACCGTGCCGGTCTGAACGGTCCCGTTGACCAGGTTGCTGGGCGGATTGTTGGTTCCGAAAAAGACCTTGTATCCGTTGACGGTGCCGCCGCCGGAAGCCCAGGTCAGGTTGGCGCCGGTGTTTACGTTGACGGCGTTGTTCGCGGGAACTGGGTTTTGCGCGGCCAAAGGCGGCGTGCCCGTCTGGGGCGGCATGAACGTGAAGTTCAGGCCGGTGGGCGGGAAGACGGTGTTGCTGATGCGGCAGGAAGCGTTGTTCGCGGTGCCGGCGGTGGTGGCGGTCCAATCGGTGATGGTGGTGCGGTTGTTGAAATCGGTGTTGGCGTCGCCGCGCAGCCCAACCTGGACGGTCTGGGCAGTGGTGGCCAATACGGCAGTGAACGCGCCGTAGGCAAAGACGACCTTATTGCCGTTTTCCTGCAGTTGAATCTGGAAATTGAACACGTCATTGGCGGTGGAGGTGGGAACGCGTTTGTAGTTCTTCCATTGGACGGTGAACACGCGGTTGGGGGCGTCACCGCTGAGCAGGTACATCAGTTCGCCGTCCGCGCGGCTGTTGAGGTCGCGGTTCAGCGCGGCCACGACGTTGTTTGTGGTGCCAGTGCTGAGGGCCAGGTTGCTGGTGGCGACCACGTCGCCCATAGCGAGGAAGGCGTTGGTCTGGACGCTGACCGTGGTGTAGGCCACGCCGTTGTAGGTGAAAGAAAATCCCAGCGGAATGGCGTTGAAACTTTCGTTGTCGTTCGCCGTTGTTCCGAGGATGGTGCCTCCGGTGATCTCGGTATAGGTGCCGGCCGAGCTGGTGAACGAATATTCGCTCACGGTAGCCCAGGCGCCGAGCGCCATGGCCGTAAAGACCATCAGGAGTAACAGTCTGTTGAGGTTCGTTTTCATTAGATCTCCTTATCTTGATTTCATGATACGAAAACATGTCCGAGGTCCTTTTGGGCAGAATATGGCCAAAAGCATCTCAGTCTTTCCTCTAATTACAGGCTGTGGTTTGTGTCAAGAAAAAATGCTCGGCCGCCCAGCCGGCCGGCAGCGGCACAGGCGGGAAATCACTTGACGGATAAGCCCGGTCCTGTGCGGATGATAAAAGCAACTCTGCAAATGCAAAAAGCGAGACAGACATGAAGAAAAGACTCTTAGTGGCCACCGGCGGCGGCGATTGCCCCGGCCTCAACGCCGTCCTGCGGGCGATCGTCAAACGCGCGGCCAGCGAGCCCGAATGGGAGATTTTGGGCAGCATCGACGCCTTCAACGGCATCCTGCTGGACCCGATGAAACTGGTGGAACTGACTCCCCAAAACGTGGCCGGCATCCATGTCCAGGGCGGCACGATCCTGGGCACCACCAACAAGGGCGGACCCTTCGAATGGCCGGTGCAAAACAGCGACGGAAGCTGGTCCCTGGTGGACCGCTCGGCGGATTTTTTGCAGCGCCTGCGCAATCAGAACATCAGCGCCCTGATCAACATCGGCGGCGACGGCTCGCAACGCATCTCCCAGGGATTGTTTGAGCTGGGCTGCCCGGTGGTCGGGGTGCCCAAAACCATAGACAACGACCTCTCCGCCACGGACTTCACCTTCGGTTTTCAGACCGCGGTGGATTCCGCCACCGACGCTTTGGATAAACTGGTGACCACCGCCGCCAGCCACCACCGCATCCTGATCCTGGAAGTGATGGGACGCTATGCCGGCTGGATCGCTCTTCACGCCGCCATCGCCGGCGGGGCCGAGGTTTGCCTGATCCCGGAGATCGATTATGACGTCAACAAGGTGGTGGAGGCGATCGAGCGGCGGGTGGCCTCCGGCAAAGGATTTGCCAACATCGTGATCGCCGAGGGGGCCAAGCCGGTGGCCGGAGCGCTGAGCTACAGCGAAAACGACGAACCCGGGGGGATGAAGATCCGGCTGGGCGGAGCCGCGTTGAGGCTTTCCCAGGAATTGAAGGACGCCGGCTGCGGCATCGACATCCGCGAAACGATCCTCGGCCACCTGCAGCGCGGAGGCAGGCCCAACGCCTTCGACCGCATCCTGGCCTCGCAGTTTGGCGTCAAGGCCTTCGAGCTGGTGCTGGAAGGAAAGTGGGGCCAGATGGTGGCCTACCGGCATCCCAACATCGTCAGCGTGCCGATCAAAGCAGCCATCGAGACCTACAACCTGGTGGATGTCAATTCCGACTTGGTGCGCACCGCGCGCGGTCTGGGCATTTCGCTGGGCGATTGAGGAGAGCGGGCATGGACATGAAAAGCTTTGAATACCTTTACTACAAGGCCCGCGGCCTGGACCGCGGGGAAATCCTGAAGGAAGCCGGCCTCAGCGCCGAAGAATTTGACATGATGGAACAGAGCTACGCCGGGATCCTGGCGGAAGTAATGGCCGACAAGCCCCAGGCCGGGGACATCGGCTCCCGATTTGTGCGCCTGACCCGTTACATCTATGCCGACAGCAGCGACCAGGAGCTGGGCCTGCACCGCCCTGACGCCGTCAAAGCCCGGGCCGGCAAGCTGATCCCCCTGCCCGCCGTCGGCAAGGTCGAACCGCCCCAGATCGGCCTGCATCAGGCGATCGAACAGCGCCGCAGCCTGCGCAAGTATTCGGACCAGCCTTTCACCCAGGACGAGCTGTCCTGGCTGCTGTGGGCCGCCTGCTGGGCCAGGGATTTCCGCAGCAACGAGCGCAACGAGTTCACGATGCGCAACGTCCCTTCCGCCGGCAGCCGCCACCCCCTGGAATGCTATCTATTGATCAAAGCCGTGGAGGGGATCAAGCCCGGCCTCTACTATTACCACCCCACCAAACACTGCCTGGTGGACCTCGCCGCCCCGGCGGACATCGCGGAACAGGTTTACGACGGCTGCATGCGCCAGGAGATGGTCCGCACCGCGCCGCTGACCCTGATCCTTTCCGCCGTTCCCTATCGCACCGCCTGGCGTTACGGCCAGCGCGGCTACCGCTATCTGTATCTGGATGCCGGGCACGCCGGCCAGAACATCCATCTGGCCGCAGAAGCTTTGGGCGGCGGAGCCTGCATGATCGGAGCCTATCAGGACGAGGCGATGGACGCCTGCCTGGGGCTGGACGGCCGCGAGGAATTTGTGATCTACGTGGCGGCGGTGGGCAAAAAATAGCCGCCACACAAGTTCAGAACAGTCCTTTAGGGTAGCCCGGTCTTAGCTCCGGGGGTTTCCATCCCCGAGGAAATGCACGATCAGGAAGATGATCGCGGCGAGCAGTGGCGTCAGCGTCACCAGGATGAAGGTGATGATGTTGTTGTAGCTATGGAAAAAGAGGGTGAAAAACGCCGCCAGGGCCAGAAATACGATCCCGCCCCAGAGCGGCCGCTTCCAGGTCAGCCAGAGGATCAGCAGCACCGCCAGCAGCGGCAGGTTGTGCATCAGAAAGCCCAGTAACTGCTGCCCGAGGCTGGCGTCGCCGCCGAAGGAATCCAGGGAAAACAGCAGCATCAGCGCGCCCAGGGCGATCAGCAGGCCCCGGGGAATCCAGATCAGCCAGTGTGGTTTCATGTTCACCTCCCAGATTTGGGATGCAGACAATATAATCCGCCGGTTCCACGTTCCCAATCAAACCTGCCCGCACGGCCCGGCGCCAAGAATTTGCTTGACAGCAGCTTGCCCGGACCAGGAAGGTTACCAAAGATTTTCCGCTCTGGGGAGCCACCATGAAACGTTTTTTGAGCACTGTCCTGCTGATCCTGCCGCTGGCGCTGTTTGCCGCCAACTTCAGCAATTTGCCTTCCGAAGTCACCCAACCCGACGGCGAGGTCCTGCAGCTTTTTGCCAGCGGAGACGAGTATGCCAACCGCCTCCACGACGCCGACGGCTACACCGTGATCCAAAGCCCGGTGGACGGATATTTTTACTACGCCGTCCGCTCCGGCGGCGAACCTGCCCCCTCGCAGTGGAGGCCCGGCCAGGCCGATCCCCGCGCCTTGGGCATCCCAACGGGCATCAGCATCTCCCCCGCCGCGCGACAGCAAAAGATCCAGCTCCTGCAAACCCCCGCCAAGCGCAACGGACGCGGCCCCAACACCGGCGTGGTCAACAACCTGAACATCTTCATCCGCTTTAGCGACCAGACCGAGTTCGCGGTTTCCCGCGGCGACTATGACTTCAAATTCAACGCCGTCGGCGATACCGTCATTTCCCTGCGCAACTACTTCCACCAGGTCAGTTACGATCAGCTCGATTACGTGACCCACCACTTTCCCACCTGCGCGCCCGAGGTCAATCTTTCCTATCAGGACAGCCATCCCCGCAGCTACTACATGCCCTACAACGGAGTCACCAATCCCAACGGCTACAACGGTTTCGACGACCGCGCCCAGCGCGAGCAGGCCCTGCTGGCAGACGCAATCGCCGCCATCACCCCGCAGGTGCCCACCACTTTGAACATCGACGCGGACAACGACGGCTATGTGGACAACGTCTGCTTCATCATCCGCGGACCCCATTCCGCCTGGAACGACCTGCTCTGGGCCCATCGCTGGGGCCTCTATTACGAAGAGAGCTTCATCAACGGCAAGATGGTCTTCGATTTCACCTTCCAGCCGGAAGACCAGAACAGCGTGCGCACCCTCTGCCACGAGATGTTCCACAGCGTGGGCGCGCCGGACCTCTATCACTACGACTACGACGGGATCACCCCCGCGGGCTGCTGGGACATCATGGAAAGCGGCAACGGCCACATGGGGATGCTCATGAAGACCCTCTACGGGGGCTGGCTGAACAGCATTCCCCTCGCCACCGCGGGCAACACCTACACCCTCAATCCCGTGACCTCCCCCACCAACAGCGCCCTGCGCTACAACCTGCCCGGCAGCAGCCAATACCTGGTCTTTGAATACCGAAAAAAGGACGCCGACATCTTTGAAAGCCAGTTGCCCTGTTCCGGCCTGCTGATCTACCGCATCTACCCGCAATTCCAGGGCAACGCCGACGGCCCTCCGGATGGCGTCTACATCTTCCGTCCCAACGGATCCCAGACCATCAATGGCCTGATCGCCGAAGCGGCCTTCGCCGAGGAACACGGACGCACGGAGTTCAACGCCTACACCAATCCGCAGGCGGCTTTCCAGGATGGATCGCCGATCCAGGTGAACGTCAACGGCATTTCCGCCGCCGGCGAGACGATCTCATTTACCATTTCCAGCCCCACGGAAAACCTGCCGCCGGTGATCCGTTCCCTCAGCCCGTCAAGCGGATCCATCGTCCCCAACGAAGCATTCCAGGTTTCCGCCGATGTCATCGCGCCCACGGGAACGATCGACCTGGTGATGTTCCTCTGCGACGGCCTGCCTTTCCAAACCGACCCGACCCCGCCTTACAGTGGCACTTTGGATGCCGCGTCGCTCAGCCTGGGCCAACACAACATCAGCGTATCGGCCCACGACGCCAACGGTCTCAGCACAGCCAAAAGCATCTGGGTGGAAGTGATCGATCCCCATCAGCCCAACTGGTTTGACTGGCTGACCGACACCCCCGCCTGGGAAGAATACGGCCGCGGAGCCGTGCCCATCCAGGCCGCGATCGATCTGGACCTCGGCGACCGGCCTTACCAGGTGCAGGGCCTCAAATTCCACATCGCGCCGGATCCTTGGGGCGCGCCAGCAATCCCAGGCCTGGTAGAGGCAAAAATCAACCGCTTCGCCAACGGCACCATCCAAACCCAAACCCTGATGAACCTTGGCCCGATCTACAACACGACCTACGATCCGGAGTTCATCTATCCCGTGAACGACACCACTTCCATCTCCGGCCAGATCGCCGTGATCCTGAACCTGTTCGAGTATCAGAACATGGTCTTCGACACCAACGCCATCTGCGGACATTCCTGGATCACTGAGCCCAACCGGCCCTGGACCGACGCCCTCGGACGGGGAATCCTGGGCGCTGCGTCCATCCAGCTTTTGCTGCAGGCGCCGATAGTTGAGGCGGATGACCCCCTCGCGCCAGCCCCGATCACGCTCAACGCCAGCTATCCCAATCCCTTCGCGGGGAACTCTACCCTGCGCTATTTTGCCAAAGAGGCTGTGCCAACGGAAATTGCCGTTTATGACCTCCGCGGCCGCAAAGTGCGCACCTTGCTGGCGGAAACAGTGTCCCCCGGAGATCACGCCCTCACCTGGGACGGCGCCAACGACGCCGGCGGGCAACTCGCCAACGGTATCTACTTCTACCGGGTCAGCTCCGGCGGGCAAGTTCAGACCAGGAAGACTGTCCTGCTGAAATAGCATCGGCCCTTATTTTCGGGCCATGCGCCGGCCCTGGACTGCGGGTGGACACTCCCAACTTTGTTGGGGATGTATTGGGCGAGACCACTGCCGGCAAATGGGGCCGCG
>CAZOVZ010000040.1:0-26082 GCA_964583755.1 uncultured Candidatus Cloacimonadota bacterium
ATGGCTTTTTAGCGTTTTTTGTGCGAAACTTCGGTTAGGGGCTTTGAACTCCAAAAGGGGGGGGGCGGGGCTGTTTACAAACCTTCCCTCCGTGTCTCCTTCCCTCTGTGTTAAAAACCCCAAACAAAAAAAGTCCCAAAAGCTGTCGCAGACTCCGGTTGAAATCATTGACATCTTTTGGGACGCGTTTAGCGTTTCAGTCCTGAAACAACATTCTCCGGGCAGGCGGAGGCGTCAACTAAAATTTGAGGCGTTTGCTGCGGCAGGTGGCCACGGGGAGGATCATCTCCTCCATGGAGACGCCGCCGTGCTGGAAGGTTCCGTTGTATTGCCTCTGGTATTGGTGGTAGGAATTTGGGTAGACGAAATAGTAGTCGTCCTTGGCGAAGATAAAGTTGTCCACGATGCTCTTGATGGGTAGTCCGTATTCCGAGGGTTTTTTGGCGAAGACGGAGTGGCGTTCGTTGGCGGAGAGGTTTTTGCCTTCCTTGTAGCGGACGGTCGCGGAGGTGTCTTTGTCGCCGATGACCTGGGTGGCGCGGTTGACCTTGATGGAGCCGTGGTCGGTGCTGATCACGCAGATGGCGTCTTGTTTGGCGATGAGCTTGAGGGCTTCGTAGAGCGAGGAATGGAGGAACCAGTGCTTGGTGAAGGCGCGGAGTCCTTCTTCGTGGGGGATGGTTTCCTGGAGGATTTGATCTCGGGAACGGTGGTGGGCCAGGAGGTCCAGGAAGTTGTAGACGAGGACGACGAGGTTTTCGCGGTTCCAGGTTTCGATCTTGCGGAGGACGAAGTTGCCCTCCTCCATGTTGAATATTTTCACGTATTTGGAGGTGGGGTCGAGGCGATATCCGAGCTCGGCGACGTGTTCATCCAAGAGCTGGTGTTCGTTGCGGTTGCGTGAGTTGTCCAGATCCGTGGAGTTCACCCAGTATTCCGGAAAGCGTTTGGCGATGTCCTGGGGCAAGAGGCCGCTGAAGATGGAATTGCGGCTGTAGGGGGTGGCGGTTGGAAGGATGGAGTAGTAGAGGTCGAGCTCTTCATCAAAGAGTTCCTTGATGTAGGGTTGGATGGCCAGATACTGGTCCAGGCGCATGCAATCGATGATGATGAAGTAGATGGGGACCTTTTCTTCGAAGTGGGGGGCGATGTATTGGGAGATGACATCGAAGGAGAGGTTGGGGCGGTCGTCGGACTTGAGCCAGTTGCGGTAGTTGCGTTCCACGTAGTTGGTGAATTCGGTGTTGCAGTTGCGTTTTTCCAGGAAGTGGGTCTGGCGGAGGTTGTCGTCGTTGACTTCGTCGATCTGGATCTCCCAGTAGGCCATTTCGCGGTAGATGTTTGCCCATTCCTGCCAGTCCGGGGTGTTGAAGAGGCGTTGGTTGAGCTGGGCCATGTAGCGGGAGTATTGTTCGCCGATCTGGTTGGCGCGGATTTCGTCCGCCTGGAAGATCTTTTTGATGGCCATGATGATCTGGTTGGGGTTGATCGGTTTGATCAGGTAATCCGAGATTTGGGAGGCGATGGCTTTGTCCATCAGGCCTTCCTCTTCGCTCTTGGTGACCATCACGATGGGCAGGGCGGAGTTGATGCGCTTGATCTCCGTGAGGGTGGTGAGTCCGTCGAGGCCGGGCATCATCTCATCGAGTATCACGAGGTCGTATTTGGCATCCACGACCTTCTCGATGGCGTCGGCGCCGTTGTTGCAGGTATCGACGTGGTAGTTGCGTTCCTCGAGGAAGAGCACAAAGGGTTTGAGCAGATCGATCTCGTCGTCCACCCAGAGTATTTTCATTTGCTTGGAATTTTTCAATTGGGGTCCTCCTTGTTGAGATCGGTTTCGAAGCTGCGCTGGCGCTCGCGGACGAGCTGTTTGACCGCTTCGGGGTCGGCGTCCTGAAAATAGAGGGCCAGCTTGAAATTCAGCTCCGTCCGGGAGCAGTTCAGAATGGCGGTCATGCGTTCCAAATACTGGTCGATGAATACCTTTTTGAGATCAATGTCCTGTTTCTTTTCCTCTTTGCGGATTTCTTTGATGTGTTCGCGGAGTTCCTTGGTCGGCATCTCCTCCGCCTTTTCCACCCAGGCGTCGCGCTCTTTCCAATCCGCCTTGTGGACCAGGGGGCGGATCATCTGGAGGCGGTCGAAACCGATGTCCTTGACGGTGGCTTCGTCCACATCCATCTCTTCCACGAAGGTGTCGAAAACCTGGACCAGCTTGCCGGCGAGGGAGCCGCTCATCTGGTATTCCGCCTCCACGAAGTCGCGGAAGCTTTCGTAGCCTTTGTAGCGGAACAGCTTGGTGCGCTTGATCTCGGAGAGGAGCTGCCCCAGGCTGATGAAGCTGTCTTCGAGGGTGTCTTTGAGGTTGGCGACGGCGCTGAACTTTTCTTCCGGCGTCATCGTTTCGGTGAGGTTGCTGCTTTCTTTCATTGAAGGTCCTTGGCGTTTATGGCAGGGGGTAATAGATGTGTTCCGGCGCGGGGTAGGAGCCGTCGCGCACTTCGGCGCAGTAGGCATCCAAGGCGGAGACGATGGTGCCGTCCAGCCGGGCATAGGTTTTGGCAAACTTGGGCAGGAAGATGGAATGGCCCAGGACATCGTGATAGACCAGCACCTGGCCATCGGTGTGGCGACCGGCGCCGATCCCGATGGTGGGGATCTTGACGGCGGCGGTGATGTCCCGGCCCAGGGCTTCGGGAATGCCTTCCAGGACCAGCATGAAGATGCCGGCGCGTTCCAGCTCCAGGGCTTCTTTGATCAGCTGTTCGTGGGCTGCGGGGGTCTTGCCCTGCACCTTGAAACCGCCAAATTTGACCACGCTCTGGGGGGTGAGGCCGAGGTGGCCGCAGACGGGGATTTCGCAGTCGATGATCGCCTTGACGGCCTCCACCCGCGAGGGGGAACCGCCTTCCAGCTTGACGGCGTTGGCACCGCCCGCGACGATCAGCTCCGCGGCGTTGGCCTTGGTCTGGTTCAGGTCCAGATGATAGCTGAGATAGGGAAGGTCCGCGATGACAAAGGTTTCCGGCGCTCCCCGGCGGACGGCGGCGGTGTGGACAACCATGTCCTGAAGGGTGACCTTGAGGGTGGTGTCGTAGCCGAGGACGGTCATGCCGAGGCTGTCTCCGACCAAGATGATGTCCATCTGGCTGGCCGCGACGCAGCGGGCCATGGAGTAGTCGTAGGCGGTGATCATGGTGATCTTGCGGGCTTCCTCCTTCATCTTTTGGAAGGAGTTGAGGGCGGGATTGGCGCTATTCTTTGGCATCGTTGTCCGCGTCCTGATCGGTTTCGCTGTCCTGATCCGAGGCTTGGGCCCGATCGTCCCCGATGAAATCTCCGGCATAACCGGCGCTGTTGATCACCATGTCGTAGATCACGCCCCCGTGTTGATACCAGCCCAGAAACCTGCCCTGGAGGCGGCCCTGGTTGTATTGGGCGCTCATCAGGGGTGCGCCGTCGGGATACCAGACGTAGGTGGGGCCTTGCTGCCTGCCCTCAAAGAGGTTGAGGACGCGGGAGAGGCGGCGGCTGGCAAACAGCTCGTAGGCAACGCCGGTGAAGGGTTCGCCGTTTTGAAGGTATAGTTCATCCTCGAGGCTGAGCTCGGCGATGGGCACGGCGGACTTTGGCTGGACGTAGCTTTTGACCAGTTCAAACTCCTCAGAACCGGTCTGGGCGGAAAGCCCCAGGCAGGCCAGCAGCAGCAACGCCGCAAGCAGCCAGGCAAGCGGGCGGGGAGTTCCGATCGGGATAGAGAGATCACGCATGTTTTAAAACTCCGGAGGCGCAGTTGGCCTCAGTAATCCATTAAGTGAAGATATGATAAACAAAAAACGGGCGCACCGCAATCGGGAAAAGCCGGTCATTCCTCCAAAGCGGGGTTTCCCAGCAGGGTGAAGCAGCTGGTCTTGCCTTCCTTGCGCCGGAGCACCGAGCCCTCCAAAGCGGGTCCGATGGGCTCGCGGGGGCTGTGTTCGGCGATGGCCAGGCCGCCCGGCAGCAGGAGGTCGCGGGCAAAGATCAGCTCCAGGCAGGGGTTGATCAGGCCCTTGTTGTAGGGCGGATCGAGAAAGATCAGGTCCCAGGGGCCGGACGCCGTCTTGAGGTAGACCTCGGCGCGCTTACGCCAGACATGGCAGTCGGCCTCGCAGCCCAGCAGGCCTATGTTCTTGAGCAGCACAGAGATGGCGGGTGAGGCAAACTCCACAAAATCCACCCAGACAGCTCCGCGGGATAGGGCTTCGAGTCCGTAGGAGCCGGTTCCGGCAAAGAGATCGAGCACCCGGAGCCCGGCAAAGTGCTGCAGGACGCTGAAGACCATCGCCCGGTTGAAGGAGGTGGTGGGGCGGGTGGTGGAACCATCCACGGCGAAGAGGTTGCGGCCCTTGTATCTGCCTGTGATGATGCGCATGGGGTCAGCTTTTGCGTTTTCTGGGGCGGCCGGGGGGAAACTTTAGCGGGATGATCATCTGGGTGTCCCTTGCCTCAAAGCTTGGACAGGTGACGATGAGCACGCTTTCCAACTGCTTGCAGGTCTTCCGGCAGCGTTCGCAGAGCTTGTTGTAGGTTTTCGCGGAACTACCGGCCATCAAGAAGAGGCTTTGCCGCCTTGCATCTCCAGGAATATGGCCATCAGATCGCTGAACTTGACGTCGTTGAGGCGGGTGTCCTGATCGAACCTGGCCAGCAGGGCGATCAAAAGGTCACGCACGGTGAAATCCGCGCTACCGTCGGCGCTGACCAGCTTGCTCTGGGCCTGCTGTTCGATCTCCTGAAGGACGTTGACCAGGGTGTCGCGTTCGGAATCGTCTTCCAGCGCGAGGTCGTCTTCGTCTTCGATGTAGATTTCGGCGGCGAGCAGGCCTTCGCCCAGCTTTTCGCGGGCCTTGGAGAGGTTTTCAAAGCCGTTGTGGTTCAGGATCTTCAGGTAGGCCAGTTCTTCGGGAGTGAAGAGCTTTTCGATGCGGGGATCGTAGCGGTTGGCGGGGTCGTTCAGAATGCGCAGTTGCAGGGCTTCGATGCGCTCCCTGACGGCGGGCGAGGCGTCGGTCTGGCTGATCAGCTCGTAGGCCGCCAGCGCGTCAAAAAACTGGTTTTGCTCCTCGAAGAGCTTGGCCAGGGTGATGGTCGGCGCCCAACTGCTTCCGTTGTTTTTCATTTATACTCCCAAATACTGTGCGTTGGTGGCAAAGTTAAAGAACGGGTGTTTTGTGTCAACAGAAACCTTGTTTACCTCACGCTGAGGCGGGAACGGAGCTTTTCGAGAGTCTTGGGCCCGATGCCCTTCACCTTCACGAGGTCGTCGACGCTGGCGAAGGGGCCGTTGGCCTCGCGGTGGGCGATCACGGCGCGGGCCTTGACATCGCCGATCCCCGGCAGGGTGCAGAGTTCGGAGATTCCGGCGGTGTTGAGGTTCACGATGTTGGTCAGTTCGCCCTTGGGGATGGTTTGGCTGGCGGTTGAGGCGGATTTCTTTGGCGCAGATTCTGCAAGTGACAGGTTTGAACCCTTTAACAGGTTTTCCGGGATGTAGGGCAGGCCCAGGGAGTCCCTTTCCACAGGCGTGGTTCCGAAGATCAGCAGCGAGGGCAGCAGCTTGTTCAGGGTCTTGGGGCCGATCCCTTTCACTTCCAGCAAGTCGGTTACGGCGCGAAAGGGGTGGGCGGAGCGATAGGCGATGATGTCCTGGGCGCGTTTGGGACCGATGCCTGGCAACAGTTCCAATTCTTCCGGTGAGGCAGTGCGGATGTCGATCTGGATCGGAACGTCCGTCTGCACGCTCTCCGCCAGGGCGAGGGTCGTCAAACCGGGTTCGCCGCTGAGCGAGGCCTGGCCGCCGAATTGGCTGAGTCCCAGCCCCAACAGGGCAAAAGCGCCTACAAAGAGCAGGGCTTTCTGCTCCTGCCCGGTCAGGTATTTTCCCAGAAACTTCTTCGTTTCGCCTCCTCAATCGCGGAGGGCTTCGCTCCAAAAATCCAACAGTTCGTCCAAATCCTTGGAGTAGCCGGTGTGCTCAAAGGCGATCTTTCCGGCGGGATCGATCACGCAGATGTAGGGGATGCCGGAAAAGCCGTAGGCCTTGGGCAGTTCGTTGTTTCCGATCAGCAGGGTCATGGCGTAACCGCGGTCCCGCATGAAAGAGATCACCTGATCCCGGGAGACCTGGTTGTCCCAGGTGTTGATGGAAAATATCTCCAGGTCGGCGGAGGGGTGGTCTTTCAGCCAACGGTCGAGGACGGGCATGGTTTTCAGGCAGGGATTGCACCAGGTGGCCCAGAAATCCAAAATCACGATCTTGCCGCGCTGATCTTCCAGCCGGACCAGGTTTCCCTCCGCGTCTGGCAGTTCCCAGAGCGGGGCGGGTTTGGAGATTTTGGTAGCCAGGGTTTTTTCTTTGCGGGCCTGGCGTCCCTGTTCGCGGATGCGGCGGGCGTTGGCGATCACCCCGTCCCAGCGGGGCAGGTCGCGCAGCGGCGCGTAGGCGGGGTTGTCCACCGCCTCGTTCACGTCCAGGACTTCCGCCGCCATCCCGCCCTCCAGCAGGTTGAGGGCGGTTTCGAAGTTTTTCAGGCCCAGGTTCATGGCGATGCGGGTTTCGAGGGTGGCGTCCTGTTCCTTCAAATGCTTGTGAAGATCCAGGTATTCGCTCAGCCGGGTCCAGTCCTCGGCCAGGGTCAGGGCGTAGAGGTAGGTCTGCTGATACACTTCCAGGCTGTCCTGGGGGTTCATGTTGCCACCGGCGATCTCGGCGGAGATGTATTTGGGAAAGAGCGCCTCAAATCCGCGGACACGTTTGGATTTGGCCACGAAATCCATCACCTGGCGGAAGTTCGCCTTGACCGCGTTGGGATCCCGCAGGCGGAGCAGATAGCTTTCCGCGCCGGCGTAATCCTCCTGGGCACTGTAATAGTGAAACAGGGCCAAGAGCAGGTATTCGTCACCGGGGAAGCGCTGCAATCCGTTTTGGAGCAGGGAAAGGTCCTCCGCCAGGTTGGCGCGGATGTCTTCCCGGAGGGCGGGAGCTGTTTCGGGATC
Organism: uncultured Candidatus Cloacimonadota bacterium; assembly: GCA_964583755.1. Classification (GTDB taxonomy): domain Bacteria; phylum Cloacimonadota; class Cloacimonadia; order Cloacimonadales; family Cloacimonadaceae; genus Syntrophosphaera. The sequence continues at coordinate 7,042 of CAZOVZ010000040.1, forward strand.
CTGCAGCACCTGCGCGTAGACGGAGCTGAAGAGGCGGTAGCCCCAGTAGAAATCGGGGTTGAGGGAGACGATCTGCCTGCCTCCGGCGATCTGCTGGGCGGGCTGGTCGGAATTGCGCAGCCAGAGATAGTGGTTGATCGGAGACTGGGGGTCCTCTTCGTGCAGTTTCGCGAAATGGCTGCGGCAGCCCTCAGGATCGGCCTGCATCCAGTAATTTTGGAGCACGCGCAGGTCGTCCAGGTCGGTCATTTTGACGCTGTATTCCAGGATGATGGGCAGGCCAGTGGCGCTGGTTTCGGTAGCCCGGATGCGGGTTTCAAACTCGTCTTTGAGGGGCGTGGCAGTTAGCAGCGAAGCCAGGGCCAGCAACAGCAGGATTGGAATGTGTTTTCGCATCGGCTACTTCAGGTAGAGCAATTTGCGCAGGCTGGAGGAATCGCCGTTCAGACGGTAGAAATAGACTCCACTGGGCAGATCGCGGGGTTGCCAGTCGATCCGGTTTTCTCCCTGTTTGAGGTTTTGCAGGGGGGTTTCGGCAACTTTCTGGCCGCGGGAATTGAAGATCTGGACGCTGACGCCGGATTTGGGCTGGTCGGCGGTCACGCTGAAGGTGGTGGCTCCGCGGAAGGGGTTGGGATGATTTGGAGCCAACGAGAGCGGCGCCGGGGTCAGGGCAGGGTCCTGGGCCGAGACGACGTCGCTGGTGCGGCAGACGTAGGGGATGATGAAGGTGCCCAGGGTGGGCGAGGTGACCTCGTAGTGGAAGGTGGCATAGCCGGAAGTGCCCACCCAAAGGTTGAGGTGGAAGGTCTTGCTTTCGCCCGCTCCGAGGTTCAGGGGCAGCGGCATGGAGCCGGGATAGCAGTTGCCATCTTCGTCGCAGTAGTTGAAATACCAGTCGCCGGGCTCGGAATCCACCACGATCTTGATCTCATAGTTTTCCGCGATACCGAGGTTGAAGAACCAGAAGGGCTCGGAGTTGTAGGAACCGCCGGGAGGGACCACCAGCGATCCGTTGTCCCAGTCCGCGGCGTAGCGCAGATTGACGTTGGGCACCGGCAGGGTGGAAGCGGCCTGGATGATCGGGCCGGGGACGGTCGCGGACTCCTGCTGGACGCAGACGGCGGCCCAGAGGTTGCCGGCGTTCCAGGACGGATCGGGGGTGAAAGTGATGTCGAAGGTCGCCTGGTTTCCGCCGGGAAAGTTCAACTCTTGAAACAGGACCTGGCGGGTGACGGAGGTTGCCGTGCCGACGTTGTTTTCCGCCAGCAGCCAGACCAATTGGTGGCCGGCGAGGTCAAATTCCGGATCCATTTTGGTCAACGTGGCGGAGACAGCTCCGGTCGCGGGATTGAAGCTTCCGATGCTCAGCTTGACCGGGGACGCGGCAAAACGGCGTTCGTTCACTTCGTTGAGGTAGTTTTGCGTCGTGCCGGGGCCGATCAGGCTGGTATCTCCGTTGAAGACGACCGTGGGAACGGTGGCCACGCCGTACTGGGCAAAGCGGGCTTCCACGCTGGGGCTGCTGAGAGCGCCGGAAGCGTGGTAAAACCGGGCGGAGATAAACTCGCCGGGATTGGTCTGGACCAGAACCTCGTCCAAAGCCAGCATAGCCGCCTGGCTGGGCGCGTTACCCTCGATCAGGAAACTTTCGGCGAGGGTGGTCACAGGATAATACTCGGGGTTTGCCAAGAGGGGCAAGACCGCCAGGAGCAAAAGGGCTAAGATTGTATGTTTCAAGGTAATTCTCCTATGTTAGAAACGGGTGCTTAATTCCACTTTCAGGCCGGAAAACGGCGCCACATAACGGCAAACGCCGTTGCGGCAGACCTTGCCGCCCGCTTCCTTGCCGCCGAACACCACCAGTTCGGTGTTCGCCAGCACCGGATATTTGGCTTCCAAATAAGGCCAGTAGCGGCTTTCCATGATTGTATCGAAACCTTCCCACCAGCTCTGCGCGCCCAGGGAAAGCGACAGCTTGTCGATCCCGAAATCGAGCTGGAGCCTGGGTTCGTAGTGGCTGCTTTCCACGGAGAAGCTTTGCTTTTCGACCGTCTTGAACTCCGCGGCCAAAACCACGTTCTCGCCCCAGGCGGGGAAGCTGAGATTCAGGCCGGGATACCACTCTTTCTGCCATTGGGAAGTGGCGTCGTCCACCTTTTCGATCTGGGAAAAGGAGGCGGTGGCGATCAGGGCGTTGTGGATCCAGTCCAGCGAAGCGTAGGCGTCGTTCATTTTGAGCTCTTTCGCTTCGTTCCAGGCCTCGGCGTAATCCAGGTTGAGGGTTAGTTCCCCGGATAGATTGACGGTTGCCCAGCCTTGGAAACCTACCTCATCGACGCCTGAAATCTGGCCATCGGAAAGGGTTTCGCTGTGATGGTTGGCCAGGGGGATGTCCTGAGTAAGGTTTTTCAAGACATAATTCTCGTTTACGAACGTGTTGTAGTTTTTATAAGCGCCGCCAAATTGGATTGAGGAAAAATTGATCGATCCGGAAGCATAGAGTGCGTTACCATTTTCTCCTGTTTCAACTTGGTCCTTGTTAGCATATTCTGCCGAAGCATCAAAAATGCCGTGGCTTAATTTGACGCGACCGCCATACATATTGTCTTCATTATAAGTCCCTGAATAAAAGACCTGCCTTGACAAAGTAGTGGCGCCAAGGGTCAGGGGCGCCAGAACCGGATACTCCAGATCGAGGCCGTAAGCCAGGTCCAGCTTGTTCACCGCCTGGGGGCTGTCCAGGGCGCTGTAGATGGCTTTCAGGCGCAGTTTATCGTCGTAGCCAAACTTGAACCCGGTCACCCGGTTGTCTTCGTCCAGTTCCAAATCCTGATAGCTGCGAAACACCAGCCCGCTGCCGAAGGTATCTTCGATGGTACCGGCATGGATCAGATAAGCGTCTTTGGCATAGCTGGCGTAAAGCTCTTTCCAGGCCAGGCTGAGCCGGTCGGAACTGAGTTCGTCCATCAGGTCGCTCTGGCTGACCTTGTATTTGGGCAGTTCGGCGATGAACTTCATCCCGAAGGAAAAACCCCGGTAGCCGAGGTTGAAGCCAAAGCTGTCCTTAAAATAGGTATTGAGGGAGTCTTCCACCGTGCGGTAGACGTATTGCGCCTCGTTGATCCCGTTGAGCGAGAGGGTGTTCTGCCCGCCCAGCGCGGCCAGGGTCAGCAGCAGCACCAGGAGCAGGCTCAGTTTCCGCATGGATGTCCCTCGGTGCTGGTCTTTCCGGGGCAGTCGGGCGGACAGCCGCAATCGTCCGTAGCGGTTTCCTTTTCTTCGCCCAGGCCCCAGAGGGCGCGGATCTGACGTTCATATTCCTTTTCGGTGCCGGGCTCGAAGCCCAGATGGGAGTAGACGATTTCGCCGGTTTTATCCAGGATGAAGGTGTGGGGCGGATTCACCACGTTGAGCTTTTTGGCCAGGGTCTTGTCCGCGTCATAGAGGGTCACGAACTTGTAGGCCTTGCCCTTGAGGTAGTTTTTGGCTTTGGCCTGCACCTTCGGCGCGTCCAGGGAAACCAACACCACGGTCAGGCTGTCGTATTTGAGGGCCAGATCGTTCAGATAGGGCATGGCCAGCTTGCAGGGCTGGCAGTAGTCGGCCCAGAAATCCAGGATCACGGGGCCTTTGCCCAGCAGGTCGGCCAGGCTGACGTTGCTGCCGGTCTCGTCCGGCAGGCGGAATTCCGGCATCGCGTCCGCGAAGGCGGCGGTGGCCAGCAAAGTGAACAGCAGTATGGTTATCCAGAGTTTCATCGGTATCTCCTGTTATGATTCTAAAGCATTACTTGCGGTGAGGCGGGTCACTTCGCCTTTTTCGCCGGCGGGGTGAGGGGGATCTCGATCCCGCTGTGGATCACGGCGTTGTTGGCAAAGGTGGCGGGCCGGGTCTGGGCAAAGATCACCAGGGCGGGGTCGTCCGGGATCGCAGGGTTGGCCAGGGATTGCAGCGAAAAGGACACCGGCAGGCTCAGGTCTGTGGCGCTGAGGTCTTTTCTGCCCCGGGCCCGCATCACGTTGCGCAGGTGCTGGCCCTGGGTGTTGGAATAGCTGGATTCCTTTTCGATCAGGGCGTAGTAGAGCCAGAGGTTGCTCTGGTCAAAATCCTGGGCCAGGACGTTGAGGTCGACCGTGGCCTGGACGGTGGATCCCACGATCTCGGCGCTGACGATCTGGTAGGTGATGGCAGTGTTCAGTTGGGTCAGGGTTTCCACCTGGTTGGTGTATTCGTCGAGGATGGCCTGGCCGCTGCCAAGCAGGGAGGTCTGGCCCTGGACAACCGAGGCCGGCACGTTGCCAAAGCCGTAGTAGGCAAAGGAATCGTCGCCGTAGATGGCCAGCGGTCCGTTGATGTGCTGCTCGATGTAGCTTACCTGGTTGGGATAGGCCAGTTCAAGCTCGTGCAGGCGGGCTTCCACAGGCGGACAGTTGGGACAGCCCAAAAAGGTGAAATACTCGATCACGACATGCTGTTTGGGCGTGGGTGGCGGGCAGGCCACCCGGTTGCCTTTGAGCTGCCAGACGCCGTCTGTTTTGGCCAGGTTGTCGCCGGTGAACAGGCTGTCCGCCAGCACCGCCTTGCCGTCGGGATCGGTGACCCGTAAGCGCCAGGTGGCAACGCCGGTGGTTTCTGACAGCGTTTCCGAATTCACAAGTTCCACCGCGATCTCCAGGCCGGCCGTCTGAACCAGGCTTTCCAGCCAGGCGCGGCGGTCGCTTTTGGTGATCCCAAAATGCAGATATTCGTCCGCGAAATAGTTCATCACTGGATCCAGGCCAGCGGTGGGAACGGCTACCAGGGCGGTTTGCAGCGGCGTAAACAGCTCCTGTTGCAGATTAGCTTCCACCACCGGCTCAAAGGCGTGGTCGAAGCGGTCGCAACTCAGGCTGAGCAGCGCCAGCGCCGCCAGCATCAGTATGGTAAAATGTCTCATTTGGCCTCCGCCGTGGGAATTTGGTCCAAAGCCCGGCGCAGATCGTCCTTGCTGAATAGTTCTGCCATCTTGATCGGTTCCCGGCCTGGGATGTAGAGCACGTTGAAGGGCACGCCGATGCTGCCGCCCTTTTGCATCCAGTCTTTCAGGATGGGATCAGGCTTGGTGAAATCGCCTTTGAGCAGCACCACACCTTTGTCTTTGAATTCTTGTGTGATGTCTGCCTGAAGCAAGACCTTCTTTTCGTTTACCTTGCAGTTGGTGCACCAGGCGGCGCCGATGTCCAGAAACACGGTCTTGCCCTCAGCCTGGAGTTTTTGGAACAGCTCCGGCGAAAACACATACCAGCCCTCATGATCGGCCGGCCGCATGCCGTCGACCAAAGCCGCGGCGTTAGTCTGGACCTCGTGTTTGGCCCTCAAGGGAAGATAGGTGTAGGCGCTCCAGGCGATCACAGCCACGGTCAGCAGGGTGAAAATGTATTGCACCGCCTTGCTGTGCTCCATGCGGACAAAGCGTCCATAGAGCCAGGCGGCGAAACCGAGGAAGATCACGAAATGGGCCGCGTCGATCAGGTAGGCGCCGCTTTTGGTGAGGCCCCAGAGGTTGGTAAAGTATTTCCAGGTCAGCAGCAGGAGCAGGAAGCCCATCACCTCTTTGAACATGTTCATCCATTCGCCGGGTTTGGGGATCAGCTTCAGCAACTTGGGAAAGAGGCTGATCAGGATGAAGGGCAGGGCGAAGCCCAGGCCGATCAGCAGGAAAAAGATCAGCAGCAGGGGGGAGGAGAGGCGCACCGCCACTTCCAGCGCCGGACCCATGAAGGGGCCCATGCAGGAAAACCCCATCAGGAAAGCGAAGATGCCGCCGAAGAAAGAGCCCGCGTAGCCCTGTTTGGAGGTGCTTTTGACCATCGCGTTCTGGCCGGGCAGGGTCATCTCCCACACGCCCAATAGCGACAATCCAAACAGGAAGAGGACACTGAGCATGACCAGGTTGTAGGTGAGGCTCTGGCTCAAAAACCCGTAGGTGAGGTTGACCCCGGAAAGCCTGGCGATGATGAACACCGCGGCGATGGCGCCAAAGGACAGCAGCACCCCCACAGTATAGGCCATGGTGTGGAGGAAAACCTTGGTGATGTCTTTCTGCGCCTGGTTGACCATGCTCATGGCCCGGATCGGGAGGATCGGCAGCACGCAGGGGGTGAAATTGAGCACCAGCCCGCCCAGCAAGGCCATCAACATGTAAAACAGGATATTGCCCGCGGAGGTCTTGTCGGCTTTGCCCTGTTCCGCTTCGGCTCCGGCCGTAATCCCAGACCCGGTGTCAGGCGCAGCCGCGGCCAGGCTGTCGGCATCCGCGTCTTCGATCACATCGTCCGAAGAAACCGGAGTGTCGGGGTCGGCCGCCACAACTTCGAAGGCGACCTTGCGGCTCACTTCCGAGGGCACGTGGCAAAAGCCGCTGGCCTTTTCGCAGAGGCCATAGCCCAGGGTGGCGTCCAGACTCGCCTTGCCCGGTTTGGCGTTCACCTTGACAGTGAAAGGCAGCTGCAGCGTGACCTGCTTGTGGTATTCCCAGATCCCGTCCGCGGAAACCTTGGTCGCCCTGGGATACTGCAGTTTGCCAAAACTGAGGGAGGGGTGCGAGCCACTGATGAAAAAGTAGGGCGATTCACCCTCGGCGGGGTCATAGGATTGCTTGAGAGAATCCGGATAGGAAAGGGTTCCCAGCAGGACACCCTTGTCGCCCGGTTTCAGGCTGGCCGGCGTCACGGAAAAGCGCACGCTTTGAGCGCCCAGGATCGCGGTCAGGGCCAGGGCGGCAAAAATCAAGGACAGCGTCTTATGCGAAAGGCGCATTCAGTACCTCACTGTTTTATATGTTTTCATATTTATGATTAAGCACTTTGCATTCCAGACTGCCGGTATTTTTAGGTGAACACCCGCTTATGCAGCCGGTGCAGGTCCGGAAGCTGGGAAATCAGTAACCCCAGGACCGTCAGCGCGACACCCGCCGCGCCTCGCAGATTGAGCTTGTCCCCCAGGATGAAGAAGGCCAGAAAGACCGTGAACACCGGGATCAGGTTGGTGAAGATGTTGGAGCGGATCACACCCAGGTCCCGGATCACGCCGGTATAAAGCAGAAACGCGCCCACCGAGGCGAAGACGGACATCGCCGCGATGGTCAGCAGACCCTCGGCGGAATGCGTGACCGTGCTGAAATGGCCCCAGTCGTAATACAGAAACAGCGGCGTGATGTAGAGCAGGCCAAACAGGCTTTGCCAGCTGACCACGGTCAGGGAGCTGTATTTGAGGGCGATGCGGCGGACGCTGATGCCGTAGAACATCCCGGAAAACACGGCCAGAAGCAACAGCAGGATGCCCTTGAGGGTTCCGTGCAGGTCTGGCTCCGCGAAACTGATCAGGGCGACTCCGGAAAAAGAGACCAGCAGCCCCACGATCAGCAGGGGATAGAGCCTTTCCTTCAGAAACAGCCAGGCCCCCACGGCGCTAACCAACGGGATGGTGGAGATGATCAGCGAGCCCAGGGTCGAGGAAACATATTGCATGCCGTTGGCTTCGCCCAAAAAGTACATGAACGGCTCGCAGAAAGCCACCAGCATCAGATACAGCAGGTCGCGCCCGGCAACCTTTTCCCGCTGGCGCAAGAGAAAGCTGACCCCAAACAGAAGCGCCACAGCCAACACCAGGCGCAGAAAGACAATTTCGTAAGGCCGGTAGGTCTGGTAGGCGACCTTGATCCAGACAAAGGTCACCGCCCAAAACAGCATCGCCGCCACGGCTTTCAGATATACCAGCCAATATTTCATGGATTACTGGCCCAGCCCGCTGCCGACCTCGGAAATCGCCCTCACCGGGCAGCCCTTGAAGCGCCCGTGGCCATCGATGCAGATGCCGCACTCCGTGCATTTGTCCAGGTCGATCACCGCCTTGCCTTTCTCCATGGTGATCGCGCCGGTGGGGCAGTTGCCCACGCAGAGCCGGCAGCCGATGCATTTCTGGGGGTCGACCCCGTAATAGGCGCCACCGGGGTAGAAGTCCTGATCCGCGAAGCTGCGCAGAACGTAGCTTTGCGGAACTCCGCCGCGGGTCAAAACAACTTTTCCCGCCAGCAACAGGTCGCCCCCGGTGACACCCTCCACCGTCAGCGTGTCGCCTTGCCCGATCTGCAGGCGCAGGGTGTCCAAAACGGTTTGGGGAGCCAGCAGCAGGCGCAGGGCGGAGCCTTCAGCCGTCACCAGCCAGGGCCGTCCGGAGCGGATTTCCGCCGTGCCGGATAGCGTTTCCGGCGCTTTATCCAGGGCGATGGCGGCAAAGGCGATGCCGGCCAACAGGGCCAGTATCGCCGTCAGAGAGGTTATCTTGTAGTTCATAAAAGTTCATCCTTTTCGTTTTCTTTCAGGTGTTCGACCACCGCCTTCACACCCTCGCTCAAGTCCTTGGTGGTCACCAGGATCGCGTCACCGGTATCCACCACGCAGAGGCCTTCCACCCCAATCAGGGCCACGAATTTGTCGCTGCGCACATAATTGCCGCGAGCGTCCAACGCCAGGCCGGGCTGGCTGAAATGGTTGCCGTCGGCGTCTGAGCCGGTGATGTCCGCCAGCGCCTTCCAGGAGCCGACATCGCTCCAGCCGTAGCTGACGGGGATCACCACCCTCTCGGCAGCGGGCTCCATGATCCCGATATCGATCGGAACCCTTGGCATCTCACGGTAGATGGCGTCAACCGGGGTTTGGGGACCCTGTTCGTCCCAGATCCGGCTGATCCGGCGGGACAGAGCCAAAGCCTGGGGCAGATGAGCCTCAAAGGCCGCGCCGATCGCCCTGAGCGTCCAGCAAAACATCCCGCTGTTCCAATAGAAGTTGCCCTGGGTCAAAAACGCTTGCGCCGTTTCCAGATCCGGCTTTTCCTTGAACCGCCTCACCCGTAGCACTCCGGGCGATACTTCATCCCCGGACTCGATGTAGCCATAGCCGGTGGCGGGGTATTCCGGCACGATGCCAAAGGTGACCAGCGCTCCGGTTTGGGCGGCTTCGGCGGCTTTCATCAGGCTGGCCTGGAAGGCTGCAGCGTCGCGGATCACGTGGTCCGCCGGCAATACCGCCATGGCCTGGGTTTCCGGGTATAGATCCGCCAAACGCGCCACGCTGAGGGCGATGCAGGGGGCGGTGTTCATCCCGAAGGGCTCTATGATCACGTTGCGCGGCGGCAGTTCCGGCAGATGCTCCAGCACCAGCGCGGCCTGGCTGGCGGCGGTGACCACGAAGATGTCCTCATTGGCGATCACGGGCAAAAGGCGCTCGTAGGTGAGCCGCAGCATGGATTTATCGCCCGAGATCTTGAGAAACTGTTTGGGCAGGGCGGCCCGGCTGGCAGGCCAGAAGCGGGTTCCGGACCCGCCGGCCATGATTAGCGCAAGCATCTGTGCTTCCTGGTCATTGTTCCACCACCTGCACGTCCTTGGGGTACTTGTAGGTCCAGACGGACGCGGGTATCCCGGCGTTGGTTTTGATGTTGGAAAAGGCGTAGCTGACCGTGTTACCGTTTTTGTCCGCATAGCTCAACGCGCTCACGATCCCCGTTTTGGAGTTGAGCGTGGCATCCAGCGAACTGATCAGCTGGTCGTTCTTTGGCACCAGCCGCACTTTGGCCGTGGCGCCCGCGGCCTGGGTGATGGTCACTTGGGATTTTTCCCAGTAGAGCTGTAAAATCTCCAGCGGGTTCATCCGCCCGAATTCCGGCAGCATTTTGGCGCGGAAGACCGTGGCGGATTGCGCGTCGTAGAGGTCCACGCGACCGTTTTCGATCAATAGCCGCTGCACTCCGGGCTGGCTAAAGCTCATCAGCATCCGCCCCGGCGTGAAGTAGATCTTCCCGCTGTAGCTGATCGTCTTTTTCAGCTGCGGATAGTGGTTGCTTTGCTTCAGATCGGCCTGAAAACTGCTCAGGCCTTTGTAGGCGGACTTCAGCTTCGCATAGAGCTGAGCCCCATCCACCGCCCCGAAGGCCGGCACAAGCGCGAGCAGAGCCAGCACCATCGTGATCGTTCTTTTCATTTGCGATTCCTAAACTTATTACTCCAAACAGAGGAGTCTGAATATTTATTAAAACAGAGGGACAGAGAGACAGAGACAAGCTAGCGTCACTGTTGTCTAATCCGTGCCGCTTTGCTTCTAAAAAAGATCATTAAAACAGAGGGACAGAGGGGCAGAGAAAATATCTCAGTACCGTCGTCAATATAGTGTCGCTTTATCTCTCTCAAGGTCATTCTCCGTTCCTCTGTCACTCTGTTTTAAAAATCTTTACCTCTTTGTTTTTCTTCAACTTCAGGAACCCAGCGTTTCACCGTCATTCTCCTTCCCCTGTCCCTCTGTTTTAACAATTCTTTTCAAACTCTGTTTAACCTGCTCCACCCGCAAGTAGTTACCCCTCTCAGGCGTTTTCCCTGCGGCAAATCAGTCTTCGCGCACCAAGCCCAGGCGGACCAGGTCTTCGTGGGTGCCCAGCACATCGCGGGATTTGCTGCCCAGATGCGGGCCGATGATCCGTGCCCGCTCCAGCAGGTCGATCAGCCGGCCCGCCCGGGCGTAGCCGATCTTGAAATGCCGCTGCAGCATGGACACCGAGGCCGTGTTGGCGCTGACCACCACCCTCGCCGCCTCCGGAAAGAGGTCGTCGTCGTATTCAAACTCGCCAAGTTCCCCGCCGTCATCTTTCACGATGCTGAAATCCTGTTTGGGCTTGGGCTGCATCGCCAAAAAGTCGCAGACCCGGGCGATCTCGTGGTCGGAGACAAAAGCCCCGTGGATGCGTTCCGGCATGGCTTTGCCGGGGGGAAGGAACAGCATGTCGCCGTTGCCCAGCAGGCGTTCCGCGCCGATCATGTCCAAAATCACACGGGAATCCACCCTCGACGAGACCTGGAAGGCGATGCGGGCGGAAAAGTTTGCCTTGATGATGCCGGTGATCACCTTGATCGAGGGGCGCTGGGTGGCCAGAATCAGGTGGATGCCCACAGCCCGCGCCATTTGGGCGAGACGGGTGATGGGCAGCTCGATGTCCTTGCCGCTGGTCATGATCAGGTCCGCGAATTCGTCCACGATGATCACGATGTAGGGCAGGCGGTCAAATTCTTTCTCTTGTTCGGCGCGCTCGTTGTAGCCGTTGATGTCGCGCACCCTGGCTTCCTGCAGCAGTTCATAGCGGCGCTCCATCTCCTTCACCGCCCAATACATGTTTTCCAGGGCGTTTTCCGGCTCGGTGACCACGCTGCCGATCAGGTGCGGAAGCTCGTTGTAGCCTGCCAGTTCCACCCTTTTGGGGTCGATCAGGATCAGGCGCAAATCCTCCGGCGTGGTACGCAAAATAAGGCTCATGATGATCGCGTTGATGCAGACGCTCTTGCCGCTGCCGGTGGCGCCCGCGATCAGCAGATGCGGCATTTTGGTGAGGTCGGTGACCACCGGCCGCCCGCCGATGTCCTTGCCCAGGCCAAACACCAGCTTGGATTTGCTGGCGCGAATCTCCTCGCTGAGCAGCAGATCCCGCAGATAGATCATGTCCCGGGTCAGGTTGGGGATTTCGATCCCGATCAGCCCACGGCCGGGGATGGGTGCCTGCACACGGATGCTCTTGGCCTTGATCGCCAGCGCCAGATCGTCCGCCAGCGAAGTGAAGCGGTTCACCTTGACCCCTTTGGCGGGTTCCAACTCATACTGCGTGATGATCGGGCCGATGTTGACGTTGCGCACTTCCGCCTCGATGCCAAACTCCAAAAGCTTGTTTTTGAGCACGGAGCTGGTGCCCAAAATCTGGCTCTCGATCTCCTTGCGGTCGCGGTCGGAGAGCTTCACCGGGCTTTCCAGAAAATCAGCGATCGAGGGCATCACATACTCGCGGTCGGCATCGTCGTCATCCCGCTCGACAGGTTGGGGCGGCTTTTTTGCTTCCGGGGCCGGTTCTTTCTTTTTGCGGGGAGGCTCTTCGGGGAGGGGGACCTCGTCGCTGGCGTGGTTTTTGATCACCGGCGCGGCCACGGCGACCGGAACGTCGGCAGTGATCACCGGTTTGCCCGGTTTAAGCTTGTCCTGCTTCTGTTCCCGGCGGCGAAGGAAATCCTCGCGCACAAAGGCCAGCCACTCTTTGATCCGCCGGTATTCAAAGATCAGGACCAGGCTCAGCGCCATCCCGCCGATCAGGATGAGCATCGCGCCGATGCCGCGAAACACGGCGTAGAGCACCTTCCAGGCAAACAGCGGGATCACGCTGTGGGCATAAAACTCCATCCGGCTGCACAGCAGCACCTGAAACAGAAAGATCACGATGATCAGCAGATAGCCCTTTTGCCGGCTGCGCCCCTCTTCCGGCTCCAGAAAATATTGCAGGGTGACCAGGCCAAACAGCAAGGCCCCCGCCAGAGACAGCCAGTAACCAAACAGATAGAGCAAAATGTAGCCCACCGCGGCGCCGAACACGCCGACCAGGTTGTTGGTCGGAAGCTCCGGCTGGAAAAACCAGCTGAACGGCGAACCGCTTGCGGACAGCGACTCCCAGTCTTCGCGGAGGGATTCCTGCCCCTTCAGCAAAGACAGCACCACCAACAGGCTCAGCAGCGTCAACAGCGCGGCGATCAGCCGTTTGTGGCCCGGTTTCAGCCTGCGGGCGCGCTTTCCGTTTGTTTTCGATCTCGCGGTGCTTGCCATGGCTTACACGTTGAAGCGGATGGAGATGATGTCCCCATCCTGCACCAGATATTCCTTGCCTTCCAGCTTGAACAGGCCTTTTTCCCGCAGGGCTTTTTCGGAGCCGTGTTCGATCAGGTCGGCGTATTTGAAGCATTCCGCCCGGATGAAGCCTCTGGCCAGGTCCGAATGGATCTTTCCGGCGGCGGTGACGGCGTTGTCGCCCGCCTCGATCGTCCAGGCCCGCACCTCGTCTTCCCCCACGGTGAAAAAGCTCAGATAGCCCAGCATCCTGTAGCAGAGGTGGGTAAAGCGGTCGCGGATGCTTTCGCTGATGCCCATGTCCTCCATGAAAATCGCCGCCTCTTCCGCGTCCAGCTTACTCAGTTCCTCTTCAAATCGGCCGGCGATCACTTCCGCCGCGTAGCCTTTGGCCTCGATTTGGGCCTTCAGTTCGTCCTTGGCGCGATAGTCGTCTTCGGAGACGTTGAGCAGGATCAAGAGCGGGTTCTGGCTTAAAAAGCGAAAGCCGCGCAGCGCCTTTTCCTCTTCCGGATGCAGTTTCAGGCCACGGAGGGGCTGATTGCCCTGCATGTGTTCGCAGGCCGCGCGAAGCACCTTTTCCTCCGCCTGGATGGCGGCGGTCTTCACGCCCCGCTTGTAGCCCAGTTCGATCTTCTCCAGCCGCTTTTCCGCCACGATCAGGTCGCTGAGGATCATCTCGTCCTCAAAGGCGGCCAGTTGCTTCAGCGGATCGCCTGCTTCGTAGAGCCCGTCCAGCTCTTCGTCGGCAAAATCCCGCAACACCAGCACGAAGCCTTCGTTGGCGCGGATGTCAGAAAACAGCGCGTTGTCCGGATTTTCCGCGTGGCTGGAAAAGATGCCCGGGTAATCCCGGTATTCGATCTGCGCATAGATGGTCTTTTTGGGTTTATACAGCTCGCTGAGCCGCGTGATCCGCTCGTCCAGCACCTGCACCACGCCCACATTGGCTTCGTGGGCCGGCGGCGCGTATTTGTCCGTGGAGGCGGAGCTGCCCGTCAGGGCGTTGAAGATGGTGGTCTTACCGCTTTTGGGCAGACCCAGCAGGGCTATTTTCATGGATTCTATCCTCGGTTGCATGCTTGAGGGCGCGCACTTCGCCCGGAGTCAGCGGACGCCAGCGGCCCGGAGGCAATTCTTTCAGGTGCAGGGGGCCAAATTGCAGGCGCTTGAGCTGGGTCACCTTGGCGCCCACGGCCTCGATCATCATCCTGATCTGGCGTTTGCGTCCTTCGGTCAGCACCAACTTCAGCGTCATCCCGCATTCCGTGCTGGCCTTCACAAAGACCCCCGCGGAACGGGTCAGCCCGCCGTCTATCACCACGCCCTGGCGCAGCGTATCCAGCTCTTTTTTGCTCAGGCGGCGGTTTATCTCCGCCTTGTAGACCTTTTCCACCTTGTTGCGCGGATGCGTCAGCCGGTCGATCAGCTCGCCGTCCGTGGTCAGCAGCAGCAGGCCCTCGGAATCCTTGTCCAGCCTGCCCGCGTAGCGCAGGTCGCCGGCGTCCGAAGGCAACAGGTCGTAGATCGTCTGGCGGTTGAATTCGTCCTTTTTGGTCACCACATACCCGCGCGGTTTGTTCAGCATCAGATAGATCTGGTGTTGCCGCAGTTCCAGCGGGCCCTTGCCCTTCAGGGAAACTTCGTCTCTGCCCGGCTCGATCCGCCGGCTGAGGTCCGTGCAGACCTCTTTGTTGACCAATATCCTGCCATCCGTGATCAGTTCTTCGACCTTGCGCCGCGAGCCCAATCCGCAATCCGCCAGAAAGCGGTTCAGGCGCAGGCCTTTACCAGGATTCGAGGCTGTTTTGGATGATCGTTTTGTAGAGCTTGGAGATGAGCTCATCGGTCGCTTCCTCTTTGGTTTGGAATTTGGAACTGCTCTCGTCTGACACCGCGTAGGTTTCGGTCAGGACCAGGCCTTTGTTTTCATAGATCACCTGGTTGTTGATCAGGTCGGTCATGGTCACGCTAACGATCAGCTTCAGCTGGTAATCCTGGATGTTGTTAGCGGCGTCGTAGCTGTAGATGTTTTCGTCAAAGCTGATGATCGCTCCCTCCAGCGTGCAGTCTGGCTGCTGCGAAACCAGCTTCAGCCGGCCGTCGCTCTGAAACTCCGCCGTCAGCCCGTTCAGCAGCAGATCACCCAGGGCAAACTCCACCGACCGGTTTTCAAAAGCACGCACCGCGATTTTTTTCAGATGCGGGTAAGCGTTTGAATACACGGAATATGAGCAGGCTGAAAGTACCGCCAGCAGCAGTGCCAGGTAAATAAATTTCTTGACCATTATGGCACGCTCAAAAAAGGCTCTATCCTTGTCAAGATAAACCTTGGCCCCAGCAATGGCTGGGATAGCACGCCTATACCCGAGGAGGTAGAACATGGCGAAAAAGTTCTTGTCCAAAGCTGACGCCGCCAAAAAACTCAAGGTTTCCGAGCGCGTCATCCAGGAAATGATCAACGACAACGTTTTCGAGACCAAATTGGTCGGAAAAAACACCAAGATCGACGAGGATTCCCTCAACGAATGGCTGGACAACCTCAACGAGGTGGACGAAAAGCTGCTCGCCCTCAAGCGCGTGATCTGCCACTTCGAGGAATACATGCGCCCGGAAAACATCTTTTTGGATTTCTCCGCCGAAAACAAATACGACGCCATCCGCATCCTCAGCGAGAAAGCAAAGGAACTCCGCCTGGTGCGCGACGCCCGCTGGCTCTATGAGGTCGTCGTCGCCCGCGAGGAACTGATCTCCACCGCCATCGGCCACGGCGTCGCCCTGCTCCACCCCCGCCACCTCCACCCCTCCAAGATCAAAGCCCCCAGCATCCTCTTCGGGCGCAGCTCCAATCCCGTGGATTTCGACGCCCCGGACAACAAACCGGTCAACATCTTCTTCATGCTCCTGCTCCACAACGACAAACAGCATCTCTTCAGCCTCTCCTACATCTCCAAGCTGATCATGAATTCCGAGATCCTGGAAGCCTTCTCCTCCGCCGAGAATACCGCCCAGATCCACGACCTGCTGACCGTCCTCCCCGAACAGCAAAACAAGTAAAGCCCATGCCCAAGGTGCGCGTTATCCTGGGCAGTAAAAGCGACCTCGCCGCCTGCGAACCGATAGCGGCCACTCTGGCCGAATTTGGCGTGGAACACGACTTTCACGTCTCCTCCGCCCACCGCAAACCGCTTCAAACCGCCGCCCTGGCCCAAACGGCCGAGGCCGACGGAGTGCGGGTGATCATCGCCGCGGCCGGCATGGCGGCCCATCTGCCGGGCGTGATCGCCTCCCACACCTCCCTCCCCGTGATCGGCCTACCCCTTGCCAGCGGCGGACTCGGCGGACTCGACGCCCTGCTCTCCATCGTTCAGATGCCCCCCGGCGTGCCGGTGGCCTGCGTGGCCGTCGGCGCCGCCAAAAACGCCGCCCTGCTCGCCATCCAGATCCTCGCCCTCACTGATCCCGCGCTCAAAACAAAACTCGCGGACTACAAAAAGAGCCTCGCCGAAAGCTGAACTGGCCTCCGCGGTTTTCTGGGGTCCACAGATTACACGGATTACACGGATTAGCCTGGTTTATTGTTAAACCATTACCGCAAAGCGATATATACCCGCCAATCGCATTATTTCCATTCCACACATCTCCCTGAAACGGATGTCAGCGAAACTGCTTTCCACCCTCAACCTATCCCTCCCCACCCCCCTTATTGCATCCCTCAAAGCCACCATAAATCCACCCGTAGAGTTCCCGGGCCATACTCGCCAACTCTTCGGGTGGATTTCGCGAATCAGGTGCGATTGCAATAGGGGCCGTATGGGTTAATTAGCTAATGGTTAATGAGTTAATGGCTCCGTTTGCGGCGGTCCAAACAGAAGCCCGGCTGTGCGGGCCGGGCTTCCGGAATAGAGTGCGTGCTTGTTTACGCTACGTTTAAGGCAGTTTAGTTCATCGCGATCACGCGGTAGAATTTTCTGGCCGCAGTCGCGGGTCCTGTCCACGAAGTTGTTGCCGAGGTGCCGACCTGCGCGAATCCGGAATAGGGATTGTCGGAAGCCTGGATCTTGTAGTTGGTGGCGCCGATGACGGCGTTCCAGGTGAGGGTCACAGTGCTGCCGGATGGGGTGATCTGAACGTTGATCGGGACCGTGAGGCCAGTGGTGTAGGAGTAATGGAACGTATAGGCACCGACGGCGCCGCCCCAGCCAATGACCTTGAATTTGTAATACGCCGTGGCGGTAATCGCGTATTGGAGATGGAAATTGTAGCCATCTCCGTCGTCGTCCCATTCCAGCTGCGTGGTACCATTATCCTGATAGAGGTAGATCTGGGTATCGGTATTACCGGTGGAATAGAAGTCGTAAACGCGGCCGGCCACGCCCTGGAAGCGGAACCAATCCGCTTCGGTGGTGGTGTGCAAGGTATGTTCCTGGATCTGGTGCGCGGTGGTCACGTTGAGCGTGGTGTATTGCGTGGCGGTGTCGTCCGGCTCGTAAATGTCGGGATAGGCGCTGTAAATGCGGTTGAAAACATAAGCGCCGGGTGAACTGTCGTCATATCCATCCACCTTGAGCTTGTAATAGGCGGAAGAAATCGGGGTGAACTGCAGGCTGAAATTATAGCCGTCGCCATCGTCGTCATCCCAATCCAGCTGCGTGGTGCCGTTGTCGAGATAGAGGAAGCCGCGCGTATCCGTGTTGCCTGTCGAAGAGAAGGTGTAGATCCTGCCGGTGTAGGCATAGAAGCGGAACCAATCCTCGTCCGCGGCGCTGTGCAGGGTGTGGTTCTGCGTGGAGTTCGTGGGAGACATGGAGATCGTTTGGGCAGTCGCCGAGGTATTGTCGGATTCGTAAGCGTCCGCGGGCACCGAGAAATAGTAATGGAACTCATAATCCCCGATGTTGTCCAGATATCCGCCAGCTGCCACAAAGTAATAGCCGGTGGTGGAGGGGGCGAACACGAGATTGAAGTTGTTGCCCACTCCGTCGTTGTCGTCATAGTCCAGATTGGTGGTTCCATCGCCCGCGAAGAGCATGAGGTAGGTGTCGGTGTAGCCGGTGGAATAGAAGGTATAGGTCCTGCCGGCAGTCGCGAGAAACCGGAAGTAGTCTTCGTCATTGATGCTGTGGATGCCGTGAGGCTGGCTTTGGTCCACAAGCGTTGGCGTGATGAGGTTGTAGTCCGTGGCGGAGTCATCCGGCTCATAGCTATCGGCTGGCACGTATTGCTGGTAATTGAAGGTGTAGAGCCCCACCACGCTGGAACTGTAGCCTATGACCTTGAGTTTGAAGTATTGGGCAGCTGTCGGCACGTATTCCAACAGGAAATTGGGATAACCGGCGCCGTCATCGTCCGTACCGCACTGGCTGGTGCCGTCGTCCAGGTAGAGATAGGCCTTGGTATCGGTGGTTCCTGTGGAATAGAATGAGTAGATCCGGCCGGGAGAACCATAGAACCTGAACCAATCCTGATCGGTCCCGCTGTCCAAAGAGTGGGATTGGGATTGCACTGTTACAGTAGGAGAGATGACGGTGTAATCCGCGCTGGAGTCGTCGTCTTCATATATGTCCGGGGGATATGCATAGAAGTAATGGAACATGTAATCGCCGATGGCGCTTCCCACTCCGCTAACCACTACGCCATAAATGCCACCGGTCGTTGGGATGTAATGAAGCTCGTAGTTGTTTCCAGGTCCGCTATTATCGTCGGAGCTGATTACTACAATCTCATTGTTCACAACTGTGCAGAGGCTGATGTAAGTATTGGTGTAACCTGTTGAATAGAAGGTGTAGCGGCGTCCTGCCACCGCCTGGAATGCATACCAGTCTTCGTCGGCGGCGCTATGGATGCCGTGGGACTGGCTTTGGTCCACAAGGGTCGGCGTAATAGTGGTTGGATCCGTGGGAAGATTATCTGGCTCGTAGGTATCCGCTGGCACCCATTGGTAATAGAGGAAGGTATAGGCGCCGGCAGCTGCATTCCAGCCTTTCACTCTCAGTTTATAATATGCGCTGGCTGGTGGGACATAATCCAACAGGAAATTTAAACCATCACCATCATCGAAGTCAAAGTCGATTAGAGTAGTCCCGTCATCCTGGAACAATTCGATATGGGTGTCGGTGTTTCCCGTGGAATTGAATCGGTAGATCCTGCCGGGATCACCCCAGAAACGGAACCAATCCTCGTCGGTGCCGTTTTCCAGAGTGTGGGCTTGGCTGGACGTTGACGAACCGGGGGAAATAGTGGTGTAATCCGTGGCGGAATCGTCATCCTCATAAGCGTCCGGCGGCGCCCAAGAATAATAAAGACCGTTGAATAACGTCTCGACTGACAGAGTAGTGGAATTTTTAGGTAG
>CAZOVZ010000041.1:0-24856 GCA_964583755.1 uncultured Candidatus Cloacimonadota bacterium
TCCTACCTAAAAATTCCACTACTCTGTCAGTCGAGACGTTATTCAACGGTCTTTTACAGTTTTGGCCATGGCGCCGGCAGCTATGCGGAGATCAGCGGCGGCACCAGCCTGGGCAGCGAAACCACCTCCGACCAGCGCTTCGTCGACCCGGCCACGCCCCTGGGGGGCACAACCAACACCGGGCAGGGCTTTCCGATCGGCTTCAGTTTCTATTTCAACGGCTATCTCTTCGACCGCGTGGCAGTCTGCGCCGATGGCTGGATCAGCCTGGGGCAGTCCTGGGAACCAGTTCCGGTCAATATTGTCA
This sequence comes from uncultured Candidatus Cloacimonadota bacterium, assembly GCA_964583755.1. GTDB lineage: Bacteria > Cloacimonadota > Cloacimonadia > Cloacimonadales > Cloacimonadaceae > Syntrophosphaera. The sequence goes on from CAZOVZ010000041.1 coordinate 308, forward strand.
GCAGTTCGTATGTGGCGCCGCTTGGTTCCACAACCGGGATTAATCCACCCTGGCTGGTTTCCAGGATAGCGGGGCTGGCGGGAAACCTGCAAGCCCAGACAGGCGCGACCCTGAGGCTGGAAACCATTGGCACCCAGCCCTATCGCGTCCTTGTGGTCCAATGGAAAAACTACCGTAAATACAACGCCAGCGGGGACAGCTTCAACTTCCAAATCCGCCTGGAGGAGACCACCAACAAGGTCGCTGTCGTCTTTGGCAACCTGACCTGCAACGCCACCGCCCTGAACGCGCAGGTCGGCTTTAGGGGCGAACCAGCCAATGCCGCGACCAACTACCGCAACCGCTCCACCCTCACGGATTGGACCTCCACCACCGAAGGCGCGGCGGTAACCTCCACCTGCACCCTCTCCAGCACGGTTTATCCTCCCAGTGGCACTACTTTCACCTGGACTCCGCCGGCGGCGATGAGTTCCAGCTACACGGTCGGTGCCGGAGGATTTTTCACCACCCTGACGGCGGCCATCGAGTTTCTGAACTCCAACTATCCCAGCTACGGCATTCCCGAGGGCGGGACGGTGTTCAACCTCACAGCGGGCCAGACCTTTGAGGAAGCCCCTCCCGCCATCACCGCCACGGGCGCGGCGGGGCGCCAGATCACTTTCCAGAAAAGCGGGACTGGGGCGGACCCGATCATCCTTGTGCCTGGCGCGACCGCTACCACGGACGCCTGTTTCCGCCTGAACGGAGGCGACCATTTCGTCTTTCGCGACCTGGACATCCGCAACGCGACATCCACTACGGCTTTGGAGATCGGTTTCTACCTGGTTCCCTCGGCCTACAACGGCTGCCACGACAACCTCTTTGTGGATTGCGAGATCACCCTCAGCCGCACCAACGCAAATACCAAGGGGGTTTATTCCTACTACGTTTCGACTGCGCCCAGCAACCGGAATACCTTTGACGGCCTGGCCATAACGGATTGTTATCAGGGCTTCAACTTGAGCGGCTACAGTAGCGCAGGCACCCACCACGACGACAACGTGGTCACCGGCTGCGTCCTGACGGATATCGCCTCCACCGGCATTTACTTTACCTATTGCACTGATTTGGCGCTTAGCCATAACCAGATCAGCATGTGCGCCGGAAACGCCGTCAGTTTCAATGGCATCTACTCCACCGGCACCGCTTCCACAACGGCGGAAGTGAGCTACAATACGATCACCGGCAACACCACCAGCACCACCGCCAACGGGATCTACGCGGACGACGGGACCGTCAGCTGGCACCACAACACGGTCCACGGCTTCACCGGAACCGGAACCAGCAATCGTATCGGTATCTACATCTATGACCGCAATCACGAAGTCTTTGCCAACGAAGTGTATGACATCAACGGAGCCGGCCACACTTACGGCATCGCTTTAAGCAGCTACGCGGACGCGGTGTCTGTCTACGGCAACGAGATCCACGACATCAAATGCACCTGCCTGGCGACCTCGGGCTATACCGCCACTGGCATTTCGGTCTACGGCACGACGGTCACCGTGGCCAACAACATGATCTACGACATCGGCAGCACCGGCGACACGGCTCCCATGATCCGGGGCATCACCACCGGGACCGGAACCACATTCAACATCTATTACAATACGATCTACCTCAAGGGCGGCGGGACAGCGACTTTCGGCTCCGCCGGGCTTTACCTATACAGCAGCGGGCCAGCGCTGGACATCCGCAACAACATCGTGGTCGACCTCAGCACCCCGGGCACCAACGCCGCCGGCCGGGCTGTGGCGGTTTGGAAGGCCTACTCGGGCTTTGCCTATTATTCGGAATTCACCGACCGCAACATCTATTACGCCGGCACTCCCGGACCCAAGAACATGATCTGCTACGACAACGGGACGGTGTACCAGACTCTGCTGGATTACAAAAACGCGGTCGGCACCAGGGAACTGGGATCCCTCACGGAAAGCGTTCCTTTCCTCAGCGTTGAAGATCCCTACGACGTCCACATCAACCCTGCCGTGGCCACCCTGGCGGAGGCGAACGCCCTGCCGGTGACAGGCTGGGATTTGGACTTTGACGGCAACAGCCGTAGCGACACCACTCCGGACATCGGCGCTGACGAAGGAAACTTCATCGTGCCGGCCATCGCGCCTGATCCGGCCGCGCTGATCAGCCCTCTGGACACTGCCATCGTGATCCGGCCCTCCGCCACCCTGAACTGGTCGGCGGCGGCCACCGGCGGGGTTCCCACGGGTTACTACCTCTATTTCGGAACCAACTATCCGCCCTCCAACCTTGCCAACGGCACCGACCTGGGCAACTCCACCAGCTACGACCCCAGCCCGGACATGGCTTTCCTGACCACTTACTATTGGCGGATCGTGCCCTACAATGCAGTTGGAGTTACGCCTGTGGCCAATTGCCCGGTCTGGAGTTTCACCACCCACGCCGCCCCGCTGACCGGAAACTACATCATCGGCAGCACGGGCACTTACCCCACTTACACGCTGGCGATCACGCATCTGAACGCGGCGGGCGTGGGCGCTGGAGGCGTTTCCTTCTCTGGTATCGCGGGTGAGGTTTTCGCTGAAAATCCGCCTGCCATCACAGCCACGGGCACCGCGGAAAACCCCATCCTCTTCACCCGCACCGGCGACGGGGCGAATCCCCTGATCACGCCCACCGGGGGCGACGAGACCTTCGCCATCCGCATCGACGGCGGCGACTACATCACCTTTGAATACACCGACGTCGCCAATGCCGGCAGCGCCACCAATCTGGAGTACGGCTACTGGATCCGGGGAGTTTCCGGCGATGGCCCCAACCACGACACCATCCGCCTCTGCGGCATCACCCTGAACCGCGCCATCACCAGCACCGGAATCTACGTTTCGGGCGTATCGGGAACAGGCACCAGCACCGGCCTCAGCATTCTGAACAATGCGATCGACAACGCCAGCCAAGGCCTCTATCTGGACCCCTACACCGAAGCCTACGACCTGCTGGCGCAAGGCAACACGATCACCAACGCCACGCTGTTTGGCATTTTCCACGACAACGGCACCGACAGCCAGATCCTGGACAACGAGATCAGCTTCCCGGCCAGCACGGTCAGCGGCCTGGTCGGAATCCGCGCCACCAACCTGGTGAATGGACTGATTTCCGGAAACACAGTCGGCGGAGGATACAGCTCTGCCAACGCGATCGGATTGTCCCAATCCGGCGGAACCTGCACCTGGAGCTACAACACGGTATCCGGCCTGAGTTGCGAGGACGGCCTTGAAGGTTTCGACGGCATCGGCGGCATCGCCACCATCCACCACAACAGCTTCAGCGCCTTGCAGTCTTCCCTCAACACCGTATATGGCCTGGAACTGAGCTTTGAAAACACCGGCACCGGAATTGCCTACAACAACAGCATCCACGACCTGAGCACAGGCGCCACGGGAGCGCAATACGTGCAAGGGATCCTCAGCAGCGGCAACAACAACAAACTCTACAACAACATGATCTACGACCTGCGCAATCCCGGCGGCAGCACGGCCAACCAGGTGACCGGCATCAATGTGAGCGGCGGGACCGCCCAGCTGTATTACAACACAGTCCATCTGAACGCGGCCGGGACCAATGCCAGCTTCTCTACAGCGGCCTTGGCGATCGGCGGCGCCAGCTCCGTGCTGATGAACAACAACATCTTCGTGAACGCCAGCGTTCCGGGCAGCGCTGGCAGGGCTGTGGCTTTCTGGAAATCTGCCAATGGCTTTGCCAACCTCAACGTCAATACCGACAAAAACATCTATCGCGCGGGCACGCCGGGCACCCAAAACCTGATCTGCTACACGCCGGAGATCGTTTATGAGACCCTGGACGCTTACAAAGCCGCGACAGCCACTTTCGACCAGAACTCCCTCACCGAGGCGGTTCCCTTTGTCAGCGCCACAGATGTTCACATCACACCCGGCGCTCCGACCCTGGCGGAGGGCAACGCCCTGGTGATCGCCGATGTTTCCGCTGACTTCGACGATGACCCAAGAAACTTCGCCACGCCGGACATTGGAGCGGATGAGGGGACGTTCCAGGTTCCCGCCCTGATCCCGGCTCCGGCCGTGCTGGTCTCGCCAGTCGTCGCGGAGTACGCCGTTTCGATCGTTCCCACCTTCACCTGGTACGCTTCGGCTGCCGGCGGAACCCCCACTGGCTACCGGCTTTACTTTGGCTCGAACAATCCGCCCACCAACCTGGTGAACGGCCTCGACCTCGGCGACGTGCTGACCTGGACCTCGACCTTCACGCTCGATTACCTGACCACCTATTACTGGAAAATCGTCCCTTACAACGGCAACGGACCCGCCACCGGCTGCCCGGTCTGGAGCTTTTCCACCCATCAGGTCCCGCTGACCGGAAACTGGATCATCGGCTCCAGCGGCTATTATCCGGATTTCACCCATGCCATCAAGTATCTGAACGCCAGCGGCGTGGGCTCTGGCGGGGTGAGCTTCCAGGCCATAGCCGGAGAGGTTTTCGCGGAAAATCCACCTGCCATCACGGCCACCGGGACTGCCTCAGACCCAGTCTCCTTCACCAGCACCAACACCGCGGCAACCAATCCCAAAATCACGCCCACCGGCGGGGCGGGGACATTTGGCATCAAGATCTACGGCGGCGACTTCATCACCTTTGACCACATCGACATCGCCAACGCCGCCGGCTCCACCACCCTCGTCTATGGCTACTGGCTGGAATCCCCCACCGGCAATGGCTGCACGGACAACACCATCCAAAACTGCGCAGTGACTCTGAACGCTACGACCCAAGGCACCGCCTGCATCCGCAGCGATTCCACCTCGGGCCGCGTCAACCACCGCAACCGCTATCTGAACAACACACTGGCCAACTCCCGCTCCGGGATCTATCTCTACGACTCTTCCGCGGTGAATTCGTCCCAGGTGCAGGGCAATGTGATCACCGGAGTCACAGACATCGGCATCTATCAAAGGACCAGCAACAACATCGTGATCAGCGGCAACAGCATCACCATGGCCGCCGCCAATACCCGCAATTTCTACGGAATCAACTGTTACAACGATTCCGGAACCGGCCAGATCCATGGCAACACGATCACCGGAACCACCACCAGCATGGAATTCACTGGCATTTACACCACCTTCACGCCTTACAATGTGTACGAAAACACGATCACCGGAGTCACGGCGGGAAGGACGATCTACGGCATCCAAAACTACTATGGCGGTGCCAATTCCTACCACGACAACACGATCAGCAATCTGGCCATCACCTCCGCCTCCTACGCGATCTACGGCATCTCCGGCAGTTCCGCTTCCATTTTTGCGAACACGGTCACCGGCCTCAACGGGGCCGGCCAGGTCCGCGGCATCACGGCCTCCAGCGGCATCGTCTACCGCAACCGAGTCCACAACCTGCAAAGCACCGCCACGGCCAATACGCTGATAGGCATCTATCTGGCGGGAACGATCACGGCCTACGACAACTTCGTTTACGACCTCCGAAACTCCGCGTCGTCGACCCTTCCCCAGGTGCGGGGAATCCACATCAACGGCACGGCCAGCGTCTACTTCAACACCGTGATGCTGACCTCCACCGGTTCCGCGGCGAGCTTTTCCACCACGCCGGTATACCTGCAGGGCGGCAGTTCGATCAAGCTGATCAACAACATCTTCAGCGATCGCAGCGTGCCCGGCGCCAGCGGCAAATCCGTGGCGTTCTGGAAGGAGGATGCCGGATTCGCGGAACTCTCCGCCGAGACCGACCGCAACATCTGGTATGCCGGGACTCCGGGAAGCCAGCATCTGGTCTGCTATGCCGGAACCCTGGCCTATCCATCGCTGGAGGACTACAAGACCGCCAACCTCGGCATGGAGCAAAACTCCTTCACCGAGCTCACCCCCTTTGCGAGCGCGGTTTCGCCCTACGACCCGCATCTGGGCGCGACAGTGCAAACCTACGCGGAGAGCAACGCCCAACCCCTGGCCGCGGTGACGGTCGACTTCGACAACCAGCCCCGGCATGAGACCAGGCCGGACATCGGGGCCGACGAGGGGACTTTCACACCCGTCTTGGCGGCGCCGGCTGTGCCCGCCTATCTGAGCCCCGCCAACGGAGCCGCCAACCAGGCTCTGAACCTCGCCCTCTCCTGGGCTCCGGGCAGCGGCAGCGGCATGCCGGATTACTACAACGTCTATCTGGGCACGACCACCCCTCCGCCGAGCGTGGCGACCAACGTGACGGCAACGGAGCATTACCCCACCCTGCTGCCCAATACCACCTACTACTGGAAGGTCGACGCCGTCAACACCATCGACACCGCCACCGGGCCAATCTGGAGCTTCACCACCCGGACGGACGCCACCATCATGGAGTATCCCTTCCTGGAAAGCTTCGAGGTCGGCAACACCGCCGGCTCCACGTCCATCAACCGCTGGACCCAGGCCCTGGGAAGCGGATCCAATTACTGGACGGTGAACAGTTCGGCCAGCTACAACCGCGCGCCGCGGACAGGCGCCTACAACCTGACCCTGCGTGACGGCGGCGACGCCTGGCTGTTCCGGCCCATCTACCTGGAAGCCGACCAAATGTACGAGTTGGAGCTTTGGGCCCGCCAATACACTGCTTCCGGAGCCCAGGGCTTCATCCAGGTCCGCTTTGGCACCGCCGCCTCGGTGGCCTCCATGACCCAGACCGTCATCAACATCCAGGAGTTCGTCAATGGCGCCTACCAACGCGGTTCCGCCGTGTTCACCGCCCCCTCCACCGGGATCTGGTATCTGGGCATCCACGGCACCTGCACCAACTACGTGAATTACCTCAGCCTGGACGATATCTGCATCAGCTTCTACACGCCCACGCCGCTATTTTCCGTGAGCCCGCAATCCCACAATTTTGGAATGGTCGCCACCGGCACCGTCAGCCCATCCCAGGGCTTCACCATCACCAACCTGGGGGATTCCGACCTGATCATCAGCCAGGCGGACATCCTGCTCACTGGCGACAATGCCGACGAGTTCGCGCTCACGGATCCCGGCAGCGACATCACCCTGGGGCCGGATGCCTCCCAGACCCTGTATGTGAGCTTTGCCCCGCTGAGCCTGGGCTCCAAGGCCGCCGCGCTGCAGATCACGGACAACTCGCCGCAGCGGGCGTTGCACCTGATCCCGCTCTCCGGACGGGGAATCGGACCCTTCATCCCGCCCTTCGAGGAGGATTTTGAGGCTGGCTGGACGGACTGGGTGCTGATCAACGGAACCCAATCCAACAAATGGGAACTGGGCTCCGCCGCGCCCTACCGCAACAGCTATTCCGCCTACATCAGCGCCAACCTCGGCGCCAGTTATGGCTACAACCCCAACTTCGGTTCCTGGTCGCACATCTTCCACGACATCACTTTCCCCTCCGACGTCGGCGGGTTGAAACTGAAATTCAACTGGAAATGCGCCGGCGAAACCGGATTTGACTACCTCAGCGTGCATGTTGCGGACAACAGCTTCGTGCCCGTCGCCGGGGAATATTTCACCACCGGGCAGCTGGGCGGAGCGCTGGTCAACCAACCCAATTGGCAGCTCTTCAGTTGGGACATCGACCCCGCCTGGGCCGGACAGACCAAACGGCTGATCTTTAGCTGGCACAACGACGGCGGCGGGGGGACCCAACCCCCCGCAGCGATCGACAACATCCGCGTCCACGGCGCCTGGCCCGCCCTGGCTGCGCCACAAAACGCGGGCGGTTTCTACGCCGGGCCCAACACCGTCGGCGTCAGTTGGGATCCGGTGGAGAACGCGCTGGATTACATCATCGAAGAAGCGGACTTGTTCGATGGCAGCTACAGCTACGTCGGCCGCAGCGGAAACCCAAGCTGGACCTGGCCGGGCAGCTACGCCCGCAGGTTCTTCCGGGTCCGCGCCACGGATTAAGCGTAACAGGCAGACATAAAACCTGGCCCGGGATTTCGGTCCCGGGCTTTTTTCTGTAGGGCCCCGTCCTCTTTGGATCAGTTTGTCTGCCCGCCCTTATTGCTTCGACCCCTGCCCAAGATCAACTCGCCCAAGAGTACCCGAACAAAGTCCGGGAAGTCCTGGGCGAGCCTACCGTGGGCGGACGATCCAGCCCTTGGGGCGGAAAAGGATTGACAGAAAGGGAGCGGGGTTGCAGAGTGACATTGGCGCGCGAAGCGCTTCAAAAAGCCAGTGGCGGGCGGTTGTTCCGCCGGGATAGGATGAGATGAAAAAGTTCATATTGTTGATTTTGCTCTTCGTTCCGTTTTTGCTCCAGGGTCAGGATCTGCCTTTCAACGTGAAAGCCAAGACGAAATACAGCACTTCGGCCATGGTGGGATATACCGAGGTCGATTCCGTGAAATACTCCCAACTCAGGCTGATCCAGGAATTCAACTACAAAAAAGTAGGCATCGGGCTGGACCTGGATTTTCTCTTCGACCGGCACATGCACCTCAAAAAGAGCGACTGGGACAACCTCAGCGACGCCATCGACAAGATCTACTACATCCGCTACGGCAAGCGTCAGGACACCTTTTTCGGTCATCTGGGCGGCTTTCCGGGCGTGACGATGGGCAACGGGCTGATCATGCAAAATTACTCCAACATGCAGCTCTATCCGGAACTGCGCAAGACCGGCCTGATGCTGGGCGCCAATCCGCACTGGCCGACCGATCCGAGCTTTGAGCTGTTCAGTTCGGACCTCGACCGCTTTCCCGTGACCTCCTTTTCCGCCCGTTTCACGCCGCTTCCGGATTCCTCCGTGAAGGTCCTGGATCACCTGACAGTGGGCGTTTCCCTGGCGGTGGACTGGAATCAGTATGCCAACCTGAAGCAGCTCAACCCTGACCTGCCGGGAGGGGCTTTCGACCATTTGAAGCGCGACCCGGCCACGGTGATGGGGATCGCCTACACCCTGCCGATCGTCCACAACGAAAAGGTGACCCTGGGCCAGTACGCGGAATTTGCCAACATCGCCGGCTACGGCTCCGGAGCGATTTTGCCAGGGGTCTACGCCGATCTGAACTATCTGAAGCTGACCCTGGAATACCGGATTTATGGCAGCGAATTCACCCCCGCCTTCTTCGACAAATACTACGAAGAGGAGCGGGCGACGGCCGTCTGGGACCAATACAACCTGCTGCAAGCCACTTCCACCAAGGAAGATCTGTTGCAGACGATCAAGCCCGCCCAGGGCTGGAACGGCAGCATCCAGGCCTTCATCGCCAAAAAAGTGAAGGCGAGATTTGCCTGGCAAAACATGATCGGCAAGGACCTGAAAGGCAAATCGATCTGGATGAGCGTCTGGGTCGACACCCAGTACAAACGCCTGGAAAACTGTTCGCTGTCCTACGCCAAGACCAACACCGAAAGCATGGCGATCCACCACATCAACCAGCCGAACACGGATATCAAAACTTCAGCGACCTTCCGCGCCTACAAAGAAAAGCTCTATCTGATCGGAAAATACTCCGTGGGCTACCGCGACCGCGACGGCAACGGCGAGATCGACCTGCTCAAGGAAGCCAAGCGGAACGTCGGGATCGGGATCAAATACATCTACTGACCGATCGGGAGAGCGGTCAGCAAACCCAGCCGGGAGAGATCTTCGGGCTTGCCAAAGCAAGGTTTTGGGGCGCAGGGGCAAGGCCGGGCCGGCGTCGCGGGTTATCCGGAAAATTCGATTGACAATATCAAACCACCCCTGTTAGTGTGAATTTACGAATTTAAAACAAAACCAAGGAGTAACATCATGGACGGAATGAACCACTACCTCGAGGCTGCCAAACGCGCCACGCAATGGCACGCGGACTATCGCAAGCAGATGCGCGGTTGCCGCTTTGACACGATCGCCGTGCACGGCATCTATTCCATGCAGGAAGCGCTGGATTTCAACCAGGGCGCGATCATGGAGCCCATGTACCTGTCGGCCTCACAGGCTTATCGCGATTCCGACGAGATGGAGCTGGCCCTGGGCTACAAGATCCCCACCTGGTGCTACTCCCGCATCGCCAACCCCAGCATGTACTATCTGGAGGGATTGCTGGCCCTGATGGAAGACTACCGCACCGGAGTGGAAAGCTCCTGCCTGGCCACAACCTCCGGCATGTCCGCCATCCGCACTGCCACCGAAGAGTTTTTGCATCCCGATCCGCAGCATCCGGAACGCCCGGTCAATTTTGTGGCGACCTCGCAGGTCTACGGAGGCACCTATCAGCTTTTTTCCGTCCGCTACGACCGGGAAGCCCGTTGCGAATGGCGCAAGGTGATCAATTCCAACGACATGAACGAGTGGGAATCCCTGATCGACGAAAACACCAGTTTCCTCTATGGCGAAATGCCCAGCAACCCGACCCTGGCCTTTTTTGATCTGGAAGCCGTGGCCAGGATCGCCCACAAACACGGCATCCCGTTCATCGTGGACGCGACCGTCGCCACACCGGCCCTGATGCGCCCGCTGGCTTTTGGCGCGGACATCGTGGTCTAATCCGTCACCAAGTCCCTGGCCTGCAGCGGCCTGGGCATCTCCGGCGCGATCATCGCCCGCAAAAACATCCCCGCGAGGTTGGACAACCCAGAGCTCAAGGAAGACTTTTGCACATACCTGAAGCTGCTTCCCGCCCGCGATTACGGCCCCAACCTCTCGCCCTTCCAATGCGCCATGGCGATCAATGACATCCGCACCCTGCGCATGAGGATGGACGCGATGTCCCAAAACACGATGCGCGTGGCCGAGTTCCTTGCCGGGCACAAGCATATCGACAAGGTGAACTACCTCGGCCTGGAATCGCACCCCCTGCATCCCGTGGCCAAAAAATACATGTTCCTGGTGGACGCCGAGGACGATCCAACCTACGGAAAGCCGGTCAACCGTTACGGACACCTGATGTCCTTTGAGGTGAAGGGTGGGGCCGCTGCCTGCCGCAAGGTATTCGACGGATTCAACCGCATCTGGCGCGCGACCGACCTTGGCCGGATCAAATCCGTGGCAACCATTCCGGCCATCTCCACCCACTCGCAGCAAGGCGAGGAGGGGCGCAAGCTGGCGGCCATCCCCGGCAACCTGATCCGCCTCAGCGTGGGCGCCGAACATCCGGACGACATCATCCGCGATCTGGATCAGGCCCTGGCAGCCCTGGACGGGAAAGCGCCGGCCAAGACCACGCCGGAATACTCCGCCGGCGGCGCTTCGTCCGCCCTCCTGAACCAGTAGCGCCGGCCATGCTGTACCATTCAACCAACCTCAAGGCCCGGGAAGTGACGTTCCGCCAGGCTTTGCTGAAGGGGCTGGCGGAAGATCGCGGGCTCTACCTGCCGCGCCAGATCCCCACCCTGTCCGCCGCGGAGCTGGCTTCCCTGCGTGACCTGAGTTATCCCCAGATCGCCTTCGCCATTGGCTGGAAGTACCTTTCCGAGGAATTGCCGGCCGCGGACCTGCGCCGGCTGGTCGAATCCGCCTACGACTACGGGATTCCGCTGGAAAGGGTGGAGGGCGAACGCTATCTGATGCGGCTGGACCAGGGGCCGACGGCATCGTTCAAGGACTTCGCGGCGCGGCTGATGGGCAGGCTGATGCAGTATTTTCTGGCTCTGGACCGCGACAATCTGCTGATCCTGACCGCCACTTCCGGCGACACCGGCAGCGCCATCGCCAACGCCTTCTACGGCCTGGACAACATCAACGTGGTGGTGCTCTATCCGGAAAAAGAAGTCACTCCACGCCAGCGCAAACAGATGACCACCCTGGGCAAAAACGTCCGCATCATCTCCATCGACGGCAAGTTTGACGACTGCCAGGCGCTGGTGAAACAGGCCTTTTCCGATCCGGAATTGGAGTATCTGAAGCTGTCTTCAGCCAATTCGATCAACATCGGCCGCCTGTTGCCGCAGACCATGTATTACTTCTACGCCCATTCCCGCCTGGCGCGGAATGCTGGCGAGGAAATCGTGTTCAGCGTGCCCTCCGGCAACTTTGGCGACCTGATGGGCGGCCTGCTGGCCAAGAGAATGGGACTGCCGGTGCGCAGGTTCGTGGTGGCGACCAACGCCAACGACGAATTCCCGCTCTACATGGACACCGGGGCCTACAACGTGATCTCACCCTCGCGCAATTGCATCTCCAGCGCCATGAACGTCGGCCACCCCAGCAATGTGGCGCGGTTGATCTCGCTCTATGGCGGGCAGATGGACGAAACCGGCAAAATCCTCAAGCAGCCAGACCAAACCAGGCTGCATGAGGACATTCATGCCGTCAGCATCGACGACGCCGCCACCGAACAGACCATCGTGGACACCTACAAACGCGACGGAGTCCTGTTGGAGCCTCACGGGGCCGTGGGTTGGGCTGGCTTGCTGCGCTACCTTGATGCCCATCCGGAGGACCGGGACCGGGTCTGCGTCTCTTTGGAAACCGCGCATCCGGCCAAGTTTCCGGAAAAGATCCGCGAGCTGCTTGACCTGGATCCGCCGTTGCCGCCATCCCTGCTGGGGCTGGACGGCAAGCCGGAATCCATAGTTCCGCTGCGTTTGGATTATGAGGCCTTCAAGCAGTACCTGAAGGAGAATTACCGCTAAGATGAAGACGATCATCATCCTGGGCGACGGCATGGCGGATTATCCCCTTGAAGTGTTGGGAAACCGCACTCCGCTGATGGCGGCCCTTAAGCCCAACATCGACCTGCTGGCCAAGAATGGGCGCTGCGGCATGCTCAGCACGGTTCCGCCGGACATGCCCGCCGGCTCGGAAGTCGCCAACCTGGCTGTGTTGGGCTATGACGTGCGCAAAGTCTATCAGGGCAGGGGAGTGCTGGAAGGCGCGGCGATCGGCGTCGTGCTGGGTGAAACAGACCTGGCCATGCGCTGCAACGTCCTTTGCCTGGAAAACGGCAGGATCAAAAACCACTCCGCGGGGCATATCACCACACCGGAAGCCAGGGAACTGATCGAGGCCCTGAACGCAGAACTGGCCAACGACACGGTGCGTTTCTACCCCGGAGTCAGCTATCGGCATCTGTTGGTGGTGACACACGGTTCCTCCCAAATCAGCCTCACTCCGCCGCATGACGTTCCCGGAACGCCCTGGCGGGAGGTGCTTCCCAGCGCAAACACTCCCGAAGGAAGGGAAACCGCCGCCTTGCTGACCGACCTGATAGAGCGCTCCCACCAGGTGCTGGAGCGGCATCCTGTCAACCTCGCCCGCCAGGCCGCGGGCAAGGATCCCGCCAACTCAGTCTGGTTTTGGTCCGCCGGCAAAAAGCCGCAAATGGAGACCTATCAGCAGCTCTTTGGCAAGACCGGCGCCGTGATTTCCGCCGTGGATTTGCTCCACGGGATCGGCGTTTATGCCGGATTCAAGGTGATCAAAGTGGAGGGCGCCACCGGCCTCTACAACACCAACTACGAGGGCAAGGTCGCCGCTGCCTTGGACGCGATCAAAGAAGTGGACATGGTCTACCTGCACGTGGAAGCCCCCGACGAAGCGGGACATGAAGGCGATCCGATCCTGAAAACCAAGTGCATCGAGGCTTTGGACAGCCGCGTGGTGGGGCCGATCGTGGCCGCGATAGCCCAAATGACTGAGCCCATCGCCATCGCCTTTTTACCGGACCATCCGACTCCCTGCAGCACCCGCACCCATGCCTACGATCCGGTGCCTTTCATCATCCATAAACCAGGCATGGAACCGGACGCGGTCGACCGTTACGACGAAGATAGCTGCAAGGCCGGATCCCACGGCCTGCTTCACAACGGAGAGTTTATCCGCGCGCTGTTTGCCTGACAGGTAACCGGTTCGCCGTCAATCCGGCAGGACTATTTCCTCCAGCGAACGCTTGGGGACGTGGTGGACGCTGTCCGCGTCGCGCCAGTACTCGATTTGGTCGGGTCCGGCGAGGGGATCGATCACCACCCGTTCGGCGGGCACGCCGAGGGCGATCACCAGGGCGATCTCGTGGCCTTCCGGCAGGCCGAATTCCTTCATCACGGCGGGTTTGTCCACCGAGCCGAACATGCAGCCGCCCCAGCCCTGTTCCGTGGCGGCGAGCAGTATGGTTTGAGCCGAAATCCCCGTGTCCATCAGGGCGTTGCGGGGCGGATCGGCTGGAAGCAGCATCACGACGTAGGCGGCGGGGCGCTCGCCGGGGACGGGGCCGTCCCAGTCCTTCAGATAGCCCGCCCAGCGCAGATGGGGAAACAGCCTGGCGCAGTCGGTTTCGGTCCAAACCAGTTTGTAGCGCAGGGGCTGGCGGTTGGAAGCGCTGGGGGAGAGGCGGGCGTGGTTTACCAACCCCCTAAGGTCGGCGCGGGTCAGGCGCTTGCTTTCGTCGAAGCGGCGATAGCTGCGGTTTTGGGTCACCAGATCCAAAAAAGTGTTGTCAACTCCTTGAATAACTCGATGAAACTCTTTTAAGCCTGAGGCAGATCCTGTCAAGCCGCTTATGTGGCCGCTGCGCTACCTCTTCAGCAAACCGGGATCAGCAGCCGTTATCGGCTGGTGCTCTGCGGGAGGATTTTTAAGAAATTTTAAAACAGAGGGACAGAGGTGAAAGGGTGGAGGCGGGGTGTGGTAACAACGTTGCATCCTTTGTCCGCCAAGCATGCCTGCTTCCTGTCTCATGGTAGATGCCATCCCAAGCAACATAAATCCTGACGTCCTCTGTCTCTCTGTCCCTCTGATTTAACAAAAAAAGGGGAAACCGAAAACCGGCTTCCCCTGTATCATAGAGAGGTTGGATCAGATCAGGCCCTGATCCATCATGGCGTTGGCCACCTTGATGAATCCGGCCACGTTGGCGCCTTTGACGTAGTTGATGAAGTTGCCTTCCTTGCCGTAGGTTTCGCACTGGGCGTGGATGGCTTTCATGATGCCGTGCAGCTTTTCGTCGACCTCTTCGCGGGACCAGGAAATGCGCATCGAGTTTTGGGTCATTTCCAGTCCGCTGGTGGATACTCCGCCGGCGTTGGCGGCTTTGCCGGGGCCGTAGAGGATCTTGTTGTCCAGATAGACTTCGACGCCTTCGATGGTGGTGGGCATGTTGGCGCCTTCGGAAACGCAGGTGCAGCCGTTTTTGACGAGGGTTTTGGCCTCTTCGCCGTTAATCTCGTTTTGGGTGGCGCAGGGGAGAGCGATCTGGCCGGGGATGCCCCAGGGGCGCTGGCCTTCGTAGTATTTGACGCCAAATTCCTCGGCATACTCGCTGATGCGGCCGCGGCGGACGTTTTTGAGATCCATCAGGTAATCCCAGCGTTCGCCCTTGATCCCGTCGGGATCGTGGACAAAACCGTCGGAATCGGAGGCTGTGACCACCTTACCGCCCAGTTGGTTGACCTTTTCGATGGCGTATTGGGCCACGTTGCCGGAGCCGGAAACCAGGACGGTCTTGCCTTCCAGGGCTTCCTTGCGGGTTTTGAGCATTTCCTCCGCGAAGTAGACGGTTCCGTAGCCGGTTGCCTGCGGGCGAACGAGGCTGCCGCCCCATTCCAGGCCTTTGCCGGTGAGGACGCCGGTGACTTCGTTGGTGATCTTTTTGAACATTCCAAACAGGTAGCCGATCTCGCGCTTGCCGACGCCGATGTCGCCGGCGGGAACGTCCGTGAATTGGCCGATATGGCGAAAAAGCTCGAGCATGAAGGAGTGGCAAAAGCGCTGCACTTCCTCATCGGAGCGGCCGCGGGGGTTGAAGTCCGATCCGCCTTTGGCGCCGCCCATGGGGAGCGTGGTCAGGCTGTTTTTGAAAATCTGTTCGAATCCCAGAAATTTGAGGATGCCCAGGTTGACGCTGGGGTGGAAGCGCAAGCCGCCCTTGTAGGGGCCGATGGCGCTGTTGAACTCGATGCGGTAGCCGCGGTTGACCATCACTTCGCCGGTGTCTGTCTGCCAGGGAACGCGGAAAATGATGATGCGTTCGGGCTCCACCAGCCGGTCCAAAATCTTGGCTTTGCGGTATTGCGGGTTGGAATCGTAGACGTCCCAGATGGTTTCCACTACTTCGGTCACGGCCTGGATGAACTCAGGCTGGTCGGCGTTTTTGGCGGATACTTGGTGTAAAAACTCGTGCTTTGTCATATTCACATACCTCCAGTGATATTTTACACGATTAGTTGGTCAGACGAATGTCTTCAAGCTTGCATAATCCTCACTTAATTATATCTTTTATCTATGTAAACAGAAATCAGGTTGCGAATACAATCACTTTAATATGACGGCGTTCTTCCCGTCAAATAAAAATTTCAAATTCGTGGAAGTTTTTTTCACGATGAACCAGCGGCCCTCTCTCTCGGTCTCCTGAGAGGCCAGCCAATCCCAGGCCAGATAGTCGTTCGCGGCTTTGTCCCAGACCGTGAGGTAGCCCACGTTCATGCTGAACAGATTGTGGAAAAAGTGGGAGCCGTGGGAGGCTTCGATGGACATGTTGGGCAAGACCACTTCCACTATGATCTGGGCGTTGCAGATCTGGCTCCAGTTCACCGGCACGCCCAAAAAGCGGTCCGACGATCCCCAGCGCCCGGGCCCGATCAGCACATACTTCCGGCCGGCGGCGCGCATAGCCTGGTTGAAGCTTTCCAGTTCCACGGCCATCTCCTCCGTCTTGACGATGTCAAAGCGTTCCGGGGGGATGTAGACCACGGTGTCCAGGCTGTCGATGATCTCGCTGCCGAGGGCGTAGGAGGAATAGCTGAGCAGGTCTTCGCGGCGGGTTACATACTGCTCCAGGGGTTGGGAATACTGAAGGATGTTCACGGAGACCGGCCTGATCTGGAGGGCGTTGAAGGTGGCGAGGCCGGTGGAATCGTCCACGTCGAAGGCAAACTCCATCTCGATCTCGCAACCCAGGACTTCGCGGCCGAGGGAGAGCAGGTCGCGGATGATCGGGGCGAGGGGATATTCGTTGTAGTGGAGCAGTTTGCGGTAGGTGATCACGCGCGGGCCGGGGATGTGGCAGCCGTCCTTGAATTCCTTGTTTTCGTAGTCCCAGACGGAGGAAAGCAGCGCCAGCCCGGTCTCGCAGAGCTTTTGGTTGATGCGGACCCGGGCCAGGGAAGCGTTTTCCCCGCTGATCAGGTCAAACTCCGTGAGGTCTGGCTGGATGGCGTAGAAATGCCTTTGGGCGGCTTCCACGATGTCCACCGCGCGAAACATGTCCTTGTTGGGAAAGCGGGGGCAAAAGGCGAAGGTGCGTTCGCGCTCCACGGCGGTCTTGCCGAGGCCGGTGGAGAGGGTCACGACGCCGTCGGAATGGGTCATGTTCGTGCCGGGGTAAAAGTTGTAGGACTGCGCCACGCCTGAGACGAGGGGGTGGAAATGCTGGCCATGGAGCGAACCGGCCACCTTTTGGATGATCACCGCCATCTTTTCCTCGCGGGAAGGGATGCGCAGGCTTTCCCGGTAGACGCGGGCGGATTTTTGGTACATGGAGGAATAGACCAGCTTGATGGCCTGGATCAGTTGATCGAGGCGGGCTTCCGGGTCCGGATGGCTGTTGGGGATCAGGTAGGTGCGGAAAATCCCGGCGAAGGGATTGGAGATCGAATCTTCCAACACCGACGAAGACCGCACCGCGAGGGGGCCGCTGGCCTGGGAGATGATCTGGCGCAGGGTGGATACCGCTTCCGGCGGCATCGCGCAGGCCAGAAACAGTTCGTCGATCTGGGCGTCCGTGAGCGCGTCCACCTCCGCCAGCGCGGCCATGGCGGGGTTGTGGGCGATGAAGAGGTCAAAGATCCCGGTGGCAAGGACAGCGGCGACCGGCACGTTGATCTGGACCTCGGGATACTTTTCGCAGATGTTGCTGTAGCGGTTCAAAACCACGTTCAGAAAGGCCAGGCCGCGGCCTTTTCCGCCGATGGAGTCCTCTCCAACCTTATAGATGAGGTTGAGGTTGAAGTCGCTTTCGTCGTTCCAGTCCTGGATCTTTTCCCGGCGGCGAAAGGAGATCAGGGATTCGAAGGCCTCTTTCAGACGTTCGCGGATCACGTGCACTTCGTTGATCTCGCCAAAACGGCTGACAAACTGCGCCAGCCCCAGCTCCGCGTGGGTTCGCAGCCAGTTGAAGACATGGCCGCTACGGAAGTGGTGGGCCAGGCAGTCGTCCGGCATCTTTTGCAGCAGCTTCATCAGCCCGATCAGGGATTCCGCCTCGCCCGCGGGGGGCTGGCCGGGCAGCTGGCAGACGAATTTGCCAAAGCCGATCTCGGTCTCCAACCACTTGCGCAGCCTCAGTTTCAGCCCCGGCAGGTCTTTATAGAGGAATTCCCCCTCGTTGCTGGTCACGATGTCGTGATACATCGGATTGAAGCTTTGCAGCAGGAAGGGGATGCCGGGATCCGATTTTCGCACGTACTGAAGCAGCTCGAGGCCGCCGTCGCGCCTGGTTTCGCCCAGGTATTGGTAGTTCACGTTGCTCACGATCCCGATGATGCTGCCCCGGTATTTGTCGTAAAACGCAACCGCCGCCTCGTAGTCGTGCAGCAGCACGACCCTCGGCCGGGCGTTCATGTAGATGGATTTGTTCAGGTTTTGGTGTTCGCGGCGGATCACGGCCTGGTTCAACTGCAGGATCAGCTCGTAGAGCAGCGGCAAAAACTGCGAGTAGTAAGGGATGAAGGTCTCGACCACGAGGATCACCGGCACGGGCAATAGGGCGATGTCGTGATCCAGGTTGCGAGTGGCTTCCCACTGCTTGATGATGGCCAGGAAGATCTTCGTGTCGCCATTCCAATAATAGAAATCCTCGACTCCGCGCAGTTCCTCCGCGTGGTTTTCCACAAACATCAGGTCCTGAGGCGCTCCCATCAGGATAAAGACCGGCAGTTCCGGCCGGGAGCCCTTGATCGCGGCCACCACGGAGAGCGCGATGGAGCGCATGGAGGCGAGGTGGAGCACGATGATGTCGATATGCTCCAGTTCGATCATCTGCAGGGTGCATTCCAGCGAGGAAGCGTGAAAGATGGCGGGTTGGCTGCTGAGGTTCATCAGGCGAAAATCTTCCATCACCATGTCCGCCAGATAGCCGTCCACTTCAAACACAAAGGAGTCGTAGAGCGAGGCGATCAGCAGGATGTGCTGCACCCGCTGGGGCATGGTTTGATCCAGCAGTTCGAGCTCGCGGGACCAGTAGTTGGAAGCTATCATCCGCCGGCTCCGCTACTTGCCGATCACCGCCAGGCCCGTCTTGCCGTCCATGCGCACCACCAGGGGATGGTCAAACTCCAGATGGACAAAAAACTCGCCCCGCTTGGTTTCCGCCTGCCGATAGAGCCATTCGATGTCCACATAGTCCGTGCTGGAAACGAAGGGGATGGTGAAGTAGCCTACGTTCATCGCCACCAGGTTGTGGAAAAAGTGGGTGCCTTGGGAGGATTCCACGATGAAATCCCGCAGCCCGGTTTCGAGGATCACCTTGGCGCGGTTGATCTGCGGCCAGCGGACGGGGATGCCCAAAAACCTGTCGCGCGAGCCCCAGCGCCCCGGTCCGATCAGGATGTAGCGCTTGCCCAGGCGGGCCATTTCCCCGTTGAATCGCTCGATTTCCTGCTGCATTTCCATGGTCCGGGTCTTGTCAAACTTGCGCGGATCGAGGTAGATGATGTCCGTGAGGTCGTTGATCACGCCGTTGCCCATGCCGTGTTCGGTATACATCAGCAGCTCGTTTTTATCCAGCTTGGCGGGGTCGATGCGGTAGGCGTCCGTATTCACGGAGAGCGGCCGGATTTGGAGGATGTAGAAGGTGGGATTGGCGCCGGTGGCGGGGTCCTGCTCCAGGTTTACGGCGAATTCCAGTTCCACCGGGATGCCGAGGGCGATCTCGCCGATTTCCAACAGCTCTTCCACGATCTTCGCCAGCGGAAAGTAGTTGTACTTCAGGATTCCGGCGAAGGTGAGCACCTTGAGGCCGGGCTCGTCCAGATTGTCCGTCAGGCGGTAGTTTTCATAGTCCCAGACACTGGCCAGATAGCGCAATACGCCGTGCTTTTCGGCGTCCTTGAGGTTCAATTTGGCCAGGGTTATCTCTTCGCCTTTGGTGAGGTCAAAGTCGTTCAGGGCCAGGTCCAGGGCATACAATTCCTTTTGGGCGGAGCGCACCATTTCCGTCTGGGGCAGCATTTCCGTCTGCGGATAGCGGGGACAAAAGCGGAAGTTCAGCTTGCCTTCCACCACCGATTTGCCCAGGCCCAAAGCGATGTTGGCGATCCCGTCCGTGTGGAGCATGTAGCTGGTGGGATAAAAGTTGTAAGACTGCGCCACGCCTGAGATCTGGGGATAGTAGTAGCGTTCGCCCTTGAGGGTGCCGACGGTTTCCTGGATGATGACGGCCATCTTTTCCTCTTCCGCCTTAAAGTTGAGGGCTTCCAGAAAGTTGCGGGCGTCGCTCAGATAGACGGAGGAAAACACCAGTTTGATGGCGTCCATCAACTGGCGGAGGCGGTACATCTTGTCCGCGTGGTTGTTTGGCAGCATGAAGGTGCGGTAGACCCCGGCCAGGGGTTGGGCCTGGGAGTCTTCCAGCAGCGAGGAGGAGCGCACCGCGAGGGGATACTTGACCCCCTCCAGATAGATCTCCAGGCGCTGCACCAGCTGCTCTGAAAGCTGTCCCTCGATGAAGATGCGGTCGATCTCTTCGTCGTTTTTGCCCTGGATCTTTTCCAGGATGTCGTTGCTTTCCACAAAGCGGTCAAACTCGTTGGTGCCGATGATCGCCGTGCTGGGCAGCGAGATGCCGATGTTGTCAAACTTTTTCTCATACTCCATCGTGCAGAGCAGGGCGTTGAGGAAGGCCAGGCCGCGTCCTTTGCCGCCCAGGGAGCCTTCCGTGAGCCGGATGATCTGGTTCATTTCGGTGAGCGAGACCGCGTCGAAATTGATGATCTTGCCCCGGTTTTTGTCCACCCGCACGGTGCGGAAAGTGTGGTAGAGAAACTGGCGGAGCTCTTCCTTGCTGGAAAAGTCCTCGATCTTCATCGGCCGGATGCGCTTGGCGATCTGCACCTCGCCGTGGGCGATCAGCCAGTTGGAAAAGTGGTTGAACTTGCTGTGGAAAACCACGGATTCCTCCGGCACCTGGAGGATCTTTTCCTCAAACTCGGCGATGTTGGCCGCTTCGGCGATCACGTTGCCGTTGGTGTCGCGAAACACGAAGTTGCCAAACCCGAGGTTGTAGACCATGAAGTTGCGCAGGTTGGCAAAGAGCTGCTTGGAGTTTTTGTTCAGGAAATGCACGCCCAAATCGTCGGCGTTTTGCTGGTTTTCGTCTTCGGAGGATTGCAGGATCATCGGCAGGTCGGTGGTTTCGTCCTTGATGTGCTGGAGCAGCTTGATCCCGGCCTGGGCGTCTTCCACCCCGCCCACCTTGTAGCGGACGTCCGAGATCACGCAGAGCAGGTAATCCTTGTATTTGCGGTAGGCGCTGATGGCCTCTTCATAGTCGTGGGCGAGGATCACCTTGGGGCGGATCCGCATCCTGAGGCGCTTATTGATGTCGCTGACCTCTTCCTCGATCAGCTTCTGGGTCTGGCGCATGATCACGCTGTACAGTGAAGGCAAAAACAGCGAGTAGTAATGCACCGAGTCCTCCACCAACAGGATCACGCGGACGAGGCCGTTGGCGGTGTCAAAATCCACGTTCAGGGCGTCCTCGACGCTCTTCACCATGGCCAGAAACAGCTTGGTGTCGCCGTTCCAGAGGAAGACTTCGTCGATAAAACGCTTGTCCTCCGGCTGGTTTTCCCAGATGATGTAGTCCGAAGCGACGTTCAGCAGCAGCGCGACGGGCAGGTTCGGATGCTGTTGCTTCACCTGTTCGGCCAGTTGGAAGGGGCCGATCTCGCCGATGCGCATCATCGTGATCACCAGGTCAAACTGCTGTTCTTTCAGCTTCTGCAGGGCGTCCGCGCCGGTGGGGACGCTGGTCACGCGGGGCGCGGTGGTGAGGTTGAGCTGGCGGTATTCGCCAAAGATCTGCTCCGAAAGGCGGCCGTCCTGCTCGAAGATGAAGGCGTCGTAGAAGGTGGAAACCAACAGGATGTCCCGCACGCGCTTCTGCATCAGTTGGTGGAATATGTCTTCGCCGAACTTGAACTTGCTGTAGTAATAGTTGAGTTCTTCCATCTTCATGGCAGGCACCTCTTGGGCTTAAATGAGAATGATATATAAGCGTGGGAATTGCCAATTGTGTCAATATAAAAATGCGCTCCGCCCGGCAAATGTTTGGCGCCGGCAGGCTCCGTAAGAATCCGATTCTTACTCCGCAAGCATTCTTACGGGGCTGAAACCCTTTAGCAGAGCGGGTTGGCAAGAATGTAAGAATAAAACCCACTTCTCTCTTATATTTATTTCTTTTTTTTCTCCAGCAAGTGGGAAAAATCCTTACATTCTTGCCAAGTCCCATCCCGCCTACGTTAAAACCACTTTTTCGATTCTTACGGATTCTTACATTCTTACGGGTTCTCCTGCTGGATGGCTTCGCAACTTCAACCTGCAAAAAGAGCCAGTTTGGACTTCAAACAGCCCGGAGCGCTTCGGTTACCCCCCCCCAGTTTGGAGTTCAAAGCCCCCAATCCAACTTTGCTTGGGCTGCGGGCCTTTTTTGGGGCTTTGGACTTCAAACAGCCCGGAGCGCATCGATTGCCCTGTCTGCTTGAAGTCCAAGCGTCCCTGGGGCCTCGTTTTGCGACCAGGTCCGGTCAGGACGCTTGAACTCCAAGCTCGGCACCGCAAGAATCCGATTCTTGCGCGCAAGAACGGTTTTTGCGCCGCCAGCCCTTTAGCAGAGCGGTTTTGCAAGAACGCAAGCATTTTTCCGGGTTTCTCTTATATATTCTTATTTTATTTCTCTAAAAAGTGGGAAAAATGCTTGCATTCTTGCAAACCCTCATCCCGCCTGATGTAAAACCACTTTTGCGATTCTTGCGGATTCTTGCGTTCTTGCGGATTTTCTCCTGCTGGACGGCTTCGCAACTTCAACCAGCAAAAAGAGCCAGTTTGGAGTTCAAAGCCCCCAACCCAGCTTCACTCTTTCTCCCGCTTCATTTGGGGCTTTGGACTTCAAACAGCCCGGAGCGCATCGATTGCCCTGTTTGCTTGAACTCCAGGCCGTCGTCCCCAACCGAAACCAAGCTCGCCCAAAACAATCCCAAAACAGTTTGGAGTGTGCAGGGCGAAACTACGGCGGGGCAAAGCGTTAGCAAAAACCAGGCGCTGGCATCGTGGCCGCCATCTTTGAGGGCGGGGGGCGGAAGATCTAAAAGGTTGACAAACAAACCCCGCCCAATTCAGAGTGCGGCATGCTTTGCAAACAGGAGACAACATGAAAAAACTGACTGTCGCACTCACGCTGGTTTTGGCCTGCCTGGCCCTGGCCGCGGCCGACCCCGAGCCCAAAATCCTCTTTCCGGACCATCATCTCTGCCTCGAAGCCACCGGCACCGTGGTGGTCAAGGCCGACAAAGCGGTGTTTTCCTTTACCACGACCGGTTTCGGCCCAACCCTGCGCGCCGCCGTCGCCAGCGCCAAAGACAAGACCTCCGCGCTGACCGCGGCCCTCGCAGCCATCGGGATCGACCCCAAAAGCTTTTCCACCGCCAGCTTCGCCTCCGGCCGGAACAAAAAATCCTACTTCCTGACCGACAAAAAGGACTACAGCGCCACGCTCCACACCACCGTCAGCTTGCGCGACCTGACCAAGCTGGACGAAGCCGTGCTGATCCTCACGGACAACAAGGCGGAGAACCTCAGCGGAATAGACTACTCTCTGGACGATCCCTCCGTGGCGAGGCAACAGGCCCGGGAGATCGCCTTCAACCGCATATTGCAACAGCGCGACACGATCGGCCGGATCCTCGGCGTGGCCGTCACGGACGTGCAATTGATCGACGAAGCGCCCTTTGAAGACGTGCCCTGGAATAGCGGACAACAGTATTATCCCTACCTGGGAGGCTATCCCAGCCCGCAAAATGTCGTCGTCCGCGGCGGCAGGGCGAATGAGGCGGAATTCACGGTCGAAGACGCCACCCAGGGCGGGTTCTATTCCCCCGAAGTGAGGGTGGAAACCCAGGTGAGGGTGATCTACCGGATCGGCGTGAAGTAGCTGTACGTAACGTGGAAGGGTGGAAGGGTGAAAAAGTGGAAGGGTGGAAGGGTGGAAGGGTGAAAAAGTGGAAGGGTGAAAGGGTGAAAAGGTGAAACGGACAGGCTGGCTTTAAGCGCTCAAAACATAGGCCCCTCGGCGTCTTTGGGCGGAGGGGCCATAGTTTTATCAACTTCGGATTAGAAGCTTAGGGAAGGGCTCTTTTGGGCGCTGTGAGGGAATCTGGAGCCATAATCTGGGAACTAATTACGATCTCCGCCAGAGCGGCCTTGATGGCGTATCAAGCTTGGCCAATTCTCCCGGCATCTGCCAAACCAGAGAGAAAAATACGGCTTGACAGCCAGGGCTTTGCCGCAGAGTAATTCATTTTTGGAAATCTAACCGGAGTTTCGCATATTTTCTGCTAAGTCATTGTAAAACAAGGAGAGTAT
>CAZOVZ010000042.1:0-21334 GCA_964583755.1 uncultured Candidatus Cloacimonadota bacterium
ATATGCAACACTTTTCTTTTGGTGCTAGGAGACTACTGCATTAATTGGGTTTAACCCAGAGTAATAGAGACCCAGAGAGAAGCTTGGATAAACATACAGGGCAGTTTGACAGCTGCCCTTTTTTGTCGGCCAGACGATGATTGGAAGGGAACAGAGGTTTTTTTTCACCACAGAGAAACAGAGATAACAGAGTCAAGATAGCAAAGGGTCTTGATTTGAAGGGTATCAGCCGGATCAGCTCATCCATCCATCATGGTGAAGGTGTCGCAGGGTGACGATCATACCGTCTCCGTTTCCTTTACTCTGCTTACTTTGTTTCTCTGTGGTGAAACAAATCTCTGTTTGCTCTGTTTTGAATGCATCCCCGCCAGTCCCCTTCCGATGGCGGTTATCTGAGGGTCGATTTCATTTTGGCCTTGACAATGTTTTCGATGGGCTTATATTGTCTGTACTAAACTACTAAAATGGAGATCCAAAAATGAAAAAACTAATGTTGATTCTGATACCACTCATGCTCGTGAGCATGCTCGCAGCGATCGAACTCACCTACGACGGCGAAATACGCACCCGCGCGGCCGCCTACAATAGCCCCGCCGAAAAAGACGGCGGCCACATCGACAGTCGCATGTACTTTGGCCTCGACGGCCAGCTTAGCCGCAACCTGATGTTCCGTCTCAACCTGCAGATGGGCGACGTCATTTGGGGCGACGGCGGCGGCTCCATTCCCGCAGCGGTCAATGTTGACGCCTATGAAATGTATATGGACTATAGGATCGACCAGATCCAATCCAACGTCCGCATCGGCCAGCAATACTGGAAAGACCACCGCGGCTTGATCATCGACGACAGCTTCAGCGGTATCACCCTCGCCATGGACGACCTTGCCGGCTTCAAGACCATGTTCGGCTGGATCAAACCCACCGAAGGTTTCCTGCACAAGTCTGACGACTACAACTACTTCCTGGTGAACATGGAAAAAGACGGCCAGATGCCTCTGGGCCTGCTCGCTTCCCTCGCCATGGACGGCAATTTCATGGGCTCCGACGACAGCTACACCACCTTCACCCTGATGCCCTACGTGAACTTTGAACAGGGAAACCTGGGCGCCGACCTCACCGCCTTCATGGGCTACCACATGTTTGAAGACGACGCCATCGACGACGAGATCGGTTTTGGCCTGGCCGCCAAAGCCACCATGCGCCCGATCGACAAGCTGGGCCTGGGCCTGGACATCATGTTCGCCGGCGAGAACGGCATCGCTGTCCTCTCCCCCAACTACCAGAACGGCCTCTACATCTACGGTAACGGCCTGCATCACGACGGCGTCAACCTCTACTGGGGCGCTCCCTACAGCTGGAACAGCGACGCTTTCTTCTCCGCCGTGGGCGACCTGAAGTATGAGCTTGCCCCCCGCATGAACCTGTTTGGCGCCCTCGGCTTCGTGCAGGATGCCGGCCTGGAACTGAACGCCGGCCTGGAAGTCGACCTCGTTCCCAACACCCTGAAGCTGGTCCCCTTCGCCGCTTTCGGCCAGGGTGAAGACGAAGGCCCCACCAACTACGTGCTGGGCACCACCCTCAAAGCCGAGTTCTAAACCAGAATAATCCGACCAATAAGAATTCCCCGGGCCTGGTGTCCGGGGTTTTTCTTTTACGCGGAGGAAGGGTAAGTGCGGAGGGGTGTTCACTTCAGAGCAAACAGAGGGTTTTTTTCACCACAGAGAAACAAAGTAAGCAGAGTAAAGGAAACAGAGAATTACCGCTCGATATCTGCGACCCATTCACCATGATGGATGCGTGACCTGCACCGGCGGATTCCCTTCCAATCAAGACCCTTTGCTATCTTGACTCTGTTATCTCTGTTTCTCTGTGGTGAAAAAACCCTCTGTTCCCTCGCAACCGCATCTGTCACAACCAAAAAAGCAGAGTAAAGGAAACAGGGAATTACCGCTCGATATCTGCGACCCATTCACCATGATGGATGCGTGACCTGCACCGGCGGATTCCCTTCCAATCAAGACCCTTTGCTATCTTGACTCTGTTATCTCTGTTTCTCTGTGGTGAAAAAACCCTCTGTTCCCTCGCAACCGCATCTGTCACAACCAAAAAAGCAGAGTAAAGGAAACAGGGAATTACCGCTCGATATCTGCGACCCATTCACCATGATGGATGCGTGACCTGCACCGGCGGATTCCCTTCCAATCAAGACCCTTTGCTATCTTGACTCTGTTATCTCTGTTTCTCTGTGGTGAAAAAACCCTCTGTTCCCTCGCAACCGTCATCCGTCATAACCCAAAAAACAACAGGGAAGCCGGTTTAGCTTCCCTGTTCAATCGTCTCAGATTATCAGTCTGTTTTTCTCTGTGTGGAAGAGCCTCACTTCAGCATGATCATCTTGATGGTCCGGCTGTCCTTGCCGGCGCTGACCCGGGCAAAGTAGATCCCGCTGCCGACGCTGTGGCCGCGGCTGTCCTTGCCATCCCAAAGCAGGCGATGCTCCCCGGCGGCGAAGCCACGGTCCGCCAGTTTGGTGACCCGCTGGCCGCGGACATTGAACAGCTCCACCTTGACGGGGCCGCTTTTGGCGAGGCCGAATGAGATGCTCACCTCGGGGTTGAAGGGGTTGGGCCAGGCCTTGAGGGCGGTGATGGGCGCCGCCACGAGGTCGGAAGCCGGCACCTGGTAGTTGCTCACGCGGATGGTGCCTTCGTAGATTCCCACGGCGGGCGGGGTCCAGACAAAGGCTGTGCCGGAAGCTTCGATGTAGTGGGTCGCGCCGTCCAGGTCCAGGCGGATCTGCCACCCGGTGGCCATCCCCTCGGTCTCGAAGCTGAAGGTCACGGGCTCGGTGTGTCCGGCGTCGTAGCGGAAGTTCCAGGTCTTGAACTGGGTCTCGCCCACGAAGGGTGATTTGTATTCTGACCAGAGGTCGCGTTCGGTGACCGTGGTGTCCGTTCCGGCGATCCAGAGGGCGCTCAGGCCGGGAAAGAGCTGCGGCCCCTGGGGCAGATCAAAGTTGAAGTCAAATCCGTCGGTGGCGTTGGGATGCAGGCCCAGCTTCATCGTATCGGTCCAGTAGTCGCTAATCTGCGCGTTCACTTTCAGCCCAAAGCCAAGCTCCGGCGGGGCGAAGTCGGGGGCGTCGAAGAACGGATAGAAGCGGATCTGGGGCACCAATTCGACCGTGCCGTAGTATTTCACAAAGAAGGCTTCCAGGGGTTCGATCCGGTCCACGGTCTGATACACTCCCTCGCGGAACATGTACACCGCCGGGGCGACCAGCCCCTGGGAGACCATTTCGCCAAAGCGGTAGAGGGTCCCGCCCAGGGTGAAGCTGAGGTCTTCGATGTCGTAGGGGCAGAGGTGCGGGTTGGGGATGAAGTTCCAGCCCGGCGTGAGGTCAAAGTTGTATTCCTCGTTTTGGACCGGCATGGTGCTGCTGAAGAAGCCACCCTCATCGCTGTAAACCCAGTAGGCGGAGCCAAAGTCATAGTCCTGGGTCACGCTCCAGCCGCCCAGTCCGTTGGGAACGTAGGCTACACCGGAGCCGAAGACCTGTTGGATCGAGTAATCCGTATTCAGCCAGGGATTGCTGCGCATCTGCCAGCGCGAGGGGATGAAGGTCAGATACATCTGGGGCACCAGCGAGAAATGCCAGTCGGAGACATAGCGCCCACGCACGCCGTCCACCGCCACCACGTCGATCACGAAGCGGCAGTCCTGCATTTCGAGCACGTTGGGCGGCACCAGCCAGGAGAAGCTGTTTTGGTTGTTTGGGATCAGCGCGCTCACCAGCAGGCTGTCCGTGGCGTTTTGGAGCGAAAGCTCGCAGTGGTCGATCAGGAAGGGATACTGGTAGCTCCAATAGAGGTTCAGCGTGGTCCCGCCCTGATAGATGCGGTTTGGCTGGGAGCTGATGTAGGCTTTGGGCTGCAGGTTGCCCCAGTAGATGGTCATGTTGCGGATGTTGGAATTGGCGTTGCCAAAGGAGTAGGGCCCGGCCAGCAGGTTGTGGAAGGCGCCGCCGTCCTGCAGCCAGAGCTTTTCGTTGCGGTCAAAGTTTCCGGAAGCCGTCAGGGTCAGGGTTTCGAGCTGGTCGCTGCGGGTGCGCAGGGCCCAGGTCTTGACCGCCGCATCGGGATCGTAGTAGCCCTTGATCTCGCGGGCGAGCTGGGTGCCGCTGTTGCCCCAATACTGTTCCCAGAAAGCGTTCCAGACATAGGTGGAGCCGGGGTTGTTTTTGGTCACGTCAAAGTAACTGTCCGAGCCATCCGAGGCGTAGGGATTGGCGGAAAAAGCCACCGAGTCCGCCAGGGTCGCGCTGCCGTTGCGGATCGTGAGCCAGTGGATCGCCCGGGGCGAGGCGTTGGCGGGGAAGTTGTAGAAAAACTCGACGTTGTTCTGGTTGGTGGAGCTCACCTTGTAGGCGTAGTCCGTGCCGTTGGCGACGTTGTTGTCCCACCATTCAAAGCTGTAGGCGGTGGGATTGCTCAGCGCGGGGTTGGTCTGCCAGCTGTCGCGCATCTGCCAGGGACCGCCGGCGTCGCTGCGGTAGACCTTGAAACCCTGGTTGTTGGATTGCCCGCCGACGCCCCAATAGACGCGGACCTGGTTGTCCAGGCCGTGGGCGGTGAGGGTGGTCACGTTGGCGGGGGCGAGGATGGTGTTGACTTCGTTGGAGAGGTCGGAGTAGTTTCCGTTTTTGTCTTTGGCGCGGATTTTGAAGTAGTACTGGCTGCTGTTGTTGAGTCCGGTCACAGCCACGCTGCTGCAGCGCTGTGAGGCCAACACGGCGGCGTTGTCGCGGTTGAAGACCTGATAGTTGGCGATGCCGATCGGTTCGTTGGCATAGAGGATTTCGTAGGTCTCAAAATCGTAGGCGGAGCTTGGGTTCCAGCCCAGGGTCGCGTTGGTCAGGGATTGGTTGAGCACATAGAGTTCGGTGGGCGGAGTGGGGTCCATCTCGTCGTCCATTTGGAACATCTCCACCAGCACGGGGTCCATGATCTCGACCCAGCGGCCGTAGTAGGCGATGAAGTTGTCGAAGAGCCCGCCCATGTTCCAGCGTTGCTCTTGCACGTCCCAACCGTAGAACCAGTGGAGGTTGTTGGTGGTTTCCTCATAGCAGCTGGGCAGTTCATCCATTTCCATGTGGAAAAAGGGTTCGTAGCTGTCGTAGTCCGTGGTCCCGCTTTGGGTATAGATCATCTGCTGGTTTTGGGTGTAGGCGGGGAGGTCGATGTTGGGGTTCACGGGGTAGCTGTGGAAGCCGTCGTCAAACGTGAAGTCGTAGACGTTGTAATTCACCCCGTAAAAGTCGTTCAGAAAGACGTCGCGATGCACGCCCACGGTGTTTTCCGGGATCATCAGGTGCGAGCTGGAGTTGATCAGGTCGTGTTTGAGGTTGGAGAGGTCGCGGATGGGCAGGTTGGGGCAATAGCGCGGGTTTCCGGCCGAGATCTGGGCGTTCGGATAGCCGTCGTGGGTGTTCCAGTCGTAGGAATGCAGTTGGGGAGACCACTCCCGCCAGGCGAATTCGGCCCTGATGGCGTCGGCGAATTTCTTGTAGGCGAGTTGCAGCGGATGGGTCGCGTTGCGGGTGGGGTCGGAAAGGGATTTGGAGTTTGTATAGGGCGCCACGTTGGTCCATTTCACTTCGCGGCCGGCGCCGTTGATCAGCAGATAGCGGACATTCCAGGAATCCAGGGTGATCTTGCCGAAAATGGGGGTGGGAAAATCGTCGCAGGGATGCGGGATGGTGATGATCCCCGGCTTGGTGCCGGCGGGGTTGTAGACCATCAGGCCCCAGCCGTAGGCGAAGGCGCCGATTTCGTCGTCATAGACGTCGAAGGTGTCGTTGTCGTCGTAATAGGTCAGATTGGGGATTTCGCGGATCAGGAAGTAGGTGCGGTCGGTGTCCGTATCGTGAAACTCCACAATCTGAAAGGGCGCGCCGGCGAGGTCGATCACGGCCTGGGCGCCGTCGTAATCCCCCGCCACAAAGAGGTCGAGCATGTTGCCCCACCAGATGACGTCCAAAGCGTTGGGGAGGCGGAAATCCCCGAAGCCGGTGGTCTGAACGTCGTAGGGGGCGTAGATGTTGTAGTTTGCCACCGCTATCCCCTCGGCGAGGTGGGAGATCCAGTTGTCGTAGGCGGCGTTGGGTTCGCTGCCCATCATAAAGGCGTTGAAGGATCCGGTCTCCGTCAAAACGGCGAAACCGAAGGCTGCCAGCAGGCAAGCAAGCGTTGTCAGCAGTGCTTTTTTCATATTCTCTCCCGGGGGATGATAATTGAATTTTGGTAATTTCATTCTGAGAAAAGGGGCTGATATCGGTCAAGCGTTTTTTTGGGGGGAGGCGAACCCTCCGCTGATTGGAGGCCTGTTCCCGCTCCATTCGCCGCGGCCGGGTTCGCCCAATACACTCCCAACAAAGTTCGGAGTGTCCACGGCGAGACCAGGTTGGGCAGAGGTTGACTGGGAAAGGGCGGAATAGAGACGCAACCGCTGCCTCCCTTCCACTTTTCATCCGTCCAGCTTTGCCGCCGGTTCAAAAACCTTGACACTCCGCCGCGGGCGGAATAAATTGCATTTTCAAGGGAGTTTCAGATGAACAAAAGCATCCGCAAGACCTACACCTTCGACGACGTGCTGTTGGTGCCCCAACGCTCGGAGATCCTGCCTTCCTCGGTAGCGCTGGAGACCCGGATCACGGCCCGGCTCAGCCTGAAGATTCCGCTGCTCAGCGCGGCGATGGACACGGTCACGGAAGCCGCGATGGCAGTGGCTTTGGCGCGTGAAGGCGGCCTGGGGATCATCCACAAAAACCTCGCCATCGAGGACCAGGCGCAGCAAGTGCACGTGGTCAAGCGCGCGGAGAGCGGAATAGTCAGCAATCCCTACACGATCGGACCCCGGGACACGCTGGCGAAGGTGCTCGCGCTCAAGGCGGAATACAAGGTCGGCGGCTTTCCGGTCGTGGACGACGGCAAGCTGGTGGGCATCCTCACCAACCGCGACATTCGCTTTGAAACGAACCCGCAGGCCCTGGTCGCGGACCTGATGACCCCGCGGGAACAGCTGATCACCGCCCCGGCCAACACCGGCCCGGCGGAATCGATCGCTCTGCTCCAGAAACACCGGATCGAGAAACTCCTGATCGTCAATGAAGATTTTTCCCTCGCCGGCATGCTCACCGTGCGCGACATCCTCAAGCGGAGCAACCATCCCAACGCCGTTCAGGACGGCAACAACCGCCTGCTCGTGGGCGCCGCCGTCGGTGCCACGGGCGACTTTTTGGAACGGGCCCAAGAGCTCGTCCGCCAGGGCGCGGACCTGATCGTGATCGACACCGCCCATGGCCACCAGGTCAACATCGCCAAAGCTTTGGCCAAAATCAAGGCGGAGCTTGACGTGGAGGTGATGGCGGGCAACGTCGCCACCCCCGGAGCCACGCAGTTTTTGATCGACAGCGGGGCGGACGCCGTCAAGATCGGCATCGGGCCTGGCTCCATCTGCACCACGAGGGTGATCGCCGGGATCGGCGTGCCCCAGCTCAGCGCGGTTATGGACTGCGCGGAAGTGGCGGCCAAAGCGGGCATCCCCGTCATCGCGGACGGCGGGATCAAGTTTTCCGGAGACATCGTCAAGGCCCTGGCCGGTGGCGCCAGCGCCGTGATGATCGGCTCCCTCTTCGCCGGAACGGACGAAAGCCCAGGCGAATTCATCATCTACAACGGCCGCAGCTTCAAATCCTACCGCGGCATGGGCTCCCTCGGCGCGATGAAACTGGGCAGCCGCGAACGCTATTTCCAGTCCGCCACGGAGGAAAACAAGCTGGTCGCCGAAGGGATCGAGGGCATGGTGCCCTACAAAGGCCCGCTGAAGGAATTCGTCTACCAGTTGATGGGCGGATTGCGCTCCGGCATGGGCTACCTGGGGGCGAGCGACCTCAAATCCCTGCGGGAACGCGCCGAATTCATCGAGATCAGCGGCGCCGGCCTGAAAGAATCCCACCCCCACGACATCCGCATCACCAAGGAAACCCCAAACTACCACAGTGGCGACTGATCCCGGCCTGAACGCGAGGCTCACCGCCCTGCTGAACGGCTTTGTCTACTTCATCCGCGTGGAAAAGGGCATGGCGGCAAACAGCGTGGAAAGCTACAAGCGCGACATCCGCGACTTCCTGCTCTGGAAGGAACGGGAGATCGGGGACTACGACCACAACGACCTCACGGAGTATCTGGCGGTGCTGGCGGAACTGGGGCTGGTCAATACATCACTGGCGCGAAAGCGGGTGGCGCTGAAGCAATTCTTTGGCTTTTTGGAAGATAACGACCAGGCGGTGAACGTTGATTTTGACAAAGTGCCCAAGATCAAGCCAGGTGAGCATCTACCCGACTTTCTGGGCGTGGAGGAAATGCTCCACCTGCTCGACGGATTGCCCACCGAAACCACGCTGGAACGGCGCAACAAGGCGATGCTGGAACTGCTTTACTGCACCGGGCTGCGGGTCTCCGAACTGCTGGGGCTGACCACCCACGACCTCAACCTGGGAGACGGCGTGATCCTCGTGCGCGGCAAGGGCAGCAAACAGCGCTTCGTGCCGTTTGTGGATTCCCTGAAGCCGCTGCTGGAAAGCTATCTGCTCCAGGTCCGCCCGGCGCTGCTTGGCTTTGGCCAGACCGATCTGCTGTTTCTGAACCGGCTGGGCGGCAAGCTGACCCGCATGGGCTTTTGGAAGATCCTGAGGGCGATAACCCTCAAAGCCGGCCTGAAACAGGAGATCACGCCCCACACCTTCCGCCATTCCTTTGCCACCCACCTCCTCGAGGCGGGGGTCAACCTGCGGATAGTGCAGGCCCTCCTGGGCCACGCCAGCCTGAACACGACCCAGATCTATACGCACGTGGACACCAGGTATCTGATTGAAACGCATAGGATGTATCATCCCAGAGCATAGATTTTACATTAACTATATAGGAGTAACTCCATGAAAATCAGGACATTGATCATCTTGATACTGATCTGCCTGCTCGCCCTGGCGCCAGCCTGCGCGAAGAAGGAAAAGCGGACCGGCAACGCCCCGCGCAAGGTGCGCCTGGTGCTGGATTGGACGCCGAACACAAACCACGCCGGGCTCTACGCGGCGCGCGACCTCGGTTACTTCAAGGCCAACGGCCTGGAGGTGGAGATCATCCAGCCCGGCGAGAACACCGCGGAAAAGATCGTGGCCTCCGGAGGGGCGGAGTTTGGCATCAGCTACCAGGAAAGCGTGACCATCGCCCGCTCCGAGAGCATTCCGATCAAGTCCATCGCCGCAGTGATCCAGCACAACACCTCCGGTTTCGCCTCGCTGCCAGCGGCCAACATCAAGTCGGCCAAAGACTTCGCCGGCAAAAACTACGGCAGTTCCGGCTGGCCCTCCGAGCTGGAGATCATCCGCGACGTGATGCGTGAAGCCGGCGCCAATCCGGACGAACTCAAGGTCACCAGCGGCGTCTACGACTTCTTTTCCACCATCGGCAAAGACGTGGACCTGGAATGGATATATTACGGTTGGGACGGCGTCCAGGCCCAGCGGCGGGGAATCGCGATCAACTACCTGCCGATCCGCGAGTTGAACCCCATCTTCGACTACTACACCCCCGTGATCATCGCCAACGACCAGCTCCTGAACGGCGAACCGGAACTGGCCAGGGCCTTCCTCAAAGCCGCCAGCCAGGGCTATGAATACTGCATCCAAAACCCTGCCAAGGCCGCGGCGCTACTGGCAAAGGCCGTGCCCGACCTCGACGGCGAACATCTGCGCCTGAGCCTGGAATGGCTGAAGAACGAATTCAAGGCTGACGCGCCGAAGTGGGGATATCAGCAAATCGATGTCTGGAAGCGTTTTGCGGATTGGATGTTTCAAAAGAGGATCATCTTGGTGGGCATAACTGCCACGGACGCATTCACTAACGAGTTTCTGCCCTGATGCCGGTACTCCGCGCCGAACAGCTCTCCAAATCCTTTCTGCTGCAGGGCCAGCCCCGGCTCATCCTCAGCGGACTGGACTTTGTGATGGAGAAAGGGGAGTTTGTCTGCATAGTGGGCGGTTCCGGCTGCGGCAAGAGCACGCTGCTGGAACTGCTGGCGGGGATCACGCTGCCAGACTCCGGCACGATCTGGCATGAAGGCGCCGAGATCACCGGACGCAGCGGCTATCTGGGCTACATGCCCCAGGACGATCTGCTGTTTCCCTGGCTGAGCGTGGAGGAAAACGTCTTGCTGCCGGTCCGGGTCAAAAACGGCGACCTCCACCGGGCGCGGGCCAGGCTGCGGGAACTGCTGCCCACCTTTGGCCTGCAGGAACATCCCCACCATCTGCCCTACCAGCTATCCGGCGGGCTGAGGCAGCGGGCCGCCTTCCTGCGCACCTACATGACCGAGACGAAGCTGCTGCTGCTGGACGAACCGTTCGCCAGCCTGGACGCCATCACGAGGGTGCAACTGCAAGACTGGCTGAAAGATATCACCAACAAGTTAAAGCTTAGCATCATACTGGTTACCCACGACATCGACGAGGCAATCAATTTGGCAGATAGGATATTGGTGATGAAGGGTCAGCCGGGCAGACTGGCGGAGGGGCTGAAACCAGCAGTGGAAGACCGCGGCGACCCCACCCGGCGGGGCGAGCTGAAGCGGCGGATTCTGGCGCTGGTCTAAGAGAGGGTGTAGCTGCTGTCCAGGATCTGGATCTGGTCCTGGAAAGCCTTGCGGAGCTGGCCCACGTGGTGGGAGAGGTAATACTCCCGTTGAAGCTGGATCAGCCTGGCTTTGAGGCTGTCCTTGATCTCTTCGAAGGGGACCTGGTGGGGGTATTGGTGATCCGTGACCATCAGGATGTGATAGCCAAAACGGGAGCTGAACACGTCGCTGATCTGGTTTGGCGGCAGGGCAAAGGCGACGGAATCGATCTCCGGGATCATCTGTCCGCGGGCAAAGTAGCCGAGGTCGCCCTGGCGGGCTCCGGACAGGCAATTGGAATAGTTTTCGCAGATGGCGAAGAAATCCTGGGGAGTGTGGATGCGCTGGCGCAGATCGCGGATCCTGGCTTCGGCATCGGGGACGTCGCTGCGGATCAGGATGTGGGAGGCGCGGACGGATTCCGGGGCGCTGAAGACCTCCGCCTGGTCGGCGTAGAAATCCTTCAGGGTGTCCTCGCTGACGGAAAGCTGGAGGTCGCAGAGCTGGCGGACGTGTTTTTGGATGATCACGCGGTGGCGGATGCGGTTTTCCACGTCATGGGGCAGTTCGCCCGCGTCCAGTCCGGTCTCCGGCTCTTCGAGGGCTTCGAGCAGGGCGCTGTCAAACTCGTCCTCGCTGGCGTCGATGCCGGCTTGCTGGGCTTCGTGGAGCAGCAGCAGGCGGTCGATCAGGCGGTTGAGGGCATGGACCCTGGCGAGGCCGCTATCCTGTCCGATGAGCTTGGCGCTCTCGCTGCTGATGTCGTGATCGGTTATCGCAAGGTCAAAAACTTTGGCGACCAGGTGCATGTTCGTTCTCCGGTAAAGCGTTTATCAGTCGAGCCAGGCGGAAATTCGCCCGGCTACATCAGATATGATAACGTCTTCGCCGGCTATTGTCAAATCAAACTTGCAGTTACGATACCAGGTGCATTGCCGTTTGGCGTAGTTGCGGGTGTGTTGGGCGGCCAGGGCGGCGCATTCCTCCAGGGAGGCGGAGCCCGCCAGATGCGGCAGAAACTCGCGGTAGCCAAGGCTGGAGAGCCCCGGCGAGGCCGCCGTGTAGCCGCTGTCCAAAAGGGTTTGAATCTCTTGCAGAAGCCCCCGCTCCAGCATCTGCTCCATCCGCCGGTTGATGCGGGCGTAGAGCACTTCCCGGGGCGGATCGAGGAGGACGCGGAAGGCGCGGAACTGCG
This sequence comes from uncultured Candidatus Cloacimonadota bacterium, assembly GCA_964583755.1. GTDB lineage: Bacteria > Cloacimonadota > Cloacimonadia > Cloacimonadales > Cloacimonadaceae > Syntrophosphaera. The sequence goes on from CAZOVZ010000042.1 coordinate 11,926, forward strand.
GGTCCCGGCGTTGTTCGCGCCAGTGCTCGCTGATCGGCCTGCCGCTGGCCAGATGAACCTCCAAGCCACGTAGAACGCGCTGGGTGTCGTTGGGGCTTAGCATCGCGGCAAAGTCCGGATCGGCCTGTTTCAGTTCCTGGTAGAGGGTTTCGAGGCCCTCGGCAGCCAGGCGCGCCTTCAGGCTTTCGCGGATTTCGGAGGGTATCTGGGGAAGCGGAAACAGCCCTTCCAGCAAGCCGCGGACATAGAGCCCGGTGCCGCCGCAGACGAGGGGGAGCCGACCCCGCTGGCGCAGGCCGGACAAGGCTTCCAGGGCGTCTGAACGGAAGCGGCCGACGTTGTAACTCTCCCCGGGGTCGATGATGCCGATCAGGTGGTGGGGAACCGCCGCCAGCTCTTGTGGCGTGGGTTTGGCGGTGCCAATGTCCATTTGGGTATAGATCTGGCGGGAATCCGCGGAGATGATCTCCGCCCCCAAAGCCTCTGCCAGCCTGATCGCCAGGCCGGTCTTGCCGGAGGCGGTGGGGCCTTCCACGCTCACGAGGGGGATCATACCAGGCGTTTGAAGCGTTTCTCGAATTCGACCAGGGGCAGCTTGATGATCAAGGGCCGGCCGTGGGGGCAAAAATAGGGCATCTGGCAGGCGAACAGCTGGTTGATCAGGTTCAGCATCTCCTTGCGGGTCAGCCTCTTCCCCGCCTTGATGGCGGCCTTGCAAGCGATCGATTTGGCCAGCGAATCCCGAAAATCCGTGTTCAGTTCCAGCTCCGTTTCCAACTGCTTGAGGATCTCGATGAAGATCTTGCCGCCCTGCCAATCGTCAAGCTCCGCCGGGATTTCCTCGATCACCAGCGAGTCCCCGCTGAACTTTTTGAGCACGAAACCGGTCTTTTCCAAAATCTCCAGGTTTTGCTCGATCAGTTCGCGGATCTCGGTCGCGATGATGGGCGGAATGTCGATCACCAGCGGAATGATCAGTTTTTGGCGGACCGGCGGGGCGCCTTTGGTGCGCTGCAGCAGCTTTTCGTAGATGATCCGCTCGTGGGCGGCGTGTTGGTCGATCACGACCAGCCCGTCCTCGATCTGGATGAAGATGTAGGTATTGTGGAGCTGCCAGGGGTTGATGTAGTCTTCCTCGTTTTTCAACAGGAGCCGAAAGGAAAAGGAGTCGTTGGGCAAATTGGGGTCGATCTCCGCCTGGGGGTCGTCCTTGTCCGGATCCACCAGTGGAACCTGAACCTCTGTCTGCGCCGGGGTTTGGGGCTTGAAGACGTCGTCTTGCCAGAGGGAGCCGAATTCCTTTTTGTATTCGGAGTAGCGGGGGACCTCCACGCTGTTGCGGAAGATGGTTTGCTCCACCGAGGTGGCGGTGTGGACCCGCGGCGGCTGGCTGAATTTGGCCTGGGCGGAGGCGAATTTGTCGTGCTCGTAGCGTTTGAGCGCTTCCGTGAGGGCCAGCATCACGAAGGAATGCACCTGGCGCTGTTCGCGGAAACGCACTTCCAGCTTGGCGGGATGGACGTTGACGTCGATCTGTTCCGGCGGCACGCCGAGGAAGAGGATGTAGGGCGGAGTGGTGCCCTTGGCCCAGACGCGGGTCTTGAGGATGAAGGGCTCGTAGGCGGCTTTGACGGAGTGTTTGAGGGTTTTATCGCTGATGAAGCGGCCGTTGATGAAGGTGTATTGGATGTCGATCAGCTTGTCGCTGCGGTCTTCGAGGCCGAAGATATAGCCAAAGAGTGTGTAGCCGTCCTGTTCCGCGGCGATGGGGATGAGGTCGTCCGAAAAGAAGCTGGAGCCAAACACCTCGCCCATCCGGGCTTCGCGGCTATCCGTGGCGATCATGGAAAGCTTCGGTTTGCCGTCCACGATCAGCCGGAAGCTGATCTGGGGATAGAGCACCGCCTGATAGTAGACGTATTTGAGGATGTGGCGCAGTTCCACGGGGCTGGTCCGCAAAAACTTCCGCCGGGCGGGGAGTTCCTTGAACAGCCAGCGGACGGTGATGTTGGTGCCCACGTTGGACGAGGTCTGCCCCACTCGCGTCAGGCGGCCAAAATCGAAATCGACCTGGGTGGCGACCTGATCTTCCGCTCTGCGCGTGACCAGGGTCAGTTTGCTGACGCTGGCGATGCTGGGCAGGGCTTCCCCGCGGAAGCCGAGGGTGCCGATGTGGATGATGTCGTCCACGGTGCGGATCTTGCTGGTGGCGTGGCGTTCAAAGGCCAGCATGGCGTCATCCGGGCTCAGGCCGCAGCCGTTGTCGCTCACCTGGATGCTGTCCTTGCCGCCGTTTTCGACCGCCACCGTGATCGCCGTGGCGCCGGCGTCGATGGCGTTTTCGACCAGTTCCTTGACCACCGAGGCGGGGCGTTCGATCACCTCGCCAGCGGCGATTTTGTTGCTGACATCGTCGGCCAATACGCGGATCGTGTTCATCTCAATACCGGAAGATCGAGCCGTTGGTAAACTCGCGGATGAGGGAATTGTAGGGCACCAGGGCGTCCGGAATGTCCTTCACATAGGCCAAAAGCCGGATCAGGCGCCGGCTTTCGGTGAAGGCGGCGGTGCTGGCGGGGACGGATTGCAGCAGCTTCCAGGCGTGTTTGCGCAGCACTCCCAGCTCGTAGGTGAGGCTGCTGTTGAACATGTAGTCGGCGTTTTCCTGATACGGAAAGATGTTTTGCTCTTCGCCCTCGCGCACTTCCGGCCAGCGGAGGATCGTCTCCGCCGCCGTGTAGCCGCGGTATTGGTGATCTCGCACCATGCGGCGGATCAGGCGGCAGTCCGTGGTCGGGATGCGGTTGTGGTTGTCGATGTTGAGCTGATTGAGGGCGCTCACGTAGATCTTGGCCTTGCGTTCCGGCGGCACGGAGGCGGTCAGCGTGTCGTTGAGCCCGTGGATGCCTTCCATCACGATCACGTTGTCATCCCTCAGCCGGATGCTATTGTCGCTCTGGCGGCGCCGGCCGCGGGTGAAGTCGTAGTGGGGCAAAACGACCTCCTCGCCGTTGAGGATCTGGGTGAGTTGCTGGTTCAGAAAGGGCAGGTCGAGCGCGTAGATGGACTCAAAATCGAAGCTGCCGTCCGGCTTGCGGGCGGTCTTGTCGCGGTCGATGAAATAGTCGTCCAGACCGATCACGATGGGCTTGGCTTTGCAGGCCTGAAGCTGGATCGAGAGCCGCTTGGCGAAGGTGGTTTTGCCGGATGACGACGGCCCCGCGATCAGGATCAGTTTGGCCTGGCGGCGGTCCACGATGTCGGCCGCGATCTCCGCGATCTTCTTTTCCTGCAGCGCTTCCTCGACGAGGATAAACTCCGAGATCTCGTAGTCGTCGGTCAGTTGGTTGATGTCCCGGATGTTGTGCACGCGGAGGATGTCCAGCCATTTGTCGTGTTCCTGGTGCAGCGCGAAGAGCTTTGGCGGCAGGGAAAAGGGTTGCGCCACCTTGCATTCCGGCCCCGTCGGAAACCTCAGGATGAAGCCCGGCGCCTGCCAGACGAGGTCAAACTCGCGGATCATCCCCGTCCGGTCCGCCAGCGGGCGGATGAATTGGTCGTAATACTTGCCGCAGCGATAGACGGGCACCGTGTCCCGGTAGCTGTATTTGAGGTTTTTGACCAGGTCTTTGCGGCCCATGGAGCTAAAGATGTCGACCGCCTCGGACCCGCTCACCTCGATCAAATCGATCGGAATGTCGTTGGCGACGATGCGGCCCATCTCCGCCATGATCCTCCCGCAGTCCGCTTCCGTGAAGTTTGCCACGCCGAAAACCTCGCAAAACACGCCGTCTCCGATCGAATGCTCGACCACCAGCGCGGGTTGGTCGCCCAGCAGGCTGTGCACGGCTTTGGCCATGATGAAGATCGCGCTGTCCTGATAGATCCGGCTGCCCTCGTGGTGGTGGTAGGTGATGCAATCCACCAGCGTGTCTTGCGTGGGCAGATATTCGTCATTGACATATTGGATGTGGTTTATTTTATAGGACAGAATCTGGCCGGCGGAGATGTCCGTGTCGCGGATCAGCTCGCGGATCGGCTTGGCCCGGTCCAGTTCGATGATACTGTGTTTTATACCGTTTAACCTCAGGTCGATGTGCATGGGCGAGTTCCTTTATTGGCCCGGCGGGGGTCGGTGATCCGCCCCGCGGGCGATTTCGTCTGGTCAATGCCACGTTTATCGGGCCTGTCAATTAGTCAAGCGATTAGGAGTTCAAACAGTGAAGAAACTTAGCAGAAAGCAACGCCTGACCAGGGAACTGCGCTACCTGGCCGGAATCGTCTTCGGAGCCGTGTTTTTCGCCATCGGCTACGCCTGGTTCCTCTTGCCCTACAACATGGCCCCGGGCGGCGTCGGAGGCATTTCCCAGATCATCTACCGCTACACCGGCCTGCCCAACGGCGTCAGCATGATCCTGATCAACATCCCCCTCTTCGTGCTCAGTTTCATCATGATCGGCAAGTCTTTCGGCTTCAAATCCCTGTTCGGAATGCTCGTCACCTCCGCCTTCACAGACATCCTGAACCTGAAAACCCTCGCCAAATTTGGCTGGGTCGACCTCTCCCAATACACCCACGTGGTCGGCGGACGCGTGATCTACGCCTTTTTGGACCCCAGCGACCTGATGCTCTCCGCCGTGGCGGGCTCAGTGCTACTCGGAATGGGCCTCGGCATCATCTTCAAATCCCGCGGGTCCACCGGCGGCACGGACATCCCCGTGGCCATGATCAAACAAAAGGCAGGCCTCTCCATCGGTTCCGGCTATTACATCGTGGAAACCGGGATCATCCTCGCCGTCGCGATCTTCCTCAAGGATCCCAAAATCCTCATCTGGGGCTACATCAACCTCTTTATCTCCACCAAGATCGCGGACATCGCCGCCGAAGGCCTGCCCTACATCAAAGGCGTCTACGTGATCTCCGAGGCTGTCGACGACATCAAGGCCGACATCGATAGCGAGCTCGACCGCGGCGTCACCTTCTTCCGCGCCCTCCGAGGACAGGACAAGAGCGAGACGGAAGTCCTCTTTTGCGTCCTCAACCGCCGCCAGGTGCCCCAACTGACCGACATCGTCAAAGACAACGACCCCGACGCCTTCATGATCGTGACCGACGTCTACGACGTGCTGGGCTACGGCTTCAAGAGCCGGAAACTGGACCTGAGCGGGTGATGAAACAGGCCACGGAAAAGCGCGGAAAAAGAAGAGATAATAGATTAGGGATGAACAGGATGATCAGGATTTGAGGGAGAAAGATGTTTCCCGCAGATCGCGCGGATGAAAGGGGGGATCACGCAGATCAAAAATAGTCACACGGATTGGACGGATTCGACGGATTTACACGGATCAAAAGATCCCAAAAATCCTGATCATCCTGTTCATCCCTAATCTATTCAGATCATGCAAATCAGGTCGATCCTGTTATCAGAGTTCAATTCTTAATCCGTCCAATCCGTCGAATCCGTTCAATCCGTATTAAAACTCTTTTATCTGCGAAATCCCCCCTTTCATCCGCGTGATCTGCGGGAAACATCTTTTATCCCTCAAATCCTGATCATCCTGTTCATCCCTGGTCTATTCAAAAGAGGGGCGCCCCCAAGAGCGCCCCTCCCCACCTCAGATGTGGCTGGTAAACCGCTGCCAGCCTTCGACCGGCGGCAACAGTCCGGCTTCAACGGCCTGGGCGACAGACGCGCAGGGCAGGCCGGCGGCGTCGATCTGGGCCCGCGTGAGGCTTTCCAGGTCGATTCCCAGCCGCGTCTGCAGGGCCCACATCAGCTTGTTGAACAGGTTGTACCAGCTGGTGCAGTTGCTGTCGCGCGTTTCCCGGCGGTAGAGCTCGGTGTAGGCGATCAGGTCCAGCCGGAAGCCCGGCGCGAGGCCCAGCGCTTTCAGGTTGCGCGCGATGCGGCCCAGACGCCGGTTGTTCTCCGTGGGTTTGACCCGCGGCAGCGTGCGCACGAGCACCCGGTCCAGGCGCGGATTGTAGTAAAACACCAATCCGTCGCATTTGCCGGAGTAGGCCAGCAGCATGTGTTTCAGCGTTGCTTTCATTTTTCCTCCTTCTTAGAGTTAGTGGTTAACGGGTTAACGGGTTAACGGGTTAACCGGTTAGTGGTTAATGAGTTAATGGTTAATGCTCCGCCCGGTTTGGAGTTCAAAGCCCCTAACCCAGCTTTGCTTGAGCTCCGGGCCTTTTTTGGGGCTTTGGACTTCAAACAGCCTGCCTCGCATCAATTGCCCGGTTTGGAGTTCAAAGCCCCTAACCCAGCTTTGCTTGAACTCCGGGCCTTTTTTGGGGCTTTGGACTTCAAACAGCCTGCCTCGCATCAGTTGCCCGGTTTGGAGTTCAAAGCCCCTAACCCAGCTTTGCTTGAACTCCGGGCCTTTTTTGGGGCTTTGGACTTCAAACAGCCTGCCTCGCATCAGTTGCCCGGTTTGGAGTTCAAAGCCCCTAACCCAGCTTTGCTTGGGCTCCGGGCCTTTTTTGGGGCTTTGGACTTCAAACAGCCTGGCGCTCATCAATTGCCCTGTCTGCTTGAAGTCCAAGCGTCCCTGGGGCCTCGTTTTGCGACCAGGTCCGGTTAGGACGCTTGAACTCCAAGTTCGGGACCGTAGGAATCGTATTCCTACTCTGTAAGGATTCCTACGGGGCTCAAACCCTTTAGCAGAGAGGGTTTGTAAAAATGTAGGAATAATTCCGTGTTTTCTCCTATTATTATTTCGTTTTTCTCTGCAGCAAGTAGGAAAGATTCCTACATTCCTACAATCCCTTATCCTGCCTGAGTAAAAACGACTTTTTCGGTTCCTACGCATTCCTACATTCCTACAGGATTCACTCATTTTCAGACCTCCCTATTGGTGCCTTTCATAGTGAAAGTGCACCAGTATACACTGGATCCAGCCCGCACTTCCACCTCCATCTTCCTCAACTGACCATACCGTCTCAGCCGGCTGTTGAAGCGTTTGGAAGATTCCTTGCGCCGGATGCTGTAGGCTTCTTCGAAGCCGGTTTTGAGGCCTTTGGCGTCGAGTTTGGCGCTGCCGGCGCTTTGCATCAGGGGCAGCACCTGCAGGTCCAAAAACTCCACCAAATCGTCGCCTATTTCCAGTTCCAGAGAGACTTCCAACACGTTGTTCGCGTAGGCGGGCAGGTTGTCCACCGCCACCTTGTGTTTCAGGGACAGCGCCACGCAATAGAGCGCGAAGCAGTCGAACCGCCGCCATTCCAGCGTGCTGAAGCCCGTGCCGAAGAACTCGCAGCCAAAGTCGTCCCGCGGCTTGCGGACGGCGTTGTAGAACGGGTAGAGCTGCACGTCCATCCTTCGCCGGAGGTCGGAATCCCGGGTGCCGGAGACCGGATCGTTGCTGGTGACCACGAATTTCGGCGCTGCCAGGTATTCGATGAACTCCGTCTGCTGGCCCTTGCGGTTGATCGTGATGCCCACGGTGACGGCGGAATAGAGGTCTTCCAGGCCGAAGCGTTTGGGGTTGAGGTCGTCGATCACGACCACCCTTGTCAGGCGCGTCACGGTGTCGAAATTGAAGTTGTAATCCGCCCGCAGGCGGTCTCCCGTTTCGACCACGAGGCGGTCCCTGGCGGCCGCGCCGGGGGCCTGCATCGCTTGCAGGAACTGGATGACCATGCTTTTGCCGGTGCCGCCATTGCGTTCGCGGTCGCCCTCCACGCTGTCGGAATAGATCGTCAAGCTGGGCTGCATCTTGGTCTTGAAGTCGTGCAGGTTGTAGCCCAGAGAGCAGACGTAAGCCCGCCAGCGGGGCGGATCGAAGGTCGGCTGGCCGTTGGCGTCGAGCTTGCGCGGATCGCTGCACTGGTTTTGGGTGAACCGGCAATAGCTGCCTTCCATCCAATCCCTGTCCCAGACAAGCGCGCGGGGGATCATGTCCTCTTTCCAGACATACCGATCCAGTTTCTTGTAGGAAACCGGCTCGATCCCCGCCGCCGTCACCTTCGCCAGGCAATTGCGGTAGAGTTTGTAGCAGACGTCCTCGCCATCGCGCAGAAATTCGCCCTCAAACTCCCTCAGGGAGGTGAGGTTGATCTCTTTGAAGAACTCCTTAGTCTTGCGAAAAACGCGGTCCTTCACGCTCTGGATCACGTCCGCGGCGTTGACCAGCGCCTCCACGTCCCGCTTGCACTGCAGGATGTCCACGCGCTCCACCACCCAGCCCCGGGCGATCACGATCTGAAACGGACCTCTGGCCTTTAGCTGCCGATAACCCAGCCAGTTCAGGAACTCGCAGAAGTTGACCGGATTGAGCAGCTTGTCCAGATTGCCGGCACGCATCGCCACCACAAAGGCGGGAGCGTCGCCGCCCACGTCGATGGGGTTGGCACTGCTGTCTTCCCTGTCCGCGTCGTCTTCCGTGGCGGCGGATTCCAATCCGCCGAGCCTATCCGCGCCGGTGTTGCCATCCGTGGCGGCGGATTCCAATCCGCCGAGCCTATCCGCGTTGCCATCTTCCGTGGCGGCGGATTCCAATCCGCCGAGCCTATCCGCGCCGATATTGCCATCGCCACCCAGGGCTCCATTCACCACGTTTTTAGCGTCGTTTTCACCCTGGCCGGCTCCATCCTCCAGATCGCCCAAAACCGGCGTTTTAACGCTGAATTTGGCGCTTTCCGGCGCAATGGTGATGTCCGTACCGACTGTGTTTTTGACACCGCTCTCGGTGTCGTTTTTGAGCACAGCTCTGCCAGTGGGTTCCGCATCCGCGCAACCGCTTCCGGCATTGTTTTCCCTCGCCTTTTCAGCGAGGATCTCCGCTTCGTAGAGTTCGGGGTCAAACTCGGCCTCAAACTCCGCCAAAGCGTCGATGTCCCCGGCGTCGTATTCCGGAAACGGAGTTTCCGCGGCGACGGGGTGACCAGGCAGATCCATCATCATGTTCGGATCGCCCGGTCGGTAGTTGTTCTTGTTGTTAGACATTTTCGTGTCCTCCTAGGTTGTTTTTTTGGGAGAAACGGTTGAACGGGTGAAAAGATTGACTGAGTCCGCCATGGCGCTGGCCTCTTTTTCTCTTTTTTTCCCTTTCTCCATTTCTCTCTCTACTTATAGTGGGTTACGGATAATTTTCGTGTTCGCGGCCCGGATTTCAGTCTCATTTTTGTATGCCATTCAACCTCAAAGGTTTAGCCGTTTATACCCTCGGAAATCTCCAGGGATCCCTCCATATTTAAAGGGTGTGAATTTTCGGATCCGCGAAACTTTTTTTCTCCGTCATAAGATAGTGGGTTACGGATAATTGAATAAGCCCCGGAAAAGCGCGGAAAAAAGGAAAAAGAAAGGATTTTTTGTCTAAACAGAGGAACGGAGGGTAAAGGTCTTGGAGTGGCAGACGTCCCCGTCTGCCATTATACGTGGAGCGGCAGACGTCCCCGTCTGCCA
>CAZOVZ010000043.1:0-21213 GCA_964583755.1 uncultured Candidatus Cloacimonadota bacterium
GGTTCATTGCTCGCGCGCTGTTTGAAGTCCAAAGCCCCAAATGAGGCCGGGAAAGGGGCAAAGCTGGCTTGGGGGCTTTGAACTCCAAAATGAGATACGTGGCGGCGGATTCCGATCCGCCGTCATTTTTACCCCCGAAAAGCAGACCCCGGCCCATAGGCAAAAAAAAGCCCGACCGGATCAAGTCCGGCGGGCAGTTGGTGGGAAATCCTTATTAACAGCTTGACACCAATTCAAAACTCATTAACGTGGTTTCCGACTACAAATATAATCAATACACGTAGGGAGTCAAGGAAAAAATGGCGAAACTTACAAAAAACTATCGTTTGGGTATCGACCTCGGGTCCACATCGCTCGGCTGGTGCATGCTGGAGCTTGATGAAAACAACGATCCCAAGGGGATCATCAATATGGGCGTCCGCATTTCTCCGGACGGACGAGACCTGAAAACCCGCGAACCACTCGCAGTCTCACGGCGCGGTTACCGGGGCCAGCGCCGCAACCTCGACCGCTATCTGCAGAGGGTGCGCGAACTGATCATCTATCTGATGGCCAACGGCTTTTTGCCCGAAGACGAACGCAGCCGAAGCGAAGTCTTTAAGATCAACCCCTACTACCTGAGGGCCACAGCGCTCGCAGAGCCCCTCTCCCCGGCGGAGTTCGCCCGGGCTTTGATCCACCTGGCCAAGCGCAGGGGATTCCGGAGCAACAGAAAGGTTTTGAGCGATAAAACCACCAAAACCTCCGAAGCGATCGAAAACCTGAGGACCGCCTTGCGTGATGAGGGCGCCAAGACCCTGGGCGAATACATGTGGAACCTCTACAACCAAAACTCGGACCAGCCCAAACCGGCCAAGCTGGCCAGACACGGCTCCAAAAAATACGCGTTCAAGCTGGGGCAGGTGAATGACCGCCCCATCAAGTTCCGCTACGAAAAGAACTACGAAAACCCGATCTTTCCCACCCGCGACATGGTCGAGGACGAGTTTGACAAGATCTGGGCAGCCCAAAGCAGATTCAACGCGAATTTAACCGATGAACACCGAGACCGGATCAGGAACATCATCTTTCACCAACGGCCCCTCAAACCCACCGAAAAGGGCAAATGCGAGTTTGAGAGTGAAGAATACCGGGCTCCGATCGCGCACCCCCTGTTTCAGGAGTTCCGCTTGCGCCAGAGCCTGAATCACATGCTCGCCATCGATGCGGATACCGGCGAGACCAGCAAACTGAGCGATGACCAATACAAACTTCTCTACGATCAGCTGTCTGTCTCCAAAAGCATGACCTTTGCCGCCATGCGCAAACTGATCTTTGGCAAGCAAAGCAAGGATTACCGGCTCAATCTGGAAGGCATGGTTCCCAAAGGCCTCCCCGGCAACGAGACCAACGCCCTCTTTCAGGATCCCGCGAATGCCGACCTCACTGGCTTTTGGAACGGATGCTCGCTGGAGCGCCAAAGTGAGATCATCGACTGTGTGATCTCGGACATGGACGACGCGGAGGCTACGGCATCGCTGATCAAACTGGGCATACCTTCCGAAACCGCTGACAGGCTGCTGGACCTGCAACTCAAGGAAGGCTATTGCCACCTCAGCCTGAAGGCGATGGGCAAGATACTGCCCTATCTGAGGCAGAGGCTGGTCTATTCCGAGGCCAGCGCGAGAGCGGGCTACAAGCACTCCGAAGAGTGGAACGGCGAGGTTTTTCCTGATGGTAACCTGCCCTACTACGGCGAAGTCTTGAAAGGCGCCACTGTGAGCGCCAACAAAAGTTCCCGGGATGATTTGGCCGTCAAATACGGCAAGATAAACAACCCCACCGTCCATGTGGCCCTCAACCAGTTGCAAAAGCTGGTCAACGCCCTCTCCCAAAGATACGGCGCCCCCCGCCAGATCGTTCTGGAATTGGGCAAGGACACCACCCTCAGCAAGAAAAAGATCGACGAATTGAACGCCGCCCTGAACCAGAATTTCAAAAAGAACGAAGAGATCAGGAAATTCCTCGACGATCACAAACAGCCCTGGAACCGCGACAACATGCTCAGGGTCAAGCTGTGGCTGGAACTGGGGGATGACCCCCTCGAACGCCGCTGCGTCTATAGCGGAAAGCAGATCAGCGTGACGGACCTGTTTTCCCGGGCGATCGAGATCGATCACATCCTCCCCTTCTCCCGCACCTACGAGGATGTCAATGCCAATAAAGCGCTCTGCACCCATGCCGCCAATCAATACAAAGGCGACCGCACCCCCTATGAGGCATTTTCCAAGAGCGCGGACGGTTACAATTGGCAGGATATCCTCTCCCGGGCCGGCAAGCTGAGCGAAAGCAAGCAGCGCCGGTTCCATTCCAACGCCATGGAACGCTTTTCCGGAGAAGACGACCTCTTGGCCCGGATGCTCAACGATACCCGCTACATGAGCCGGGTAGCGATGAAATACATGTGGTACGTCTGCGGAAAGAACAACGTCTGGACCGTCAACGGAAAACACACCGGCTTACTCCGCAAGAAATGGGGGCTGGACAAAGCCTGGGGTGAAACCGACGTCAAAGAACGCAGCGATCACCGCCACCACGCCATCGACGCCTTTGTGATCGCCCTCACCACCCGCAGCCTGGTCAAACAAATAGCCGAGCGGATCGCCCGCGCCCAGTATGGAGACCGGCTGATCCTTGATGCGCCCTACGCGGGTTTTAACTACGAAGATTTCCGCTCCCGGGTGGACGCCATCATGGTATCTTTCAAGCCGGACCAGATCAGCCCCGCCAGGCTGCAAAAACGCAACCAGACCGGCGGCTCGCTGATGGAAGAGACCGCCTATGGCTTTGTCAAAGACGCCGACGGCAATCTGAAAATGGATCCCGACAACCCTCGCCAGGGGCTGTTCACCGTGCGCAAAGCGGTCACCGAGATAACCGCCAAAAACTGGGACTCGATCGCCCTGCTGGACCACGATCCCCGGCGCAAACAACTGGCGGAGATCGCTGCCAGCTCCACCGGAGATCAGTTCAAGGAACGGGTCAAACAATGGGCCAGGGCCAACAACTTCAAAAAGGTGAAGTTCATCCTCAGCCAGAATCCCAACGGCATGATCCCCATCCGGGACAGGCAGGGCCACGTGTTCAAATACATGTCCTCCGGCAGCAACCTCTTTGCCGATATCTACTTGCCTGAGCCCCGCGATCCCCAGTCCAAATGGGGCATCGAGATCGTCAGCAGCTACGACGCCCACCAATCGGGATTCTTGCCGCAGTGGAAAAAAGACCATCCCAAGGGGAAACTGATCATGCGCGTATTCAAGAATGACGTGATCGCCCTGGATGGCGCAGACGGGAAGAGGGAGTTTCGCAGACTCAGAAAGATGACAAACGGAATTTTATTCCTCAGGCCTCTTAACATCGCGAAAAAGGATGACGGTACAGGAGAACAGTATTCTCCCCGCCAATTGATGCAACTACGCGCCCGCAAAGCCGGCATCGATATAATCGGCCGCGTCTATGATCCCATAGTGAACAAACCATGAACTCTGTGCTCGAAGTCAGCGGTGAAAGCTGCGGAATCTCCGTCAGCAAGGGATTCCTGGTGATCACCACCACTGGCCAAGAGGAGAAAATACCTCTTTCCGAGATCGAAGCTTTGGTGATCAACTCCCACGGCGCCTGGATCACCAATCAGGCCTTGTTGCGGCTGGCGGAGGAGAACATCCCGATCGTGCATTGCGGACGCAACTCCATGCCCTGTTCGCTCACATTGCCCTATGGCGCCAACGTCTATCGCAAGCAGCGGGTCCAGAGCCAGATCGACGCCAGCCTGCCTTTGCGCAAAAACCTCTGGCAGCAGGTGATTAAAGCCAAGATAGCAAACCAGGCCCGGGTGCTCGAGCTTTCCGGGCTGCCCTGCAATGATCTGGACAATCTTGCCGCCCGGGTTCTTTCCGGCGATACCGGCAACAACGAGGCAGTCGCGGCCCGCTTTTACTGGGAACGCCTGTTGGGGCCGGGGTTCAAACGCGATCCCGACCTGCCTGGGTTGAACGGGTTTCTCAACTATGGCTACGCCATCCTCAGGGCATCGGTCTGCCGCGCGATCGTGGCTGCCGGTTTGATCCCGGAACTGGGCATCCACCACCACAATCAGATGAATCCCTATTGCCTGGCGGATGACCTGATGGAGCCCTTCAGGCCGTATGTCGATCTCTCGCTCAAGGCCAGGAAGATCACGGCTGGCGAAACGCTCAGCCCGGAGCGTAAAAGGCAGTTGGTGGCCATATTGGACCTGCCGCTGGCGCACCAGGGCGAAGCCACCCACCTTCGCTACTGCCTGCAGAGGGCTGTCGGCCAATATGTCAACTCTCTCGACACCAAGAAACCGGGATTCGATTTCCCCATCATCGCTGTCGAAGTTGTGAACTCGCTAAAGGATGGAACATCGTAGCGGAGTGAAATGGGTGAGTTTCTGAATGGGTACCGGCTGATGTGGATCATGGTCATGTTCGACCTTCCCGTGGTTGAAGCCGAGGACCGGAAGATCGCCACAAAATTCCGCGATTTTCTGGAAAAACAAGGCTTTGGCATGTGCCAGTTCTCCGTCTATGCCAAGTATTGCGGCGCCCGGGAAAAGCTGGACAGCCTAATCAATACGATCAACGACCACATCCCCGCCAAAGGCAAAGTCAACATCCTCACCTTTACAGACAAGCAGTTTGGCAAGATCGTCGTCCTGGAAAACAATCGCCGCAAACCATCCAAAGAAAATCCCGAACAATTACTACTATTCGACGACCCCGAAGAGTGATTTTGGGCCCGGCAAGGCACATCAATCTATTCCCGGACAATGGTTTATCAGGGCCATATATCACTCTATAACGTTTTGGTGTCAAGCTGAAACAGTCACCGCCGCCCTCCGCCAGGAACGCCGATATCACTCTATAACGTTTTGGTGTCAAGCTGAAACTTTTCGAACCGATCACCGGCACCCTGAAACATATCACTCTATAACGTTTTGGTGTCAAGCTGAAACTGGCTGGCCGCTCTTTATCCAAATATCTGCATATCACTCTATAACGTTTTGGTGTCAAGCTGAAACTGGAGGCGAGCGGAGGCGCAGTAAATGGCGATATCACTCTATAACGTTTTGGTGTCAAGCTGAAACTATTCCCGTATTAGTTTAATAGCATTGGTGTATATCACTCTATAACGTTTTGGTGTCAAGCTGAAACCAGCGCGGCGAGCGTAGTAGATGACTGCCGATATCACTCTATAACGTTTTGGTGTCAAGCTGAAACCATCCTTCCCTGAACATTTCTCCGACGTGGATATCACTCTATAACGTTTTGGTGTCAAGCTGAAACGAATCCTTTCAAGGATTTGAGATAGGTTTGATATCACTCTATAACGTTTTGGTGTCAAGCTGAAACAGTTAACGGATAGCTCCCGGTTGCCGGGAGATATCACTCTATAACGTTTTGGTGTCAAGCTGAAACTTATAAGGTCATACTCATTGGGAGTCGGGTCATATCACTCTATAACGTTTTGGTGTCAAGCTGAAACCACGAATAGCCTGGGCATCCAACGCCACTAATATCACTCTATAACGTTTTGGTGTCAAGCTGAAACCAAAGCAAAAGCACCCCTCGTTTGATGTCGATATCACTCTATAACGTTTTGGTGTCAAGCTGAAACACAGTCGGCTATCGAGTCTGCCTCTCCAGCATATCACTCTATAACGTTTTGGTGTCAAGCTGAAACACCTTTGCCCTCTACTCGACGGAGGCCGTAATATCACTCTATAACGTTTTGGTGTCAAGCTGAAACCATAGCCACCACGCCATAACCAAGCGCATCATATCACTCTATAACGTTTTGGTGTCAAGCTGAAACACAGTCCTTCGGGCTATCCACATTCAACCAATATCACTCTATAACGTTTTGGTGTCAAGCTGAAACCGCTTCAGTGATGTCCAGATTATAGTGTGCATATCACTCTATAACGTTTTGGTGTCAAGCTGAAACACAGTCGGCTATCGAGTCATCCTCTCCAGCATATCACTCTATAACGTTTTGGTGTCAAGCTGAAACAATGATGGCCAGTATCCACGCCGCACTCCAATATCACTCTATAACGTTTTGGTGTCAAGCTGAAACGTCGCTGCTGGCAATATGATGTCTCCATCCGATATCACTCTATAACGTTTTGGTGTCAAGCTGAAACAATAACTGCCGGCGTGGTTTCCGTGGGTTCATATCACTCTATAACGTTTTGGTGTCAAGCTGAAACACGTATAGCGCTCCGTTTTCTATCCGCATGATATCACTCTATAACGTTTTGGTGTCAAGCTGAAACACTATTGAGGTTATGCCCTTAAAAGTCCCGATATCACTCTATAACGTTTTGGTGTCAAGCTGAAACGAATAAGTTATGTGGTCGGCGGCATGAGTCATATCACTCTATAACGTTTTGGTGTCAAGCTGAAACACAACCCGCAGCACTGGCTCACTGAATTTGATATCACTCTATAACGTTTTGGTGTCAAGCTGAAACACCGCTTGGTGGGGGCGTTGCGTCTTGCGCATATCACTCTATAACGTTTTGGTGTCAAGCTGAAACCAGATCCTGCGGCTGTGTTTTGGTTTCCATATATCACTCTATAACGTTTTGGTGTCAAGCTGAAACTTTTAGTTTGTTGTAAAACTTCCCCGGGGCAATATCACTCTATAACGTTTTGGTGTCAAGCTGAAACATAACGGACTTCCACCGGCATGCTGGCAACAATATCACTCTATAACGTTTGGCGTCAAGCCCCCCCCCCCCCCCCCCCCCCCGAATGCATTCCACGCGGACTTCATCCGCTGGTATGACAAGGGTTGGCGCTGGAGTTGAGGGACAAATAGGGGGGGGTGTAAAAAATGTTGTTCTAAAAGAGATGGATTCCGGTTTCCGCCGGAATGACAGACGAAGGGATGGATTCCGGCCTTCGCCGGAATGACAGACTTGCACCAGATGACAAAGGACCTTCGCCGGTATGATATGGCGTGGGTGGGGGTCCGGCGGATTGGAATCCGCCGCCACGTGTGGGGGTGGGGGTCCGGCGGATTGGAATACGGTGTTACGTGATCTGTTCGCAGCGGACTGATAGGACCTCCAGGGAGAGTGGGGTTAGGGAAAAATCCGCGGGGCCGCCCCTCCGCGGGAGGGGGATTTCGCGGCCGGGCGGAGGGAAGATATCTGTTGACAGAAACGCGGAGGCACGTTCCAATGAAACAAATTGATGTCAAATCAAGGAGATACACATGGCCAAACGATTGATCACCCTCATCCTCGCGCTGGGCCTGGCCCTGGGCGTTGCCTCCGCCGCCAGCCGCGACGTGATTGTATTTGAAGACTTTTCCTCGGGCACCTTTCCCCCAGCTGGCTGGACCATCAGTTCCAACGCCGCCAACTGGAGCCTCTTCGCGGGAGCCAATGCCGGCGGAACCCTGCCGGAATTGCGTTTTGGCTGGAGCCCCCAGTTCAGCGGCAGCTCCTACTTCATCTCGCCGAGTTTTGACACTTCCGGATTCGGCAGCGTATTGATCGACTTCCGCCATTTTGTGGATCATTACGATTCGCCGATGACGGTCGGAGTCGCCACCCGTTCCAACGGCGGGGCCTGGAACAGCGTCTGGAGCGAGAGCCCGGACGGCAATGTCGGACCCGAGCTGCAAACCGTGGCGGTCACCAACGCCGACGTCGGTTCGGCCACCTTCCAGTTCGCCTTTTATTTCAGCGGAAGTTCCTACAACATCGACTACTGGTATGTGGACAACGTCAAGCTCTACACCCCCTTCCCCTACGACCTGGCGGTCACCTCCACCCTCCTGCCCACCCACGTCAGTTCCGGAACCTCGATCACCCCGATCTGCGTGGTCAAAAACGCCGGCCTCAACCCCCTGACGGCGCTGGTCTCGCTCAACGTTTACCGCGGGGATGTGTTGGAAGCCAGCCATCCGGATTACTTCTCCGCCTATCAAAATCCCAACGACGCCCAAACAGTCAGCTTTCCCGACTTCACCCCGGCGCTGGACAACGAAAACTACCGCTTTGCCTTCAGCGTTTCCTCCCTGGAGGACGTGGTCGACAGCGACCTGGCCAACAACAACATCGAGGGCTGGGTCAACACCTGGACCGGGACCAAACAGATGGTCCTGCTGGAGATCGGAACCGGCGCCTGGTGCACCTACTGCCCCGGCGCGGCGATGGCGGCGGACGACTTTGTGGATGGCGGATACAACGTGGCGGTGGTCGAAAACCACAACGGCGACCCCTATGCCACCGACACCTCCAACGCCCGCAACACCTATTACGGGATCAGCGGATACCCGACCGGGTTCTTTGACGGCACCCTCAGCTATGTGGGCGGAAACCACTCCACCAGCGTGTTCCCGGCCTACCTGCCGCTCTATGAACAGCGCAATGTGATCAACACCCCCTTCAACCTGGGCATCTACGGCGAACAGACCCGCGAAAACTATCAGATCACCCTGCAGGTGGACAAACTCGCCCCCGTCTCATATCCCAACCTGGCGGTGCACCTCGCGCTCACGGAATCCCACATCCAGTATTCCTGGCAGGGACAGACGGAACTGAACTTTGTGAACCGCGGCATGTTCCCCTCCTGGGAAGGCACCGTGGTCGACCTGGCCGGCGCGCCTTTGGGGATCACCAACGTCCCCGTGACCGTGACCAAGGATCCTTCCTGGGTCAACGCCCAATGCGAATTTGTGGCCTGGATCCAGGATCTGAACACTAAAGAAGTGCTGCAGGCGAATAAAGTGATGCTCTCCGAACTCACCGCCCCGCCCGTCGCCACTGACGACAGCGCCGCCAGCCCCCTGCTGACCTCGCTCGCAGGCATTTCGCCCAATCCCTTCTCCGCCACTGCCAGCATCGCCTACAGCGTGAAGGACTCCGCGCCTGTCACGATCAGCGTTTACAACCTGAAAGGCCAGCTGGTGAAGACCCTCGTCTCCGCAGCCAAAACCGCCGGCAGCCACAGCGTGAACTGGGACGGCCGCGACAGCCAGGGCAACCGGGCCGCGAACGGCGCCTACATCGTGAAACTGAACAGCGGCAACGCCAGCTCTGTCAAAAAACTGATGCTGATCCGCTAAAGCGAAACGCATCACCCGATAATGAAAGTGGCCGGAAGCGATTTCGGCCACTGGCTTTTGGGGTGGATGATAAGACCGTTGCGGGGGGAATATTTGAGGGAACGCCGGCCCGGCAGACTGGAGTTCAAGCGCTTTGCTTCTGTTTCGCTTTGAGCTGATACCTGATGGGAGATTGGGCTGTGAAGGTCTTGGAGCGGCAGACGTCCTCGTCTGCAGACGGATCTGTGGTTTCCCAGATGTGAAGCATAGCTCGCGGGCTGGTTGAAGTCCAAATCCCCAAATGAGATAGGGGAAGGAGTGAGGCTGGGGGGTGAAGGTCTTGGAGCGGCAGACGTCCTCGTCTGCCAACGGCCCGGAGGGGCGTTTTATCGACGTGATCCGGGGGAAAGCAAGCCCTGGCGGGCTTTGTCAGACGAGGACGTCTGACACTCCAAGACCGCGGAGGGGCGTTTTATCGACGTGAGCCGGGGGAAAGCAAGCCCTGGCGGGCTTTGTCAGACGAGGACGTCTGACGCTCCAAGACCGCGGAGGGACGTTTTATCGACGTGGCCCGGAGGGACGTTTTATCGATGTGATCCGCGGGAAAGCAAGGCCAGGCGGGTTCAGCCGAAGATCAGGGCGATCTCCCTCTCCGCGTTGGCCTCGCTGTCCGAGGCGTGCACCGCGTTTTCCGTGACGCCTTCCGCATAGAGGCCGCGGATGGTTTCCGGTCCGCGTTTGGCGGGGTCGGCATCGCCGATCAGTTCCCGCAGGGCCTCGACCGCGCGGTCGCGCTCCAAGATGAGGGCCATCACCGGGCCGGAGCAGGTGAATCCGATCAGGCGGTCAAAGAACTCCTTGCCGCGGTGCATGGCATAAAACTCGCCGGCGGCTTCCGGGGTGAAGCTGACGATCCCGCAGTCCCGGATGGCGAAACCGGCTTCCTCCGCCAGGGAGATGATCTGCCCGGCATGGCCGTGGGCCATGGCGTTGGGTTTGATCAGCAGCAGGCTGCGCTGGCTCATCGGGAACTATAGACAGTCTCGATGAAATCCATGGCCGCGACTTTGATGGCGATGTCACGGTTGAGGATCTGGCTCATTTTGATCTTGTGGGAAAGGATGTCCGTCCAGACTTCGAACAGCTCGTTGGGCTTGAATTCGAGGGAAGTGTATTGTTTGAGCATGTCCTGGTAAAACTCATCGCGGTCGGAATCCACGCGGGCGACGATCAGTTTCTGGCTTTCGGGGCTGATGTCGTAGTCCTTGTAACGCACGTCGATCACGGCGTAGCCAAGTTTGAGCAGGTTTTCGTAGTTGATCTGAAGTTCTTCAAGGTGTAGCATTTTATCTCTCCATGTAAATTTACTCGACAGAAACGCTGCCTCACGTTTCTTGTATCCAAGCTTTGATTTACAGCCTAAACGTCAAGATAAATTTAACCGAACCCCCCGGCCCCGCTCCGGCGCGGCTTGCCGGGCCAACCAGAGGGAACCCTCGCAAGCAAGAGGCAAGATGGGAATCTTCAAACTGGAATCCAACTACGGGCTCAGCGGCGACCAGCCCGAAGCGGTGGCCGCGCTGGCGGCGGGCATCAGGGACAACAAACCGCACCAGGTGCTGCTGGGCGTCACCGGCAGCGGCAAGACCTTCACGATCGCCAACGTCATCGCCGAGTTTGACCGGCCGGTGCTGGTGCTATCCCACAACAAGACCCTCGCCGCCCAGCTCTACGGCGAGCTGAAACAGCTGTTCCCCCACAACGCGGTGGAGTATTTCATCTCCTATTACGACTACTACCAGCCGGAATCCTACATCCCGGGCAAGGACATCTACATCGAGAAAGACGCCGACATCAACGCAGAGATCGAAAAGCTGCGCCTGCGGGCGACGATGAGCCTGATGGAGCGGCGGGACGTGATCATCGTGGCGTCCGTCTCCTGCATCTACGGCCTGGGCGTGCCGGAAGAATACCGCGAAGCCCTGATCCGCGTGGAGAAAGGGATGAACATGGACCGCGACGAATTGCTGAAAAAGCTGGTCACCGCCCACTACAGCCGCAACGACATCGCCTTCGAACGCGGCACCTTCAGGGTCCGGGGCGACACCGTGGACATCTATCCCGCCTATTTGGAACACTGCCTGCGGGTGGAGTTTTTCGGCGACGAGATCGTCGGCCTGGAAAAGCTGCATCCCATCAACTTCAACAGCCTGGGCGCGGTGGACTCCTACCCCATCTATCCCGCAGTGCACTTCATCATGAACGAGGACAGGCTGCGCGGGGCCTTGAACTCCATCGAGCAGGAACTGGAGGAACGGGTGGCCTTCTTTTTGCAAAACCAGCGCTACGTGGAGGCCGACCGCCTGGCGTCGCGCACCAAGTTCGACCTGGAAATGCTGCATGAACTGGGTTACTGCTCCGGCATCGAAAACTACTCGCGCCACCTCACCGGCGCTCCCCCCGGCGAGCCGCCGAGCTGCCTGCTCAACTATTTTCCGGAGGATTTCCTCTTAATCATCGACGAATCGCACGTCACCATCCCCCAGGTGCACGGCATGTTCGGCGGCGATTTCACCCGCAAGAAAAATCTGGTGGACTACGGATTCCGGCTGCCCTCCGCCTTCGACAACCGGCCCCTGCGCTTTGAAGAATTTGAAAAGCACATGCACAACGTGATCTTCCTCTCCGCCACGCCCGCGGATTACGAGCTGGGCCTCACCCAAGGCGAGATCGTGGAGCTGGTGATCCGCCCCACCGGCCTGCTGGATCCCGAGATCGAGATCAAACCCATCCGCAACCAGGTGGACGACCTTATCGGCCAGATCCGGGAACGCGTCGCCAAAAACCACAAAGTGCTGGTGATGACCCTCACAAAACGGATGAGCGAGGACCTGAACACCTACCTCCACAACTCCGGCATCAAAAGCAAATACCTGCACAGCGAGATCGACTCCATCGAGCGCGCCCAGATTATCCGCGGTTTGCGCCTCGGCGAGTTTGACGTGATCGTGGGCGTGAACCTGCTCCGCGAGGGGTTGGATTTGCCGGAGGTTTCGCTGGTGGCGATCCTCGACGCGGACAAGACCGGCTTCCTGCGCTCCGCCCGCTCGCTGATCCAGATCTCCGGACGCGCCGCCCGCAACGTCGACGGCAAAGTGGTGTTCTACGCCGACGTGATCACCGACGCGATCCGGTATACCCTGAACGAGACCAACCGCCGCCGCGCCAAACAGCTGGCCTTCAACGAAGCCCACGGCATCACGCCCCAGACGATCACCAAGACCATCGAAGAGATCATGCAGTCCACTTCCATCGCCGAGGGTTATTCCTCGATCGACAGCGCCGGCAAGGGCGAGGATGCCCCGCCCTCCAAAGAAGAGTTTTTCCAGTATCTGGACCTCGACAACCGCGACAAGATGATCGACCTGCTGAAAAAAGAAATGAAGCGCGCCGCCGCCAAACTGGATTTCGAACGCGCGGCGGAACTGCGCGACCGGATCAATCAAATGGAGCAGGGATAAGGCCGAGCGGCGGAAAGCGTCCGGTATCAGCCAGTCCTTTCCCAGATCCGCGGAGCCCGGAAGACCATTTCTGAGTTGATCCGCGAGATAAAAGTTTCAGGTTTGGCTCATTGATTGCTACTATTGTCCGCAAGGATTGATCCCTTCAGCAGTCGACCCGACTTCTGCAGAGATCAAATCCGGATACAGCGATCAGTTGTGATCTCAGGAGGTTTACATGAAACGCTGTTTGTTTTTTCTGCTCATTCTGTCCTGCAGCCTGGCCGCGGTTGATACGGTCTGGCCCGAAAACCTCAAAGTCCGCTCCAGCCGGGCGGTTGAATGGAAGGAAGCCGGGCTGGCAACCCCAGATGGCGGCCTGATCTTTGTCTGGACGGACAACCTGGCGGACGACCGCGACCTCTACGCCCAGAAAGTCGATCCCCAGGGAAACCAGGTCTGGAACGTCCCCCTGACCATCGACGCCAAGGCCGGAGCTCAAAGCAACCCTGCCCTGATCGAAACTTCGGACGGAAACTGCGTTGTGGCCTGGCGTGACACCCATGCCAGCCTGACGGGGGAAGTCTACCTCCAGAAGCTGGATTTTTCCGGAACCCTATACTGGCCGGCCGGGGGCATCAGGGTCACCAACAACGAAGACTCCGAGGAGCAGCTGATGCTGGTGGCCGACGAACTGGGCGGAGTGATCCTGACCTGGTATCAAAGGACGGCAGTCACCGAAAAGCTGTACGCCCAAAGCTACTCCGGCAGCGGCACCCAACGCTGGCAGGACGGAGGGGTGGACCCTACCGGCCTGGATTACTACAGTGCCATGTCGTTACTGCCGGACGGCGCCAACGGCTTTTACCTCTGTTACAACACCAGTTACGAAGTCAATTCCAAAGTGTATCTGAACCGCTTCGGCCCCGACGGCATCACGCTTTGGACCGCTCCGGCCTGCATCGGCAGCGGAGTTGACTACGACATGAACAGGGAAGCCCAGGCCGTGGCCGGCGGCGGAGCGATCTATCTGCTGTGGAACTGGCATGGCGGCGGCGACCCAATCTGCAAGCTGCAAAAGTACTCCCCCGGCGGAACCCCGCTATGGGCGGAACCTCTGCAGCTGTCCACCTCCAGCCAGCCCATGCACTCACCCCTGGGAATAGTCTATTCCGCCGCGGACGACGCGGTGATCATCTCCCTCAAGGTTTGGAGCCAGCCGGCGACGCTTATATTAAGGAAAGTGAATTCCTCCGGCCAGATCGGCTGGCTGGATTCCATCTGGGTGGACAACACCCTGCCGGACAATTCCTACACTTTTGGTAGCACGTTGCAAGCGGATGGACAGGGCGGCTGCTACATCGCCTGGATGGACAACCGCCCCACGGGCTACTATAACAAGATCCGCGCCAAGCACTACAACAGCGGCGGGGCCAATAGCTGGGCCGCCGAAGGGGTCGACCTCAGCGGCGGTTCCGACGACCAATCCGCGCCCACCCTCCGCGTAACCGCGGACCGGATCTGGCTGGCCTGGGCGGACAGGCGCGGCACCGAGACTGGCATCAGCTACCAGAGCCTCAGCCTGGGCGGAAATCCCCAACTGGAGGAAGGCGGACGCGTCCTGATCAAAGGATTGGACAGCATGTGGACCGAGGGGCGAATAGCCCTGGCCCGCGGCGATGACCTGATCGTACTCTGGGATGACGACCGCAATCCCGGAAACCGCTCCCAGATCTATTTCCAGGTCATCGACACCTTTGGCTCCTTCACCTTCACGCCCGACGGCGTCCCCGCCACCCAACTCACCGCGGGCGATCAGTACATCACAGCGGCAAAAGTGCTGCCCAACGGCCAGACAGTGGTGGTTTGGCACGACAGGCGCGAATCCTACTACGATCTCTACGCCCAATTGCTCAGCCCCGGCGGAGAACGCCTCTGGGGCGAGACCGGCCTCCGGCTGTCCAATACCGACGAAGGCTGGGAAAGCGATGTCGCGATCGACTACCTGGATGGCAGCGTATTCATCGGATGGAACCAGATGTCGGAAACCTATCCCGAATACATCGGCTCCGTCCGGATGCAAAAGATCAGCGGCGGCCAGACGCAGTGGGGCGAGGGCGGGCTGAGCCTGCTCACAGACCCGGAACCGAACACCACCGAGCTTTTGGCCCTGCAGGACGGCTATCTGGCGTTCAGCAAAAGAAATCTGAGCGTCACCCGGCCAAACGACATTCACCTGATCCGGCTCGATCCCGCCGACGGCAGTCCCCTGCCGGGCTGGGGCCCCTACGGAGTGATGGTGACTCCGGTAAGCGGGACGGAGATCTATGCCCACAGCTTTGCCGGCTTCCGCGCCACTGACGCCGGGGCTGCCATCCTCTACTCCCAAAACAGCGTTCAATTTGGCTACCAAATGATGTACCAGTTCGTCACCAACGGAGGCCAGCTGCTGTTCGGTCCCCAGGGCGAATTCATCGTTGACACCGGGTATTTCTGGAATTCGGTGCGCGCCAGCCTGGGCCCCACGGATTTTGCCCTGCTCTGCAACGGTCCGGACAACGATACGGAGACCTTCGTCGGCCGCTTCAGCTACTCGCTGGCGCCCCTCTGGGAGACGCTGTATCTGGGGGTGCGGATCACTCCCGAACTGGTTCGCTACGCCAACAACGGATTGGGCCTGGTTTGGAAAGAAAACCAAAACTACTCCGATCCCAGCAACGAGAGTTTCATCAAGTTCATGTTTGTGAATCCCGGCGGAACGGTCAACGCGGTCGGCATCGACAGCCTGGCCACCGGCCGCACACCGGTCTACAACCTGCAACCGGCCGTGCTGGGCAACAACGCCCTGATAACCTGGTCGGACGGCTCCACCTACACGGATTACCGGGATGAACCGATCGAGCACGGCAACCTCTGGGCCCAGATGATCAGCAACGAGACCACCGCCAGCGGCGACCCCAACCTCGTTCCAGGCCATCTCCCCCGCCTCGGCCAAAACTGGCCCAATCCCTTCAATCCCTACACTTCGATCGGCTACGTCCTGCCCCAGGCCGCGAAGGTCGAGCTGGGAATCTACAATCTCAAAGGCCAGCTGGTGAAAAAACTGGTGAACGCCAGTCAGGCCAGCGGCAGCTACAGCGTGAACTGGGACGGCACCGGCGCCGGGGGAAATCCCCTCGCATCGGGGGTCTACCTCTATCGGCTGAGCGCCGGCGGCCACACTCAATCACGAAAGATGGTGCTGGTGAAGTAAACCGTCGCCGGGGCTGGGTTATCCCTTTTGCCCCCGCTTTGGCCAAGGTAAAACAACTCCGGAGCAAAAGCCGGAAACGGCTGTTGCTCCGGAGTTGCCTATGCGGTAAAGGCCATCTGGCCAAGCGGAGGGGAGCTGAAAGCCGCTCTAATCCAGGTAAAGCCGCAACGCCACGGGGCGGTGGTCCGACAGCTGGTTCGAATAGTTTTGCCAGCTGCCCATCCAGTCCTCCACCTTGATCACGCGGCAGACCGTGCGCGGATCCGCGAAGGGGGTGAAAAGCTCGTTGCTGAGCAGGATATGGTCGAGGTGGGATACGTAGCTGGGATAGGAAACCGTGCTGTAGGTGGGGTTTTGGGCGATCGGCATGTCCGCGAAGAGGTATTCATCAGGTTTGTCCAGAAAGGCCATAAACACGTTGGTATCCGGGCCTTCGGCGATCTGGTCGTTCATGTCGCCGACCACGAACACCCTTTCGTCCGCCAGGTTTTCGGAGATGTATTCATCCAGCATCTGGCAGGCCAGGCGGCGGCGGTATTCCTCGTCCCAGTCGTCGGTTTCGTCGATGTAGTTATCCCCCAGGGCCTTCAGATGGTTGTCGATCACCACGATGTCCCTGCCCTGGAAGGTGAGGTCGAGGACATACGGCGGGCGGGGAAAGGGATTGGATTCGTTGGTGTGGATCATGTACTGGTCGTTGATCTGCACCGTGCGCGTGTCGTAGAGATAGGCCAGGCGCCAGCCGTCCGCTGGCAGGCCGGAAACGCAGGCCGCGTAATGCGGGATCAGCTCCGCCAGGGCCATGAAATCGTAGTAGTTCATGATCTCTTGAAAGGCGATCACATCCACCTTCATCAGCGGCACGATCTGGGCCAGCAACTCGCTGGTGGCGGGGTTGTTCAGCGGAAAGGTCTCCAGATTCCAGGTCACGAGGTCAAAACTCTCCGGCGTGCCGAAAGTCAGCACCACGTTGGTGGAATCGTTCGGCGGATCCACCGGATTGGTGATGTTCGTATTGGTGCCGCAACCGGCCAGGAACAGCAGTCCCAGGGCCAGAATGGCGGCCAGATTTAGGGTTGAGCGCATTACACTTCCTTCGCGAAATTCGGGTTAATCTTATAAAGCAATTTAGTTTCCAAAACTTTGGCTATCTGAGGCGAATATTCGCCCTGGTTACGGAACGCTTCTTGCATTGTATACAGGCAGAATCTTGGGAGGATTTACATGAGACAACTTTTGATATTAGCCATTCTGCTGTCGCTCAGTGTGTTGGGCGCAGAGATAAACGAACGCTACCAGACCGGTCCGGCCAGCGTCAGCGCGAGCCTGGAGAACGTCCGCCTGGCCCCCTTCACGCCGGCGGAAGACGCCGACGAGCAATTTCCGGAAACCACCGTGATGTCCAAAACCTTCGCCCTGCCTTTCACCGAAGCGAGCCTTCAGGTGGGAACCCTGCTCTGGAACGTGTTCGACCGCCAGGGCAATTTCCTCTATGAGGAGCAGGACCGCGGCCAGGACGACGTGACCCTGGCCAAGAGCTTCACCTTCCGGGAGATGCAGGGCTTCACAGTCCTGATCCAGACCCAAAAGGACGACGGACAGCGGATCCGCACCCTGAAGAACGCGGAATTCACCCTCTCCGGCAGCGTTCCGGCGCAACTGCCCCAGTCGGTCTCCCCCGCCTTTGTCCATGCCTACAAGACTCTGGCCGACAACTACGATACCAGCTACCTGCGCGACCTGCCCGTGGCCAGGCCCAAAATGCTGATCATCAGCCACAGCAGTTTGAGCGACTACCAGCAAAGCTTCATCGACTGGAAGCGCTCCGTCGGTTTCGACGTCCAGGTGGCCTACAAGACGGAGATCGGCACCACCCTCGACCAGTTCAAGGCCTTCATCCGCAACCATTATGAGACCCATCACTGCGACTACCTGTTGCTGCTGGGAGACGTGACCGGCACCACCTACACCATCCCGACCGCCTTCTTCCCCTCGCCGGAATACGCCGAAAACGACGCCGACGACCATCAATACACCCTGCTGGCGGGCGACGACTATTTTCCCGAGATGCTGGTCGGACGCTTTTCCTTCAATGACGTGTCGGAATTCATGACCATCGCCGGCAAGACGATTTCCTACGAAAAGACTCCTTCCATGGTAAACACAGCCTGGATGCAGCGCTCGCTGGCCGTGGCCGGAAACTATGCCGAGGGCGGCCTGCGCCCCACCACGCCGGTCTACATGTCCCGCTGGCTGCGCGAAAAGATGCTGGACTACGGCTACGCGCAGGTGGACACGGTGTTTTATCCGCCCACCTATCCCGGCACCTCGCTGATCCAGAGCGCGATCAACCAGGGCGTGCAGTTTGTCAGCTACCGCGGCTGGGGCGACGCCAACGGCTGGCACTATCCCTCTTTCCACATTCCGGACCTCAATTCCACCGCCAACGGCCCCCGCATGCCCATCGTCTTTTCCATCGTCTGCAACACCGGCGACTACGCCAACAGCGTGAACCCTTGCTTCGGCGAAAAATGGATGCGGATGGGCAGCGTCTCCCAGCCCAACGGCGCGGTGGCCTTCGTCGGCCCCTCGGACCTGCACACCAAGACCCGCCTGAACAATTCCATCTCCAGCGGCGCCTTCCGCAGCATCCTGGACGATGGCGTCCGCGGGTTTGGCTCCGCCATCCTGGCCGGCAAGATGGAACTCTACAAGAATTTCCCCAACGACATCGCGAACAACCAATACGTGGCCTTCTATTTCCACGTCTACAACCTGCTCTCCGACCCCAGCCTCAACATGTGGGTGCTGGTGCCGGAAACGATCCCGGAAAGCGTGATCGATGGCGGGCTGACCTTCGCGCAGTCGGACAGCCACATCCGCGTCGTCGCCGCCAACCTGGAAGGCGCCACCGTGAGCGGTAAGAAACCGGATGGTGACTACACCTACGCCACCGTTTCCGACGGCTTCGCCATCCTGCCCATCGATCCCGAGACCGCCGGCGACCTGACCCTGACGGTTTCCAAGCCCAATTTCGTGCCCCTGGCGCGCACCCTCGCCGCCAGCGAGACCGCCGGACTGGGCGTCACCGCCAACAGCGTCGCGGGGCAGATCCTGCATCCGAACCACGACGTCGACGGCACCATCACCCTCAAAAACTACGGCTCCGCCAGCGTGACCGTGCCCAGCCTGACCCTCGACGCCGCCGCCGGTACAGCTGTCACCTACCAGCATTCCGAGTTCACCCTCGCCCCCGGCGCCAGCCACGCCATCACTTTCCAGATCCAGGGCGGCAACCTGATCCAGCCCCAACAGGCCCTGACCTTCACCCTCGCGGCTGGCAGCCCCGGCTTCAACTATCAGTTCCAGATGGTCGGAGGCGGCGCGCGGTTCAATGTGGTCGACGTCACCGGAATCCTGGATATCGGCGCCACCAGCACCGCCACCTACCGCGTGATGAACACCGGGCCGCTGGCCTTCAGCGACGCGGAAGTCCGGATCGTCTCCCTTTCCAACGCCGCGACCGTCCCCTCCGCCCCGATCGCCCTGGGCAGTTTCGCCACCGGCGCGATCAAGAGCTTCGACGTGCCGGTCACCGTCGCCAGCGGAGCCTGGAACGGCCGCAATCTGCCGATGCGCCTGATCATCGGCGAAGGCAGCTATGAATACCAGATCTACAGCGTGCTCACCGCCGGCGTGGCGACCCCCCAATCCCCCACCGGGCCGGACGAATACGGCTATTTTGCCTACGACAGCAACGACGCCGGCCACGCCCAGACCCCTGTCTACCAATGGGTGGAGGCCGATCCCCTGCTGGGCGGACAGGGCTCGGTTTTCGAGGTGATGGACGACGGCTCCCACACGGTCGACCTGCCCTTCAACTTCCAATTTTACGGAACCCAATACAATCAGCTCACCATGTGCTCCAACGGCTGGATCTCCCTCATCCCCACGGACATGGTGGACTTTTACAACTGCTACATCCCCGCCGCGCTGGGTCCCTACGCCATGATCGCCGGCTATTGGGACGACCTCAAGGGCCTGAAAACCGGGGTCGACACCGAAGGCAACGGGATCTTCAACGACATGCGCCTCATCTACTGGCACGACGCCGCCAACAACCGCTACATCGTGCAGTGGAACGACGCCTACAACCAATACAACATCGACCTGATGGATGACGCGTCGCTGGAAAAATTCCAGATCATCCTCTACCCCCAGAGCGGACGCGACGGCGACATCGTGGTGCAGTACCACACGGTGGACAATCCCGGCACCACCACCAACTACAGCACCGTGGGCATCGAAGACGAAACCCAGCTGATCGGCCTGCAATACACCCACGGCAACGCCTATCCTCCCACCGCGAGCCCGCTCCAGGCTGGCCTGGCGGTCAAATTCACCACCGTCGCCCCGGACACCTATGTGGCCAACGACGACCAGGTGCTGCCCGCCGTCTGCAGGCTGGAACAAAACTACCCCAACCCCTTCAACCCCACGACCTCCATCTCCTTCTCGCTCCAAAACCCCGGCCCCGCCAGGCTCTCCATCTACAACCTCAAGGGCCAGCTGGTGAAAACCCTGCTCGACGGCGATGCCGCCGGCGGACGCCACACCCTGACCTGGAACGGCACCGACGCCGCCAACGCGCCGGTCAGTTCGGGCCTCTATTTCTACAGCCTGGACCACGCCGGCCAGACCCAGATCCGCAAGATGCTGCTGATGAAATAGCCTTCAGCCAACCATAAACAGCAAGGCGGGGATTTCGGTCCCCGCCTTTTCTGTATCCAGGTCAAAAGGTTTCCGGTCAGCCATCCCGCTCAAAGTGTTTCAGCACCTTGAGGATGTCCACGCCCAGCCGTTTCAGGTTGCGAAAGCGCTGCTCGTAGCGGATCTGTTTGTCCACCTTGTCCACCTGTTCGGTCAGCCGTTCCAGGCCGATGATCCGGCGGTAGAAGGCAAGGATGTCGCCGGAGAGCGGTCGCGCCTTGCCCTTGGTTTTCACCGGATAGGGAAAGAGCTTGTGGAAGCCGACGCCCTGGTCCACGGCCCGGTCGAAGGCCTGATGCCGCAGGGAAGTGAGGATCGCTTTGGCTTTGGTGAGGTCGCAGGGTTTGGGTTTGGTCCCAAGAAACTCCCGCAGCATCGCCACATTCATCACGAGTTCGTTCAGCAGCGCCAGTTTGAGCCTGGAGCCGGCGTCATCCCTGGAGCGCAGATGTTCCCACAGGTATCCGAGCAGACCTTTTTCGTCCATCGTCGTCCTCATTTCAATCTTAGCCGAAGTTTCGCACAAAAAACGCTAAAAAGCCATTATGAAATTCGTAACTC
>CAZOVZ010000044.1:0-17881 GCA_964583755.1 uncultured Candidatus Cloacimonadota bacterium
CGCTACGTTCACATCGTAGAGGTCACTGGTTCGAATCCAGTATCACCCACCACTTTCCCCTTTTTTCAACACAGAGGCTCAGAAGCACAGAGCAAAAATCACCAATTCCCGAGGCGAGTTCATCGCGTTGGATCAATCTGTCCGGAACATCCATCCATTTCCCGCGATTCTGCGAGGCCTCTGTACTTTGTCGTCCCTAATAGCCGATAACTCTTTAACCTGTTAACCAGGTAACCAAATGTGGGTAATGAGTTTAGACGGAGAGTGGCAGATTAAAGGCTCTCTTGCAAACCAATTGGGGAGATTGGGATCCGCGTTACTGCCGGCGAGTACTTATATTGTAAAAAAGCCTTTGCACATAAGGGTTTTGCCCCTATGGCCAGGTCCTGGACTGAAGTAATATTCGCCGTTTACAGGCCCAAGTTTATTGGGGTTGTATTGGGCGAGTATGTCCTGGGAGATTGAACCCGGGATAAGGGACAAGTGTCCTCCGACAGGGTTCAGGCCCATCGTGAGGCTTCATCGGACTGGTAACCGGGCATTGGTTCTGAGACAGCGGAGGCAAGCAACTGCATAATTCAACGGGTTTATGAATTTGTTTCCCACTCGGCTTTAAGAGAAGCAGATAAAATTGAGAGACGTGAAAAGGGAATATTGGTTGACAAGATATATACGTGTCTAAATATACATCCAGAAGCGTAAAGATTCACTTTGAGAACCTCACACCCGCTGTCCGGCGGCAGCTTGGACGCGGCCTGCAAGGTTCAGGGCGGAGAGTTTTGCGAAGAACAGGCGAGCAGACCGGACCGGAGATATCGAAAAACCTGCCAGACAGGCGGGGGGCGGGAGCGCCTGGCGCCGGGCTGCGGCTGACAAATCAGGCAAACATAATAAAATCCATGCAGTTAGGGAGGAAACCATGAAGAAGATAGCTTTCACATCCGCTTTGCTTTTACTACTGGCATTACTGACAGCGAATTACGTGGAAAGAATGCCGATCGTGATCGACCAGCCGGACGGCTGCAAACTGGACGCCTTTGTGACCGGCGACGAATTTTACCACCGCGTTCACGACGCCAGGGGCTACACCCTGCTGCGGCAACCCGGGACCGGTTTTGCCGTATACGCGGAACGGGACGGGCAAAACCTGCGGGCGACGGATCACGTCGCGGGAACGGTGGATCCGGCCAGCCTGGGGATAGAGCCGAATCTGCGCAAAAAGTTCGACACCCCGCCCCGCCGGCAGGTTGAACGGCAAACCTGGCTGACCAGCGGCAGCAAGGCCCCGCCGGTGGGCAACGTGCACAATCTGGTGGTCTTTGTCCGTTTCGCGGGCGAGAACGAATTCACGGAGCAGTATTCCGCCTACAACAATACCTACAACGGCGTGGACCAGACCTCCCTGCGGGATTTCTACCTGACCCAGTCCAGCGGACAGCTCACTATCGACTCCCACCTCTATCCTACCTCCACTGGCACGGTGATCTCCGTGCAGGTGGACAGCAGCCGTTCCTACTATCAGCCTTTTGTGGACGAGGTGAACGAAAACGGGTATGAGACCGACGCCCAGGAGTCTGCCCGGCATTTTGCCCTGGTGAGCGAGATCGTCGCTCTGGTGGCGCCATTGGTGGACCCCGGGATAGATTTTGACCTCAACAACAACGGGGTGCTGGACTCCTTCAACATCATCTTCAGGGGCAGCCCTGACCACTGGGGCGACCTGCTCTGGCCGATGAGCTGGGGCGTGAACAATGCCTTTGGCCAGATCAACGGGCTGGATGTGAAGCTGATCCTGCAGGTGTTTCAGGGGTCAAGCCAGGCGAACGTGGTCTGCCACGAGATGGGTCACAACATCGGCGCGCCGGACTTTTATCACTACACGGACGACGAACCCTGGGCCTCGATCAGCCCCGTGGGCACCTGGGACATCATGGGAACCGGCTCCCTGAGCTTTTGGACCACCCATTCCAAGTGGAAATACGGCACCTGGTTTGCCACCGTGCCGGAGATCGTTCCCACCGCCACGGAAACCACCTACACCCTCACGGCCGCGGACATAGATCAATACTCCTGCTACAAGATCGCCAGCACGGAGCCCGACCAGTATTACATGCTGGAATACCGGCGCCGGACCGGCCGCTACGACGGTTCCGTGCCGGGCAGCGGTTTGATCGTCTACCGCGTGATGACTGGGATCACGGGAAACGCCGGCGCCCCTCCGGACGAGGTTTACATCTACCGTCCCGGCGGCGATCTGGATTCCAATGGCAACCTGGCCGCGGCGGCCTTTTCTTCCAACATGGGCAGAACCGCCTTCAACAACTACACCGATCCGGAGCCCTGGCTGTATGAAAACACCAGCACCATGCTGGACGGTAATTTGGTGGTGCTGGATGTGGACGAGGCCGGCGGCGAGACGATCAGTTTCGTGATCGCCAACCAATCTCCCAGCAACTGGACCGGCGCGGTTTCCTCCGATTGGAATGTGGCGGGCAACTGGCTGAACAACTCGGTGCCGGGCCCGGATTCCGAAGTGCTGATTCCCGTGGTGGGGAGCGGCCGCTATCCCCAGACCAGCAGCGCCAACGGTTTTTGCAAGTCCCTGGTGGTCGCCGGCGGGGCGAATCTGACGGTCAACGCCTTCAACCTGACGGTTTACACCTATTGCAGCGTGCAGGGCCAGCTGCGTTTCAACTCCACCGGCGTTTTGGCCGTGCTGCAAAGCGTGGTCTGGAAAAGCGGATCGACGGTTCAGGCGTCCTCGGCGGCCGGCGGGATCGTCTGCTACGGCGACATGACCATCGAGCAGGGGGCGACGCCGATCTGGGGCAACGGAATTGTGAAATTCACAGGCAGCTTCTACGATTCGGTCCTCTACAACTACAGCTCCACCAACCGGTTTTGGGACCTCCGGCTGGAAAAATCCGGGGGTAAAAGCTTTACCTTCGCCGCGGAATCAAGCCACGATCCGGAGATCTACAACGATCTCAGCTGCAGCGCAGGAAGCATCGCGCATTGCGACTACCAGGGCTGGATCAAGCTCAAGGGCGATCTGCTGGACGCCGGCACGCTGCAGTGGGACAATGGCAAGCTGTATCTGATGGGGGTCAATCAGAGCCTCCAAATGAGCACCGCGAGCCATCTGAACGAGGTGCACGTCTATTCCCAAACCACTCTGGGATCCGACATCACGGTCAACGGCGACTTCTACATCAACGGCGGGTCATTTGACCCCGGCGTCCAGGAACTGCTGGTTTGGGGCGATCTCTACGTGATGGAAGGCGTGCTGGCCATGGCTTCCGCCGCCGGCAAGATCACTGTGGATGGCGACTTTATCTGGAAGACGGGCTCCTCCGCCAACGCCACGGCGGGCGATCTGGAGTGCTTTGACAACTGGGTGGTGGAAACCGGCGCCAACCTGGTGCTGGGACCCGCGGTGAACACCTATCTGAGCGCCTACTATGGGGCCTCGATCCGGCTGGAGCCGGCCGGAGTGCAGTTTGGCAACCTGATCGTGAACGGCACGGAGGAAAACCCCCGCTTCTGGATCGAATCCGGCAGCGCCTACAGCTTCACGGTGGCGGGCAACCTGACCGTGAACGCCACCAACGAACTGGACATCATGGACAGGAGTGTGACCGTGGGCGGCAACGTCAACCTCTACGGAGAACTGGAGGTGAGCCAGGGCGAGGTCCTGATCTCCGGCAGGCCCAGTCTTTACGCGGGCAGCAGCCTCAACATCGACGGCGGCAGCTTCACCTGGACCGGGACGGCGATTCCCACCACCACCAACCTCTACGGCACCCTGAATCTCAGTTCCGGCAGCTTCGGCGGGAACCGGCACATCCTCAACGTCGCGGCTGGATCGGTCAATAACGTCAGCGGAGGCACGATCCAGTGCACCTCCATCGTGGCCACCGCCGCCAGCACCTTCCGGCCGACGGGAGGGACAATCGAGATCCTGACCACCTCAGGCCACACTACGCCGATGCTTAACGTCTCCAACGGGAACTGGCTGCACAACCTGAAACTGAACACCGCCGGAGGGATCAGCCTGGGCGGAGACCTGGTCCTGAAAGGGGGACTGGAACTGCTAAACGGCAATCTGGACGTGAGCGCTGGCAACCGCAAGATCACCCTGGCGGGCAACTGGGCCAACCTGCAGGGAGAGGCGTATTTCGACGAACAGGCTGGGCGCGTCGTCTTCAACGGCGAGGAAGACCAGTACATCCTCGGTTCCGAGGTGTTCAACATCATCGAAAACGCCAATTCGGGCGGGGCTATAGCGCTGAACAATACGTCTTACAGCGTGACCTGCGCGGCCTATGACGCTGCCGTGGGTTACGAACAAGTGCAGATCTCTGCCGGCAGTTTCACCGCGAGCGACCTGCTGGACGACGGCATCTTCGGAAGCTGGGCGGTGCAAAGCCGCGGAGTGGTGAATCTCACCAATCCGGACGGGCCTGTGGACATTCGCGGCGGGATCAACCTCAGCGGCGGAACGCTGAACGTCCATGGCGGCAGCGGACCCTCCTGGTGGGCGGAAGACGGAAACACCTCCATCACCATCTCTGCCGGACTGCTCAATTTTGCCAGCCAGGGGATCGTCATCGGCGACAGCAGCACCCTCTACGAAAACATCAGCGGCGGCACGATCCGCACCGGGGGGAGTTTTACCTGCAATAATGCGGCTTTCACCCCTTCCGGCGGACGGCTGGACCTGGTGGGCTCCGCCGATTGCGGCCTGTCCCTGATCGCGGGGTCACATCTGTGGGGCCTGAGGATCGATAAAAGCGCCCCCAATACGGTCACGGCCGCCACCGCCCTGGTCCTGAAAGACGATTTCACCCTCGCCGCCGGCGCCTTCGCGGCGGGCGGAAACATCGAAGTGGGCGGAGACTGGGTCAACACGCCCGGTCCGGATTCCTTTTCCGAAGGCAGCTACCAGGTCAACTTCAACGGCACCGCGCTGCAGCGGATCACAGGGCCTGAAACCTTCTACACGCTGCGCGTCGCCAACACGGGCGGAGGTGTGAACCTGAGCGCGGTGACCCTGGGGATCAGATCCGCCCTGACCGTGGTGGGAAACCTTACCCTGGCGCCGGGGTCAACCGTTCTGACAGCGGCCAGCAGGTATATCGCCGTCAGCACCAACGGACGCCTGGACGCCCTGGGAACCCAGGACCTGCCGATCCTGCTCTCGCGCCTGGGCGGCACCGGCGACTGGTATCTCTCCGCCGCTTCCGGGGGTACGATCGCGGCCGAACATGTGACCTTCGAATACCTCTATCCCACCGCGATCCAGATCACCGCCACCGGCCTGGTCGATCCGGATCACGCCTTCAATTACTGCACCTTCCAACACGCGCGCTACAGCGGGGTGCACCTGCGGCTGGAAAACTCCCAGGACCTGGTGATCCAGGGAGCCAACTTCCCGGTCGACAACGGCGGCTACAACGTGATCAAGCAGATCGACGCCGGCTCCGCCACCTTTGTGAACGCCACCGGCATCCTGGCGGGAGAAGAGCATGACTACGACAACAACAACCGCCTCAACTGGACAGCCGGCGTCGCCCAGATAACCTCTCTGGAGATCAGTTACCAGGGCGGCAACGCCCTCCTGAACTGGACCTGCTCGCCGGCCCACGACAACTTCCGGATCTATCGGAGCGCGGATCCCGCAGGTACCTTCCTGCAGGTGGGCAGCAGCGCAACCACAACCTGGAGCGAGGCGGCCACGGGTGAACGCTGGTTTTACCGGGTGACGGCCTATCAGCCGGATTGAATCAAAACCCCCTCAGCCAGGGCGGTCCGCGGACCGCCTTTTGGCTGAGGCAACGGCAGGCGAAGCAACTTCACTTTCTCGCCCTAACTTTACCTATATTGTAATTTACCTTGACAAGATTAACCGGCCGAATTAACGGGTGACAAGCTAATTTTCCCCTGGGGAGGGATTGTGAAATATTTGATTGCACTCTTTGGCTGCTACCTGGCCCTGTGCCTCGCCGGATGCGGATTGCTGGACGGGATCCAGACCCATCGGGCTGCGCTGAGCCATGAATATCTGGAAACCGATGAAAGCCTGATGCGGCTAAACGCGGACCTGCGGGACGACGGCGAAGATCTGCTGCTCAATGCAGTCAGGTACGACAAGGCAAACTACGCTCTGCTGCTCCAGGACCAATCCGGCAATGTGGTCTCCCAGACCAACCCGCAACACCGGATCCGGACCCTGAGGGTGCTGAAGGATCCCGTCAGCGGCGCTCAGTGGATCTTTTACTCCC
Organism: uncultured Candidatus Cloacimonadota bacterium; assembly: GCA_964583755.1. Taxonomy (GTDB): domain Bacteria; phylum Cloacimonadota; class Cloacimonadia; order Cloacimonadales; family Cloacimonadaceae; genus Syntrophosphaera. The sequence goes on from CAZOVZ010000044.1 coordinate 6,285, forward strand.
TCAACGACCAGCGCCGGGTGGCCATCTACGGCCTTCGTTACGACTGGGGCACCCCCCTGAAGCGCAAAGAAAAGGAATTTGAGAGCATCGCCCGCGACGACGAATACATGATCTATCCCGAGGTCGAATGGTGGGGGATGCTGTATCCGGAGTTTTTGCAGGACATCGACGGCGACGGCAGGGTGGAGCTGGTGTGCCGGATGCTGGACGGCCTGACCGCAAATCCCCGCGGGCTGGCGGTCTACGATTTTGAGACCGGGAAACTTAGGTGGCGCTATGACCTCAGCACCTGCATCACCAGCATCCTCTTCGACGATTTCGACGGCAACGGCAGCAGGGAGTTCATCTGCGCCACGACGGCCAACAAAAACACCCTGGCGGTGCGTGACAGCCTGGACGACTGGCACAGCTGGCTGTTTGTTCTGGATACCCGGGGCAAGCGGCTCTATTACGAAAAGGCCGCGGACGACTTCAGCGAGATCGCGCTGCAGGCGGCGGATTCCAACCGGGACGGCAAGCGCGAGATCTATCTGCGCCAAACCACCTGGGGCGCGGGCCAAACTCCCAACTCAGTGGCCACCCTGGCCTGGAATGGAAACAGGCTGGTGAGGTCCCGGGACTGGCAGTACAACGGGTCCTTCGCCCGGAGCAGCGGCGAATTTCTGTTTCAGTTCCAGCGTAACGAGGGATACAGCATCCTGCTGGTGAACGAGGCCGGCGGGCTGATCAAGCTGAACGACCAACTGGAGCAGCAACAGCACGCCCATAAAGGCAAGGCTAAATACCTCTGGAGCTCCGACGATCTTGACGGCGACGGGGATAAAGAACTTCTGATCCAGACGATGAAGGGCGATTTTGAGATCCTGGACCACGAACTGAAGGTCCGCACGCGGATCGAAAACCCCTACCCCGGCCAGACTGAAGTAAGCGCGTTCAGCGTGTCCGCGAGCGCCGGAAAAACCCGGCGGATCGCCCTCACTACACCTTCGCAGGTGAATTTTTTCGATTACAAGAGGCTGCCCTGGCATCTGCTGGCCTACCGGGGCTTCGCCGCGATCGCGATGCCGCTCTGCCTGGCTTTGCTGCTGGGGATCCTGGTTTACGCCCTGCGGGCGCGCAACAACAGGAGAATGTTTTGCAACAGTCTGGACAGCCTGGGGCAGGGTGTGATGATCTTGAGCGGTAAAAACCGGATCGCGCTGGCCAACCAGTACCTGCAAAAGCTGGCTGGAAGAGGCAGCAAGCCTGGTGAGGCGGCAAAAAGCAGGGATCTGCAAAAAGCCTTTCCCCAGATCCATGCCCGGCTGAACGATCCCATCCCCGGAAACGCCGATGTGATCGATTTTGAGGCCAGGCTGGGGTCCGGACAGGTGCCCCACAAGGTGCGCGCCTTCAAGCTCGGGGGCCTGGCGGCGAGGTATCTGATCACGGTGGTTCCGGTGGAATCCGATTCCGCCCGGCTCAACGACAAGATCGGCTGGGCAGAAACAGCCCGCCGTCTGTCCCACAACGTGCGCAGGCACATCAACAACGCCCTCCTGGCGCTGCACCCCCTGCAGGAGATCGCTCCGGAGCAGAGTTCCCAGCATGAATACGCCGGCATCGTCCGCGACGAGATCGAAAAGATCCGCGTCTTTACCCATGCCTTTCAAAGGTTCACGGAGATCACGGATTACGAACTCTCCACCCAGGACATCTTGCCCTCGGTGGAGCACTGCCTCTCCAGCCTCAGCATACCGCCAGGCGTGAAGCTGATCAAAAATTGGACCCTGAAATCCGTGGGAGCCTACATCGAACCGATCCGTTTCGAGGAAGCCCTGGGCAACATTTTCAACAACTCGCTGGACGCCATGCCGGACGGCGGGGTGCTGCACGTGAGCGTGCGCGAATATCCGCCCCACGGCAGCCCCCACGGGGATCTGAGGGTCCTGGTGGAGGTCGAGGACAGCGGCACCGGCATCCCCGCCAAATATCAGGGCGATATCTGGAAAGCCTTTTTCACGACCAAGCAATCCGGCACCGGCATCGGTTTGCCGGAAAGCTGGAAGATCATCGATTCCATGGGCGGCGACATCCAGATCAGCAGCGAGGAAGGCGCGGGCACGATTGTCTCCGTCTGGCTCAAGGGCGAAAGCAAATGAGCAAAGCCCGCATCCTCCTGGCTGACGACGATCTGGTCTTTTGCCGCCTGGTCAGCGACCTGCTGCGCAAGAACGATTTTGCCGTGGAGGTGGCCAACAGCGTGGAGGAATCCCGCCGGATCCTGGCCGGCAGCGGCTTCGACATCATGATGCTGGATATGTGCTTTCCCGCGCTGCGCGAGGGTTTTGAACTGCTTGACGAGGTGCGGGAGCAGTATCCCGGGCTGGTGGTGTTGATGATCTCCGGCTCCGGCCATATCCCGGACGCCGTGCAGGCGATCAAAAACGGGGCGATGGACTTTATCGAAAAGCCGATAGAAGCCGAACATCTGCTGCTGCGGATCGCCGCCGTCGCTGACCGGATGCAGGCCAGGCGGCAACTGGAACAGCTGGAAAAGAACGCCATCGGCATGGTTGGCAAATCCGCCGCGATGCAGACCGTGTTCGACGCCATCATCCGGGCCGCGAAATACGACAGCCCGGTGCTGATCACCGGCGAAACCGGCGTCGGCAAAGAGCTGACCGCCCACGCCATCCACCGCCTCAGCCGGTTTGGGGGTTCCAACCTGGTCAGCATCAACTGCGCCTCCGTGCCCCGGGAACTCTTTGAAGCCGAGCTGTTTGGCTACGAGCAAGGCGCTTTCACCGGCGCGGTGAAAGCCCGCAAAGGTTATTTTGAATTCGCCAACAACGGCAACTTCTTCCTCGACGAAGTCAGCGAACTGCCGATCCACCTGCAGGCCAAGCTGCTGCGCGTTATATCCGAAGGCGAGATCCAAAAGCTGGGCGGAACCGTGCATCCGGTCAGCATCAGGATCATCAGCGCCACCAACCAGGACCTCGAGGCCGCGGTGGAAAAGGGCAGGTTTCGCCAGGATTTTTACTACCGGCTGAAGGCGATCCACATCAACATCCCCCCTCTGCGCTCCCGGCCGGAGGATATTCCGCCCCTGGCCCAGCACTTTCTGATCGATTTTTGCACCCGTAACCAGATCCCGCTGACCTCCTTCACCCCCGCCGCCCTGAACTGGCTTTGCCAACAGCCCTGGAAGGGGAACGGACGCGAATTGCGCCACTCTGTTGAGCAGGGTGTAATTTTTGCCAAAGGTGAGAGCCTCGACGTGGTAAATTTTACCACGGCCACCCAGCATCACGAACAGCCTTCACCGCGGGGCGCTAATCTATCCCTTCGCGATGCGTTGCACCAGTACGAGCAGCAACTGATTGAGTTTTACCTGGCGGCCAATAACCACAACGTGACCAGGACCGCGGAGCGTTTGGGGTTGGATAAGTCCAACCTGTTCAAGAAGATAAAGCAATACGGCATCCGACTTCCGGAATAGTCGGCGGCCCGGGCAGTGGGGTGTATATTATGCCACGGCGTGTTTTCCGTGATGTTGGGCTATGATTCTGTTGGACAGTTAGTTGCAGTAAATCTGCCTAATTGGAATCTTCCCTGCAATATAGTTGGCTAGAGGCGCAAGACACCTCGGATGCTTTGTCTGATCTTTAGGCAAGGTTTGTTTGCTACGGCGTATTCTGTGCGGCGATATAGGCTAAGGTGGCTTTCTGGTATGTGTTTGGCCCAATGGCCGGGATCCCAGTTGGGATCCCGGCTGCTATTTGGGAAGCCTGAGCAAGGCCGCGGAGTCCGATTCTCCCAGTGTGTGTTTCTCAAACTTACGCTTCGGTGGGCCGCGGCCTCTTGTTTGGAAAGATGATTGACAATAATCCACACTCGCAAAGACTGGCAAAATCCAAAGAATTAGGAGTGGGAATGGACGATCTGCGCAGCGATCTTGCCAACCTGAAGGAATATTTTGCCCAGCGCTATGCCCCGGAGCAGACTGCGGCGGCGCAAACAGCGTTTTTGAAGAAGCTGTCGGAACTTACCCACGCGCATTACCGGGGTAAGATGCAGACCCTGCCCAAAGCGGGGATTTGGGGTTTCAACTGGTTCAACGTCTGGTACACCCCTGGCGTGTCCTCCGTTTCCACCGCCATCCGCGACGACGCCTCGCGTTCCTGGGATCTCAGCAATCGGGGCAATCTGGTGGCCGTGGTCAGCGATAGCACCAGGGTCCTGGGAGACGGCGATTGCGGCGTTTCCGGCGGCCTGGGGGTGATGGAGGGCAAAGCCATGCTGATGAAATATCTGGGCGGATTTGACGCCCTGGCCCTCTGCGTGAACAACCGTGGCCCGGACGGCAAGCCCGACGCGGGCAGGCTGATCGAATTTGTGAAGATGCTGGAGCCCAGCGTCGGCGCGGTGAACCTGGAAGACATCTCCCAGCCCAATTGCTATCGCGTTTTGGACGAACTGCGCGAAGCCTGCGGCATCCCGGTCTGGCACGACGACGCCCAAGGCACGGCCTGCGTGACCCTGGCAGGCCTCATCAACGCGCTCAAGCTGGCCGGCAAACGGATTTCCGACATCCGGACGGTGCTGTTTGGCGCCGGCGCTTCCAACACCACTATCGCCAGCATCCTGCTCCAGTCCGGCCTTGACCCCGCCAACCTGATTCTTTTCGACAGCAGGGGCGCCCTGCATTCCGGGCGTGAAGACCTCGCCGCCAATCCCACCAAATACAAGCAGTGGGCTTTGGCCCAGATCAGCAATCCCCACCGGCTGAACACGATGGATGAGGCGATGGCGGGCGCGGACGTCCTGATCTCGCTCTCCACGCCGGGTCCGCACACCATCAAGCCGGAATGGATCTCGCGCATGGCGGCCAAAGCCATAGTTTTCACCTGCGCCAACCCCGTCCCGGAGATCTATCCCCACGCCGCCAAGGCAGCCGGAGCCTTCATCGCGGCCACGGGCAGGGGCGATTTTCCCAACCAGATCAACAACTCCTGCGGCTTCCCCGGCATCCTGAAAGGGGCCCTGCTGGTGCGCGCCAGCAAGATCACGGACGCCATGGCCATCCGCGCCGCCCACGCCCTGGCGGATTACGCCGAGCGGCGGGGCATCGATCCCGACAACATCGTCCCCCGCATGGACGAGGAAGACGTGTTTGCCCACGAAGCCGCGCAGGTGGCCCAGCAAGCCGTTGCGGACGGAGTGGCCCGAAATCCGCTTTCCTCCGAAGAGGTTTTCCGCCAGGCCAAGGCGGATATCGACGCCAGCCGCGCTCTCTGCCACCGGATGATGGAGGATGGCAGCATCACCCCGCCGCCCCGGGAACTGATCGACCAGGCGCTGCGCTTTGCCGAAACCCAGCTGCAGGCAAAATAGGAACCTTGTGACCAAAAAAACGCTGCAGGTCTTGCTGAACATAGCAAAGATCGCGCTGACATTCTACATTCTCTGGCTGATCATCAGCCAGATCAACTGGAAGGAGATGCAGGCCAGCCTCTCCGCGCTGCCCTACTGGGTTTTGGCGCTGGTGGTGGCCCTCAGCGCGCTGCGCCACCTCGGCCAGTATCTCATCTGGCGCTGGGCTCTGCAGATCAATCCCCTCTACGAGCTCGACCGTAGGGAACAGCTCAGCTCCTATCTGATCGGCCTCCCCCTGCGGTTTGTGCTCCCCGGAGGCGGGGCCAGCCTGGGGAAGGTGCTGTTTGTGCGCAATTCCAGTCGTTGGGCTTCGGTGCTCGCCTTCGTCTGGGAAAAGGGGTTTCTCACCTGGGGCACCTGGTCTTTCGGCTTTCTGGCTGTGTTGCTGTTTTATCCGGATGTTCACCTTTGGCTGAGGCTGGCGGCGCTTGCATTCTGTTTCACCGCGCCGCTCTGGACCTATTTCCTGATCGGCCTCAGGCACCGTTCCCGCCCCCTGCAGCGAGGGTTTTTGCGCTACGCCCCCTGGATGAGCGCCACCCAACTGCTGATCTCCCTGCTCACCCTGGTCCAGTATTGGCTGATCTTGGACAAACTGCTGCCGGTCGGTTTTTGGGACAGCCTGGTGCGCATGTCCCTCACCCAGTTTTCCAACAGCATCCCGATCACTTTCGCCGGCCTGGGTCTGCGGGAATCCTTTGCCATCCACTTTCTGAAAGACTTGGGCTACAGCGCCAGCCAGGCGGTATCCGCCACCCTCATCGTCTTTTTGATCCAGGACGTGTTGCCTGCCCTGATCGGCCTTGAACCGCTGAACAAAGCCAGACAGGAGCGCGCCGGAGCGGCAAATGGCCGCGATTAAGGTCATCGGCGCCGGCCTGGCCGGCAGCGAAGCCGCCCTCTACCTGGCGGAGCGGGGCATCCCGGTCGAACTTTACGAGATGCGGCCCGGCACCATGACCCCCGCCCATCAAAGCGCGAACGCGGCGGAACTGGTCTGCAGCAATTCGCTGAAGTCCACCCTGCTGGACACGGCTTCCGGCCTGCTCAAGGCGGAGGTCCGCGCCCTGGGCTCCAGGCTGCTTTCCCTGGCGGAAAGCTGCGCCGTTCCCGCCGGCCACGCCCTCGCGGTGGACCGCGAACTCTTTGCCCAAAAGGTGACCGCCGCTTTGACCGCCCACCCAAATATAGCCCTGATCCGCGAAGAGGTGACCAGCCTGCCATCAGGACCCTGCATCCTTTGCAGCGGACCCCTCACCTCGGAAGCCCTGATGGCACATCTGCAAAGGCTTTTGGGCGAAGGCCAGCTTTATTTCTTCGACGCCATCGCCCCCATCGTTTCGGCCGACAGCATCGAGGGGGACGCCGTCTATGCCAAAGACCGCTACGACAAGGGCGAGCCGGACTATCTGAACTGCGCCTTCGACCGCGATCAATACTACCGTTTTGTGGACGCCCTGCTGGAGGGCGAAAAGCACGAGGCCCACGAGTTTGAAACCGAGCTGTTCCAAGACGTCCGCTTTTCCTACTACGAAAACTGCACCCCGATCGAAGAACTGGCCCGGCGGGGCCGGGACACCCTCCGCCATGGCGTGATGCGCCCGATGGGCCTGGAGCGCGACGGCGTGAAACCCTTTGCCGTAATGCAACTGCGGGCGGAAAACCTGGACCGCACCGCCTACAACCTGGTCGGCTGCCAGACGATGCTCCGCTATCCCGCCCAGAAGCGGATCTTCCGCCTCATCCCCGGCCTGGAGAGGGCGGAATTTCTCCGCTTCGGCTCCATCCACCGCAACAGCTATCTGGATTCCCCGCGCGTGTTGGCGCCCAATCTCTCGCTCCGCGAGGCCCGCAACGTGTTCGTCGCCGGCCAGCTCAGCGGGGTTGAGGGCTACATGGAATGCGTCGCCACTGGCCTGCTGGTGGCCAGGATCATCTGCGAGGGCATCGAAATGCTACCCCCGGAAACCATTCTGGGCCAGCTCTGGCGCCGCCTGATCACCCCTTCGGGCCAGCGTTTTCAGCCGGTCAACGCCAACTTTGGCATCCTCCCTGCCCTGGCCAACCCCGGCAGGGACAAGAAACTCAAAAAACAAGCCTACTCCCGGCGCAGCCTGGGAGCGCTTGAAACTTACTTAGGAGACTGATATGACCACATTCAACTCTGCCTGCGGCCTGGCCTGTCCAAGCTGCGAGTGCTACCTCGCGACCAAGGCCAACGACGCCGAACAAAAGAAAGACATCGCCGTCCGCTGGAGCAAAAACTACGACGCCAACCTCTCCGCCGAAGACATCTACTGCGACGGCTGCATGAGCGACGGCGCCCACTTCGCCTGGTGCGGCAAATGTCCCATCCGGGCCTGCGTGATCGCCAAGGGCTACGAAAACTGTTCGCCCTGCGCAGAGTTCCCCTGCGACAAGGTGGAATATCTCCACAACGCTGTACCCGCCGCCAAGGCGGAGATCGAAAAACTGAGAGGCTGAGATGGAACGGCTGATTCTGCTCGCCGGGCTCTGGCTGCTGATCGCGCTGGGCCTGCTCTCCGCCGCCGAAGTCGATCCGGCCAACTTCTGGACCGCTGGCTACTGCGTGCAAACCAACGCCCAGACCCCCGCCCCCGGCGCCAAGGCCATCCGCGCCCAGGTTGGCGGCGCCTGGCAGGATTTTCCCCTGGTGGAGTTTCCCACCGCCTTTTGGGATTGGAACAAGGCCAAGCGCCAGGAGTATCTGGACATTTTCAGCGAGATGCTGGAAAAGGGCAAGGAAGCCACCCGCAGCCCCCAGCTCTCCGGCCCCCACAACGGCATCATCGCCACCTACGGCGCCGCCCGCAAGGATTCCGCCTTCAAGCTGAACAACGCCGTCAAGGGCATGGGCTTTTTGCCTCCGGAAGACAAGATCGCCGGCCTGATCAAGCTGCTCCGGGAAAATCTGGAAGCGCCCCTGCCCCAAAAACTGGAGATCCTCTCCGGACTCTATAAGGACGCGGAGGCAAACTTTGCCCACGACCGCCTGGTCTCCCTGGAACTCTATTCCGAACCGGGCTACAACACCCAGACCTTTATCAACCAGATGGTGGATCCCGCCTGCGTCACGGTCTGGCTGGACATCCCCACCTACAAGATCAAACAAATCGCCCGCCTGCTGCATCCGCTGGATCCCAATCTCACGGATTACGAACGCCAGGCGGTGCAATATGTGAACCTGATGCACAGCTTCTTTCACGGCGAGTTTCCCCGCGACTACATCGGCGTAATCTATTACAACGTGGAGATCTACGACAGCTCCCCCGGCAAAAAGGAAGCGCGCGGCACCAAGCTGACTCCCTGACCCCCGGCGGGCCGGGACCCGCCTTTGGAAGTAATGATGCAAGACGAAAAAGACTATCTGGTCGACGAGTTTGACCTCGAACCCGATGCCTGGGAAGAACTGGAGCGCCCCGAAAAGACCGCCTTCCTGGCGGCGATCGTGCGGCAAAATGAACCCGCCGCGGACAGCGAGGCCAGCCTGGCGGAGCTTCAGCGCCTGGCCGACACCGCCGGCATCGAGGTCCTGGGCCAGTACACCCAAAAGCGCAACCAGCCGGAACGCGCCACCTACTTTGGCAAAGGCTTCCTGGAAGATATGAGCCACAAGATGCAGCAGGCCCAGGCGGACCTCTTGATCGTGAACGAGGAGCTCAACCCCATCCAGGTCCGCAACATCGAGCAGACCTATTCCATCCGCGTGATCGACCGCACCGAGGTGATCCTCTCCATCTTCCACGACCATGCCCGCACCCGCGAAGCCAAGCTGCAGGTCAAGCTCGCCGAGCTGCAATACCAGCTTCCCCGCCTGCGCCGCCTCTGGGGCCATTTCGACAAGGAGCGCGGCTCGGCCCGTTCCGCCGGCGGCGCTGCCTCCCGCGGCATGGGGGAGAAGCAGATCGAGATCGACAAACGCCTGATCCGCGTCCAGATCCGCAAGATCACCCACGCCATCGAGGCCATCGCCCAACACAAGGAAACTCAGCGCAAACAGCGCGACAAGACCCGCAAGATCTGCCTGGTCGGCTATACCAACGCCGGAAAATCCACCCTCTTCAACACCCTCACTTCCGCGGGCGTGCTGGTGGAGGACAAACTCTTCGCCACCCTGGATTCCACCTCCCGCCAGCTCAAGCTCTCCACCTCCCAGCCGGTGGTGATTTCGGACACGGTCGGCTTCATCTCCAACCTCCCGCATCACCTCGTGGCCTCCTTCCGCGCCACTCTGATGGAAGTGCGCGACGCCCATCTGCTCCTGCACGTCGTGGATGTCTCCGATCCCCGCTTTCAGTATTACATCGACCAGGTCAACCTCGTGCTGGCCCAGATCGGCGCCGACGCGATCCCCCAACTGCTGATCCTGAACAAGACCGACCTGGTGGACCCCACCTACCTGATCCTCGCCGGCAGCCGCTATCCCGAGGCAGTGAAGCTTTCCGCCCTCAGCGGCGCCGGGCGCGAAGACTTGCTGTTGCAGATCGAATCCCGCCTCTTCCAAAACCAGTCCCGCAAACTCCTGCTGCCCTACGACAAAGCCGCCCTCGCCTCGCTGCTGCACGAGATCGCCGTCGTCAACCTCGAGGACTACCGGGCCGACGGCATCTATATGGAAGTCATTGTCAACGAAGAGGATGTCTACCACATCAAAGACTATTTATTGACATAATCCGCTCTCCCGGAATGCTTGCTTTTAGGAAAACATCACAATTGGAGTCGTAATGTACAAATTAATCACCCCGGCGGAAGCCGCGGCAATGATCGTCCCCCAGAGCCGGGTCGCCATCGGCGGATTCCTGGCCGTGGGCGCACCGGAGACCATTTTGGACGCCATCGTGGCCGCCGGCACCAAGGACCTCCACATCATCGTGATCGCCTCGGACTACCTTGGCCGCGGCATCGGCAAACTGGTGGATGCCCATCAGCTCAAGAGCGCCCAAGTCTCCCATATGGGCACCAACAAGGAAATTCAAAGCCAGATGAACTCCGGCGAGATTCAGGTCGAACTGATCCCCCAGGGCACCCTGATGGAGCGCGTCCGCGCCTACGGAGCAGGACTGGGCGGCGTGTTGACCCCCACCGGCCTGGGCACCGTGGTCGCCGAAGGCAAACAGGTAATCAGCCTGGACGGCAAGGATTACCTGCTGGAACCCGCCATCCCCAGCGATTTTGCCCTCATCCGCGCCTGGAAGGCCGATGCCTCCGGCAACCTGATCTACCGCAAGACCGCCCGCAACAGCAACCCCATCATGGCCATGGCCGGCCGGGTCACCATCGTCGAGGTCGACGAGATCGTCCCCGCCGGTGAGCTCGATCCCGAGCTGATCGCCACCCCCGGCGTCTTCGTAAACTACATAGTGATGAGCAAGGAGGCCTGCTGATGGCCATCGATAAACGCGCCCAGATCGGAGCCCGCATCGCCCGCGAACTCAAGGACGGCGATTACGTCAACCTCGGCATCGGACTGCCCACCGAAGCTGCAAACTATATACCCGCGGGCGTCACCGTCATCTTCCAATCCGAAAACGGCATGATGGGCGTGGGCCCCAGCCCCGCCGAAGGCACCGAGGACAAGGATATGATCAACGCCGGCGGCGGCCCCATCACCGCTTTGCCCGGAGCCGCTTTCTTCGATAGCGCCACCAGCTTTGCCATCATCCGCGGCGGCCATCTGGACGTCACCGTGCTCGGCGCTTTGCAGGTGGATCAGGAGGGCAACCTCGCCAATTGGATGATCCCCGGCAAGCTCGTTCCCGGCATGGGCGGCGCCATGGACCTGGTCACCGGCGCCAAGAAGGTGATCGTCGCCATGGAACACTGCGACAAAAACGGCAACCCCAAGATCCTGAAGCAGTGCAGCCTGCCGCTCACCGCCAAGGGCAAGGTCAGCCTGATCATCACCGAAATGGCGGTGATCGAGGTCACCCCCCGGGGCTTGCTCCTCAAGGAGATCACCCCCGGCTATTCCACCGATGAGGTCGTCAAGGCCACCGAGGCGGATCTGCTCCTTCCCTGAACCCCCTAGATTGAAATCCACGGCAGCCCCGGGTCAGCCCGGGGCTGCCTGTCTTTCTGATGCGGGGTCCCAGAGATGGGATTGGAGCGGCAAACGTCCCCGTTTGCCAACGGCCCAGAGGGGGTTAATGGTTAAT
>CAZOVZ010000045.1:0-17338 GCA_964583755.1 uncultured Candidatus Cloacimonadota bacterium
CCGCTTGGAATGACACACTCAGAGGCCCGCGAACTAAAGCGCGTAGACCCGGAATGACAAATGACGAGGCTGGGTGGCTGGTGTTTCGGGGCTGGGTTGTCATCCTGGGTTTCTGGATTCCGGATCGAAGCCCGGAATGACAAATGTTGGGTCGGATGGTCTGTTTCCGCCCGGGGGGAGAGACCCCCTGCTTAGTTGCTTAGTGTTGGGTTAATCTGCTGTGCCACAATGGTTAATCACTAAGCAGGCCCTTGCTTAGTGTTGCTTAGTGTTGCTTAGCCGTGAATATTGCCAAAAATAGTGAGGATCAGAAACAACTCCCCGGTTGTCAGATACATTGCCATTCCACCTGCCGCCGGGCCTGCCTCTCAGTCATCGAGGAGTGTTTGACCCAGGGCGGGGAGCCTAACGCCGCCGCCAGGAATCAAGGGCAGGGGCAAAGCCGATCAGGCCCTGCCCCCGCGCAAGGGTGGGTTAATTTGTCGTGGGCAGGTCTCGCGACGCGCGAACCCGATAGAAATACATCGGACTGAAGGCACCCGTATTTACAATCGGCGAGGTGGGCCAGGCCCAAAGGTTGTCGGGGGTGGCGGTGAAAGCGGGATCGGTGCCGCGATACACGTTGAACCGGGTTACGGGGATGGGATATTCCCAGCTTAGCCGGATTACGGCAGGGTTGAGCAGGATCAGATTGAGATTGGCTATTTCCGGCAGGGCTTGCCAGGCCGTCTGGTATGGCCCGGAGACGTTGTTGGCTTCATTGGTTTCGGTCACGAAGCCGGTGGTATCCAGGCGCAGCCAGGAATTCCAGGTGGAAGCCAGATCCGTGCTCAGGTTGGTGAAGGTGACGGTTTTGCTCTGCCCGGCGTCCAGGGAAGGAATTTCCAGGTAGAGGTCGCCCAGGGTGCCGGCTGCCGGCGCGCTGGCCAGATTTTTGAAGAGATCGACCCGGAAAGGGGTGGCGATGTCGTTGCTGCCGCCGTTTTGGACGGTAACCGTGAAACTGAGCGGGGCGCAGACGTATTCGTCCGGCCGGTCAAGGGTGTGAGCGGACACAGACAAATCGGTGGCGGAACCGGTCCAGAAGACGTGGCCATAGGGGTCGTTTTCGAAGGCCGCTCCGCTGAAAGCGCCGCTGTAATCCGACAGGGTCACGCTGCCATCGCTGTACATCTTATCGACGTTTTTGGCGCCGCCGCCCGCGTTGGTGGGGAAATTGGCGTGGGTGATGACGATGTTTTGATGGTTTCTGATCCACAGCATCCTTCCGCCCGCGATTCCGTGCTGGAAAGTGCAGTTGTGCAAGCCGCCGATGACGCCTTCCAGATAGACTTCCACCCCGTCTGTGCCGAGGTATTCGAAGACGACATAGTTGGCTGTGAGGGTGCCGCCGTCACGGACATTGACGTTGAAGTTACCCTCATTGTAGTGGGTGAAGGTCACCCTGGAGTCGTTGTTGGCGCCGATGGCGTCGATCTGTCCACCGGCGTGGATGTCGATCCATTTTCCGGAACTGATTTTGACGGTTGAAAAGCCCTCGCATTGGAGCATCGCGTCCGCATACACCTTTAAGTAACCCCCACAGTTGAGGGTGCGGTTTATCATGTAATAAGTGCCGTTGTCGATCACCAGGTCGCCGGTGAGGGTCTGGGTCGTGGCCGACTGCGTGACCCTGGCGCTGAGGGTGTTTTTGTTGATCGTCAGATAGCAGAGGCTGCTGCCCGGGGCGGATTGGAAATCCAGACTGGTGTTGGTGGCGCCGCGCATCTCAAAGGTGCCTCCGGCGGGAACGAAGTCCGTTCGGTTGCAGTAGATATTGCCGGTGGTGGTGATGGTGCCGCCGCTGATGGCGTAGGTGAAGGCATAGGTGTTGCGGATCTGGATGCCCTTGTCCAGATAGTTGATGGTTCCGCCGCTGACGTTGACGGTACAGGCGGAGTAGCGCGCCCAGTTGGCGTCGGTTCCGCTGCCGCCGGAGATATTCACTTCGCCGCCGGTAACCTGGAGGATGCCGTAGAGATTGACGGTCTGCGCGGCGTCCTGGGTGATGTTCAGCGTGCCGTCCGATGTGCAGTAGAAGCCGCCGTACATGCCGTTGTCCGCCAGGTCGTTGATGGTGAGGGTGCCGTAGGGCACGTCCACCGCGCCGGCGGTCCAGTCGTATTGCGCGATGGTGACCACAGCGGTCAGGCCATTCACCCGCAGGGCCCCGCCGCTCTTGTTCGCCTCCAGGATGTTGAAGGTCTCGGTGTAGTTCACATACTGGTGCCCGGAGCCGTTGAAGATGACGCGTCCGCTGTGGGGCTGGAAAGTTCCACCCTGGTTTCTCCAATCGCCGGAGACGGTGATCACGTGGTCCGTGGAAGTGTCTGGATCCCGCACGCTCAGGACACCGCTGGTGAGGGTCAGGTTGCCTTTGACGACCAGGTCGGCCAGAAGGTAAAAGCCGTCGGTGCCGGCATCCACGGTCAGATTGGGCAGCCAGTTGCCGTTGGTCACGTGGATCGAAGAATTTGACGCCCCATAGTTGTCGCCCAGGAGCACGGTGCCCCCGGCGGGTTGGAAGGTTCCGGCGGAGGTGGCGATGATGCCGTCGCAGGCGATGGTGCCGCTGACCAGGGTGGTGGTGGATCCGCTCAGGATTATCAGGATGTTGTTGGCCAGGACCAGGCTGCCGGAATTGATCCAAAGGTTGCCATAGAGATAGGTTTGGCGGGGCACAATGGTGGAGGTGCCGGTGAGGGAGCCGGTGTCGATGTTGAGTTGGCTGCCGGCGTTTAGGTTCAGCACCGCCATCACGGTCACCGCGCCGGAATGGATGTCCAGGGTTCCGTTCAGGGTCAGGTCTCCGGTCACGGTCATGCCCCTGGCGGCGAGGTCGAGTTCGCTGCCTGGGGTGATCACCAGCGACCCCTGCACATAGAGGTCCTGGGTGCCGGAAGCGTTCATGGTATAGGTGGAGGGAACGGACAGGGTGCCCACGCAAAGGATCCCAAAGCGGAAATCGGAATCGGCAATGTAGATGGTGCTGGCGTCGCTGGCCCGCAGGTAGGTGATGACAGCGGTGGGGAAACTGGCGTCAGAGCCGCTGTAGACATTCCAGTTGCCGCCGCAGTAGATGGTCCCGAGGGTGGCGTCATCATCCGAACCGCTATACCAGGCTACGTCGTCGCCGACCGTGAAGACCTCGTTGGAATTCATCCTGAGGATGCCGTAGACCAGCAGGTCCAGGGCGCAACTCACATCGTAGCCTTCCATCCGGAAATAGCCGCCAGCGATGGTGATCCCCCCGTTGCAGTTAATATCAGAGTTCAGTAAAACCGTCTTGTTGGTTTTCAGATTGTAAAGCGTGCCGGCCGTCATTGTCAGATGGGCCCCGACAGTGCCGGTCATTTCCACTGTGCCGCCGGACGGGGCAAAGGCAGGACTGTGACAGGTGAAGTTTTCCGGGGTTTGGATGGTGCCGCCGGTGATGTTGCTGGTAAAGGTGTAGGTGGAGGCGCTGGCCAGGTAGATGCCCTGATCGGCGAAATTGAGCGTTCCTCCGTTCATGGTCAGCGAGGCGTTGGCGCTGCCAGGCCAAGTGGAGACGTTGCTGCCGTAGACGTTGATGGTGCCGCCGCTGGTGAAGGTGAGGTTGCCGCAGAGGTTGATGCTCGCGTCGGTATTGGTCAGGTTGATGGTTCCACCGGGATTTACGTAGTAGTTTCCGAAGATGCCGTTGTCGGCCAGATCCAGGGCGGTGAAGGTGCCTTCCAGGACGTCGATGGCGCCGGCGGTCCAGTTGTATTGGTCGCAGGTGACGGTGGCAGTGGCGCTGTCCACGCGCAGGGCTCCGCCGGATTTGTTGACCTTGAGCAGGTTGAAGGTTTCCGTGTAGTTGCAGTATTGGTGGGCCGTTCCGTTGAAGGTCACCATCCCCATGCCCTCGATAAAGGCGGCGGTGCCGACGGTGTTTTCCCAGTTCCCGGCGATCAGGATGGTGTGGTTTTGGGGATTGAAGATCCCGCTTTCGACGCGCAGCGTTCCTTTCATCACCAGCGGGGTGGCAAGCCTGGCCACTCCTCCGCTGGCGCGCACTGTAACGCTGTTCAGGTAGGAAGAGCCGGAGTTGACGGTGATCAATCCGTTAGCCGGCATCACCACGGTGCCGTTGTTGAAACGGATGCCGGCGGCGGCGCTCGTGTTGGAGTCTGTCAACTGGCCGATCGTTATCTCGCCTGTGTAGTAGTTGTAAGCGGTGCTGCCGGGGTTTACCCCAAACACACCCATGCTGAAGGGCTGGCCGCCCGAACGGAACGAGAAGATGCCGGCGGTTTTGTCTACCATCACGGTACTTAGGGAGGTCGAGCTGCTGTAGTTGGCGATATCCTGATCGTAAGAACCCATGAATTTGACAACCCCGTAAGCGATCTGGACGCTGGCGCCCGAGGCGAATTGCATGTTGCGGATAACGGTGATTATCGCCTGGTTGACGTTGACGTTGGCGGTGGCGCCGTTTTCCCAGAAAAAGCTGCCATTGACGGTGAGCCAGGGGCCATTGCCGGCGCCTCCGTTCATGGTCAGATTGCCGTACACCGCCATGTAGTCGCCCACGGTGACCTCGCCCGCTCCGATAACCAGCAGGTTGCCGCTGACAGAGCAGAATCCGCCTACGGTGAGAGACATGAAGTCGTTCTTGGTCAACGTGGCGCCGCTGTTGACAGTGAGGTTGTTGCAGACCGCGGGTTGCGTGATGGTTGGCTGGCGCGGTGTGCCGGAGGGGATGGTGACGTCGTCGGAGGCAGTGGGGATGCCCGCCGGAGTCCAATTGGCGGCGATGTTCCAATGGTAATCCTGAGATCCGTCCCAGGTCCTGGCTATCCCAGACAGTGGCAGCAGCAGACCCAGCAGCGGTAAAACCAAAAAGTAACGTTTCATGTCTTCTCCTCTGTAAAATAGGTTGGGTTCCATCTATCTCTTGCGCAGCCTCAGAGCCGGCGTTTCATATCATGGGGCAGGAATGGCTTTGAACCGGGTTCCCGGCCGATGCGTGAGAATTAAACTCGCGATTTGCATACTATCTGCTTTCTGAAAAGTTGTCAAGCTGTATCTGAGCCTGGAACCGGGCAATGATTGTCTCAATTGCGTCACAGTGCCTTTCGGAATCCCCACGCAAGCGGTGGGAGGCTTCCAATCCCTGTCCAACCCGCGCGCGCTGCGGGGCAAGGGTTGACGGAACCGGCATGGTTTAAAAGAGAACGCAGATTTTCAGGAAAAAGAGGATTTTATGGATCTTGAAACCACTGCCCGGTTACCAGCGCGAAAACAACGTACGATAGGGCAGAAACCTGGCGGAGGACACTTGTCCCTTATCCCGGTCTCGATCCCCCTGGGCATACTCGCCCAATACATCTCCAATAAAGTTGGGCGTGTAAACGGCGAGCATTACTTCAGCCCAGGACCTGGCCATAGGGGCAAAACCATGATGAGCAACGGCCTTATATAACAAGCTACATGGGGTGCTGAAGCCGCTATTTCTTAGCCTCCGGAAGCAGTTCCCGCAGGGTCTGGATGAAGTCCTCGATGTGCTCTTCGCGCGTATTGAAGCTGCACATCAGGCGCACCTCGTTGAGGGCTTCGTTCCACATGTAAAAGTGGTATTTCTCTTGCAGGGCGGGCGTGATTTCGCGGGGAAGGATGGCGTAGAGGGAGTTCACCTTCACCGGCTGGGTGAGCTTGATCTGGGGAAACTCCGCCAGGCGTTTGGCCAGCAGTTTGGCCATAGAGTTGGCGGCGAGTGCGTTTTGGCGCCAGAGCTCGTCGTCCAGATAGGCTTCATATTGGGCGGCGATGAAGCGCATCTTGCTGAAGAGTTGGCTGCCCTGCTTGCGGAAAAACCGGAAATCGCGGGTGAGCTCGGGACGGAAACTGATCACGGCCTCGCCGAAGAGGAGTCCGTTTTTGGCGCCGCCGAAGCTAACGAGGTCCGCGCCGATGTTCTTGGTCATCTCTTTCAGGCCGCATTTGAGGGCCACGGCCGCGTTGGCCAGGCGGGCGCCGTCGATGTGGAGCAGCATGTCGTGGCGATGGGCGAAATCCGCCAGTTCCTTCAGCTCCGGGAGCGTGTAGATGGTGCCGTATTCCGTGCTTTGGGTGATCGAGACCACCCGTCCCTGGCTGTGATGCTGGTCGCGGTTGTTGAGCAGCCTGGGCTCGATCAGTTGGGGGCTGAGCTTGCCGTTGGGCGTGTCGATCACCTGGAGGCGGGCCTGGGTGAACTTTTGGACCGCGCCGCATTCATCCACGTTGATATGGGCGCTGGCGGCGCAAAAGACGGCGTGGAAAGACTGCACGAAATTCTGCAGGGACAGGACGTTGGCGCCGGTGCCGGTGAGCACGAACCAGACGTCGCAGCCGCCGCCGAAAAGCTGTTCCAGCTCGCCCAGCACCTTTTCGGTGAGGGGATCGTCGCCATAGGCGGGGCAAAAGCCCACATTCGCCTGCTGCAGGGCGGAGAAGACCTTGTAGTGGACACCGGAGTGGTTGTCGCTGCCAAAACTGACGGGAAACATCAAATCACCTCGTAAAAAGCTATTGAAGCCTGTTTACGGGCAGGCGGATAAGCGTCAATGAAAATGTGCCCGGCGGGGCTGGGATCAGGCGTCCGGAGGGAGTTCTTCCCCCGGTTCAGCTTCCTCGTCCGGCAGTTCCAGCTCCGGCAGGGCCTTCAGTTTGCGCCGGTGCCTGAGCATGGCGAAGAGCAGGATGAAGGGCAGGACAGCGAAGATGGCGGAGTTGACCCCGATGATCAGGTAGATCCAGGCCTGTTTGCGGGTGTAGGCGGCGAAATCGCGGTTGAATTCGTAGAGGCTGCTGCGGTAGGCGCTGCCGAAGGCGGTCACGAACCGGGTCTGTCGCCCGGCGCGGTGGTCGGCCACCACACTGCCCCAAAACTCCCTCCAGGCGCGGTCGTCCCGATCCTGCATGTATTTGGCGGCGAAGTAGGAGCTGAGGTAATACATCTGCCAGTCGCGCTGCTGCTCCGGGTATTGGTAGGCCAGGGCAAAGAGGTCCAGCTTGTTGCCCCAAAAGCGTTCGCGGACAAAGTGCAGATAGCGGTCGGGCCCCATCTGGCCGGCGAAGCGGGTGGCCAGGCCCTCATGAAACCAGAGCGGGGCGGAGAGGAAAAGCCGGTCCAGATACCAGTGCGTGTATTCGTGGATGAGGATGTCGGCGTAGTTTTCCCAGATCTGGTCCCAACTGCGGAGGTAGATGCGGCCTTCGCGGGAGCTGTAGAAAGCGTCGCTGAATTCCACGATCCGGGCTTTGCCGGCGGTCAGCTCCAGATAGCTGTCCCGGTCCGGCACGATGAATACGTCCGCCGCGCCGTCCAGATAGACGCCGGTGCTCATCTGCAGGGCGTCGATGCGCTGGTTGACCGCGGCGAGGAACTGCGCCTGGCCGGAAAATGCGCCGTCCGCGGTGTGGATCACCACGTTGTCGGTGGTCGCGGCGACCCGGTATTCCGCCGCCAGGCTGCCGAAGCAGAGCAGAAACAGCAGCAGAAACCTGGCCATCCCGAACCTCAGGTGCCGATCGCGGTCCGGCTCAGCAGGCTGTAGTAGTTCGTGGCGTCCTTTTTGGCGACGTTGCCGGTGGGGACTTTGTCGATGCGGATCTCGTGGTCGAAGCCGTAGAGGGAAAAGCGGACCAGGTCGCCCTCCTTCACTTCCGCGGAGGCCTTGGCGGCCTTGCCGTTGAGGGCCACCAGGCCTTTGTCGCAGGCAGTCTTGGCGATGCTGCGGGTCTTGGTGAGGCAGAGTTTGCTGAGCAGCAGGTCGATGCGCATGGCGGCAGCCTCAGACTGTGAGCAGCCTTTGGGTCTCCAGAGCGATCATCAGTTCTTCGTTGGTGGGAACTTTCAGCACAACCACGGGGGAGTCCGGAGCGCTGATCAGTTCGATCTCGTCGGTGAATCTGGCGTTGGCTTCCTCATCCAGTTTGATGCCCAGGGCGTCCAGGCCGGCGCAGACCTGGGAGCGCATGATCGGCATCCGCTCGCCCACGCCGCCGGTGAAGATCAGCACGTCCAGGCCGTTCATGGCCGCGAAGTAGGAGCCGATGTACTTTTTGATCCGGTAGCAATAGACTTCCAGCGCTGTGATGGCCTGGGGATTTTGGCGCAGCAGCACTTCGTCCTCGATCTCGCGCATGTCGTTTGAAATGTGGGAGAGGCCCAGCATGCCGCTTTTCTTGTTCAAAATTCCGTTCACCTCGTCCACGCTGAGGCCAAGCTGTTGCTGGAGGTGGATCGGGATGGCGGGGTCGATGTCGCCGCAGCGGGTTCCCATCATCAGGCCTTCCAGCGGAGTCAGGCCCATCGAGGTATCCACGGATTTTCCGGCTTCGATGGCGGTGATCGAGGCGCCGTTGCCGAGGTGGCAGGTGATGATCTTCAGGGCGGCGAGGTCTTTGCCCAGATATTCGGCAGCCTGCTGGCTGACGTACTTGTGGGAAGTGCCATGGAATCCATAGCGGCGGATCTTGTAGGTGTGGTAAAACTCCTGCGGGAGGGGATAGAGGTAGGCCTTCGGAGGCATGGTCTGGTGGAAGGCGGTGTCAAACACGCCGCATTGCGGAACCTCGGGCATGTTCGCCTTCACGGCTTCGATGCCTTTCAGGTTGGCGGGATTGTGCAGCGGAGCCAGGGAAATGCATTCCGTCATCACCTCCACCACGTGGTCCGTGATCACCACCGCGTCCGAATAATGCTCCCCGGCGTGCACCAGCCGGTGGCCGACGGCGTCGATCTCGGCTTTGTCCCTGATCACGCCGTTGGTTTCGTCCAGCAGGGAATCGATGATCAGCTGCAGGCCTTGCTCGTGGTTGTCGATCACCATCTCGCGTTTCTTTTTGGTGAATTTCTCGCTTTTATAAGTAAACAGGGCGATGTCCTCGCCGATCTTTTCCGCGATGCCTTCCGCCATCACGTGGCGCCCGGCCATGTCGATGAACTGGTATTTGATCGAAGAGCTTCCGCAATTCAGTACCAATATCTTCACTACTATCCTCTCAAGCTTGATTTTAGAGCAACCCAGCCAAAGGGGGCGATATTGTCAAATCTTTTTGGGGCCGCCCCTCCCAAGCCGCGCCAAAACAAAACTCCCGGCCCTGCGGATCGCGCCTGGGCCGGGAGATTCATTGTACTATTGCGCTGTGAGTCAGGCTTTCTTATGGCAAAGCCACCAGTCGTAGCACTCGTAACCTTCTTTGGCGGCGTTTTCGAGGCGCTTTCTGGCGCTTTCAACGTCCTTTGGCGGCGGGATGATCACGCGGTCCTTCAGGATTTCGTTGTTCGGCCAATTGGCGGGCATGGCCACTTTGTGCTTGTCCGCGAACTGCATGCCTTCCACGGCCCTGAGGATCTCGTCCATGTTGCGGCCCAGTTCCTGGGGATAGTAAAGCATGATGCGGATGATGCCGTCGGCGTCCACGATGAATACCGCACGGACGGTGTTGGAATCCTTGCCGGGATGGATCATGCCGAGCTTGTTGGCGACGGCGCCGGTATCGGCGATGATGGGAAACTGGATTTCCACGCCCATCTTTTCCTTGATCCATTCCTCCCACTTGATGTGGGAAAAGACCTGGTCCACGCTCATACCGATCAGCTCGGTGTTGAGGGCTTTAAACTTTTCGTAGCGCTGCTGAAAGGCGACGAACTCGGTGGTGCACACGGGGGTGAAATCAGCCGGGTGGCTGAACAGGACGAACCACTTGCCTTTCATGGCGTCCGGCAACACTTTCTCGCCGTGCGTGGTTTGCACCGTCATCTGCGGGAACTTGTCTCCCAATAGCGGAATGCCTTGTTTTTCGTTTTCCATTATTATCTCCTTGATATTAATTTAATGTCCTGTACATATCATAATCGATTTTAGCGTCCGGACAAGCGGTTTTTAAACCACGCTCGTTTCCAGCCTGGCGATAATCGCTTTCACGCTGTCTTGAAGGGCGATGGCGGATTCCGTCTTGCCAAAATCGTAGATGAAGGGACGGCCGCTGTCGCAGCTGGCGGTGATGTTTGTGTCGAAAGGCAGTTTGGCCAGCAGCTGGGTGTCGTAGTCCATCAGCGCCCTGGCCACGCCTTCGCCGGAAAAGAGCGGAACTTCCTTGCCGCAATGGGGACAGAGCACATAGCTCATGTTCTCGATCAGGCCGAGGATGGGCAAATTCAGCTTGGAGGCGAAATCCAGGCTTTTTCGCACGTCCAGAACGGCCACGTCTTGCGCGGAGCTCACGATCACCGCCCCGTCCAGGCTGCCCAGCAGCTGGACCACGGAAAGAGGCTCGTCACCGGTGCCGGGAGGGCAGTCCACGATCAGGTAATCCAGATCGCCCCAGGCGGTGTTTTGGATCATCTCCTTGAGGGCGCTCATCTTCATCGGCCCGCGCCAGATCAGGGCCGCGTCCGAATTTTCGCTCAGATGCGCGATGGAAAGCGCGTGAAAGTTGTCGTGCAGCCGCACCGGCTGGATCATCCCTTCCGGCGTGCCGGACGCCCTGGCGCCTTCCGAGCCGGTCATTTTGGCCACCGAAGGACCGTGGATGTCCGCGTCCAGCAGGCCGACGTTCTTTCCCTCGAGGGCCAGGCCGTAGGCCAGATTGACGGCAATGGTGGATTTTCCCACGCCGCCCTTGCCGCTCATGACGATTATCCTGTGTTTGATCCTGGCCAGGTTTTCCTGCACCTGGGCTTCCTTCTTTTCTTCCATCAATCCTTGTCTTCCTTCTTGGTTTCGAGTTGCCCCTTGATCCAGTTCAGTTGCTCCTCCAGCTCTTCCTTGTGGGCTTTGAGGCTGGCCTGGTCATAGGGATAGAACCCACCGGGGCTTTCCCGCGGCGGCAGTTCTTCCCTGGCGTCCCAGCCTCCTCTGAACCTATAACCAAAAGCCCTGCCCGGTCCGCGGCCGCAGCCGCGCCGGGGTTGCCAGCCGAAGCGTCCGCAAGGGCCAAAACCCCTGCCTGGGCGGCCGTCCCCAAAGGGACCTGTTCCATCGCGATTAGGCATTGTTCACTCCTTGCTTCAATTGATCGTTCAAATAGGCGTCATAGGCTTCACGCGCGGTCATGCCTCCGGCTCCGACGTAGATCTTGAGATCCATCTGGCCAAGGATGGCCGCGGCGTTTCCGCCCGGGCCGTTTCCGGTGATCAGCGCCTGTGCGCCGCTGTCAAATATCTTCTGCGCGGTCTTGGGCCCCGCGCCGTGGGCGACATTGATGATCTCCCGGTTGTCGATGCTGCTCAGTTCATCCTTTTCCGCGTCGTAGATCAGGATGTATTCCGTCCGTCCAAAGCGGGGATCGATCTTGGATTCCCATTCCGTGCCGGTGGTTGTGAAGGCTATTTTCATGTAAGCTCCTTGATGATGTTATTCCAAATTGAGGCAAATTGTGGCTGCCATTTTTGCGGGTCCAGTTCCACCAGGCTTTGCCCCAGTGTTATGGCCCGCACGAAATCCCCGTCGTAGGGGATGTCGGCGAGATGCCGGATCTTGTTTTCCAATAGAAATTGTTTGATCCTGTCCGCGACCTCTGGGTTGAGGTCGGCCTTGTTGATCAGGCAGGCGGCGGGGATCTGAAACTGGGCCGTTAGCTGCCAGACCCGCTTCAGGTCGTTCAAGCCGGAGAGGGTGGGTTCGGTCACCAACAGCACGAAATCCGCCCCCGAAAGAGAGGAGATCACCGGACAGCCGATGCCGGGGGAACCGTCCACCAGGATATGCTCCGAGCCGTTTTCCCTGGCGGCCTCGCGGGCGTATTTTTTCACCCTGGCCACCAATTTGCCGGAGTTGTCGGCTCCGATGCCCAACCGGGCGTGGCTGAGCTGGCAGCCGTAGCGGGTATCCGAAAGATAACTCTCGCCGACCAGTTGTTCCGGCAGGCTGATCGCCCCAACCGGGCAGACCTGGCTGCAATATCCGCAGCCCTCGCAATCCAGCTCCGCCACGCTGTGGTGGCTCGCACCCGCCCGGATCGCGGCGAAACGGCAAACCTGCAGGCAGGCTCCGCAATTGAGGCAGGATTCGGGGTCGATCACCGCCTTGAATCCACTATAAAAATCTTCGCGCCGAAGGATTTGCGGCTTGAGGATCAGATGCAAATCCGCGGCGTCCACGTCGCAATCGGCGAGCATGACCCTGTCCGCGACCCTGGCCAGAGCAGCAGTCACCGAAGTCTTTCCAGTTCCGCCTTTACCGGAGATCACCACAATCTCTTTCATCGCCCGGCCTCCCAGGCGTCGAGGCGCTTCAACAGCCCGTCCAGTTGCTCCCTGAACTCCTCAACCTTCGGATAGATCAGTTCTCCCCGCGAATACAGCTCCGCTATTCCGCGCTGGTTGGGAAAAACAGCCCAAATCTCCAGTCCCTGGCTATCGCAGTAACGCTGGACGGTGTCGTTGCCGCTCTCCTGGCGGTTTACCGCGACGGCCATCGGCTTGTTCAGATGGCGCATCGTTTGCACGGCGAGGTCGAGGTCGTGCAGGCCAAAGGGCGTGGGTTCGGTCACCAGCAGGATCAGGTCGGCGTCTTTGGTGGCGTTGATCACCGAACAGGCCGTGCCGGGCGGGCAATCCCGCAATTGCAGCTCTGCCTCGGGACACAGCCCCGGCGCCAGTTCCAGGGTCTGGTGGATCAGGGGGGAAGCCATTTCCACTCCGACCTCCAGCTTGCTTTCAATGAAGTCCAGCTTCCCGTCCTGCAAAAGGGTCAACTGCCCCAGGAGCAGCTTTTCCATCGGCAGTGATCCTGCCGGGCAGAGTTCGCTGCAGGCATGGCAGGAATGGCAAAGCTCCGGCAGCACCAGGATCCGGTTGCCCAGTTTCAGGACCGCGTTGTATTTGCAAACCTCCACGCATTTGCCGCAGAGGAGGCAAGACTCTTTATCCCAGTTGGGGACCAGGCGAAACAGCTCCCGCCGCTCGATCTCCTCGCCCTTGATGAAGATGCCGCTGTTGGGTTCCTCCACGTCGAGATCCAGCAGCGCCACAGGCCTGGTCTCGGCGGCTCGCCGCGCCAGATTGGCAGCCAGGGTCGTCTTGCCCGTGCCCCCTTTGCCGCTGGCTATGGCTATCTTCTTCAATGGTCGCAGAGGTTGCCGCCGGATTCCAGTTTGTTAGCCAGATAGGCTTCCACCAGTTCGCGCAAGGGCTGCTGGGGAACCCCGACTATCACTTCGATTCCGTTGGCGCACATCAGTTCCTGAGCTTTCATGCCCATGCCGCCGGCGATAACGGCCTTGCAGCCAAGCTGGTTGAGAAAGGCCGGGTGCGAGCCCGGCTCGTGGGCCGGCGGATCGATCATCTCTTCTTTGGTAATTTTGCCGTCTTCGATGGTGTAGACGGCAAAGGCCTCGCAGTGTCCAAAGTGGGCGCAAAGCTGGCCTTGTTCGGTTGGTATCGCGATTTTCATCTATGCTCCTTGTGGGTTGTTGTGCTTGTTAAAACGTCCTCTGTGCCTGTTTCCCGGCTGGCAGATGCCGCAATTGCCGCATCTGGACCGGTAACATTCGTCCAGGGAAACCAGCCGCTGGGAGGCGCAACCGGGACAAGTTTGCAGAAACTGCTCAGCGCTTTCCAGCTGGGTTCCGCAGTCCTCGCAGAGATAGAGATGCCTCCCCAGCCTGACCTCGCCGCCCCCGATTTGCAATTCGCATCCCTCAACGAGAGCGGTGGCGAATGTCACCCTCGCCCGTTCGTAGATGCGGGTCAGGGTCGGGCGCGAAACACCCATCCGCACGGCCGCCTCCTCTTGCGTGAGGTGTTCGTAGTCCAAGAGCCGGATCGCCTCGTATTCATCCAGGTTGAGGATCACCGACCCGCGCCGTCCCCGCAACCGTCCGAATGGCCTGAATCCCTTGACGGCAGGTGTTGTCTGCACGTATCTGCTTACGCGATTTCTTCCCATCTGAACCTCTTTGTTGTGAACATATGTGCACAATCAGGCGACCCTTGATTCTGTCAATGACTTTTTTCGCGCTCCGGCTCGCAAAAACCTTTGGCTTGCGCTCCAGGTCTTTTTACTTGACGTAATTTGGCACTTCAGATTTGATTGGAAATCAGTTTATTATACGCTTATTGATTCTATTTGCAACCATACCGGGAGTAGCCATGAAGCCACCCTATGAACCGACCCTGAAAGCCATGATAGACCGCTCCTGTGAGCTCTATTCCGGCCGCCCCGCCCTCTCCAACGTGGATGGCGAACCCGTCACCTACCGCGACCTGCGTCAGCAGATCGATGCCCTGATCCTGTTGATGGCCGAACACGGCGTCGTCAAGGGCGACCGGGTGGTGATTCTCAGCCAGAACATGCCAAACTGGGGCGTGGCCTATCTCGCGATCGTATCCATGGGCGCCGTGGTGGTCCCGATTTTGGTGGATTTTCACGTCAACGAGATCCTCCACATCCTCCGCCATTCGGAGGCCAGGCTGGTCTTTGTCTCCTCCGCGCAATACGACAAGATCGGCTACGCGGAGCTGGACCCCAAGCTGACCCTGGTGGCGATGGACAACTTCGAGCCCCTGCAGCCTCATGTTCCGAAGGCCAAACTGCAGGAATTCATCTACGAACAGGGCAAGCAGCTGCAGATGCTGCGGACCAAGGCCATGAAGGCCATCGGCCTCGCCAAAAGCCCGGTATCGGAAGACGACCTGGCCTCCCTGATCTACACTTCCGGCACCACCGGCCTCTCCAAGGGCGTGATGCTTACCCACAAAAACCTCGTGATGGACGCCTACATCACCACCCAATTTCAACACATGGATGAACACGACCGCCTGCTCTCGATCCTCCCTCTGCCCCACACCTACGAATGCACCATCGGCTTCCTCATCCCGATGATGCAGGGAGCCTGCGTCTATTATCTGGACAAACCTCCGACCGCCCGCGTGCTGATCCCCGCCATGCAAAAGATCCGCCCCACGATGATCCTCACCGTGCCCCTGATCATCGAAAAGATTTTCAAGATGCAGATCTATCCCCAGCTCAATTCCAATTTCGCCTTTCGCCGCCTCTACCAGCTTCCCCCCTCCCGCAAGCTGCTCCACAAGGTGGCCGGCAAAAAGCTGATGAAAACCTTCGGCGGCGAGCTCCATTTCTTTGGCATCGGCGGAGCCAAGGTCTCCTTTGAGGTGGAACGCTTCCTCTTTGAAGCCGGTTTCCCCTACGCCATCGGCTACGGGCTCACCGAGACCTCGCCCCTGATCGCCGGCAGCAGCCCCCAACAGGTCAATTTCCGCGGCACCGGCAAGACCCTGGACACCCTCCAGGTCCGCATCGCCGATCCCGATCCCAAGACCCGCATCGGCGAGATCCAGGTGAAAGGCGTCACCGTGATGAAAGGCTACTACAAAGATCCCCAGCGCACGGCCGAAGCCTTTACGGAAGACGGCTATTTCAAGACCGGCGACCTCGGCGTGCTGCGCAAGGGACGGGACCTCTACATCATCGGCCGCAGCAAAAACGTGATCGTGGCCGCCTCCGGCGAAAACATCTACCCCGAAGAGATTGAAGCCAAACTCAACGAACACGAGGCAGTGCTCGAATCCCTGGTCCTGGAATCCGGCGGACAGATCGTCGCCAGGGTCTTTCTGAACCAGGAATACCTGGAAAAACAGCATCATCTGGACAAAATGGGCTCCACCCTCGGCGAAAAGCTGGTCTCCGGCCTCGTGGAGGATATCCGCGCCCGCACCAACCAAAACCTCGCCTCCTTTTCCCGCGTCCACAAGATCATTGAGCAGATGGAACCCTTCGAAAAGACCGCCACCCAAAAGATCAAACGCTTCCTCTATCAGTAGCCCTGCTCAAGGCTCCCAGCCGAACGCGGATTTTGCGCCGCGTTCCCCACGGTGGAGGATCAAACCACCCCGGATCGAGTATGATTCCGGCTGTTTGGAACGATTATTGCAACAAATAATCCATGTGGTCAACATCCACAGGGAGTGAGCCATGAAAGCAAGCTACTGCACCATTTTGGCACTATGCCTTTTGTCGTTGGCCGGCGCAACGCTCGGCGCCCAAAACATCAACTCCATACCTTGGGGCGAGTTTTTTGACACCACCCAGTTTCCCAATCTTCCCCCCGGCTGGAGCAGCATCGTCCAATTTGACCAGACCTATCCGGTCGACGGGGTTGAGATCACGGACGAGCACTGTTTGACCCAGCCCCACAGCGTTTTTCTCTACAATTATCTGGATGAAAACGCCGTGGTGCTGCTTGTTTCGCCCCAGCTGGACCCCAGCCTGCCGCTGAACCAGATCCGCTGCCGTTTCAATCTGCGCGGTTATTATCAGGACCTGCTGCAGGTGGGGTTTTTGAGCGATCCCGCCGATCCCGCCACCTTCACCGCGATCGGCTCCTTCGATGGCGTGCCTGAGCCAAACTGGACGGAATGCCTGGTCAATTTCCATGGCCAGGCCGATCTGGGCCGCTATTTCGCCTTCAAGCACGGAGGCGCCCCCAATCCCCTGATCATGTATCTGGACAACGTCCGGTTCGAATGGATGCCCGCCAACGACCTCGCCGCCATTGAACTGATCGGCAACCAGACCCCCACCCAAAGCGCAGGATCGGTCTACACGGTGAGGGTGCAAAACAACGGCACCACGCCCCAATCCGCCTATCAGGTCATCCTCGAGGACGGCGTCGGCACCTTGATCGCCAGCCAGCCCGGGACCCCCCTCCAACCCAATCAAAGCGCGGACTTCAACCTGGTGTGGACCCCGCTCAACCCCGGTCCGGACCAAATCCGCGGCAGGGTCGTCCTCGCCGGGGACGAAGATTCCGTCAATGACCCCACCCAGCTTTTGGCTTTGGAGGTCAACCCCGCCGGGGTCCATTCCATCACAGCGGGCACCGGCGCCTATACCGGCAAGGTCCCCATCGATTTCTACTGGCGGACCTCGATCTATGAAACCCTCTACTACCCGGAAGACCTGCCCAATTTCAACGGCGACATCACCGCCCTGCGCTTTCCTCTCGACTTTGTGAGCACCATACTGCAAAAACCAATCCGCCTCTGGCTGGGAACCACCAACCTGCCAGACCTCTCCGCGGGCTGGATCCCCTCCACCGAACTCACGCTGGTCTTTGACGGCCTGGTGGACATAGACGGCGGAGATCAGGACGAGCTAACCTTCAACCTGATCCAGCCCTTTGCCTACAACGGCGAGGGCAACCTGGTGCTGATGGCGCTCCGGCCCCGGGATTCCGTCTACTTCATGTCCTTGGACGACTTCTATTGCCAATCCTTCGGCCGCTACCGTTCCCGCAAAGCCCAGGACGACGTCAGCTA
>CAZOVZ010000046.1:0-17033 GCA_964583755.1 uncultured Candidatus Cloacimonadota bacterium
TAACCTACCCACTTACAGTAACCTGCGGCTGGCGTGGAATCCAGGCCGTAAAACATCTTCAAGCAAAGCGTCCTGGTGTTGTCAGCGCTTCAGTGGTAAACCCACTCCCGTCTCCACACAGCAGGCATGTCAAACTTGGGCATTACCCCCTCAATGCTGGATTCCACAGCGGCCGCGGGTCACTATAGATGTGAAGGTCACCGGTCAGGCGGCCGCTTGGAATGACACACTCAGAGGCCCGCGGACTAAAGCGCGTAGACCCGGAATCCATTCATTCTTTTGTCATTCCGGGCCCCGACCCGGAATCCAGAAAACCCCAAACCGACAACCCACCCCAGCCCACAACCACCCAGCCTCAGCGTGTCATTCCGGGCCCCGACCCGAAATCCAGAAACACCCAACCCGACAACCCACCCCAGCCCACCACCACCCAACCTTAGCGTGTCATTCCAGCCAGCCGCCTGACCGGTAACCTACCCACTTACAGTAACCTGCGGCTGGCGTGGAATCCAGGCCGTAAAACATCTTCAAGCAAAGCGTCCTGGTGTTGTCAGCGCTTCAGTGGTAAACCCACTCCCGTCTCCACACAGCAGGCATGTCAAACTTGGGCATTACCCCCTCAATGCTGGATTCCACAGCGGCCGCGGGTCACTATAGATGTGAAGGTCACCGGTCAGGCGGCCGCTTGGAATGACACACGCCGGGGCCAGCGGACTAAAGCGCGTAGACCCGGAATCCAGAAAACCCCGGTATGGCAACCCACCCCAGACCACCACCACCCAACCTTAGCGTGTCATTCCAGCCAGCCGCCGCTTGGAATGACAGATCAGAGCTGACCTTTTCTTCACAGGCAACACCCTTTCAGGCAAGCCGGCGCAGGGGAAAACAGGGGCAGCCGCAGCCGCCCCCATGCAGCTTGATCAACCGGTTCAGAAGCTGACTGTGAAGGCAAACCTCAGGTTGCGGAAGAAGTCGGTATTCCAAAGGTTGATGTCATACTCGTCAAACATCCCCATCAGTTCGATCTGGAGGTTGTCGTTGGCCTGGTAGCAGAGCCCGTAGCAATAATCCGTGGTTGATTCCTTGTACTTGTAGCTGCTGCTTTCCATCAGGCAGGTATTGTCCTCGTTGTAGGAATAGGGGTTATCCGGGTCGTCGGCATCGGTTTCCTGCACCAGGGTGGGCTCGATCAGCGTATACTGGTAGCTTTGGTTGGTGGTACTATAGATTTGGGTAAATACGGTGCCAACCCGCATCGCCCATTTCCGGTCTTTGCCAAACCAGTATTCCAGGCCGACGGGCACCGTCAGAGTCCCCCGGCAGTCCAGTTCTTCCACATCGCCCTGGGAGTGGGACGTACTCACGGCCGTCGCCACCCAATCTTTATCGTCGCCGGCAAAGGTGGTGTCTATCTCGGTATACTTGTAATCGAAATCGCCGGTCAGTTTATCCCGATTGTGATCGTAGAGAATCCCCGCGCCCAGGAAAGTGTTTTCGTTGAGCGGATAATTGAGGCGGAGGAAGCCGTTGAAGCCCAGGCCGAGGATGCCGCCATCCACCTGGTAGTCCTCAAGCGTCCACTCAAAGTTGTTTTGGGGCACATTTTCCTGAAACCTGTATTTCTCGCTGTAATCGGCGCCCAGATTGCGCAGGCCCACTCCCAGGCCCAAACTCCAATAACCGGATCGGCGCAGGTCCGGACCGGGGATCAGGGTTTTGCGCAGCCGGCCCGACAAACGGTTGGCGATCCCGCCATCGGATTCATCCTGCTTTTGGGATTCATCTGCACTGTATTCGATCACATCCTCTTCGCCGCCCTCGTCAGAGTGGTATTCACGCTCGATGATGTAGGCGGAGTCGTCTATGAATTCCTTTCTTTTGAGGTAGTTAAACGACCACAGGAGCGATGCTTCACCGTTTTCGCAATACCTTGTGTAGCCCAGTTCGGTCAGAAATTCGGAATGGCTGTAACCATAGCCAAAATCTCCCTGCTCCAGGGTTTCGTCGTGGAAAAACGGCACCGAGGGATCCATATCCGCCAGGCTTTCGTTGGTATAATGATAATCCTGGCTGGGGCTGCCTTCCTCAAAATCCAACAGGGTGGAGGACGCGTTGGTGTCCGACCAGCCGAAGTTTCGCTGCCCGATCTTGAAGCCCAGGGCGGAACGTTCCGTCAGCGCGTAGTTCAGCACCAGAAACTGCGAATTGCCCTGCTGGCGTCCGCTGCTGTCAAACCTCTGGCGCATGGTCTGATAGGTGTCGTAGAGCCCGTTGTCGTTGTTGTCGAAATACGATTGCCAAAAATACTCCCCTTCCCCGTAACCGGTCTGGGTGATCTCGCCATAGGGATCGGCGTAATATTCAAAGGGCTGGGCGTATCTGTTGTCGTAATAGGTAAACAGCACGGCGGCTTTTAGATTTTCAAAAAACGCGTCGTCCGTGGCGGCCCCGAGCAGCAGGGAGTTGCCGCCGCTGTTCATCAGCAGGCGGTCTTCGCTGTCGATGTTGTTCAGGCTGCTGAAGAATTTGCTACCCTGGAAATGGTAGAGGTCGACCGGGTCGAAGGCGTATTCGAGGTCGTCGTCGAGCGCGCCGCAGGTGGAGCGATGGCGGAAGGAATTCACTCCCACCTCCGCGATCAGGCCCGTGCAGGCGATCAGCATGGCCAGTATCAGCAATTGTCTCATTTGTCACCTCCCATCAGGGACCAGAAGTCCGCCGCCGTCTTGCCTCCGCCGAGGTCCACGATGATTGGCGCCGTGATGTCTTGCGGAGTCGATTCGCCGGGATTGTTCCAGGTTCCTCCAGATTCCGCCACTATGGCGCCGTTGTGGTCCAGGATGGCATAGTAGTTTTCGTAGGACCAGCCGCCGGTCGTGTAATCCGTGGTGATCCCATCCCCGTCAAACACCTCAAAGTCATAATAGAGGGGGCCGCCGCCGCTGTTCAGCGTGAGGTTGGCCAGCACCGCATTGCCGTTCACGTAAACGCTCAGCGCGCCGCCGTTCCAGCCGTCGCCGTAGGAGTCGATCAGCGCCACCTGCCATTCCACGTTGATATTCTCCGAAAGCGTGATGCTGCGGGTGTTGGACGGATTGGATTCATAGACCGGGGAGTTGTCGGTATCGATCGCCGTCAGGTAGTAGTCATAGGTGTTGCCGATGCTGAGGGCGCCATCGGCGTCGATGAATATGTTTTCCGAGGGTTGCTGCACCGTTCCCACCAAGGCGAAATCCACCGCGCCCTGTTGGCGGCGGTAGACGCGGAATCCCGTCTCGCTTTGGCTGTTGTCTTCCCATTCCAGCTTCACTTCCGGCTCCAGCGAGATCTGGACCAAGGGGTTCAGATGCGGCGGATCCATGTCGTAATCCACAAACACATTCAGCGGGGCGGACATCGGAGTCGCGTCCATGGTCCCGGATTTCATGATCTGATAGCTGTACATGTTAAATTGATCCACCGCGTTGTCCTGATAGGTGTAGACGCGCGTGTGAGTGGCGGGCAGGGCCTCGGGGACGTCGGCGATCAGGTTGCCGTTGCGGTAGATCTTGAAATTGCCGGGGATGTCGCTGAGATCGGTCCAACGCAGGATCACCATGTTGTTGCTGTTCACCCGGAATTCCACTTCCGGCGGTTGCAGCGAAGCGGTTTTCACCGTCACGGTGTCGCAGAGGCTGAGCCCGGTGCGCACCAGGGTCGCCACGGAGTAGGTGAATTCGGTGTCCTGGACCAGATTGGAATCCACCCAGGCGGTCACCTCTGGCTCAAACAGGGTGCCCAGCAGGGTGGCCTCCCGATAGATCTTGTAGGCCAGGAAATTTCCGTCCCCGCTGGCCTCCCAGGTCAGGCTGACCCTGTCGGGGCGGATGTTGTAGTTGCGATATCCGGGATAGCAGTCGCCGTTGGGGGAGACCAGTATGTCCCGGTTGAACAGGGGTTGGAAGTCCGCGTTGTCTGGCAGATAAGCCTGGGGCTTCACCAGATCGTTGTCGCAGGCAGTTACCAAGAACAAAAGCAGTACCAACGAGAGTAACACGAGGTACATCTTCTTGTAGCGCATTGTACCACCTCCATAATTTGATAACTCGACGATATCTCTGCAAGGTTATTTGTCAAGCTTTTTTTTGACTTTTACCGCAAACCTGGACAACTTAGCTCTTTTTGCCGGGCCAGGCGCCCCCGTCATTCCGGCGAAGACCGGAATGACAGAGGAATGGCGTCTGGTGCTACGGACATCCGGGGTAAAATGTCGGCGGACCGGAATCCGCCGCCACGTATCTCATTTCGGAGTTCAAAGCCCCTGAGCCAGCTTTGCCTCTTTCCCGGCCTCATTTGGGGCTTTGGACTTCAAACAGCGCGCGAGCAATGAACCCACGCTGCCAGGGCAGAGAGCGTGCGCGAGCCATGTTTGCATCATGCCTGTCCGTCGCGGAACGCGTGGCGGATCGGTTGGGGTTTTCACCATTTCACCCTTCCACCCTTCCACGCTTTCACCCTCATTCCATTCCCCTTTGAATCTCCTTATCCACCGTGAGAGTTGGCGAGCGTGGGACGGGAACTCTTCGGGTGGATTACACGATTCATTGAGGATTGCAATAAGGAACAATGCCCTCTATAGATAGTGGGTTACGGATAATTCTTTGGGTTACGGGTTAATGGGTTAACGGGTTAATGGGGGAGAATGGATCAGGGATGAAGAAGATGATCAGGATTGGAGGGGTTGTCCACAAACTGCACGAATTACGCAAATTGGAGGGGTTAAAAGAGAACGCAGATCTATGGGAAAAATAAGGAAAAAAGTAAGGCTAACCTGATAGGGTGGGTTACGGATAAATAGAATATCTAGAATAAGCAGGATAAGCAAAGCCTTGCTTATCCTAAACTTATTGCAGGACAGGGAGTTATGGCTAGAATAAGCAAAAAAGCGCTTATAGGGGCATCCGGCCAAATACGGGGGCAGGATGGGTTAAGAGTTAAGATTAAGTAATTATAAAATATATTAGTATATAATACTATATATCTATATAATACTGATATATATAGTTATTACATTATCTTTACTCTCTCAGGACTCTGCTCTCGCTTCCCGCCCCACTAAGGGGTGTTTTCTGCTTATTCTAGCCGTAACTTATTGCAAATTATAGTGGTTTAGAATAAGCATGCATTTGCTTATCCTGCTTATTCTGCTTATTCTAGATTCAGATTAGGGGGTTCCGGCGGATTGGAATCCGCCGCCACGTTCAATCTTAAAACCCCCGAACAAACAAAAAACAACCAAAGGTTCCGGCGGATTGGAATCCGCCGCCACGTTCAATCTTAGAACCGCCGAAAAAACAAAAAACAACCAAAGGTTCCGGCGGATTGGAATCCGCCGCCACGTTCAATGGCGAAAGGGGGGGTTCAGTTTTTCCTGATCTGGGCGGTTGATTCCCTCAGATATTGGGGTTCGAGTTCCGCTATGGCGGTAAAATCGTAGGTTTTTGGAGGGGGAAAGAGCTGTTCCAGGGTAAACAAACCGGCGGCGTTGAGCGGGGCGGCGGGCACCGGGACCAGGCCTTTTGCGGCCAGGGCTTCCGGATCAAGGAGGGCGGCCCCGCTGCCCAGCAGGTAGGCGCCGTCGATCTCCCAGGCGGGGATTTCCTCCGGTTTCACCACCCGGGGCGAAATCAGCTCAACCAATTCCTCATCGTAGAGGGCGGCGTAGCACTCCTTCATCTTGGCGTCGAGCACAGCCAGGATTTTCCGGCCGCAGCAGCGGCGCTCCAAGGCGCAGAGCAGCAGGGTGGAAAAGGGGAGCAGGGGGATCTGGCGCCCGTAGGCGATGCCCTTGGCGGTGGCGAGGCCGATGCGCAGTCCGGTGAATGAGCCCGGCCCGATGGTCAGCAGCACGGCTTCGAGATCGGCGGGGCCAAAGCCGCAAAAGCGCAGGGCGTGGTCCACCTGGGGCATCAGGGTCTCGCTGTGGGTGATGCTGATGTCGAAACAGGCGCTATAGACCACCCTGCCGGCGTCCCAGAGGGCCAGGGAGCCGGAAGCCTGCGAGGTGTCCAGGGCGAGTTTCAATTGCCGGCGCTGATCCAGTCGTCGTAGAGTTTTTCGAAGATCAGCTTGTGCCTGGCTTCGTCGGCGGCGAGTTTGCGAAAGAGGGTGGCGATGTCGTGATCGGCAAACTTGGCGGCGAGTTCGGAATAGAGTTTGTAGGAGCCTTCCTCGCGCTTCATGGCCTTGATGAGGATGTTTTGATAGTTGAGTTCCAGCTTGTCCGCGTCGGTGGTGAGGTATTCGCTGATTCTGAGGTTTTGGACCTTGGGGATGTCGGATTCGGAGACCCCGGTGCGGCGGATGTTTTCGATCACGATGACGTGGCCCATTTCCATGGCCTCGAGATCCTTGAGCATGTCGAGCTGGGCGTGGAATTTGGCTTCGGCCTGGAGATCGCGGTAAAATCTCACCGCTTCCTGTTCGCGGGAAACGGCAAAGTCCAGTATTTCGTTGAATTCGCTGATGGTCATGGGTCCTCTGGGGAAAATGGTGAAAGCAAAAAAAGGAAAGCCCGCGCGAGGCAGGCTTTCCGTGGTCAGATCAGGTTAATCGAGCGGCTCGAACATGTCTTTGCCGACTCCGCATTCCGGGCACACCCAGTCTTCGGGCAGCTCTTCGAACGGAATGTTGTCGTTTTCGGCGGGATCATAGATCCAGCCACAGGCTATGCATTGGTATTTTTGCATTGTATCCTCCATTAGTAGGTTTCGCAGTGCACTTCAAAGAAGGCCTGCGGGTGCAAGCAGCAGGGGCAGGTGGCGGGAGCTTCGGCACCCTGGTGGATGTAGCCGCAATTGAGGCATTTCCAAAACACCGCGCCGTCTTTTTTGAAGACTTTCAGGTCTTTGACATTGTTGTAAAGCTTGCGGAAGCGGGCTTCGTGTTCTTTTTCCACTTTCGCGATCAGGCGCCAGGTGAGGGCGATGTCCTTGAATCCCTCTTCCTCGGCGATTTCGGCAAACATGGGGTAAAGCTCGGTCCATTCTTCTTTTTCGCCATTGGCGGCGTATTCCAGGTTTTTGAGGGTGCTGTCCGGGGACCAGGCCACGGGATAGGTGGCCATGATGTTGATCGGCGAGCCTTCCAAGCCTTGTTTGAGCAGGTGTTTGAAAAACAGCTTGGCGTGTTCCTTTTCGTTGTCGGCGGTTTCGGTGAAGATGAGGCAGATCTGCTCGAAACCTTCTTTTTTGGCGGTGCTGGCCGCGTAGAGATAGCGCATGCGGGCCTGGCTTTCGCCGGCGAAGGATTTCATCAGGTTTTCAGCGGTGCGGGTTTCTTTGAAAGACATGGGGGGGATTCTCCTTTCAGCTCAGACGGTTTTCCACAATCCGTGCAGGTTGCAATATTCGCGGACGGCGATCACCTTGGCGAGTTTGACGCGGAAGCTGGCCTCAGGCTTGTCGCCGGGCTTGAGCTCTTTGCGGTAGACCTTGTTCGCGGTGAGCACCTCGATCAGGGTGATATAGTGTTTTTCTTCCATGGGATGGGGCACGGCGCCGACCGTGACCAGGATCTTGTCGCCCTGTTCGGCGATCACGGGCACGTGTTTTTCCCTGGCCGCATCGACGGTGTTGCCTTCCAGATGTTTCATCGGTTCCCCGCAGCAGACCAGCTCTCCGCCGCCGGCGCCGATGACTTCCACAAGGTTGCCGCAAATCGGGCAATGGTATATCTGACGCAGTTCTGTCATGTTGAACTCCTTGATTTTTTGGCTTGGTTCTATTCCCCCAAAGCCAGTTAGTTTTGTCAATAGAATTTTTCGGAGGGCGGAGCCGTTTTTTTTCCTTGCCAAAAAAGAGCATATCCAATTGTGTAGAATAAACTGGGAATTTTCCCGCGAGGTACAGGCAACCGATGAAACGACTGACGCTAATGCTGATTGTGCTCCTGGCTTTGACAGCCTGCGTGGAGTATGACGAGGAGCTGTGGCTGAATCCGGATGGATCAGGCAAGGCCAGGATCCGCCTGGTGCACCGCTCCAACTACGTGAACACCGAAGAGATCATGAACAAGGCGGAATTGCCGGGCATACACCTGGTGGATTCCCAGGTCTCCAGGGTTGGGGAAAACGTTGTCTACAGCGTCACCTTCAAGTTTGACAGCCTCGAAGCTTTCAACAACATCAACGACCAGATCAGCAGCGCCGATTTTTGGGGCAAGATCACCCTCAATCAGGAGCCCGGCGGTAACCTGATCTTCAAACGCCGCATCTCGTTGGGCAGCCAGGAAGAGGAATTTGACGGCGACGACATCCTGGAAGGCATCTATTCCCAACAGCAGACCAAGCATCCCGTCTGGAGCTACAAGATCCACCTGCCCTGGAAAATCCTCGCGACCAACGCCCTGGCGGAAAACACCGACCTGGGCAAAAAGACCATTTCCTGGAGCTACGACACCCTGCAGATGTGGAACAGGTATGAGGTCATGAGCGTGGAGATGAAAAAGGGCCGCCCCTGGTTCGTTTACGTATTGGGGCTACTGGTGGCCTTGCTGCTGGCCGCGTTCGTCTATTGGCTGATCCGCATCTCCAAACGCTCGCATCTGAAGGATTCGATCCAACACCGCCAGGAAAAGGAAGAAGCGGGAGAGTAGGGTTCCGCCGCGGGCGGTTAAAACAGCAGCTTGAAGAGGCTGAAGGCTTGGCGCAACATCGAGGTCAGCCAGAACAGGGCCGACATCGCGCCCACGATCAGGACCACATAGTGGCCCAGGGAAGCTGGAGTGTAGCGGCGCCCCAGTCTGGCGTTGGCCGCGTTCACATAGCCCTGCACCCGCACCAAAAACCACAGCGGGACCAGGAAAAACACCAGATCCAGGACCCGGCCCAGATACCAGGGTAGCGATCCCACCAAAAAGAACAGGGTCAGGGAGACCAGCACAAAGATCAGCCACAGGGTCCCGTAGCCGCTGAAATCCTTGGGAGCCCGCAGCGCGGAGTTCAGCTCTTTATCCACCGAAATCTGGTAGAAGACATTCACTATCGCCAGGGGATTGATGCTGTCGCGCCAGAAGGAGCTGCCGGTCTTGCCTTTGCGGTTGTTGCGCAGATAGTTCCAGTTTTTGTAGAACCAGTAGCCCTCGTAGAGACCGAGGCTGATCAGGCTGCCCAGGATCAACCGTGACAGCGGGATGTGGAAAAACACCGGAGCTTCGTCCCCGGCCGCCTCGAAACCCTCGAGTTTGGGATCCGCGGCGGGCAGGCGGAAGTCGGATTCGTGGAGATAGCGCATCAGCTCGGGGAGCTCCGAGATCTTTTTCCAGGCGGGGTCGCGGTCCTTTTGGACGTAGGAATCCAGGGTCAGCTTGTCTGCCAGGATCAGGTCCATGATGTCGCGCGGGGAGGCGGGGCCACGGCTGCGGCCTTCGAGGGAATAAAAGTATCTGGCCATGTCGCTCCTGGGGGCGGCCGGCTGTGGCCAGCCGCCCCGCGGAAAGCTTATTGGAGCTTCATCATGTGGTCGAGCAGGTCAACCACGCGGCAGGAATAACCCCATTCGTTGTCGTACCAGCTGAGCACCTTGACCAGCTTGCCCTTCACGGTGGTGGAGAGGGCGTCGAAGACCGAGGA
Source organism: uncultured Candidatus Cloacimonadota bacterium (assembly GCA_964583755.1). Lineage (GTDB taxonomy): Bacteria > Cloacimonadota > Cloacimonadia > Cloacimonadales > Cloacimonadaceae > Syntrophosphaera. Next base: position 9,611 of record CAZOVZ010000046.1, read on the forward strand.
GTGGCTGTTGCCGACGATGTCGATCGAGACCAGGGGTTCCTCGGTGTACATCAGATACCCCTTCAGATAGGTCTCGGCGGCTTCTTTGATGGCGGCGTTGAGCTCGTCTTTGGTGGTTTCGCGCTCGAGATTGAGGGTGAGGTCCACCAGCGAACCGTCCGGAGTGGGAACGCGGATGGCCATGCCATCGAGCTTGCCGGCCAGTTCGGGGATCACCAGCCCGATCGCCTTGGCGGCGCCGGTGGAGGTGGGGATCATGCTCATGGCGGCGGCGCGGGCGCGGCGGAGGTCGCTGTGGGGCAGGTCCAGAATGCGCTGATCGTTGGTGTAGGAATGGATGGTGGTCATCAGGCCGTTCACGATGCCAAATTTATCCTGCAGGACCTTGACCACGGGGGCCAGGCAGTTGGTGGTGCAGGACGCGTTGGAAACGATGGCGTGTTCGGGCTTGAGGGCCAGATGGTTGACTCCCATCACGACGGTGGCGTCGATCTCGTCCTTGGCGGGAGCGGTCAGGATCGCCTTGCTGGCGCCGGCTTTGAAGTGTTTGGAGATCTTTTCCCGGTTGTTGAAAACGCCGGTGGACTCGATCACGTAATCCACTCCCAGCTCTTTCCAGGGGAGGGTTTCGGGGTCTTTCTCGGCATAGATGCGGATGGTCTTTCCGCCCACGATCAGGCTGTTTTCCGTGTGGCTGACCTCGCCGTCGAAGATATGGTGCACGCTGTCGTATTTGAACAGGTGGGCCAGGGTCTTGGCGTCCGTGAGGTCGTTGATGGCGACCACATTGATCTCGGGATGGAATTTGAGGATCGCCCGCAGAACGAGGCGTCCGATGCGTCCAAATCCGTTGATTGCTACTTCTGACATATGTACTCCTTTCAGGCTAAGATGCTGTTGTTGGCGCTGCCGGTAACCAGGCAGAAGCCCTTGACGGTTTCCTTCATCCGCTCCTCGCCTTTGGCCAGCCATTTGCGCGGATCGAATTTGCCTTTGTCCGGGACATAGGCTTCCCGAGCGACGTCGGGCGGGCAGACGATGGCGTATTTTTCCTTTTCCCAGTAGGCCTGGATGGCGGTGGCCATGTCCATCTGGTAGTGGGTGTCCTTGTTGATCTTGACCACGCCGTTGGCGATGGCTGTCACCTGCTGCTGGTCCGTGAGCCCGGAAGCCCCGTGCAATACGAGGCCCCTCTCAACGCCGTGTTTGATCAGCAGGTCGTCGATCTCTTTGATCAGATCCAGGCGCAGCACGATGTTCTCGCCCTTGGAGACGCCGTGGTTGGTGCCCACGGAGGCGGCGAAGAGGTCCACATTGGTCTTTTGGACAAATTCCAGGGCCTCTTCCGGGCGGGTGTAGAGCTCGGTGTCGGAGACGATCTCGTCTTCGGTTCCCTTGATGTGGCCGATCTCTCCCTCCACGATGATCCCGTGCTGGTGGGCCACGGCAACCACTTCTTTGGTGATGCGGATGTTTTCCGCCAGGTCTTCCTTGGAGGCATCGATCATCACCGAGGTGACCAGGCCGTTCTCCACGCAGTAGACGATGAAATCAAAGTAGTTCGGGGTGGCGTGGTCGATGTGCAGGCCCACGCCGCTGTGGGGAAATTGCTGCGCGAAGGTGCGGATCATGGCGGAGATCAGCTGCGCGCCGGCTTTGATGTCCTGGGATTCCCCGGCCGCGAATTTGCACGCCCCGCTGCTCATCTGCATCAGGCCGTCGGAGTTCACGGCGGCATAGCCCTGCACGATGGCGCGGATTTGGGTGTCGAAGACCACGTTGGAGGCGATGATCCCGAAGCGTTGCTTTTTCGCTTTCAGAAACACCTCGCCCATTTGCTTTCCGGTCAGAAACATGTTTTAACCTCCCAAAGGTTTATTTCTGCATTGTTTAAGATTCTGTCTGGCTGATTTCTGCCAATTCCTCATCCGGCTCTTTGTCAAGCATTTCTTCCCCCGCGTCGCCCATATCCAGCATCAGCCTGCTCTCCTCCGCGGGGAGTTCCTGTACTTTTTTCAGTTTGCGCTCGATCTGGCGGCTGCGGGTGTGGGCGGTATCGATCGAGTTGGAGGCTTCGCGCAGCTTTTTCTGCGTCTTTTCCAACACTTCGCCAAACTTGCCAAACTCCGTCTTGATGGCGCCGAGGATGTTCCAGACCTCGCTGCTGCGCTTTTCGATGGCCAGGGTGCGGAAGCCCATCTGGAGGCTGTTCAGCAGGGCGGAAACAGTGGTGGGGCCGACGATGACCACCTGATACTGGCGGCGAACCGTCTCAAACAGGTCGGGATCCCGCATCACCTCGGCGAACAGGCCTTCAAACGGCAGAAACAGCAGGGCGAAATCGGTGGTCACCGGCGGATTGATGTATTTGTCGCGGATATCCCTGGCGCAGCCGCGGATCCTGGCGTAGAGAGCCTTGCGTTCGAGCTCGGCCTTGTCCGGATCGCCGGCTTCGAAGGCGTCGACCAGGCGGTGGTAATCCTCGATCGGAAACTTGGAATCGATCGGCAGATACAAGGATTCCGCTTCATCCCCGCGTCCTGGCAGTTGGATGGCGAATTCCACCACTTCGGAGCGGAGTTTGAAAGGCTTGAAATTGCGCACATACTGAGCCGGCGTGAGCGTCTGCTCCAGGATGTTGCCCAGCTGGATCTCTCCCATCACGCCACGGCTTTTCACGTTGACCAGCACCTTCTTGAGGTCGCCCACGCCGCTGGCGAGGGTGCGCATCTCTCCCAGGCCTTTGTGGACCTGTTCCAGCCGCTCGCTGACCTGGGCGAAGGATTCTCCCAGCCGCTTTTCCAGCGTGCTTTGCAGCTTCTCGTCAACCGTTTTGCGCATCTCTTCCAGCTTGGTCTCGTTGTTGGCGCGGATCTGCTCCAGGCGGCCTTCGATGGCGGATTTCAGGGCTTCGAACTGGGTCTTTTGCTCGCCGGTCAGCTCCTGCAGCTTGCGGGCCAGGGATTCCGAGAGGCCGTTCAGCGAGGTGTTCAGTTCGCCGCGGTTTTTGCCAGCGTCCTCATTGATCTGTTGGTTGAGGCGGGCCAGGGACTCCGACAGGTTGTTCAGCGCGGTGTTCAGTTCGCCACGGTTTTTCCCCGCGTCCTCATTGATCTGCTGGTTGAGGCGGGCCAGGGCGGCGGCGGTTTCCTCGCGGTTGTTGCGGCTCTCGGCCGCGATGCTGTCTTTTTGTTGCAGGAGAGTGGTCGTCAGCTCCCGGCGGGTTTCGCCCTGCTGGCCCAGCAGTTCCGTCCTGAGGCGCTGGCTGTCCTCTTTCTGGCTGCGCTCAAAGGCGTCCAGGGAGGTGGCGATGCGGTCGACCGAGCCGGCCAGCGCGGCGTTCTTTCCCTGTCCCACGATGATCACGATCAGGATGATCGCCGCCAGCAGGCAGGCAACCGCCAGCAGGATGAGCATGACTGTCAGCATCGGTCACACCGTCAGAGCTTGCGCTGCAGCATGTGCAGCGAGCCCAGCAGCGAGAGGTCCTGATGCGCGCTGGGATCCACCAGGATCGGCTGGTAGGCCTCATTGAGGGAGAGCAGGACCACCATCTTTTTGCTGTCGTCCAGCGTGAGGCGCTTGAGGGTGATCTCGCCGTCGATCCGGACCGCGCAGACCTGGCCTTCCAGCTTGCGCCAGTCTGTATTTTTGCGGATCACCACCACGTCGTTGTGATGGATATCCGGCTCCATGCTGCGTCCGTTCACCCTCAGGGCGATGTAGTCGCCGGGAACGCCGGCCAGCATGCCTTTGCGCACCGCGATCCAATCCAGCCTGGTATCCGCGCTGGCCAGAGGCTTTCCAGCCGGGATCTCGCCGCGCACCGCCAGCTCGATCACCCGCTCTTCGGGGTTGTCTTCGCGGGCTTTCACCAGGGTCGTCATCTCCTGGTTGATGAAGCTGCGGATCTTTTCCAGCCTGCGTTCGGTGCTGCCTTCAGCGTCGCCCGCGATCTCATACATGGAGCCTTCTCCGGTGATCATCCAGTGCAGATTCACGTCAAACTTTTCCGAGAGCAGGATCAGGGTGTCCACCGAGGGTTTGATCTTGCCGGTTTCCATCTGGGAGATGGCGGACGGCCGCACTCTCAGGTTGCGGGCCATCGCGGTCTGGGAAAGTTTTACGTTTTTGCGGAGTTTCTTCATTCTGCTACCTATCATGGTATTCCTCCAGATTTATTATTTGCCTTGGGGATCCGACCCCCCAAAGCTCAGGGTCTGGGGCACGAATATCAGCGGAGCTGGGTTTGTCAAGTTCATTTTTTGTAATCTCTACTTAGCTGTGAGGGGAAAAGCCTTGCAGGGAAAGCCGATACGCCTTGCGGCCACCTCCGGAAGTTTTGGTTTGGGGCAGGCAAGCAGGTGAGCAACCCGCCTCAACGGCTGCTGCTCCCCTGCTGCCGGGTCCTTGCTGCCAGCCCGGAACTGCCGGCCAGGCTCAAGCCGCAAAAACAAGTTGACACGATACACAGCTATGAGAATATGAGATTATGAGAAATATGCTGATACTCCTGCTTCTGCTCGCGCTGCTGGGCGGTTGCGACCTGTTCCGGGTGAGGGATTCCGACCCTCCCACCCCGCCCGCGCCCTGGAACAGCTATGCCACCGCTTGGGACCTCTGCCTGGAAAACCTGGAGTATTGCTATGAAGAAAGCCGCAACGCGATCAAGTATGCCGGCCTCTTCACCGAAGATTTCGCCTTCCACTTCGCCGCGCAGGACATCAACGACTACGGCCTGGCCCCCACCCTCAACCGCGCACAGGAGCAGGACCTGCTGTTGAATCTGCACAACCAGTCCGGCGACATCAGCGTCAGCCTCTACCCCCTCCCCGGCCAGCCCGACGACATCGGACCCAACGACGCCAGGATCTACCGCGGTTACGAGGTGCGCCGGTTCGACTCCGACAACGCCAATCCTGTCTCCTACGGCGGCAACCTGGAGCTCTATTTCCAGAAATCAGGCGGTTACTGGTATATCGGACGCTGGTACGATTACCGTGCCACCGCCAACCCTTCCTGGGGCAAGCTCAAGTATGACTACCTCCAGTAAGCTGCTCCTGCTTTTGGCCCTCGCCCTGCTGCTGGCGGGCTGCTGGAATCCCTTCCGCCCGCCGTTGCAGGATGAATCCGCCGCTGAGATCCGCAACCGGACTCCGCTGGAGTTGTTGAACAACCTGGAACGCGCCTACAGCGAGCGGAACATCGAGATATTCAAGAGCCTCCTGGCTCCGGATTTTCGCTTTGAACTTATCTCCTCCGAGGTCAGCCAGATCGGCATCGACGTCAACGGCGACAGCATTCTGGATTCGTGGTGGGGCTACGAACAGGAAGTGGAATACACCCGCAATCTCTTTACCGACGGTTCCTCCGACGGCAGCCACCTCCCGCCCGACGAGCTGCAACTGCGTCTGACCATTCCGCCGGAGGAAATCTGGGAACCCGATCCGGAACTGGGACATGAAAGCTGGGTGGTCATACCCTGCGGCTTCAGCCTGATCCTCACCTACCACAGCACCAACAGCGCCCTCACGGCCAACGGCGTGGCCCGTTTTTACCTGAAGCCCGTCGCCAACCGCTGGTACATCGCCATCTGGAGAGACGAATCCAATCTCTGACCGAAGGCCGCATCCTGGCGGTGGATTATGGCGCCAAGCGGGTCGGCGTCGCCCTCAGCGATCCATTGCGCATCTTTGCCAAGCCCCTCAAGGTGCTGGCCAACACCGGCTTCAGCGACATCGTGGCCGCGCTTACAGACCTGATCTCCGAACACTGCGTGGGGCTGGTGATCGTCGGCCTGCCCCTGGCGATCGAGGGCGGCAACACCGCCAAGACCGACGAAACCCTGGCCTTCATAGACCGGCTCACCCCCCTGCTGCCCGTACCCGTGAGGGCTTGGGACGAACGTTATTCCACCTCCGAAGCCGTGGATGAACTGATCAAACTCGGCTACGACTGGCGCCAGCGCCGCAAAATCCAGGACGCCATGGCCGCGGCGATGATCCTGAAAAGCTATCTGGCCACCCTCTCCCAAGCATGAAAAAACTGAAACCGACTCTGCTCCTCCCCCTGATTCTCCTTTTGCTGCTGTTGGGCTACCTGGCCTGGCAGATCTTCATCCCCGTCAGATCCGATCAACTCGCCCTGAAAGTGGCCAAAGGCGACAACGCGCGGGTGATCGCGGACAAGCTGCTGGATCGGGGCATCATCCGCAGCAAGCCGCTGTTTCTGTTTCTGGCCCGGCTGCGCGGCACCGACCGCGACCTCAAGGCGGGCACCTACAGCATGGGCGGCTATTACAGCCTCCCCGCCACCCTCAGGCTGCTGGAGCAGGGGACGATCAACACCCTCCAAGTGACGATATCCGAGGGGCTGTCACTCTACAAGACCCTGAAAAAGCTGGACCGCAGCGGCCTGGCCAGCTACGATTCGCTCTACGCCGCCGCTACCGACAGCGCCTTCGTATACGGATTGACCGGCTTCCGGCTGCCCTCGCTGGAAGGGTTTCTCTATCCGGAGACTTACAATTTCGACTTGGACACCAATCCCCGGGACATGCTGAAGACCATGACGGAGCAGTTCTTTGCCGTGTTGAAAGAAGCGGGGATTGCGCCGGACTCCCAGCCCGGGTTCTACGACAAGCTGATCCTGGCTTCCATTGTGGAACGGGAAAGCGGCAGCCCGGAGGAGATGGAACTGATCGCCGGCGTGTTTCGCAACCGCCTGGATCGCGGCATGAACCTGCAATCCTGCGTGACGGTCAATTACCTGCTGGAACAGCGGGATATCGAACGCAAGGTGCTCACCTACGGCGATATCGCCATCAGCTCCGCCTACAACACCTACCGCAGTCCGGGCCTCCCGCCAGGCCCGATCTGCAACCCCTCGCTGCGGGCGATCAAGGCCGCGCTGAATCCCGCCCAAACTGATTTCCTTTATTTCGTGGCCAACCGCAAAGGCGGCAACGACTTTTCCAAGACCTACTCCGAACATCTGCAAAAGATGAAACTCTATCACCGGACGGAGTGGGAGTAGGTTTTTAACACAGAGGAACAGAGACACACAGTCCAGGAGAAATAGAGAATTTCAATTTGAAAGAGATACATGCTTTGTAAGCAGTGGTTTTGTCGCCTGTCCTATTCCAGTCAGTAACCATCCCCCTCATCCTGTTCATCCTGTGCATCCCTAATCTATTCTCTTTTCCCTCTGTGCCTCTGTGTTAGAAAAGAAAAAGCCCCGACATTGCTGCCGGGGCTTTAACTGGCTGGGATGGAAGGATTTGAACCCTCACGTACGGAGCCAGAGTCCGCTGTCCTACCATTAGACGACATCCCACTGGAAAATATTATGGCTGGGCAGGGAGGATTCGAACCCCCGGATGGCAGGACCAAAACCTGCTGCCTTACCGCTTGGCGACTGCCCA
>CAZOVZ010000047.1:0-16827 GCA_964583755.1 uncultured Candidatus Cloacimonadota bacterium
TAGCCCAGCCCAAAGGCAGGAAAGGAGTTACAACCTCGAAGCTTTCAGCCAGTTGGGTGGCCGTGGGGGTGGTAAAGGACCAAGTCGTGACTCCGGTCGCTTCGCCGTTGGCGTTGAAGGGTACCACTTTCCAGAAATAGGTGGTGCCGGGGTCGAGCGCCGGAGTGTAGCTGGTGGCGGTCTGGCCTTCGCTGACCAGGGTGCTGGCGTCCACGGTATCCAGGAAGACGTTATAACCGGTGGGCATGCCGCCGCCGTCGGACCAGGACAGGAGCCCGTCCAGGAAGGCATAGCCGGTATCAGTCGGATAAATCAGGACAGCCGGATTGGGGGGTTCGGTCGAGGGGGTTACAATGGTAATGTTCGACCTGTTGTAAGTCCGGGTGCCGACTGTGGTAGGAAACGTTGTATCCTGACCTTTGTAAACCGTCATGTAGTTCGTGCTGGTGCTGGTGTAGCGGAATGAGGGATAGCCGGTCACATAGTCGGTGTCCCAGTTTTCAAACAGGAACTCCAGACCTTCGGTTCCGTTCCAGACGAAGGGCGTGGTGAAGGTAATGTAATGCCAGCCACCGCCATTGTAAGTCAGGTTGCCCTGAAATACATACGTGAAATTGGCATTGTTGGGGTAGGCTGTACCGGTTTCGTCGGTTGCTGTGCCGTAGTTTGCCGTACTAGAATGGCGCACATAGATGCGCTGATCCAGCATCGGATAATTGGCCGGCGTATTGCCGACGTAGAATCCGACACCTGTGATTTCGTCGGCAGCTGACAAGCCAGCCGTTGAAAGTTCTGTGGACGTGTAAAGAACCTTGCTCCAACTATAGTCATACAAACCATAAAATGGATTGGTTGAGCCAGTGGAGGTTCCGGTGCCGATGATGTAGGTATCGGCCCAGGCAAAAACCGCCAGGAGCAGGAGCAGGAAGAAGATAAACAGTCTTTTCATAATAGACTCCTTGAATTGTGGGTGAGATTGGCACTACGGAAGGGGGAAAAAGACAGGGGCCCCCGACCTGTTTGATCTTGAGGGTGGATAGGCAATAGGGACAGCCGGGACGGAAGCGCGGGTGAGCCGATAATGTGCGATGTTACCGTGGTTTTGGCGCGGTTCCGGATTAGGTTGCCCTGAGGGTGATGATTGTGTGAGCTAAATTGGTTGGGGTTGGGGATAGGAAAATTCTTGCGGGGCTCCCCGCCGCACAGCCGGTCGGGGCTGCGGACAAAACAGGGGTCCAGGGGGACCGTATACTTTACTGCTTTCATAGACTTCCTTGACCTGACCGGGTGGAAAAGGTTTTTTGAAGAAGCTAAGGCTATCAATCTATCGGTTTGCGTCGGGTGGGGTTTTGAACCACGAATCCACTTTTGGCAGGGAGCGGAGATGCTGTCAAGCACTATTTGCTGTCTCGCCAGAGCCTTGAAGGGTAAAGGGTTTAGACCGGTTTAGGGAATTTGGGTAGGGGGTCGGCCGGGGGTCAATGCACAAACGCCGGTATCCCCACTAACGCCAAGACTGCCATATTGCCATTCCATAAATGTTTGAAGGTCTGGATTCCACGCCGGCCGCCGGTTGGATAAAATGGCCGGGATCGAGGACAGGGCGGCCGGCTGGAATGACAAGCGCTGGGGCGGGTTTATGGCTTACTGGGGTGGGTAGACACGCGCCGGAGCGGGGTTTGGCTTGCTGGACTGGGATGGCACGCGCCGAGGCCGGGGCGGAGCATTAACCCATTAACCATTAACTCATTAACCAGTTAACCTGTTAACCCGCTAACCCTAAGCCACTCCCAAAACAGTTCCAGCCCCGCCTGGAAGCTGGTCTGGGGCCGGTAATCCAGCAGGCGGGCGGCCTTGGCAATATCGGCCAGGGTGCGGGGGACGTCGCCGCTTTGGGGTTCCGCCTGGACGAGTTTGGCCTTCAGGCCGCTGACCCGTTCCAGGGCGGAGATCATTTCACGCAGGCTGACGGCGTGGCTGTTGCCGAGGTTGACGATCTCGAAGCAGTGTTGTTCCCGCAGGTAATCCAGGGCGGCAACGACGCCGCGCACGATATCCGCCACATAGGTGTAGTCGCGGCTGGAGCTGCCGTCGCCATATACCTCGATCGGTTCGCCGGCCAGCAGGTTGGCGGCGAACTTGCGGATGGCCAGGTCCGGGCGCTGGCGGGGACCGTAAACGGTGAAAAAACGCAGGCAGAGGGTGGATATCCCATACAAATGGTGCCAGGTGTGGCAAAGCAGCTCTCCGGCGCGCTTGGTCGCGGCATAGGGAGACACCGGCCGGTCGGCCGGATCGGTTTCGGCAAAAGGCAGCCGGTCCGATTCCCCGTAGACCGAGGACGAGGAGGCAAAGATGAAGCGCGGAAGCCCGTGGCGGGCGCAGAGCTGCAAGAGGTTGGCTGTGCCGTCCAGATTGACCCGCGCGTAGAGCTCCGGCGCCAGGATGGAGGGGCGCACCCCGGCCAGCGCAGCCAAGTGGATGACCAGCCCGGGACGGGTTTGGGCAAAGGCGGCTTCGAGTTCCGCGGGGGCGCAAATGTCCGCCTCGAAGAAGCTGAAACTGGGGCTCGCGAGGCAGGCGGCGAGGTTGCGTCGCTTTTCCGCCGGAGCGTAGAAGGGGTCAAAGTTGTCCAGCCCGGCAACGCGTTCCCCCCTCGCCAGCAGTGCTTCGCAGAGATGGGAGCCGATAAAGCCGGCGGCGCCGGTGACCAGGACCGGATCAGGCATGGTCGCGGGTGATTTTGGCTCCGAGGGCATTGAGTTTTTCCTCGATGCGGTCGTAGCCGCGGTCGATGTGGTAGATGCGCGAGATGGTGGTGGTGCCGGAGGCCACCAGGCCGGCCAGGACGAGGGCGGCGCTGGCACGCAGGTCGTTGGCCATCACCTCCGCCCCGCTGAGCTCGGCCACGCCTTTGATGCGGGCGACGTTGCGGTCAATTTTGATGTCCGCCTGGAGGCGGTTGAGCTCCGCCACGTGCATGAAGCGTTCCGGGAAGATCGTGTCCTCGATGAAGCTGACCCCGTCGGCCAGGGTCATCAGGACCGTGAACTGGGCCTGGAGGTCGGTGGGAAAACCTGGATAGGGCAGGGCCAGGATGTCCACCGGCTGGATGACCTGGGGCGGGGTGAGGGTGATGCTGCTCTCCCCCACTTGCAGTCCGCAGCCGGCGGCGCGGAGTTTTTCCAACAAAATGGTGATGTGCAGGGGTTCGCAGTTTTCCACCGTCACGGGCTGGGTTCCGAGGGCGGCCGCGATCAGGAAGGTCCCGGCCTCGATGCGGTCCGGGATCATGGCCATGTCCACCGGGGAAAGCTGTTTCACGCCCTCGATGGCGAGGTTGGTGGTGGCTTTGCCCGCGATCCTGGCGCCCATGGCGTTCAGCAGGTCGATCGTGAAATCCACCTCCGGCTCCATGGCGGCGTTGAAGATGCGGGTGTCGCCTTCCGCCAGGACGGCGGCCATCAGGGCGTTGATGGTGGCGCCGACGCTGGATTTTTCGAAATGGATGTCCCCGCCGGTGAGTTTGGCCGCGACGGCGTGGATGTAGCCCTGCTCGATGTTGATGGTGGCCCCCAAGGCTTCCATGGCCTTCAGATGCAGGTCCACCGGGCGGGTTCCGATCGCGCAGCCGCCGGGAAAAGAGACCCTGGCCTCGCCCAGCCTGGCCAATAGGGGACCCAGCACATAGATGGAGGCGCGCATCTTGTTGACCAGTTCGTAGGGCGCTTCGTTGAAACAGAGGTCGCTGGAATCGATGGACATTTGGCCCTGGCCGTACTCCACGCGGGCTCCCAGCACGCGCAGGAGGTGGGCCATGGTCTTGAGGTCGATCAGGTTGGGAACGTTGGTGAGCAGGGATTTTCCCGGGGCCAGCAGGCAGGCCGCCATCACCGGCAGGATGGCGTTTTTGGCGCCGCCGACGGAGATGGTGCCGCTGAGTTCGCGGTTTCCCTGGATGATAAACTTGTCCATGCTATATCCTTATATATTAGATTGCGGTGAAACCCAGATAGCGGTCCCGGCCGGCGAGGTCGGTTTGCGCGATCCGGCGGGTAAAACCGTGGGCGGCGGCCAGGGCGGTGATGTCCTCCCGCTGGGCCTGGCCATGCTCCAACAGCAGGATGCCGTCCGGCGCCAGATGCCGTTTGGCCTGAGCGAGTATGCTGTGGTAGAACTCCAAACCCCCGCGCCGCGCCAGCAGGGCGGTTTGGGGCTCAAAATCGCGCACGCCAGGCGCCAGGGCGGCATATTCGTCCGGACTGATGTAGGGCGGATTGCTGACAATCTGGTCGAACCGGTTTTCCCCGGGGGGAAAGAGATCGGCCAGGATGAAACCGATGTCGCAAACATGCCTGGCGGCATTGCGCCGCGCCACCGCGAGGGCGGGCTCCGAAACATCCGTAGCCGTGACCGACAGGCCGGGCATCTCTTTCTTTAGGGCGATGGCGATGGCCCCGCTGCCGGTGCCGATATCCAAGACTCGCAGACCCGGCCTGGCCAGGCTGAGAGCCAGCTCCACCAGGCCTTCGGTCTCCGGGCGGGGGATCAGGACGGCGGGAGTCAGTTCCAGTTCCAGGCCGTAAAACCAGGCGCGGCCTAAAATGTACTGGGGCGGTTCTCCCGCCAGCAGGCGGGCATGGCAGGCCCAGAAGCGTTCTTCAAGCGCGGGATCCAACTCCTGGGCTTTCCGCAGGGTGAGTTCCAGCGGCGGACAGCCCAACAGGCCGGCCAGCAGGTAGTTCAGATCCGCCTTGAGGGGTGCTTGCCCGGAGCGATTGGCGCCCGCGCTGGCCTGCAATTGGGCGACGTTCATGCCTGATGGGCCTGGTGGTTCAATCGGCGCCGGACCTGCACCTTCCTGCCCCGATTGGAATACTCCAGCTCGTCGGCAAGGTGGTAGAGCATGGCGATGCCCCGGCCATGCTCTTCGAGATTGAGTTGGGGCTCCTGGCGCACCTTCTGCAGCCAGGCTTCGTAGTCAAATCCGTCGCCGTCGTCCTCCACTCCGATGCAGACGCAGTCCTCGACGAGGCTGACAGACACGCTGAAGCGGATGCGCCTGGTGGCCAGCTCGGGCTGGGCGAGTTTGGCGGCGATGATCTCCTGCAGGGCGGCGTGGTCGCATTGCCGCTGCTGGCGGGTGAGCCCAAGCGTGCCATGGATGTAGGCGTTGTAGATCATCTCGTCCATGCAGGTCAGAAGTTCGTGGTAGAGGTCCTGCTGCAGCTTCATGTTTTGCTGGAAAAAGAGTTGGAAGACCCTGGCGATGCCGCTGAGGGAAAACTTGCGCGGATCGATCACCAGGTCCACGTGCGCGGTGTCCAGATGGCTGATGAACTGGCTCAGGTTCTCCCGCGAACGCTTTTTTTCCAGCAGGTCCTCGATGGATTTGAGCAGTTGGCGGGCTTCGATGGGTTTGCTGATAAAATCCGCGGCGCCCAGCCGGATGGCCCGGATGAAGTACTGCGGATCGAGGAATCCGGTCATCAGGATCACATCCAAGTCATGGTCCCTGCGCAGATTTTCCAGAAAATCCAGGCCCGAGATGCCGGGCATTTCGATATCGCAGATCGCCATGTCGTAACACCCCTGGCGCACTTTGCGAAGCGCGTCCGCCCCGCTGAAGGCGGAATCCACGGTGTAGCCATGGTGGCCCAAAACGCCGGCCAGGCTTTCGATGATGCCGGGATTGTCGTCTACGATCAGGATGCTGGGGCTGGGGGCCATTTATTCCAAATTGACTGTGAAGAGCTGGTTCAGCTTGAGCATGGAAAAAAGTTCATAGACCGGCTGGGAGCAGCGCACGACCTCGATCTCGCCGCCTTTGCCGATGAAATCCTTGTAAAACATCAGGATCTTGCCGATCCCGGTGCTGCTGATATTGCGACAATCAAAAAGATCGAGCTCCAGCAAAATGGCGTCGGATTTCAGCACTTCGTTCAGCCGTTCCTGCAGCAAATGCGCGTTTTCGCTGTTCAAAATGCCGTCGATCCGCATTTGGGCCAGATCGCCTTTAATGCTGAGATCAATGTTCATATCCACCTCCTGTGTTATCCCAAGTGATTGAATGCAAAGCTGAAACAGAACGCCGGAGTGTCAAGCATTTCTTCAGGCGTAGCCCCGGATGCGTTTTAGCACGGCGGTCTGGACCTGGGCGGGGCTGATCTCGTACTTCTTGAATTCCAGGGTATAGATCGCCCGCCCCTGGCTGAGGGAGCGGATCCGCGTGGCGTAGCCAAACAGTTCGGAGAGCGGCACTTCCGCGATGATCTCCTGCTGATACTCGCTGTGGCGGCGCATCACGGAAATGCGGCCGCGCTTGGCGTTGATATCCGCTATGATGTCGCCCAGAAAATCCTCCGGACTGAGCACCGTGAGCAGCATCAGGGGCTCCATGATCACCGGCTCCGCCTGGCGGAGGCCTTTGCTGACGGCCATGGAGGCGGCGATGCGAAAGGACAGTTCGTTGGAATCCACGGGGTTGAAATCTCCGTCCACCAGTTCCAGCCTGACCCGTTCGACATTTCCGCTGATCAGGGGGCCGTCGTTGAGAGCGCTGAGCGCGGCTTCCTCGATGGCTTTATGATACTCCGCGGGGATCTTTTGGGGGTTCACGCTGCAGACGAAGAGGTTCTTCTCGTCGCCCGCGAGCTCGGACTGCTGCAGCGGCGACAGCACAAATCTGACCTTGGCGTAGTTGCCTTTGCCGTTCATGTCGCGGATGAAGGTTTCTTCGCTTTCCACCTGACGGGTGATGGTTTCCTTGTAGGACACCTGGGGATTGCCGACATTGGCGGCCACGCCGAATTCCCGGCGCAGGCGGTCAACAATGATCTCCAGATGCAGCTCGCCCATCCCGGAGATCAGGGTCTGGCCGGACTCCTTGTCCGTGCTGACCTTGAAGGTGGGATCTTCCTCCTCCAGCCTGGCCAGGGCGTCCTGCAGGGATTCCTGGTCCGCCTTGGTCTTGGGTTCGATGGCGATCGAGATCACGGAATCCGGAAAGTGCATCTTGCTGAGCAGGACATCGATATTGCCGTCCGTGATGGTGTCTCCGGTGGTGAGAAACTTGCAGCCCACAAAGGCGCCGATATCGCCGGCGTGCAGCTCGTTGAGGTCGTTTTTCCGGTTGCTCATCATCTGCAGGATGCGGGAGACCCGTTCCCGTTTGCTGTTGTTTTGATTGAGGAAGGTGGCGCCCTTTTTCAGGGTGCCGGAATAGACGCGGACGTAGACCAGCTTGCCCACATACTTGTCGATCTGCACCTTGAAGGCGAGGCCGGCGAAGGGTTTGGAGGGGTCGGGGTCCAGCCGAACCAGCTCGTGGGTCTGGGGGTCGAAACCAGCGCTGGGTTCGACGTCGAGGGGAGAGGGCAAAAAGTCGCAGATGCCGTCCAGAAGCAGTTGCATGCCCTTGTTTTTGAGCGAAGAGCCGCAGAGGACGGGGATGAAACGGTTGGTCACGGTGCCGCAGCGGATGGCCCGGCGAATCCAGTCCGCCTGAATCTCGGCGCCCTCCAGGTAGGCGTCCAGCAGTTCGTCGTCAAACTCGGCCACGCTTTCCAGCAGTTCGGCGCGAAGCTCCTGCGCCAGGTCCAACTGGGCAGGGGGAATGTCTTCCAAATGGACATCAGTGCCCAAGGTCAAAGGGTCGAACATCCAGGCTTTCATGGTGATCAGGTCGATCACGCCGGTAAAATTGTCTTCCCTGCCGATGGGGATGTTGACCGGCCTGGCCAGGGGGGTCAGACGCTCCTGGATCATCTGGATCACGCGGTAGTAGTCCGCGCCGGTGCGGTCCAATTTGTTCACATAGGCCAGGCGGGGAACGTCGTAGCGATCGGCCTGGTGCCAGACCGTTTCAGATTGCGGCTCCACACCCGCCACACCGCAGAAGACGCCCACGGCGCCATCCAGAACGCGCAGGCTGCGCTCCACTTCGGCGGTGAAATCCACGTGCCCGGGAGTGTCGATGATGTTGATCTGCTTGCCTTTCCACATGCAGGCGACGGTGGCTGAGGTGATCGTGATCCCGCGTTCGCGTTCCTGGTCCATCCAGTCCGTGAAAGCGCTGCCGTCGTGCACCTCGCCCATTTTGTGCAAAAATCCGGTGTAAAACAGGATGCGCTCGGTGGTCGTGGTCTTGCCGGCATCGATGTGCGCCATGATGCCTATGTTTCTGATCCGGTGAAGCGGAGAGTCCGCGTCGCTGCTCATTTTTCTATCCTTCGGTCCCTTTGTAAAAGTTTAATTCGGGGGAAGTTCCAAAAAAACCATGGCTGTAAGTTTGTCCACTAAAAACTTGGCCGGGGGAGTCTGAGGCCTCTTTCCGTTATAGGTTTTGGGGAGTCAGCGAGACAGGTTGCGGATATCCGGACGGCGGGCTGGCCCGGAAATTCTGCAGGGAAGGAGCGCTTCGGCAGAAATATGTTGACAAGCGGGCTTGCCCCACAGAGTAATGCGCGAAATCGACGATGGAAACCATGGTGAAAAAAGTATCCCTACTATTGATAATGATAGCCTGCGCCGCCGGACTGGCCGGCCAGGCTCCCAAACAGCCCTACCGGGCGATGCTGTATTCGGCCGCGTTCCCCGGGGGAGGGCAGCTTTACAACGGAAAGTACCTGAAGGCGGGCCTGGTGGCCGGCATCCAGGGCTATCTGATCTACGCGGCGGTGCACAACGACTCCCGGCGTCAGGATTTCCGGGAATTGGCAGAAAACGCCTCCTCCCCCGGCGACCAGGCCCTCTATGAAGCCCGCAGCCGGGATTACAAGGACAGGCTCAACAACGACATCTGGTGGATCGGCATCACGGCGGGGCTTTCGATGATCGACGCCTATGTGGACGCCCATCTGCACGACTTTGAAAGCGAAAAAGAAAGGGTGCGCCTGCGTTTTGGGCAGAGCGGCCTGAGCCTGGAATTCGGGTTTTGAGCCAATGAACATGAGAATCGCATTACTGACCCTCTGGCTAAGCGCGATCTGCGCGTTGGCCTTTGCCCTGGAACCCCAGGATTTTGAGCGGCAGATATTTGAACAAACCAACCGGTTCCGGGCCGAACAGGGCCTGCCGGCCCTGGCCTACAACGACGATCTGGCTTTGGTGGCCCGCGCGCACAGCGAAAACATGGGTCAGCAGGATTTTTTCGAGCACGAAGACCCCGAGGGCAGGCTGGCGCAGGACCGCTTGCGGGAACAGGTGCCGCAACTGATCCAGGCTGGAGTGGGGGAAAACCTTTATATGAGCCAGCGCAGCGACCGGAATTGGGATGCCGGGCACATTGTCGGCGAATGGGGCGAATCTCCAGACCACCGTAAAAACATGCTGGACAGCGATTTTACCCACATCGGGGTGGGGATATCCCAAATTGGCGGCAAGCTCTACGCGACCCAGGTTTTTGCCCGGCCGATCCTGAAACTGAAGACGGAACTGCCCAAACGGTTGATCCTCAACAACTCCTACAAGCTGGATTGCGAATATCTGGCGCCCGATCCCGGGGATGATTTTGCCTGCATGTTGGCCACGCCTGACCCCCACGCCAGGGTGATGGTGAGCGTGTTTACCTTTTACGAGGGCCTGATCCCGGTCAAGACGATCTGGAACGGCCCAGACCAGGTCTCACTGATCCTCAATTTCAACCAGGGAGCCGGCACCTACAGCCTGCAAGCCGGCTGGGGCGAATACTACTTTTCGGATCTGTTCAGCTTTGAGGTAAACTGATCTTCAGGGTGACCGGACAGTGGTCCGAGCCCATGATGTCGTCGCGGATATCGGCAGCCAAAACAGAGCTTTGATGTTCGGCATCGACGAAGAAGTAGTCGATCCTCCAGCCTACGTTCCGGGCCCGCGCGGCGGTGCGGAAACTCCACCACGAATAGCGCTGGGGCTCCGGATGGAAGAGGCGGAAGGTGTCCACCCAGCCCAGCGAGACGATCTGGTCCAGCCAGGCGCGTTCGATGGGCAAAAAACCGCTGGTCTTTTCATTTTGCCTGGGATTGGCCAGGTCGATCTCTTTGTGGGCGGTGTTGTAGTCCCCGCAGACCAGAACCATCTTGCCCAACTGGCGGTCCGCCTGCATCGCTTCCAGGCAGCGGTCGTAGAACCGGAGCTTGTAGTCCAGCCGTTGATCCGACATCTGGCCGTTGGGAAAATAGATGTTGTACAGGATGAACTGGTCGTACTCGCATCTGACGATCCTGCCCTCGCTGTCAAACTCGGGCACGCCGAAACCGTAGCCAACGCTGAGGGGTTCCAGCCGCGACAGGACGGCAGCGCCGGAATATCCCTTGCGTTCGGCGTGAGACCAGTATTGGCGGTAGGCATCCAGCCCGGCCAATTCCCCCGGAATCTGGTGCTCTTGCAGCTTGGTCTCCTGCAGGCCCAGCAGATCCGGCCGCTCCCGGGTGACGGTATCGATAAAACCTTTGTTTAGCGAGGCCCGCAGGCCATTCACGTTCCAAGACCACAAATTCAGTTCCAAAATCACTCCCTGGTTGGATAATCAATCCCGCGACTTCAGAATTGGCGGGGCGGAAAATGTCAAGCAGAAACGGCCCGCGGGAATTGGACAATTTTCGGCTTGACAGCAGCCCGGCAGCGAAAAAAGTGGATCTTCCGAATGAATTCGATACAAATACAGGAGTAAGATAAATGAAAAGGACTTATCAGCCCTCAAACCGTTCCAGAAAGAACACCCACGGCTTTCGCAGCCGCATGGCCACCCGGAACGGCAGGAAGTTGCTTGCCCGCCGCCGCGCCAAAGGGAGAAAGATCCTCTGCGTGTGAACGATGCTTCGCCTGATCACGAAGCACAGGGAATACGGAGAGTTCCGGCTTCCCCAACAGAGCATCCGGAGCGCACATTTTTATGCAGCGGTCATCCCTGCCGAAGCTGAGTTTGCCCTCGGCATCACCATCAGCAAAAGAATCGGCAAGGCTCATACCCGCAACCTACTCAAACGCCGAATCAAAGCGTGGACGCGGCTCAATCGCGCGGACCTGCCCGCCGGCCGCAAGGTCAACCTCGTAGCCAAGCCAGGCGCGGGTGAACTGACCTGGCAGGAATTATGCCTCGAACTCGATACCCTGAAAGCAAAGTTGACGGCGGCTGGCTGAGGCGCATCCTCCTCTGGCCAAACCTGCCAGCGCTTTGGCTGATTGGGTTTTACCGCAAGGCGGTGTCGCCGCTGCTTCCCCGGGTCTGCAGATTCGAACCCAGCTGCAGCAGCTACGCGGCGATGGCATTCCAGAAATACACTTTCCCCAAAGCGCTGGCTCTCACCGTTTGGCGGGTGCTGCGCTGCAACCCTTTCTGCAAGGGCGGCTACGACCCGCTTCCCTAAGGAGTCCAAGTGGATAAACGAACCCTGATCTCCCTGTTCATCGTCATGGCCCTGTTCATGATCCTCAATATGTACGTGTTTCCGCGCCAGAAACAGGCCGTCCAGCCAGAACCGGCAGTCCGGGCGGACAGCGTTGCCGCGGCCGACAGCCTGGCCAGCCAGGCCAAACCCGCACCGGCCGTGGCTGACACACTGTTTCAGCCCGCCGCCGCCAGCCAGACGGTGATCCTGGAAAGCGAGAGGATCAAGGCCAGTTTCAGCACCCGGGGCGCCAGCATCACCTCGGTGGAGATGAAAGACTTCTTTTGGGCGGACAAAAAAAGGCCCGTCGACCTGGTTCCGGAAAAGGGCAGCCTGGCTGGCATCCAGATCATGGGCAGCGCCGGCACCACCGACCTGCGCGAACTGAACTGGCAACACAAGGTGGAGCCAGATTCCGCCAGAGTGGTATTCTATCTGGGCGACGCCGCCAATCCGAGCGTTGTCAAAACCTATACCCTGGACGGGCAGTTTGGCATCAAAATGGATGTGCAGGTGAACTATCCGCAGCCGGTGAACGGGATCGAGTACGATTTCAGCGCGGGAATCGCCGACAGTGAGATCATCAAGGACAAGTACAAGGACGCGGAATACAAGTTCATCCTCTACCAGGGCAACGACATCCAGAAAACGACCCTGGCCAAGATGAGAAAAGCGCTGCCCGGGGGACCGGTCAACGCCTTTGGCTGGGCAGCCCTACGCTCCAAGTATTTCACCATCGCGCTGGCCGAGACCGGCAATCAACTGATCCGCAACGTGGCTTCCAGCATCAATCCGGCCACCGGAAACCCGGGCCTGAAGGTGGATTCCTGGGACAAAACCCCCAGCTCCAAGTGGCAGCAGAGCTTTCTGATCTACGCGGGTCCGTCCGACTACGACACGCTGAAAAGCTACGCGGGCAAACACTTGGAACTGATCCCGGAACGCGGGGCGGGCTGGTATCGCTGGCTGACCAACATGATCGCCTGGTTGCTCAAATTCCTGCACAAACTCATCCCCAACTACGGGATCGTGATCATCATCTTTTCGATCATCCTGAAAATCCTGCTGCATCCGCTCACCCACAAGAGCATGGATTCCAGCCTGAAAATGCAACGCATCCAGCCTCAGATCCAGGAAATCCAAAAGAAATACAAAAACGACCCCAAAACCATGCAGATGGAGCTCTCCAAGCTTTACAAGGAAGCCGGGACAAATCCGTTTTCCGGCTGCCTGCCGCTGCTGCTCCAGATGCCGATATTTTTCGCGCTGTACACGGTATTGCGCTATACGATCGATATGCGCAACGCCTCATTCGTGGGCTGGCTGAGCAACCTCTCCGAGCCTGACCCCTATTGGATACTGCCGATAGTGATGGCGCTGTTCATGATCCTGCAAAGCCTGATGATGCGACCCTCAGCGGCCGCCATCGATCAGATGGACGAAAAGCAGAAAGCCATGCAGCAAAGCACCAAGATGATGACCTGGCTGATGCCGGTCATGATGTTCTTCATCTTCAAGAGCCTGCCTTCAGGCCTGGTGCTTTATTACACCGTGTTCAACATCCTCAGCGTAGCCCAGCAGTACTATCTGCAAAAACATCTTAAAACAAAGGATATCAAATGACCACCATCGAAAAAACCGGAACCAGCGTTGAACAACTGATTAGAGCGTTTCGGAACGAACACAGAATCAAAGACTGGGAACTCAGATACGACATCATCAAAAAGCCGTCCAGGGGAATCCTGGGCTTGTTTGCCAACAAGACTGCGGTAGTCCGCTTCGAATTGCCCGCCATCGAAGAGCGGGTGACGGCCTTCATGGACAACCTCCTCAAAAAGATGGGCATCGCCTACGAACGGCTGGAGACCAAAAAAGAAGGGAAAACAGTCTATTTGGAAATCAAAGGCTGCCAGGACACAGGATTTTTGATCGGGAAAAACGGGAACATGCTGGAAACCCTGCAGTTTTTCGTGAACCGCATCTATGAGGGAGAAAAGACTTTGGACCGCGTGTTTCTGGATACCAACGGCTACCGCGATAAACGCGAAGCGACCTTCCTGCGCCAGTTTCTGCCCGTCATCGCCAAGGTCAAAAGCGGGGGAAAATCCCAGACTTTGGACCCCATGAACGCCACCGACCGCAGGATCATCCACCGCCACATCGAAAGGGACAAGTCCCTGCGCACCCTCACTGTCGGCGAAGGCGAGATGAAGCGGATCGTGATCTTTTCCTCCAAACAATCCGAAAAGGATGTGAATCCCAACGCCGCGCCCGAGCAGAAGAAAAGGCAGTTCCGGCGTCCTCCCCGCCCCAAAAAGCAGGACAATACGGATTAAACATGGGCGTCACGCTCCACAAAGTCTACGCGGGATCCTATTGGACCGACGGCGGCGCCATGCTCGGCGTCCTGCCCTGGGCGATCTGGCAGCGGCAGACCGAGGTGGATGAGCGGCGACGCAAACAGTTGGCCCTCAACCTGTTGTTGATACAAGCGGAGGACCGGATCATCCTGGCCGATACCGGCCTGGGCAACCGGCTCAGCGAGAAGCACCGCGACATTTACCGTCCCTCGGAATTCCTGCTGCCGGTTTCTCTGGCGGAGTTGGGTATCCGAGACAGGGACGTGACGGACGTGGTCCTGACCCATCTGCATTTTGACCACGCGGGCGGGATCGTTACAGGCTTCAATGACGGAGACCGGCTGACCTTTCCCAAAGCCCGGCATTGGATCCAAACGGCAGAATGGCAGATGGCAAAGAACCCTGATGGCTTGAATAAAGCCGCCTACAATTTTCCCCACCAGCTGGGTTTGCTGGAAGAAACAGCCAAGTTTGAGCTGGTGGGCGGCGAAGCTGAGATAGCGCCTGGGATCAGGCTCGTGAAGGTCGGCGGCCACACCGTCGGCAGCCAGATCATCGAGATCGAAAGCGATGCCGGGTTCTTCATCTATGCCGGAGACATAGTCCCCACTCTGTTCCACACCTCGATGGCAGTGACATCCGCCTACGACGTCTGCCGCAAAGATACGTTCAGAGCCAAGCAGTATATCTATCAGCGGTTGCTGGATTTGCAGGGGACCTTGCTGTTAAACCATGATCAGGCGCATTGGGAAATCCCCGCGGAGAGTTTGAAAACATAGAGAAAGGGCAGACTTGACAGTCTGCCCTTTTTGATTGCGGGGTGGTTAACGTGGGGGACTATTCGTAGCGGCAGTAGTAGGCAGTCTGCTCCGGGACCTTGAGCTGGAACTTTTCATTGGCCTGGACGATGAAAGTCTCGCCGGAGGCAAAGGTCCTCCATTCATGCGCTCCCGGTAGCATAACGGTCAGCTGGCCGGAAACCACGGTCATGTATTCGACAGTGGAGGTGCCGAACTCGTACTCACCCATTTCCATCACACCGACCGTGGCATTGCCACGACCGTTGGCGAGGGCGATGGATTTGACCTTGCCGTCGAAGTATTCGTTTACTTTAAGCATGGGAACTCCTTTTTCTGGTATTGGATGCTTGCGGGCAAGGCTGCCAGGGTATGGAAATCTGTAAAGGGGAAAATCAAGCCAGGCTTGTTTGCAGGCTTCAGCGGCCAGTTGATTAGAATTACTACGGCTGCGATCTGATCTCATAGCGCCAGGTAATCCTGGATGAACTTGCTGGCAGGCTAATTCTATCCAAAGGCAACTTCACCCTTCAGGCCGCTGATTTTGTTTTCAACCGGAAACAATTCAACTTGTAAATATCATAACTTGCTCCGATGATGACATTTGCGGCAGCCTCGTGAACCTCGAATGCCCGGGTTTACGATAAGATCTGAGGGTTAAATTGGAAAAAGGCAAAAAACTTCTTGACAGGAAACCGGCCCCACTCTAAATAGAGCCATGAATAAATAGAAAAGGAGGATCCCATGAAAAAATTCGTGGCAGCCCTAGTGTTTTTGACCCTGATTTGTGTGGGTGCAAGCGCTTATACGCTAGTCATCAAGGCCTATGATGTTGTATCAAATGCCGAATTATTTGGTATCACAGTATTCAAAGGCACTCTCCCGATTGGCGTAACGCCCTATACCGGAATACTTGAAGCAGGCTCCTACAGTGTGACTGATGGAAGCATCCCGCAGTGCTACACGATATGGCAGCCCAATTCGGTCGTGGTTCAAACTGAAGCTGGAGATCGTACGATCAATTTCTTCGGTTTTCCTGAAGGCCAATGTGTTCCAGTTGAGTTGACCAGTTTCACCACTGCGTTCACAGTCGACAAGAAAGTGAAGCTCACCTGGGTGAGTCAATCTGAAGTAATCATGCTTGGTTACAGACTGTATCGCAGCGAAACCAACAACCAAGCCAGTGCAGAACTGATCACCCCGACGATGGTTGAAGCCACCAACACCAGTACGGAACAAACCTACAGCCACATCGACAGCGAAGTGGAAACGGGTCACAAGTACTACTACTGGTTGGAAAGTGTCGACATGTTTGGCAGCGAGTTCTTCGGTCCTGTGAGCGTTGACATCCAGAACGAAGTTCCTCCGGTCGAACATCAGAACCTGTTAGCAGCCTACCCCAACCCCTTCAAGGCTGGTGAAGGCACCCTGAAAGTGGATGTGAAAACTACCGGAACGGTTACCATTTATAACGTCCTCGGTCAAGTCGTGCACACTGAAAAAGTAACGGGTCCCAAGACCATCGATTGGAAAGGTAATGCTTGCGCAAGCGGTATCTATTTCTACAAACTTAGTACCCCCACTACAAGCCAGACCAAAAAGCTGGTTATCGTCGACTAACTAGGGAATTCTCAATTCAACGCCCCAGATTCTGGGGCGTTTTTTTGTTTGTATAAACTGTACGGCATGGAGATTCACAAGTGTTGTGGGGAGTGGAGATAAGTGATGACCCAAACCTGCACATTAAAATTGGCATGGTTTAAGATCATAACATTTTCGACTGCGACAATCTCTTAACAATCTTAGCTGTCATCGGCAGATGAAGCACAGTCGCCCCTCAGACTACCAAGCACGTTTAAACAGCCGAGTAAATAGCGCCCACACTGACTGCAATCATACGTTATGAAAAGATTCCCGTGAGGGGATGGCAAGACTTGGAATCAAGAATGAACCGCCTACCCAAAGTAACAACATTAAATGTTGACACTTCCCTGATCTATGTTTTTGAGGATCATCCATCAACAGCATTCTGCGCGAAGCTAGGGGGCCTCAACGCAAGCAGATGGGGATAGCTTCCCTTTAGCAATGACCTACTGAATCGGGGATGTTGACAGCCCGATCGACAGGGGCGGGGCAACTCCCTAAAACGGACATCAGTATCTACATGACAGGCACCTTCCTACGCCAGTTTTACCGCTTTCAGCATACCACAGAGATTTCTGACCTCCGCTCACCATAGATCATTCAAAGACCGTTGAATAACGTCTCGACTGACAGAGTAGTGGAATTTTTAGGTAGGAT
>CAZOVZ010000048.1:0-16459 GCA_964583755.1 uncultured Candidatus Cloacimonadota bacterium
TGGGTAGGTTACCGGTCAGGCGGCTGGCTGGAATGACACGCTGAGGCTGGGTGGTTGTGGGTTCGGGCTGGGTTGCCATACCGGGGATTTCTGGATTCCGGGACGGGGCCTGGAATGACACGCGCCCCGCAGCGGAGCCAGCTTGGCTTGTATGATGGGGAAGTGTTGTGCTACGGTCTTGCCAAGGGGAGGTCAGGCGTCAATCTTTGGGTTTGTCCTTTTCCCGCAGTTTCAGCCACCATTCCAGGCGTTTGGCGATCTCTTTCTCAAAGCCGAAATCGCCGGGAGTGTAGTAGGTTTTTTCCTCCATCTGGTCGGGGAAGTATTTCTGGTAGGAATACTTGTGTTCAAACTCGTGGTCGTAGCGGTAGTCCCGGCCATAGTTGAGGTCCTTCATCAGCTTGGTGGGGGCATTGCGGATGTGGAGCGGGACCCCGTAGTGGCTGGTGGCGCGGGCGTCCTCCGCCGCTTTGCCGTAGGCGGTGTAGAGCGCGTTGCTCTTGGGCGCCGTGGCCAGATAGACCACCAACTGCGCCAGGGCGTTGCTGGCTTCCGGCATGCCCAGAAACAGCACGGTTTCCTTGGCGGCGATGGCCTGGGTCAGGGCGTTGGGGTCCGCCAGGCCGATGTCCTCCGAAGCGAAACGGATCAGCCGGCGCACGATGTAGCGGGGGTCATCGCCGGCTTCCAGCATCCGGGCCAGCCAATAGAGCCCCGCCTGGGGGTCGGAACCGCGCAGGGATTTGTGGAGCGCGGAGATCACGTTGTAGTGTTCCTCGCGGTCTTTGTCGTAAAACATGGTCTTCTTTTCCAGCACGGAAGCCAGTTCCTTGACGTCGGGATGGGGGTTGGCGGCCAGGTAGGGTTGCAGCAGTTCCAGTTCGTTGAGGGCACGGCGGGCGTCGCCTCCGCTCTGTTGGGCCAGCCAGCCGGTCACCGCGTCGTCTGTTTCCAAAGCCAGTTCCGCAAATCCTTTGGCGATGATCGACCGCAGATCTTCCTCGGACAGCATCTCCAGCACGAAGACGTGGCAGCGGGAGAGCAGGGCGGGGATCACCTCGAAGGACGGATTCTCCGTGGTGGCGCCAATCAGGATCACCGCCCCGGATTCCACGTAGGGCAAAAAGGCGTCCTGTTGGGATTTGTTGAAGCGATGGATCTCGTCGATGAAGATGATGGTGCGCTGGTTTTGGCGGCGATGGGAGTAATCCGCATCCTTCATCACTGCCTTGACGTCGTTGATGCTGGAGAGCACGGCGCTGAACTGGACAAAGCGGTGGGGCGCGGTGCTCTCGATGATGCGGGCGATGGTGGTCTTTCCCGTTCCGGGCGGGCCCCAGAGGATGAAGGAGTGGTAGGCTCCGCTGGCCAGCATCCTGGAGAGCAGGGAGTTTTCCGCCACCAGCCTGGCCTGGCCGCGCAGTTCGCCCAGGCTGCGGGGGCGCAGCTTTTCCGCCAGCGGCGCTTCCCGGTCGCTGAGTTCGCGCTGTTCCAGAAAATCGGTCTGGTCGGAGGCCATGCGCCGCTCAGTCTTCCATCAGGCCGGTCAGTTCGCTGGGGTCATACCAGGTCAGCGCGCCCTGCAGTTTTTGGATGAGGGCGAGCAGCACGGTGGCGTGGCCGGCCTCTTCCTGCGCGAAGCGTTCAAACACCTCTTTGAGGGAGGGATCCCCGGTGTCCCCGGCCAAATCGAGATAGTTTTGCCGGGCCTGTTCCTCGCGGGCTATGGCAAAGTCCAGGACCTTGACGGGGTCGGTGAAATCCAGATCGGCCAGTTCGGGGTCAAAGTCGTCGATCAACAGCAGGGGCTGGCCGTTGTTTTCGTTGCGATAGGCCTCTTGCAGCTTGGCTTCGTGGGACTTTTCCATGCCCACGAGGGTGGCGAAGATCTCCGCTGCATCGGAGGCGGCAAAACCCTTGCCGAGCTTGCGGTAGAGCGCCTGGGAGCGCAGTTCGGCGGTGAGGGCGAGGCGATAGGCTTGATGTCTGTCCATTTATTTCTCCATGTGGTTTATTTACGCGGTTTGACGGATCAGTTCGATCGGATTGATGCGTTTGAGCCGGTTTAGGGGCAGCAGCACGCTGAGCACGGTGATCGCCAGCGAGGCCAGCACCACCACCAGGTAGTCCTGCCAGAACACCCGGATCGGCAGGGGCAGGCGTCCGGATTCCCCCATGTCCAGGGTGATCAGCCCAAAACGCTGTTGCAGCCAGATCAGCAGGGAGGCCAGCAAGATGCCGGCGATTATCCCCAGGGCGGAAAGGATCAGCGACTGATACAAAAACAGCCGCCGCAGGTCGCGCTCTGTGTAGCCCAAAGCCTTGAGCAGCCCCAGCTCCCGTTTCTTTTGCACGATCGCTTTCAATAGGTTGCCGGTGAGGTTGAAGGAGGCGATGACATACATGAACAGCATGATCACGAACATCATGTATTTCTCAAAACGGATGGCGCCGTAGAGGCTGCTGTCGAAGCTGCTCCAGTCTTCGACCTGATAGCCGGGCAGTTCCGCCCGAAGCTGGCGGGCATAGAGCTCCGCCCGGTCGAAATCGGGAGTTTTCACCTGCAGATAGCCGGCCCCCTCGCCGCCGAAAAACCCGGCCAGGTCCAGGGGCACATAGCTGAAGGTCTCGTCGTATTGGGGCATGCCGGCATAAAAGATGGCGGCCACGCGGGCCGTGCGGACCCGGGGGATCAGGCCGAAGGCGGTCGGAACGTTGAACAGGGGAGACATGATCTGCACCTCGTCGCCGAGGGTGGCGTCCAGTTTCATCGCTAGGGTCGAGCCCAGGGCGATGCCCCCCTCCGCGAAGCGGTGGCCCTGCACATTGCCCACCAGCAGCCCCTGCGCGACGGCGCCGGGTTTTGCCCGGGGCGGGGAGAGGGCGTCGCTGACCCGGGCCTGCAGAGCCGGATCGATGCCAAAGCAGACCGTGGGCGTGATCACGCCGCCCCGGCGGAGCACCAGCTCGTTGCGGAGCATCGGCGCGGCGGCAAAACCTTTCGCCTCCAATTGGCGGATCAGCGCGTCGCTGTCGCCCAGCGGTTCATTGCCGGCTTTGCTGATGCGGATCTCGCTGGTGGAGCCGATGATGCGCTGCCGGATGTCGGCCCGAAAGCCGTTCATCACGCTGTTCACGCAGATCAGGGCCGTGACGCCCAGCAGGATGCCCGCCAGCGTCAGATAGTGGTCCCGGCTGATCCATCCGGAGCTTTTGCTTTTGAGGTATTTCCGCGCGAGCCAAAGCCTGCTTGCGTTCCTGTTTTTATCCATTTGAACGATAAAAATCGCCCGCCCTGGCAAGTCAAGGATAATCCGCTGCCAGATTGTGCTTGACAACTCGGGCTCATGCCAAAAATGGAAAGACAAGGCTGAATCCGGCGTCCAGCCCCGGTCCGCTCCGCGGGTCCGGCCTTCGCGCCAATTCCAACCAGTCCATAGGAGCGTTGATGTCCTCCATTCGGGACAACCTCAAACGAATACAGGATCAGATAGCAGACAAGCTCAGCGAACTGGGCCGCCCCGCCGGCTCGGTCACCCTGGTCGCCGTCACCAAGACCCATCCGGTGGAAAGCGTGGAGGAAGCCCTGCGCTGCGGGGTTTCCCACATCGGCGAAAACAAGGTCCAGGAAGCCCTGCGCAAGGTGCCCCTATTGCGCGAGCCCTATGCCGGATTCCACTTCATCGGCCACCTGCAATCCAACAAAATCAACAACCTCCTCAGCCTCAAACCCACTCTGATCCACTCTGTGGACAGCCTCTACATAGCCCGGGAGCTGAACGCCGCCCTCGGCCGCAAAAACCTCACCCAGGACATCCTGATCCAGGTCAACACCACCGGCGAGGTCAGCAAGACCGGGATCAACCCCCAGAACACGGAAGAAATGCTCTGGCAGATCGCCGCCCTGCCCTGCCTGCGGGTCAAGGGCCTGATGACGATCGGACTGCTGAGCCTGGATCCGGAGCGCTTGCGTCCCTATTTCCGCCAGCTGAAGGAACTCTTTGACCGCTTTGGCGGCCTGGAGATCCCCGGCGTGGAGATGACCCACCTGTCGATGGGCATGAGCGGGGACTACCTGGTGGCGCTGGAAGAGGGCTCCAACCTGCTCCGGCTGGGCACCGCCCTGTTCGGCGCCCGAGAATACGGGGAGAAACATTGATCTATCTGACCATATTTGTGTGCCTCGCGGCGGCCTATTTTTACGGCTGCTGGTCCACCGCGAGGATATTAGCCAGGTCTTTCCTCTCGCTCAACATCACCAAGGTTGGCACAGGCCTGGCGGATACGGAAAACATCTACGAAAACGTCAGCAAGCCGATGGGCGTGCTGGTGGGCGCGCTGGACGCGCTGAAGGCGCTGCTCTTTCTGAACGCGCTCAACCTGCTGTTGCGGTTTCTGGCTCCGGCCAGCGGCGTCAGCGGCATGGAGGTCGTCCACAGCGAGCTTATGATGCTGATCTACGGCCTGTTCATGCTGATCGGCCATTGCCTGCCGCTCACCCATCATTTCAAGGGCGGGCGCGGCATCTTTACCTACACCGGCTTCGTGGCCTATTTTGCCCTGGTGCCGATGCTGATCACCGTCGTGATCGCCTGGGTGCTGGTGACCCGCTTTCGCCAGATCCGCTTTGCCCAATACCTGATCGTGCTGCTGCCGGTGATCCTGACCCAGATATTCTACACCTTCATCCCCTATTTCAAGCGCGAGTTTCCGCCCTATTTTCAGATCACCATCTGGGGCATCGCGGTGGCAATGGGAGTGCTGAACTACTTGGTTTCCAAGAAGTTGGGCGAATTTTAACACGGGAGTTGTCCGCATGATATCCATCCGACCGGTGATGACCAGCAGGGACCTGAGCAGCTTCATCATGCTGCCGTTTCGTCTCTATCAAAACGATCAGAACTGGGTGCCCCCGCTGATCTCCGAGCAAAAGAAGTTTTTTAATCCCCGCAAAAACCCCTACTACCTCCACTCCGAGGTGATGCTCTACATCGCCATCCGGGACGGGCGCACGGTGGGGCGGATCTCCGCGCAAACCAATACCCGGCACAACGAGGAACACCAGGACAACATCGGGTTCTTTGGCTTTTTCGAGTGCGAAGACGATCCCGAAGCGGCGGACGCCCTGTTCGGCGCGGCCCTGGAATGGAACCGCTACAGGGGCAAGACAGCGATGCGCGGGCCGATGAATTTTTCCGTGAATCAGGAGTGCGGCCTGCTGATCGATGGCTTCGACACCCCGCCGATGATCATGATGCGCCACGACCTGCCCTACTACCAGAAGCTCTACGAAAACTACGGCCTGGCCAAGGTGATGGACCTCTATGCCTACAGCGTGGAAAGCGCCGAGATGCCGCCCCGCCTGATCCGGGCGGCGGAGCTGGTCCAAAAGCGCAGCAAGGTCACGGTCCGCACCCTCAGCAAAGACAAAAAGCAGCTTCGCAAGGACCTCGAAACGGTATTCGACATCTACACCAAGGCCTGGGAATACAACTGGGGCAGCGTGCCGCTGACCAACGCGGAGTTTGAAGCCCTGGTGGACGAGCTGCTGCCGCTGGTGGACCCCTCCATGATCTACATCGCCGAGGTGGACGGACAGCCCGCCGGGTTCAGCCTGGCGGCGCCAAATTTCAACGAAGTGCTGAAAGTGATGCGCGGCCGGGTCAACCCCATCACCCTGCTCAAGGCCCTGCGCGCCAAACGCCGCATCACCACGGTGCGGGTGATCACTATGGGCGTGATCCGGGAATTTCAGGGCCGGGGGATCGACACCCTGTTTCACTACCTCCAGTTCCGGGACAACGTGCCGAAAAACTTCACCCGGGGCGAGTTTTCCTGGATTTTGGAAACCAACACGATGATGATCCGGGTGGCGGAAATGCTCGGCGCGAAGATCTACAAAACCTACAGGCTCTATGACCTCGAAATCGATACCAACCGTTAAAGCCGCCCCCTTTTTGAGCCCGATCGACCAGATCACCGTTGCCTACTGCCTCTGGATCGCCGCCTATCTGGCGGTGGGAGCCGCTCTGGGCCGGGCGGTCGACCCCCATGTCCACCTGCCGGCGTATCTCAGCGTGCTCACTCTGGTCTTTTTGCTGGCCTGGGCGCAACGGCACCTGGCCGGAGACCGGTATCCCCGCCTGGCCAGCGCCCTGCGCTTTGTCCGCGGCATCTATCCGGTGCTGTTCTTCGCCTACTTTTTCACCTCCGGCTACGCGGTCAACCGCATCGTCTTCGCGGATTGGCTGGATCCCTGGTTCATGGGCCTGGATCATAAGCTCTTTGGCTACCTGCCCTCCATGGTCTGGGGCGTCCGTTATGGCGACCGTTTCTGGCAGGAAGTGTTTCACTTTGCCTATTTCTGCTACTATCCGATGATCGCCGGCCTGCCGGTCTACCTCTATTTTAAAAAAAGAAAGGGCTTCGAGGAACTGATCTTCGCGCTCACCTTCGTCTTTTACCTCTGCTATTTCATCTACAGCCTGCTGCCGGTGATCGGCGGGCGCTACCTGCCCGAGGCGATGGAGCTCGCCTCCGCCTACCGGGATGGCTTTTTCACCCGCCTGATGGCCCTGATCTACAACACCAGCGGGCACCTCGGCGGCGCCTTTCCCAGCTCCCACATCGCCATTTCGCTGGTGCTCACCGTCGCCGCGCTCCGCTATGTCCGCCCGTTGGGATACCTGTTTGGCGTGATCTCCCTGTTCCTCTCCATCGCCACCGTCTATTGCCACTACCACTGGTTTGTGGACGCCGTGGCGGGCGTCTTGACCGGCATCCTGGGCTACTATCTGGCGGAGTATCTGCGCAAAAAACTAAGCGGAGGCTACGTTTGAAACCCCCAATCTGCATCCTGATTTTGGCCCTGTGCCTGCCTCTGGCGGCGCAGCTGCCGGTCTCCAACTACGATTTCATGCTGCCGGAACACAACGTTTCGCCGATCAGCACCGCCATGGGCGGCCTCAACGTGGCCAATCCCGGGGATTTCTATGCCGCCTGGTCCAACCCCGCCCTGATCGGCGGCAACGACAACACCGCGCTGCTGGCCTCCTTCCGGCTCAAAAACAGCGACGGCCTCAGTTTCCTGGAAGCCGCCCAGATCTCCAACGCTTTGCGGGCCAAGCAGTTTAAGTATTTCACCCTGCTCGCCAAACAGACCGCCTGGAGCTACCAGCCCGTGGTGCGCGTGCACATCAGCGAGGCCTCGCCCCAGTTTCGCTATTTCGATTACCAACTGGACAAAGCGCAGGTGACCCTGGCCGCCACCGACGAATCATGGCGACCGGTTGGATTTGGCCTCAACCTCAAATACCTCACCGGACGCCTGGTCTACTACGGGGATGCCAAACCCTCCCTGATCGACGAAAAGGCCCGCGGATTTTCCTTTGACCTCGGCGGCACCCTGCAATCCGGCGACGTCACCTTCGGCCTGGCCGCCTACGATGTCTTCAGCCAGCTCTATTGGGACAACTACGATTCCGTCCATCTCACCCGCCGAATGGCCTTTGGCGCCCAGTATGGCAGCGACGCGCTCAAGCTCAGTGCCGGGCTGCAGGGCAAACTGGCCAAATCCACAGACACCACCTACCACTTCGGATTTGAACATCTTTGGGATTACGGCGGCTCCGGGGAAGGGGCCCTGCCCCAGGCCCTGGCCCTGCGCCTCGGGCTCTACAGCCACGATTTCTACGGCGCCGGCAACATCAACTACACCTTCGGCGCCGGCTACAACTACAATATCGTCCGCTTCGACTTTTCCCTCAACAGCAAAGGCATGCAGCTCCAGGACAGCGAATACCTCTTTTCTCTGGGAGTGGGGCTGCCCTGAACATGGGCGGATTCAGCTTCCTCAATTCCGGACTGCTGGGCTTCGCCGCGGCCACCGTCCTGCCCCTGCTGATCTGGCTGCTGGCCAAACGCAAACCAAAACGGGTGGTCTTTTCCACCCTCCGCTTCATCAAGGCCAGCGAACAGGAAGAAAAGAAACGCACCCGCCTGAAAAACATCCTGCTGTTGATCATCCGCATGCTGATCATCCTGCTCACCGCCCTGGCCGTGTCGCGCCCGCTCTGGCAGTTCAAGCGCCTCAAACCCGCGCGCAACCATCCGCCCACGGCCATCGCCATCCTGCTGGACACCAGCTACAGCCTGGATTACGTCTTCGAAGCCAGGAGCAGCCTGGACCGCGCCAAAGAGGCCGTCCGCAAAGTCAACTCGCTCTGCACCCCCCAGGACCGCCTGATCCTGGTCAGTTCGGATGAAAACTGGAACCGCCTCCACGCCCAGATCTACGCCGGCAAGATCCCCGAAGACCTGCTGGCGCGCCTGGCGGTCACCTACAGCCCCCTCAGCCTTCAGGCCATGGCGGAGCTGGCCCAGGCCAAGCTGCGCGACACCCAGCTTGCCAACCGCGAACTCTATCTGCTCACGGACCGCCAGCGCCAGGAATACCCCGCCAAAACCGAAGAGAAGCTCTATGTGATCGACGTTTCCGGCTCCGCGGAACACGAAAACCTGAGCTGTTCCGGCGCCAGGGTGCTGCCGCAACTGGTGGAAAAGACCCGCCGCCAGAGCATCGAATTTCAACTCAGCAACCATGGCCGGACGGACCGCCGCGACGTCCTGGTCAAAGTGGTGTTGGGCGGAGCCAAGGCCGCCGAAAAGTTTGTCGACCTCCCTGCCCGCCAGAGCGTGAACCAGACCATCGCCGTGGACCTCCGCGAAGACGGCTGGCAGAGCGGCTACGTCGAGGTGATGGACGACCGCCTCAGCCAGGACAACCGCAGTTGGTTCGCCTTTCCCTTCAACCTCGATCCCAATCTGGCCGTGATCACCGCCCAGGCCCAATTGCCACCCTATCTGCAGACCCTCTTGCGGGTCTACGCCGGCAATCAGGGGCGGATATCCACGATCCCCCCCGCCCAGGTCAGCCTCGCGACCCTGGACCAATATCAAAGCTTCGTGTTTTGGGCTCCCGGCCCGCTATCGCCCAAACTGCGCGAATTTGCCGGCGCCCTCCAAAAGAGCGGCCGCGGCGCCCTGTTTTGCCTTGACCCAAACCTGTCGGCGGATTGGAAATCCTTTTTGGGCGGCACTTTTGGTGTCTCCATCTCCGCTTTCCGGACCCAGCCCAAAGCGGTCGGCTATGTGAACCAGCACCATTTCATCAGCTCCCTGATGGCGGATAAAAACCTGCGCGAAAAGAGCGTCGCGGATTACTGGGGCGTCTCCGGCGGCGGCAGCGCCACCCTGATCGGCAGCGGCAGCGAGCCTTTCGCCCTGGCCAAAGACAACCTCGTCCTCTGGACCTTCGACCTCGCCAGCCTCCGCTCCACCTTTTTCCTGGACGCCGCCTTCGCCGTCTTTGCCTATCGCAGCCTGGAATACGTCAGCACCGCCATCGCTTCCGGCAAAACCTACCAGATCGGCGAGGTGGTCAACGCCGCCAGCCTCACGCTTCCAGACGGATCCAGCCTCGAGCTTGCCAACCGCAGCTTTCAACTGGAGCGCCCGGGCATCCATGTCCTGCGCGGGCAAACCGGGCCCGGCAGCGTGATCGCCGTGGACCATCCCCGCCAGGAAAGCGAATTTGAACCGATGGATTACCGGGGGCTCAAACACGTGGAACCGCTGGGCCGAAACTGGCCCGAAGCGTTGTTTCACACCCGGCTGGGCCACGATCTCTGGAAATGGCTGCTCGGCGCCGCCCTGCTCCTGGTCTTGCTGGAGATCATCCTGGTCAAGCTGGAAGAGCTGCGCCCCGCTCAAACCTCAAGTTCCCAAGGGGGAAAACCATGATCCTGGAAAAACTCGCCAGCCCCGCCGAGATCCGCAAACTCCGCCAGGAGGAACTGGAAAGCTTGGCCCGGGAAGTGCGCAAACGCATCATTGAGGTGGTCGCCAGGACCGGCGGGCACATCGCCCCCAGCCTGGGCACGGTCGAGCTCACGGTGGCGCTGCTTCACGTGTTTGACAGCCTCAAGGACCGGGTGGTCTGGGATGTCGGGCATCAGAGCTATGCCTGGAAGATCCTCACCGGGCGCAACGACCGCTTCGAAACCCTGCGCAGCCTCGGCGGCATCAGCGGTTTCACGAACCGCGACGAAAGCCCCTGCGACGCCTTTTCCACCGGCCACAGCAGCACCTCGATCTCCGCCGCCCTCGGCCTGGCCTGCGCCGCCGAACTCAAAGGGGAAACCTGCCACAGCGTCGCCGTCATCGGCGATGGCGCCCTCACCGGCGGCATGAGCTTTGAAGCCCTCAACCACGCCGGACACCTCCAGAAGGACAAACTCCTTGTTATCCTGAACGACAACAGCATGTCCATCTCCAAAAACGTGGGCGGCCTCCAGAAATACATGGCCCGGATGCTGGCCAGCAAACCCTACAACACGGTCAAAAAGCAGATCTGGGACCTCAGCGAAAACCTGCCCGCCAATCTGCGCCGCCGCTTCATCCTCGGCGCCCAGAAGATCGAGGAATCCATGATCAACATCCTGGTGCCAAACATCATCTTCGAGGATCTCGGCTTCAAATACGTCGGCCCCATCGACGGCCACGACATCAAGCAACTCTGCGCCATGCTCCGCCGCATCCGCCGCTACATGGTCGGCCCTGTCCTGCTCCACGTGGTCACCCAAAAGGGGCGCGGCTACGCGCCCGCGGAGCGCGACGCCTCCCGCTTTCACGGCGTCGGCCCCTTCGAAGCCAAAAGCGGAAAGCAGGTCTGCAGCGGTAGCGAAAGCTGGAGCGAAGTCTTTGGCAAAAGCCTGGTCAACATCGCCGCCGCCAACCCACACGTTGTCGCCATCACCGCGGCCATGGCCGACGGCACCGGCCTGGGACCCTTTGAGAAACGCTTTCCCAACCGCTTTTTCGACGTCGGGATCGCCGAACAGCATGCCGTGACCCTCGCCGCCGGAATGGCCTGCAAGGGGGTCAAACCCTTTGTCGCGATCTATAGCACCTTCCT
The DNA here is from genome assembly GCA_964583755.1 of uncultured Candidatus Cloacimonadota bacterium. Lineage (GTDB taxonomy): Bacteria > Cloacimonadota > Cloacimonadia > Cloacimonadales > Cloacimonadaceae > Syntrophosphaera. The sequence goes on from CAZOVZ010000048.1 coordinate 10,976, forward strand.
CCAGCGCGCTGTGGACCAGATCATCCACGATGTGGCCCTGCCCCGCCTGCCGGTGGTCTTTTGCGTGGACCGCGCCGGCCTGGTCGGCGAAGACGGCGCCACCCACCACGGCGTTTTTGACCTCTCGTTTTTGGGCTACATCCCCAACCTCCAGATCTTCGCCCCCGCCACGGCGGAGGAATTGGCGGCCATGCTGGACTACGCGGCCGCCCGCGCCGAAGGCCCCGTCGCGATCCGCTATCCCCGCGGGGCGGCGGTTTGCACTGGCAGGCCCCTGACAGATTTTCAGCCCGGCAAGGCCGAGGTGGTCCAAAAAGGCGCCGCCCTCGCCCTGCTGGCCGCCGGAGACGCCCTTCCCGTCGCGGAAGAGGTCTGGCGGCTGCTCCGGGAAGCCGGCCACAAACCCTGGCTGGTCAACCTGCGCAGCCTCAAGCCCTTGGATGAGCAGTTGCTGCAAAAACTCGCCAAAGCTTGCGGCCGGGTCTTCACCTTCGAGACCAATTCCGTCATCGGCGGCACCGGCGCCCGCATCGCCCAACTGCTGGCGGAGACAGGCTGCCGGGTCCACAACTTTGGCTATCCGGACAGCTTTGTGACCCACGGCAAGACCGCGGAACTCAACGAACTGGTCGGCTTCACCGCGCCCGCGCTCTGCGAAAGGATCACCCGGATCCTGGAGGCCTGATGCCCGCCCCCGGCGAAGCGATCTGCGCCTGCATCACCCCGCCCGGCCTCGCCGCCATCGGCGTCATTCGGATCAGCGGCTGCGGCGCCATCGGGATCGTCGCCCAGTATTTCCGCCCCCGGTCCAAACTGCTGAACCTGCCCTCCCACAGCGTCCTCAAGGGTGTGTTTCACAGCCGCGGCGGAACCCCCCTGGACACTGTGCTTTGCACCGTCTTTCGCGCCCCCCGCAGCTACACCGGCGAGGATTGCGTGGAGCTCTCCTGCCACGGCAACCCCCAAATCCTGGCCCGCGTCCTGGGCTGCCTGCTGCTGGAAGCCCGCCTCGCCAACCCCGGGGAGTTCACCCTGCGCGCCCTCCAAAACGGCAAACTAGACCTCGCCCAGGCCGAGGCTGTCAACGACCTCATCAACGCCCCCGGCGAACAAGCCCAGGCCGCCGCCCTGATGCAGGTCCGCGGCCTTCTCTCCGCCCATCTGGCCAAACTGCTGGATGCCCTCACGGACGCCCGCCTCCGCTGCGAACTCGCCATCGATTTCAGCGATCAAGACCTGCCCCAGATCGACCTGCCGGATCTGGACCGGCGGATCTCCGGCCTTTTGGACCAGGCCCGCGCCCTGCTCAGCGAGGGCGCCCGCGGGCGCTATATCCGCGACGGCATCAAAGTCTGCCTGGCGGGGTCGCCGAACTCCGGCAAGTCCTCGCTCTTCAACGCCTTTCTAAACTTCAACCGCGCCATCGTGACCCCCCATCCCGGCACCACCCGCGACTATCTGGAGGAAACGGTCTCCCTTCAGGGCTACACCCTGGTTTTATACGATACCGCGGGTTTGAGGGATTCCACCGACGCCGTCGAGCGCGAGGGGATCTACCGCAGTCTTGGCCTGATGCGCTCCGCGGACCTCGTCCTCTACCTGCTGCCGCCGGACCAGGCTGTCCCGGCCGACCCCCTGCCGGAAGATCTGGCGGCCCGTACCCTCTGGCTGGCCAGCAAATTCGACCTCGTCTCCGCCGCCGGCCCCGCCGATCCCGCCAGAGATGGCTCCGCCCCGGAGCTGGCCCTGCCTGTGTCCGTCTTGGGAGAGCCGGGCCTGGAGCCGCTCCAGCAAGCCATTTTGGCGAGGTTCGAACTTTCCCCCGCGCCGCTCAGCCGGCCCCTCATCACCAATGCCCGCCATCTCGCCGCCCTCAGCCGCTCCATCGACGGCCTGGAGCGGGCGCTCGCCGCCCTGCGGGCCGGTTCCGGCTTCGAATTTGTCGCCTTTGACCTGATCGCCGCCAGCAAGGCCCTGGAAGAGATTCTCGGCATCGTCTCCATCGATGGCCTCCTGGAGCGCATCTTCGCCAATTTCTGCATCGGAAAGTAAAGGCCGGCCCCGCTGCCTCGGTGTCCGGGCGCAACTGCCTGTCGTTATCCCTCCAGCGTTGCAGGGCAGTTTGTAGCGATAGTGATACAGTCTGCAATTTCACTTGACCCTCCCTTTCCAACAGACCGATTTGGCGATTTCGTAATCCTTTCTCTCCCAATACCATTGCGGGACCATTACGGGACCATTACGGGTTTCACCCGTAATGGTCCCGTAATGATAGCGTAATGGTCATAGGAGCCAAGGGGGCGAGAATAAGTTGATTAATTGATTGCAAATGGCTTATTGTTGCGGCTGTGCAAAAAACGGTGGAGGTCAGCAGTCCGGAACAATTAGCCGCGGAGGTTGTAGATGGCAAGCTTCAGGCTGGCTCTTCCCTACGGGGTGAAGATGTTGAGGGCCGTTTCCGCGGCAAAGATTTTGTCTTGACCGAAACGGAGCTTGCCATAAAGTTGCAGGAGAGCTCGCATCAGCGTGAAGGGCGCCGGAGTTTCGATCAGGCTGTTGCTGCTAAATTGATGAGATGGTGTAAGATATGATCATAGCCGCCGCGGTGTTGCTGACCCTGGTATTGATGGCCAGCGTGTTTCACAAGGTGAACGTGCCGGTCATCATTCTATCGCTGTTCATCGGCATTGTCTTTGGCAGCGACGTGACCGGGATCATCTATCTGGACAACGCGAGCCTGGTGAAAGAGGTGGCCAACGGGGCGCTGATGTTCATTCTGTTCATCGGCGGTTTCGGCACCAACCAGAAGCACTTCCGTCTGGTGCTCAAGCCAGTGCTGTTGATGTCCACGCTGGGGATCGTGTTGACAGCCCTGTTGACTGGTTACATCTTTCACCTGCTCACGGGATGGCCTTTTCTGAGGTCTCTGTTGGTGGGTTCGATCATCTCTTCCACAGACGCGGCGGCGGTGTTTTCCATCTTCAAGGGACGGCCCATCGAAAACAAGATCCGCACCTTAACAGAGTTGGAATCGGTCACCAACGACCCCATGGCCGTGGTGTTGACCATGTTTGTGATCAATCTGGCGGTGGGCGGCGAGGCCAGCACACTGCGGGCGGTGGCGAGTTTTGTGTGGCTGTTGATCGGAGGAGCGGGGATCGGGATTCTGATCGGCTGGCTGGCGGTGTATATCTTCAAAAAGATCCGCCACATCGAGGCGGAATATTTCTATATCTATCTGATTGCCATAGTGTTGCTGAGCTACAGCGGGGCGGAAGTTTTCAAGGCCAGCGGGATGCTGTCCGCCTTCTTTGCCGGGTTTGTGATGGGAAATCGGCAAATCCCCTATAAAAAAGGTTTGCTCGCCTTCAACAACACCCTTTCCTTCATCACGAACGTGGGCCTGTTTATCCTGCTGGGGCTGCTGGCCTTTCCGCGCAGCTTTTCCCAGATCTGGCAGCTGGGCGTGGTCATGTTTCTGATCCTCACCCTGGTCTCGAGGCCGCTAATGGTTTGGCTGCTCACCCTGTTTACGCGGCTGAAGCCCAAGGAAAAGCTCTTTATCTCGGCAGTGGGCGTGAGGGGCGCGGTCCCGATCGTGCTGGCCACCTATCCCGCGGCGACGGGGCTGGACGGCGGGCACGAGATCTTTAACATCGTGTTCTTCACCGTGGCGCTTTCCATGCTGATCCAGGGGACCACGCTGGTGCCGCTGGCGCACAAACTGGGCCTGACCACCAAAGACCGCAACAAGGTGCCCAAGATGTTGGAACTGGTGACAGTGCAGGACACCAACTATGAGATCATCGAAGTCTATATCGACGACGAATTTTATGAGGGTTCTTGCCTGGTGAAGGATCTGAAGCTGCCGCCGGGCACCCTGATCACCTTTATCAACCGCCAGGACCAGATCATCGCCCCCTCCGGCTCGGTGGAGATCAGGCCCAAAGACACGCTCACCGTACTGGTGGAAAAAAGCTATATCGACATGATCCCCATCGAGATCCTGCGTAGCTTTGTGATCAAACGGATGGGCGGGCAGGAAGAGCATCCGGAGCAGGCCGAAACCGGTAGCATGGTTGCGGCAGGCAAAAAAGGGGATCGGCAATAGAGCGCCCCTGGCTGGTCGGGACGAGGTAAATCCCTGAGCTGGCCGCCTGGCCGGGTTGGTTGTTGCCGTCCCTGGTAAGAGTTTGATCCTGCCGGAAACCAGGGGGGCTGGTGTTCTGACCATTTGGCCCCGGAAGTTGCGGATGCCCAAATCCAGGCTGGCTTTTCCCCCCAGAGACGGAGGCAGCGGCTCCGCTTCGCGCTTTGTTTGGCGGCGCGGCGGCTTAGATTATCTAAAAAAGAACAATGAACGGGAGAAACCATGGCCACGAAGCAAGCAACTGTGGACTACATCCTCGAAAAAATCGCCGGAGCGGGCATCACTTCCGGCAAAAAGATGTTTGGGGAATACGGCCTCTACTGCGACGGCAAGGTGGTGGCGCTGGTCTGCGACGATCAGCTCTTCATCAAGCCGACCCAGGCGGGTAAAGACTTTTGGGGTGAATACGAGGAAGGCCAGCCCTATCCCGGCGCCAAGCCCTGGATCCTGATCCCGGAAGACGATTGGGACGACGGGCTCAGGCTGGCGGAACTGGTCCGCCGCACCGCCGCGGAACTGCCCCTGCCGGCGCCCAAAAAGCCCAGGCAGCCGAAGAAACAGTGAGCGCCGTAGCGCTGACGGAGGGCCTCAATTTGCCCGCGTGCATTCCTTGAGCAGGTTGATGATGAGGATCGCGAAAAAGACCAGGGGGATGAACCCGCCCTTGCTGGACTTGCGCGTCCGGCCGGCGGGGCTTTCCGGAGTTGGCGAAGGATCCCGGCGCGGAGTGGAGGGAAGCGGCCGTCTGGGCAGGCGGCCCTCGTCGTTGCGCACGATCGTTCCCGCGGTCTCCGGGGCGTCTTTCTGATAGACGATCTCCTCGGTGGAGTCACGCTTTCTGGCGATGACAGAGCTGAATATCAGATACAGGATGATGATCCCGAAAAACACGATCAGCAACTGAATCCCGTCCGGCAAAGCCGCCCAGGAGCCTTTGATCACCGTTGGTTCGGATGCAGCCTGCTCCGCGGCGGTAGTTTCCTGCGATAGCAGGGTGTCCGCCAAAACATCAGTACGGACCTGATCCGCGGCAGGTTGGGCCCAGGCACCAACTGCCAGTAAGATCAGAATTCCGGTTAAAACCGCTGCCAGAAAGGGAAATCGACGCATGGTCCACCTCGATAGTTTAGCTATGCCGAACTTGCCTCCGGCGTCATAGTTGTCAAGCGGAATTGCGCCTGAACCTCGTTTTGAATGGAATTACCGCAATAAACCCTCACTGAAAACGTCAATTGCTCAGAGCAAGGTTTCCAAGACTGATTTGCTGTGGCTGCTGCCGCTAACCGGAGTTTCGCATATTTTCTGCTAAGTCATTGTAAAACAAGGAGAGTATT
>CAZOVZ010000049.1:0-16072 GCA_964583755.1 uncultured Candidatus Cloacimonadota bacterium
TGTCAAGCATTATTTTCAGAGGATTGAAGCTTGTCCCATATAGCGGTTGGCGCCCTTGGCAAACAACTCCATTCACACAAAGATACAGGCTTGATCGCGCCGATCCGGCCAGGCCGGTAGGGGAGCCGGAGGATTGGCGCCTGATCCGGGACCGGTCGCCCGGGGGAAGATTTCGCTTGACATCAGATCAGATTTGCAGGTTTTTACCCTGTTACGGTGTATTAAAAGTAAAAAACAGCATATTAAGGAGAAAGGTCAGGCAGCGGACAGACCTGAGACGCCTGTGAAAAAATACCTGTTTATCGCCCTTTTAGCCATGTTTTGCGTGCTGGCGCGCGCCGAACTGCTGATCCCGATGGACCTCACGCAGAGCAACCATCTGAAGGCCTACGGGATAGCGTTTGACGCGCTGCAACAACAGCAGGTGGTGAAATGGCTGCTCAACTACCGGGGCGGCAGTTTTCTGATTCCGGATTCGGCTGAGATCGCGGCGCTCTGCAACATCCGCGGAGTCCGCTATGAAAGCGCTTCCTCGGCGCAGGTGGCGGCCATTCTGACCGAAATCCAGGAAGCCAACATGGAAGCGGTGGTGCTGGAAAAAGAGCCCAAGATCGCCATCTACATCCCGCCCAACGCGCTGCCCTGGGACGACGCCGTGACCCTGGCCCTGGACTACGCGGAGGTGGATTATGACCGCCTCTGGGACGACGAGGTGCTGGAAGGAAAATTGGGGGATTACGACTGGCTGCACCTGCATCATGAGGATTTCACCGGGCAGTACGGCAAGTTTTTCGGCGCCTACCGGCATCTGCCCTGGTATCAAAACGACGTCCGCACCAACGAGGCGATGGCCGCCAAGCACGGCTACGCCAGGGTCTGGCAGCTCAAGCAGGCGGTGGCGCAAAAAATCGACGACTTTGTGATGAACGGCGGCTTCCTCTTTGCCATGTGCGCCGCCACGGACAGCTACGACATCGCCCGCGCGGCCTACGGAGTGGACATCGTGGACGGCTTGATCGACGGCGACGGGATCGATCCTCAGTACAAAAGCAAGCTGGAGTTTGACCGCTGCTACGCCTTTGAAAACTTCAACCTCAAGACCAATCCCTACGAATACGAATTTTCGGACATCGACGCCAGCGACTACTCGCGGCTGCGCGGGGCCGAGGCGGACTACTTTCAGCTGTTCGACTTTTCCGCCAAATACGACCCCGTGCCGACCATGCTGACGCAGTGCCACACCAACGTGATCGACGGCTTTCTGGGCCAGACGACCTCATTTTTTAAGGACAAGGTGAAAAAGAGCGTGATCATCCTGGCGGAAGTGCCGGGGCAGAACGAAGTGAAATATGTGCACGGCAACATCGGCAAAGGGACCTTCACCTTCTACGGCGGCCACGATCCGGAAGACTATCAGCACAAGATCGGCGATCCGGAGACGATCCTGGAACTCTACAAAAATTCCCCCGGCTACAGGCTGATTTTGAATAACATCCTCTTTCCCGCCGCGGAAAAGAAACAACTAAAGACCTGAGGAGGGCGCTTGAACAAGTTTTACCCCAAACTCTACCAGACCCGCGTGAAAGTGGGGCTGTTTACCGTGATCATGCTCGCGGTGCTGGTGGTGGGATACCTGTGGTTGAGCAACCGGATCTCGGTGCGCAGCCAGCGGGATTTGAAGGTGAATTTTACGGACGTGATGGGCCTGGAAGTAGGCGACAAAGCGATGTTTCGGGGCATGGAAGTGGGCAGGATCAAACGCGTGGAAGCCAAAGACGACCAGATTTTGGTGACCGCCCGCGTCAACAGCGACATCACGCTCAACGAGGGCGCCCGGTTCATCATTTCGGACAGCAGCCTGATGGGCGGCACGGCGCTGAACATCTTCCAGGGCGAGGGGCCGGGCAGGCTGGATCTGGCCAAAATCCAGCGGGGCGATCCCCCCGCCGGGATCATGAGCATTTTGGGCAAGGCCAACACCACGGTCGACGAACTCAACGGCGTGCTCGCCGAACTGCGCCAGCCGGAAGGCTTGCTGAACAAATCCAACCGGCTGCTGGACAGCGCCGATTCCGCGGCCCGGGGAGTGGACAGGCTTTCGCTGGACGCCAACTCCGCGCTGGCGGCCTCGCTGGCCAGGCTGGACGAGCTGACCGGGAGGATCAACCGGATCGTGAACTCCAACGAGGGGCAGGTGAACGAACTGCTGGCCGGAACGCCGGCGGCGATGGGAAATCTGAACGGGACTTTGGACAGCCTGCGGACGCTCTCCGGCCAACTGGGGCAGACCGTGGCGGACATCAATTCCGGCAAGGGCACGGCGGGCAAGCTGATGAACGACGCCGCCCTCTATGAAAGGCTGCTGACCTCCGTGGCGAACCTGGATTCGCTGATCGCGGACGTGCGCGAACATCCCAAAAAGTATGTCAAATTCAGCCTGTTTTAAACGATGACAAAGCTGCGCGTCCTGGCTTTCCTGCTGCTGCTGGCGGCGATCTATCGGTTAAACGCCTACACCTTTGGCCAAAACAAGGTGAACCGCCAGCCGGAACGGTGGGCGACGGTCGAGACCATGCATTTCGACATCTATTTTCCCGCCGGGGAAGATGAGTTTGGCAAGCTGGCCGCCCTGATGGCGGAAGAGACCTACTACAAGCTGCGCGAACACCTGAAACTGCCGGCGGGATCGCGCATCCCGGTCATCTTTTACAGCAGCAAGACCGCCTTTCAAAACACCAACATCATCTATCCCCTGCTCTCGGAAGGCATCGGCGGCTTTACCGAAAGCCTGCGCAACCGGGTGGTGATCCCCTTCGACGGCAGCTACCGCGAGCTGGAAACGCTATTGGCCCACGAACTCACGCATGCCTATGTGAACGCGCTGGACAAAGGCTACACCGGCGCTTTCAACGCCCTGCGCCCGGCCTCGTTTCCCTTTTGGTTTTCGGAAGGCCTGCCGGAGTTTCTCTCCCTCGGCGGCAGCAACGACTACAGCAACATGTTCATGCTGGACATGGTGGTCAACGACTACCAGCTCAAGCTGGGCCAATCCGAAGACTACTATGCCTACCGGATGGGGGAAAGTTTTCTGGCCTACATCGCAGCCACCTACGGGCGCCAGAAGGTGGCGGACTACTTTTTTGCCATCCGCTCCGCCCATAGCCTGGACGCCGCCACCCGCAAGGTCTTTGGCCTGGATTTCGAAGACCTGGAATCCCGCTGGAAATACCAGCTCAAGCGGGATTACTATCCCCTGGTGAACTCCCACGGCATCCCCATGGAAGACCTGGAACAGCGCACCGAAAGCGACAAGGACGGCTCCTATTTCAACTTCATGCCCCGCTTTTCGCCCAACGGGGAACGCTTTGTCTATTTCTCTTCGGCGGGAGCCCGCTACAGCGTCTGGATGGCGGGTTTGCACGGCTTGGCGAAGCCGGACAGGATCTTTACCGGCGAAGCCAACGGCCAGGCGGAGGAATTTTACTATTTCCGCAGCAATCTGAGCTGGTTTCCGGACAACCGGAGGATAGCCTTTTCCGCCAAAACCTCCCAAGGCGATCGCATCCAGATCCTGGACGTGGAGCGCGAAAAGATCGTGCAAAGCCTGGATCTGCCGGAGTTTGACGCCATCTATGAAGTGGACGTGGCGCCAGACGGAGGCAGCGTCGCCTTCGCCGGGCAGAAGGGCGTCCAGTGCGACCTCTACCTCTACGATCTGGCCACCGGCGGGGTGAAACAACTCACAAACGACCTGTTCAACGACGCCCAGCCGAGGTTTTCACCGGATGGGCGCAGCATCGTGTTCAGTTCCGAACGCCACCGTTCCGAGGCCAGCGCCAGGCAGGGCTTCTTTGCCAACCTGGTGAACGCCGTGTTCAGCCTGGACCTGGAGGGCGGCGCCCTGCGCCAGCATACCTTCGGGGATGTGGACTGCAGTTTTCCGATGTACGACGGCACGGGCACCAAGATCCTCTACCTGACCTACGCCAGCGGGGTCAACAACTTCCGCGCCATCGACCTGGCCACGGGCAGGGAAGCCGAAGTGACGGACATCCTGAGCGGAGTCTTTGCCGGCGACATTTCCCGGGACAACCGCTATCTGCTGGTTTCCAACTACTTCAACCGGGCCTGGAACATCTATTTTGCGAACAGCCCCCTGGACAGCCTGAGCTACGCGCCGGGCCCCGGGGCGCAGCCCTACGCCGCCGAAACCGGATTGCTGCAGGGGATCGACCTCAGCCGCCTGGATTACTATGGCAAACGCGACCGGCCCAGGCTGCCGCGGGAAAACCCCGCCGGATTTTACGACGCCCGCGATCCCCTGTTCGGCGAAGCCTCGCCATTCAGCTACACCCGCGAGGATTCGCTGTATCTGAGCAGGGATTACAGTTGGGACGACCCACCCCAGACCACGGAAAATCCACCCCGGGTCGAGCCCTATCGCACCACCTTTGCCCTGGACAGCGTTTGGGGCGGGCTGGCCTATTCCTCATCCGTGGGGACGGTGGGCAACATCGAGCTCAGCCTCAGCGACCTGATGGGCAACCACGGGATCGGCATCAGCGCCGGGATCGCGGGGAAGCTGAAGGATTCCAACCTGCTGGTGACCTACCTGCTGTTGAAACACCGCACGGATTACGGGATCGGGGCCTTCAACCTGGTTGATGAAGTCTTTTACCGCGACCCCGTTCCCTCTCCGGACGACTACTATCGCTACCGGGAACGGCAGACAGGGCTCTATTTCATGCTCCGCTATCCCTTCAGCCGCTTTTTCCGGGTGGAGACGGATCACAAGCTCTACCAGCGCGGTCAGTACTGGTCCAAATGGCAATGGGACGACGCGGCCGGCCAGAGCGGCCACTGGGGCGAAGACGACAGCCAGGGCCAGGATCTCGTCTATACCCCCGGCCTCGGTTTGGTCCACGACAACGCCCTCTATGGCTCCACCGGCCCGCTGGTGGGCTGGCGGGGACTCTATAATGTCTACACCACGCTTTCCGACGGGAAGGTGGACTATGTGACCAATTACCTGGACCTGCGCAGCTACACCCTGTTCAGCAAGCGCTACGCCCTGGCCCTACGGGCGATCGCGGGAGTCAGCGGCGGCAGGTATCCCCAGCGTTTCGACCTCAACGGCTACTATGGGGTGCGGGCCGTCGAAGAGGAGATCAGCGGGACAAAGAAGGCCCTCGCCAGCGCGGAACTGCGGTTTCCCTTTTTCGATTACATCGCCATGGCCTTTCCGCTGCCCATCGCCATACCCAACATCCGCGGTTCCCTGTTTGCCGATCTGGGCACCGTGTTCGACGACTACGAAAGTTTCCGCGGCACCCGGGACGGCAGGCTGAAAGACCTGCGCCTGGGCTACGGATTTGGCCCCAGGCTGAATCTGGGCTATGTGGTGCTGAGCCTGGACGTGGCCTGGCGGACTGACCTGAGCAGGATTTCCAGGCCCTACTATTACCTGAGCCTGAACGAAGATTTTTGAAAACTACAGATACCAAACCAAGGAGACCACAATGAAGATAGACTTGCCGCGCAAGTTAGTCGAACCAATGGACACCGTGATCGTGATGCAGGACAGCCAGGGCGATATCGACGCCGTGGAGTTTCTGCCGGAGCACGTCAAACACGCGATCAGCCTGGTCGTGAAGCACGACGAATTCAAATTTGACTACAAGGCTGTGAAGAGCTTTCCGCTGGTGCACAGCCGCCATAAAAGCAACATTGTGCTGCTGGGAGTCGGCGACGCCGCCGAACTTGACGCCAACAAGCTGCGGGAGCTTTTCGCCGCCGGAATCCGCGCCGCGATGAAGCTGGAGGCCCGCGAGGCCTTTCTCTTCCCCAGTTTCGCCAATCCGGTGGGCGAGGTGAACTTTGGCCACATCCTGGCGGAAACCGCGCTGCTGGTGGAATACAAGTTTTCCAAGTATCACAGCGACGCCAAACCCGGCAAGCTGGAGGCCATCCATCTGGCCATGGACCTGAAATCCACCCGCCACCTCAACCGGGGCATTCTGGAAGGCAGGATCTATGCCGAGGCCACCAACTTCGCCCGCAACCTGGTCAACGAACCGGCCAATGTCATCTACCCCGAAACCCTGGCTGAGGCTGCCAAAAAAGCGGCCCTGCAATACGGGTTTTCGATCGATGTCTTTGCCCTGGATAAACTGAAACGCATCAAGATGGACGCCTTCCTCTCCGTAGCCAAGGGCTCCAGCCTGGAACCGCGGCTGATCCTGATGAGCTATCACGGCAATCCGGACGTTCGCAACAAAACCATCGCCCTGGTCGGCAAAGGCCTGACCTACGACAGCGGCGGCTATTGCATCAAGCCCCCGCAGGGCATGGTCAACATGAAAAACGACATGGCTGGCGCGGCGGCGGTGATCGGCGCCATGACGGCGATCGCCACCCTGAAGCTGAAAGTGAACGTGTTGGGCGTGGTCGCCGCCTGCGAAAACATGATCTCCGGCGAAGCTTACCACACCGGCGACATCATCCGCAGCATGGCCGGCAAGACCATCGAAGTGAACAATACGGACGCCGAGGGGCGCCTGACCCTGATCGACGCCATCCACTACGCGATCACCAAAGAACACGTGAGCCGGATTTTGGACATCGCCACGCTCACCGGCGCGGCCGTGGGCGCCCTGGGCAACCAGATCACCGCAGTGATGACCAACAATCCGCCCTGGCTGGAAAAACTGAAGTCGGCGACCGAATTCACCGGCGAAAAGATCTGGCAGCTGCCCCTGCACGAGGAATATCTGGACCTGATCAAATCCGACATCGCCGACCTGAAAAACAGCGGCGGACCCTTTGCCGGAGCCATCACCGCCGGATTGTTCATCCGCGAATTCGTGGAAGCCAAACCCTGGCTGCATCTGGATATAGCCGGCACCGCCCTCAAGGACAGGGAAAGCGGGATCAATCCCTTCGGCGCCACCGGCGTCGGGGTCCGCACGATCATCCAACTGATGCGGGAGATGGAAAAGAACGATGCCAGATAGGTGGGTCCTTGCGGTTTTGCTGGCGGCTTTGCTGCTGGCGGGCTGCGGGACGCGGCAAGAGCGGGACGAACCGCTGATTTTGGCCACCGTCTATCCCTACGGGCTGCTCCTCAAGCAATTGGCCGGCGACAGCCTGGAGGTGAGGACCCTGGTCCCGCCAAACGCCTCGCCGCACACCTATTCCGCCAAACCTTCCGACCTCAAAGCCCTGGGGGAGGCTGACCTGATCGTCGCCAATGGCTACGGCCTGGAAACCAATCTGGAAGACGCGCTGGCCGCCCGCCAGGACAAACTGCTAAAGGTCGAGGACCTGCTTACGCCGCCAAGCGGTGGGGCAGAAGCCAATCCCCATGTCTGGCTTTCGCCGCGCAACCTGATCGCGATCACCCTGAGGCTGGGAGACGAGCTGCAGAGCCGCTTTCCGGAGCATAAAGCCGCGATCGGGCAAAACACCGGGGCGTTGATCGCCCAACTCACGGCGCTGGACGCGCGGATCAGGCAGGAACGGACGACCTTTGCCAAAACCCCGATCATCACTTGGCACGACAGCTTTCACTGGTTTTTTGAGGACTACGGCATCGCCAGCCTGGGCACCGTGCAAAGCTCGCCCGGCAAGGAACCCACCGCCAAAGAACTGAACCACCTGGCAGACCTGATCAAGGCCAACGGGGTCAAAGCCATCTACAGCGAACCGCAGATGAACGCCAAGGCCGCGAAGGTGCTGGCCGGAGAACTGGGCCTGCGCGTGATCGGGCTGGACCCCCTGGGCTACAGCTACCGGCCGGAAACGATCCTGGACGTGATTTTGAACAACTGGGAAGGGATGAAACTGGGCTGGCAACAGCCATGATCAACATCCGGGGCCTCAGCCACAGCATAGGCAACAGCCTGATCCTTGAGAACATCAATCTCCGGATCGACGACGGCGAGTTTGTGGCGGTGATCGGCCCCAACGGCGCCGGGAAATCCACCCTGGTCAAGCTGATCCTGGGGCTGCTGCCCCTCCAGGAGGGAAGTATCCGCATCGACGGTGTCGAACATCTGGACTGGTTGAAACGGAATCCCGTGGGCTACCTGCCCCAGCGGGAAGAGTTTGACCGCCAGTTTCCCGCTTCCGCGCTGGACATCGTGCTGCTGGGCCTGGCCGCGGAACTGCCTCTGGGCGCCAGGTTCCAGGCCACGCACCGCAAACGGGCCCTGGAAGCGATGGAGATCACCAAAACCGCCGATCTGGCCAAAGCCCGCCTGGGCGGCCTGTCCGGCGGCGAGCTGCAACGGGTGCTGCTGGCCAGGGCGCTTGTCTCAAACAGCAAATTCCTGATCCTGGACGAACCGGAAGCTTCGCTGGACCAGCCTGGAGTCCGCAGCTTCTTCGCCCTGCTCCGGGATCTGAACCAGAGCGGCAGGACGGTGGTCACGATCTCCCACGACCTACATACCCTCACGGAGTACTGCAGCTTCCTGGTCTGCCTCAATCGGCATCTGCACTGCCACACCAAGACGGAACTGGTCAATTCCGAGATCATCCATAAAACCTTCGGCGAAGCGGTCCGGATCATCGAAAAGGACTACTGATGGGTTATTCCTTCATCCTCAACGCGCTACTGGCTTCGCTGCTCTCCTCCGCCTCGCTGGCTCTGTTTTCGCCCTTTGTGGCCCTGCGCCGGATCTCTTATCTGGGCGAAGCGCTATCCCACATCGCCTTCGCCGGGATCGCGATCGCCATCCTGGCCGGCTGGGACCTGCAACTGACCACCCTGATCTTCGTGATCCTGGTGGCGCTGGTGATCGGCTGGCTGTCGCGCCGTTTCAAGCTCAGCGAGGCCAATTCCATCACGATCTTTCTGAGCGTGTCCATGGCCCTGGGCATCATCCTGATCTCGCTGAACAAAAGCTATGCCTTCGACCTGGCCAGTTACCTGTTTGGCAATGTGCTGCTGGTGACCCGGACAGACCTGGCGAGCCTCGGCCTGATCAGCGGGCTGAACCTGATCTTTGTCGCCGGGCTGTTCAAGGAACTCTTTTATCTCTCCTACAACGCCGAACTGGCGCAGTTTTACCGGCTTCCCGCGGTTTGGGTGAACCGGGCCTTCCTGGTGCTCCTGGCAGCCAACATCGTGGTCAACCTCAAGGCCGCCGGGATCATCCTGGTGAGCGCGCAACTGATTCTGCCCGCTGCCGCCGCATTCAATCTGGTTAGAAGATTGGACCACGCGGTGCTGGCGAGCGTGGCGATCGCCCTGGTCTCCGCAGCCGGAGGCTTTGCCCTCTCCTGGTGGCTGGACCTGCCGACCGGGGCCGTGATCGTGACGCTGGAATTTTGTCTCTTTATGCTGAGCCTGCTGGCCAAGCTGCCCCGCGCCCAACAGCCATGACCTACGCGGCCGCGATCGTTGTACACGCCCTGATCTGGCAGCTGTGGGAACCCCGGTTGCAGGCCTGGGGCGAAAAGGCGATCGCCTGGCTGACCGGAAAGCCGGTCAATCAAACCCGGCGCTTTGATGCCGACGGAGTCCCGGTGCAGTTTTACCGCCGGCACGGCCTCCAATACAATCCCCTCTTCATCGCCGCCCAGGCCAACCGGGATTACCGGTCCAGGGCGGACCAATCCCGCCTGCGGCGCTTTCGGAAACTTACGGATTGGCTGGCCACCCATGCCGTGGAAGAAGGCGAAGGCCTCTGGCTGAACTATGGTTTCGACTTGCCCAGCCACGCTTTGAAGTCTCCCTGGCGCAGCGCCCTGACCCAGGCCTGCGCCCTCTCCGCCTGCGCCAGGCGCTATGAACTGGAAGGCGATGGCCTCTGGCTGGAGCGCTGCCAGCAGTTTCTGAACACCCTCCAACCCGGGGCCGGGCTCTGCGACGCATTGGCGGATAGCTCCCTCTGGTTCATGGAGTATCCCGGTCCGCGGGAACACTATGTCCTGAACGGGATGATGGGCATCCTGCTGGAATTGGCGGAGACCGCCCGCCTCACCGGCCTGGATACCGCTCAAAGCTTGTTTGACCGGGGCTATCGCGCGCTGATCCAGCTATTGCCGGAATACGACTTTCACGGGTTTAGCCGCTACGACCTGAGCGGCAGGATCGCCAGCCGGGACTACCATCGGACCCATGTCCGCCAGTTGCGCGAACTGAACGCCCTTCGCCCGGATAATCTGTTGGCCGCCTATGCCCGGCGCTGGTCCAGGGCGGACCTGCTACCTGTGGGCCTGCAGCTGTTTTTCAATCCCCGCCCCAAGCGGATCGCCGCCTTTTTGCTCAGTTTATCGCTGTTTTTGCTGCTGGCCTGGGGCCTTGCTTCAATGTACCCACGATGAACTTCACCATGAAGTCCGGCGCGTAGCTCAGTTTCGCCTGCCTCAGCCCCTCCAGCCCGATGTCTTGTTCCCGGTTTATCCACTTGTAGCGCGGTTGCAGGTATTTGGCGGTTTCCCAGTTGATCAGTTGGGCGCTGCCTTTTTTGTCCGGATCGAACTTTTCAAAATGTACCGTGGCCATGTCCTCGGTCTGGGGGCTGAAGATCGAATAGGCCGCGATCTTGTGGTCCAGGCAGATCAAGATCCCCTCCGCCGGTAGTTCGTCCCACATCTCCAGGGTGTTCTGGATCGCCCGGAATTCCGTGTTTAGATAGATCCCTTCGGCGCTGCGTTCCCGCTTCCATTTCTCCGTGAAGCGGATGATCATCTCGCCGCGGTCTTTGGTCACCGGCAGCACATGGTAGTCCGGATAGGCGCGCAGAAACTGCGAGATCAGGTTTTTCTTCTTGGCCAGCTTTTTGCCGGAGAGTTTCACCATCCGCTCGGTTGAATAGACGTAATCTTCCCAGTCGCGGGGGGCCTGGAGGTCAAAATGGTCCTCCAGATCGGGGTTGCGGGCGGGCCAGTCTTCGGGAATGATGATCAGTTCGGCGTCGGCGTTGTCCTGGCGGTAGGTTTCGATCAGTTCCTTCAGTTCCGGGGAACTCAGCCCCGGCCCCACGGGATACAGCACGTAGCCGTATTTGGGATTGATGATCACCAGATGGTCTTTCCAGATGGCGTATTGGTTGTTGTAGATCTTGCCCCAGGCCATCAGGTTGAGGATGGTGTAGTCGCAGGCCTGGCGCGGATATCTGCCCAGAAACTCGCGCAAGAGCGGGATCTCGGCAGTGGTGAGGGGTTTGGTTTGCAGCATGTCCCCTGGCTTTAATCCTGTTTGAGCAGGAACGGCGTGTAGTTTGGCATGATCTCAAAACCCATGGATTGGTAGAAACTCTCGTAGCCGGGTTCGCTGATCAGGCCGATCCAGCCGATTCCGCTGGCCTTCAGTTCTGCGATCAGTTTCAGCACGATGGCGCGGCCGATGCCCTGCCTGCGGTAATCGTCGTGCACCGTCACGTCCTGGATATAGGCGTCGCTGACGCCGTCGCTGATGGCGCGGCCCATGCCGATGATCCTCTCGCCGTCGAGGGCGATCACAAAGCGGAAGGTGCTGCGCACAATGGCGCTCACCTGTTCGAGGTGGCGGGGGTCGTCGCCCGGTTCCCACCATCCGTTTTGCCGGTACAGGGCCAGGATGGCCGCGGGGTCTGTCTCTTGCACAGTTTTGATCTCAATATTGGTCATTGTTTGCTCCTTAACCGATGGCCCTGGCGGCGGCGCGTCTGGCCTTTTTGGCCTTGCCGATGCCCCAGAGCTTGACCAGTTCGAACCAGAAGACGCTCACCAACCCCGCGCCGAAACAGAACAGCAATTCCTGCCAGTTCAACCGCGAGAAATGGAAGATGCGGATCAGGGCGGGGACCTGGGTGACCAATCCGATCAGCAGGAAGACGCCAAAAACCAGCCAGGTCATCGCCCGGTTGGGGGTTTTCAGGATACCGAAGATGCTTTTGCTCCAGGACCGGTTGGTGAGGATCAGCCCGATATTGGAAAACACCACGGTGGTAAAGGTGAGCGCCCGCAGTTTGGCTTCCGCCAGGCCCAACCGGATCCCCCAAAAGTAGATCACCAGCAGCACCGCCAGCACCGAGATGCCCTGCAGCGCCGCCAACGCCAGCATTTTGCGGCTGAACAGCTTTTCCGAGACCGGCCGCGGGGGATGCTCCATGATGTCCGCCTCCTCCGCTTCCATCTCAAACACCACCGAGCAGGCGGGGTCGATGATCAGCTCCAGAAAGGCGATATGGACCGGGAAAAAGACCAACGGATAGTGTTTGAGCATCGCCGGGATCAGCGCCATCCCCGCGATCGGGATGTGGAGCGAAAGCACGTATACAAAGGCCTTGCGGATGTTGTCAAAGATCCTGCGGCCCATCCGCACCGCGCTCACGATGGAGTCAAAATCGTCGTCCGTCAGCACCAGCGAGGAGGCTTCCCGGGCGACGTCGGTGCCCCGCTGGCCCATGGAAATGCCGATGTTGGCGGCTTTCAGCGCCGGAGCGTCGTTGACCCCGTCGCCGGTCATGGCCACGATCTCGTCGTTGGCCTTCAGCGCCTGCACTATCCTCAGTTTCTGATCCGGCACCACCCTGGCGAAGATGCTAACGTCTTTGGCGCGGCGGGCCAGTTCCGCGTCGTCCATCGCGTTCAGTTCCTCCCCGGTGATCACGTTGTCCAGGTTTTTCAGGCCGATGTTTCTGCCGATGGCTTTGGCGGTGCCGACATAGTCGCCAGTGATCATGATCACCCGGATCCCCGCGCGGTAACATTCTTTGATGGCGGCGGGGACGGTTTCGCGGATGGGGTCGGCTAGGCCGATGAATCCGCTGAGGCTAAAACTGAAATCCGCTTGCCGGTCCGGCAGGTTGTCGATCCTGGCGTCGGCGCTGGCCACGCCAAGCACCCGGAGGCCTTCATCCGCCATTTGCGCCACTGACTGCATCAGTTCGTCGATCACGGCGGGATCCAGCCTGCAGAGGGCGATGATCGCTTCCGGAGAGCCCTTGGCGGCCACGCGCAGTTCACCGGTTCCGCTCTTTTCCCAGACGTTGGTCATGGCCCGCAGTTCGTCCGAAAGGGGATATTCCTTCACAAACTGCCACTCCGAGAAATCCTGGTAGAGGGTGGCGGCGTTTTCGTTCAAAGCGGAGTGGATCGCCTTTTCCATCGGGTCAAAGGGATCCTTGAGGCTGGCCAGTACGCTCTGCAGCAGCAGTTCCTTTTCGGCTGCGCCCAGGTTGGGATCCACCTCACGGAGTTGGCCCGCCCGCCACAGCTTTTGCACCGACATCCGGTTGTAGGTGAGCGTGCCGGTCTTGTCCGTGCAGAGCACTGAGGCCGAACCCAGGGTTTCGATCGCCGGGGCTTTGCGCGTCAGCACGTTCTTTTTGGACATCCGCCAGGCCCCCAGCGCCATGAATACCGCCAGCACCACGGGAAACTCCTCCGGCAGCACGGACATCGCCAGGGTCAGACCGCTCAAAAAGGCCTGGATCAGGTCGCCGCGCGTGAGGTAAAACAGCACCATCACCGCCAGGCAGAGCAGTAGCGCGTAGATCGCGAAAGTCTTCACCAGCCTGCCTGTTTCGCTGCTCAGACGGGTTTCCTCCGTTTCGACGCTCTGCAGGGCCCGGCCGATCTTGCCGAGTTCGCTCTTTTCGCCGATGGCGTAGACCCGCGCCAGCGCGTTGCCGCTCACCACCAGGGTGCCGGAATACACCGTGGGCAGGTCTTCCCCGCCGGGCTGGGCGGGCGCCGAACTCTGGTCCCAGACCGCTTTGCGCACCGGCACGGATTCTCCCGTCAGCAGGGATTCATCCACGTTCAAATTGCTGTGTTCCAAGACGAAGGCATCGGCCGGAACCCGGTCTCCCTCGCCCAAAACCAGCAAATCGTCCACCACCACTTCGCGTCCCGGAATGCGGGTCTGGTTTCCTTCGCGGATCACCAGCGCCCGGGGGCTGGAAAGGTCTTTCAGGGCTTCCAGAGCGTGCTCCGTCTTGGTCTCCTGATATAGCTCGATGCCGATCACGATGAACACCGAGGCCAGCAGCACCAAAGCTTCCTGCAGGTCACCCAGTATGAGGTAGAGCAGGCCGCAGGCCACCAGCAGCAGAAACATCGGCTCGCGCACGACGTCCCAGGCCATTCTGAATACCCCGCGCTTCGAGGAGGAGGGAAGTTCGTTGAAACCGTGCTCGCTGCGGCGTTCCAGCACTTCCCTGGCGTTAAGGCCTTGTTTGGCGATCTTGTCTAAATTCATGGTTATCCTTGGATTTCTTTGGAATGATGTCCGCGGCGACAGCCTCATGCCATGCCGCAAATTCCTGTAAATATTGGAGGTACAGCACTGCGAAAGGCGGCAAATTGTCAATGAAATAATCTTTCGGCGGGTAAAATAAGCTTCGGGCAGGTCTTTTCCATTGACAGAAAGCAAATGTTCCGCGCTGATGCGAAAAATCTTTTACCCGGGAGCCGTTTGTGGATAAGCTGCCTCTGTTGAACCGTTTTTCGCCAAAGCTGGCCGGCCTTTGTCTCACCCTCTGCCTGGCCCTGCCCGCCGGCCTGCCAGCCCGCGCCCCCGAAATGGAGATTCTCCATCCCGCGCCGGTGCTTTTGCCCGAAACCACTCCCCAGATGCAATCCGCCGGTTACTGGATCGCCCGGCATCCCGCTCCGGACCGGCTGATCATGGATGCCGCCCAGATCGCCCGGTTCAACGACCGCGTTTCCCGCCAGGGCGGCTATTCCCGGCTCGGCAGTTTTTCCGGCAGTTATTCCGGTTCGCTGTTGCGGGGCATGATCACCGACCAGTTGGCCCTCTGCTTCGCGCTGGCCAAATATGATTCCGCGGGCGCCAGGGTGGGGCCGGATACGATCTCCGCCCTCAGGCGCAACGCCGCGGTGGAAAGGATTCCCGGTACGGTGAAGGTCCGCTTTGGCTTCCCCGTCACGCTGGCGGATCAGCGCCTGGCGCCGAGCGGGCTCAATCTGAACAAAAAGTATCTGGATTTCGAATTTGACGAGCTGCAAAACAGCGGTTTCGACATCGGCACCCCCACCGTCTTTTTCCACGATTCCGCCGACGGCCTCTGGGTCCACGGCGCCGGCGCGGTCACCCACGGCTGGTATCGCAAGGACCAGGTCTGCTTTTTGCCCCGCCAGGACTGGCTGGATTATCAGAACGCGAAGCGCAGGGCGGTGGTCTATTCCGCCAGGGCGGACCTCTGGGCCGATCCCGCCGCCACCAGTCACATCGGCTGGTGCCGCCTGGGATCGGAGTTTCCGCTGGTAGGCGAGAGCGGCGCCTACTACCGGATCAGCGTTCCCACTCGCAACCAAGACGGTTCCGGCGCCATCACCGACGCCTACCTCGCCAAAAGCGACGCCGGCGAGGGTTATCTGCCCTACACGGCGCGAAACGTCTACAACCTGGCTTTCAAAACCCTCAATCTGCCCTACGGCTGGGGCGACATGCGCGGCGATTTCGATTGTTCCAGCCTGATGATCCACATCTTTTCCTGCTTTGGGATCAACCTGCCCCGCAACGGCCGGCTCCAGGCCGAAACCGGCAGCCTGCTCCACAGCTTCGCTCCCGGCGAAACCTACAGCCAGCGCAACGCCGCCATCCTCCGCCTTGGCCGCCCCGGGATCAGCCTCCTGCGCCTGGAAGGGCACATCATGCTCTATCTGGGCGAATCCGGCGGCCAAGCCTACGCCCTGCACGACACCTGGGGCTTCCGCCAGGACAATCCCGGCCGCGAGGAGGACGACGTCTACGTGATCAACAAGGTGGTGGTCAGCGGCCTCAACCTTGGCCAGGGCAGCCGCAAGGGCTCCCTCGGCCAGCGTTTGCTGCGGATGAACGCCATCGCCCCTTGAGCGTGGCGGCGCCGAAACCCCCATCCATTGAGGGGCTGGGGATTTTTATTGACAAAAATCCCCGCTGTTTTCGGATTGCGCTCACCCGTGGGTGATTAGCTCAGCTTGGTTAGAGCGCTACGTTGACATCGTAGAGGTCACTGGTTCGAGTCCAGCATCACCCACCACCCTTTGCCGGGTGATTAGCTCAGCTGGTTAGAGCGCTACGTTCACATCGTAGAGGTCACTGGTTCGAATCCAGTATCACCCACCACTT
>CAZOVZ010000050.1:0-15657 GCA_964583755.1 uncultured Candidatus Cloacimonadota bacterium
GCCAAGCTCAACGCACATTGGCAGACGGGGACGTCTGCCACTCCAAGACCATCACAACCCAGCCCCAGCGTGTCATTCCAGCCAGCCGCCTGACCGGTGAACTGCACACTTACAGTGACCTGCGGCTGGCGTGGAATCCAGGCCTTCAATTAATAATCAATCATCGCGTAACGGTGGTCTCAGCACGATAGTGGAAGACCATCACTCATAGAAAAACAACGCACCAATCCAAGGGGCATTACCCAGACAATGCTGGATTCCACATCGGCCGCAGGTCACTGTATGAGTGAAGGTTACCGGTCAGGCGGCCGCTTGGAATGACACAATCCGAGGCTCGCAGACTAAAGAGCCAGGGCCCGCAAGCCAAGGCAGACGGGGACGTCTGCCACTCCAAGACCTCCATCACCCAGCCTCAGCGTGTCATTCCAGCCCTTCAACCAAAATCAATCTTCGCGTAACGGTGGTCTCAGCCCGATAGTGGAAGACCATCACTCATTGAAAAACAACGCACCAATCCAAGGGCATTACCCAGACAATGCTGGATTCCACATCGGCCGCGGGTCACTATATGAGTGAAGGTAACCGGTCAGGCGGCCGATTGGAATGACACAATCCGGGGCTCGCGGACTAAAGCGCCAGGGCCCGCAAGCCAAGGCAGACGGGGACGTCTGCCACTCCAAGACCTCCACGCAGCCAGCCCAGAAATTCCGGAAGGGCGATCACAAAAACTGGCTATCGGGCCAATGTGCATAGTTTTAGCGGAAGCAAACCCTTTGCCGGGCTGGGCGCGACGCAGGCCAGATCAGCAGGGTGGTTTTCAACTGATTGCGATCCATGAGGTTATGGTGTTTTTGCGGCTGGTGGCCATGCCCTCTGAACCGGGCGGGGAGGCCGGGGTGGGGGGATGTGGATAACTCGGGAATTTGGTGGATAACCTGGACGGCGGGGTCGGTAAAGAGGGCTCTCATTCAAACTTGGTGGGTGACAAGTAGCAAAATTGACCTACATAGGTGATCCGGATGACATTTATCAGCTTTAAAGTGTTGTCATAAAGAGACCTGGATTCCGGTCTGCACCGGAATGACAGACGCTCTTTATCTGATTACCCACCCAGTATGAACTTGAGCCATAGAGAGTTGGGGCGGCATCGCGATATTACCTGGCCGGTATGTTTGGGGAAGATAATAATTGACAGGTTGGAGGGCTGGGCAGACTTGGCAAAAATTTGTGGACAGGCACCTTTGAGAACATCGATTGTAGCACGCGTAACCGCGCTGGCCCTGCTGGCTGTCTCCGCCCTGGCGGCGACGCCCGCGGCGGATTCCCTCTTTGCCGGGGCGGATTCGGTGGTCATCGGCCGCTCCGCTTTGGGGCAGCCGCTCCAGCTCCACCGCTGGGGCAACCGCTCCCAACCCCGGATCCTCGTTTTGGGCGGCATCCACGGCGATGAAGCGCCCGCCGCCGAATTCGCGGACTCGCTGCTGCAGTTTCTGAAGGGTCGGGACGCCGCCGTTTCCGGGCGGGAGCTCTACGTTTTGCCGGCGGTGAATCCGGACGGCCTCGCCGCCGGGACCAGGCAAAACGCCAACGGGGTGGATCTGAACCGGAATTGGCCCAGCCGGGATTTTCGCCCGGATATAGCCGGAGAGCGCCAGTACGGCGGCAAAAACCCCCTTTCCGAGCCCGAATCCCTGGCCCTCAGGGACCTGATGGCAAAGCTGGAGCCGGAGCTCCTGGTGATCCTCCACACCCCCTACAATTGCGTCAATTACGACGGCCCGGCCACCGACCTGGCCGCCCGGCTGGCCAAAGACCTGGAGCTGCCCCTGCGCAAAGACATCGGCTACCCCACCCCCGGATCCCTGGGCAGCTATTACGGCAAAGAACTGGGCCTGCCGGTGATCACGCTGGAATTTCCCCACCAAACCGGGCTCTGGGCGCGCTTTGGGACGGCCCTGGTCGCTTCCCTGGGTATCTTTCAACTGCCTTAGGCGGGTTTTGACGGATGCAGCGCAGGGAATTGTTCCGGACCAGATTGGCGGCCAGAGCCTGGCTGCTGGCGTTGTGCCTCGCTTTCCTCGTTTCCGCGGCCGCGGCCCAACCCCTGGATTCCCAGGCCCT
The DNA here is from genome assembly GCA_964583755.1 of uncultured Candidatus Cloacimonadota bacterium. Lineage (GTDB taxonomy): Bacteria > Cloacimonadota > Cloacimonadia > Cloacimonadales > Cloacimonadaceae > Syntrophosphaera. The sequence goes on from CAZOVZ010000050.1 coordinate 2,122, forward strand.
GAAGGCCGCCCTGGACCAGCTGATGAGCTCGCCCCTGGCAAACGGCGCCAGCGTCGGCGTGGCTTTTTACTCCGCGGACGACAGCCTGAGGATCTACGGGCACCGGGATTCCACCGCATTGGTGCCGGCCTCGCTGCAAAAGCTTTACACGGGCATCGGGGTTTTGACCGCCTGGGGCGGCGAACACCGGTTTCGCACCCAGATCGGCAGTTCTGGAGAAATCTCCGGTGGAGTGCTGAAAGGCGATCTGGTGGTGAAGGGAGGCGGCGATCCCAGTTGGGTGGAAGATCTCTATCCCCAGGGGCCGCACCGGGTTTTTGAACTCTGGGCGGATTCCCTGGCCGCCCTGGGGATCAGGAAGGTGGAGGGCGACCTGATCGGCGACATCAGCCTGCATCCCAGCTTTCCCTTCAATCCGCTCTGGGAAAAGAAAGATTTCACCAAGGGCTGGGCGCCGGCCGTGGCCGCCCTCTCCTTCAACGCCAATCAGCTCACCCTCAACCTCAGGGGCGCCTCGCGCGCCGGCCTCAAGGCCTCGGTGAGCCCCAAACGCGGCTACAGCTATTTCACGCTGGACAACCGGGTCCAGACCGGCGGAAGGCGCGGCAAGGCCTCCACCTGGGCCACCCTGGCGCCGGACAACCGCGGCCTGACCCTGAGGGGCAAGCTGGGCGTGAACACCTCAAGCTCCCACACCCTACCGGTGCGCCAACCGCCGCTCTTTGCCCTGCTCAACCTCAGGAACGCTTTGATCAGCAAGGGGATCGAGGTCGCGGGCAAGATCCGGATTCGTGAGCTGGCGCTGCCGGCGGACAGCCTGCGGACGCTGTTCATATTTAACTCCCTGCCCCTGAAAGAGATGCTGCCGGTGATGCTGGGCCAAAGTTCGAACCTGATCGCGGAATCCCTGCTCTGCGAACTCGGCGCCAGTCCGGACAGCGGGGCCGTATACATCGAAAGGCTGCTGGAATCGAGCGGTCTGAGCCTGCGCGAATTCAACGCGGCGGACGGTTCCGGCCTCGCCCGCCAAAACCGTTGCAGCGCTTCGCAACTGGCCCTGGCCCTCTGCCACGCCCGGCACCAGGAGTGGTTTGACATCTTCCAAAACAGCCTGGCCCGGCCCGGGGAAAAGGGCACGCTGGAAGACCGCTTCCCCCAGTTGAAGGGAAAATCCCTGCTCTGGGCAAAATCCGGCACCATGAGCGACATCAGCAACCTGGCCGGATACCTGCTCGCCGCCGACGGCCAGCTCCATGCCTTCGCGATCTTTTGCGACGGCCCCCGCAACAACGCCAACGCCAGAAGGTGGCAGGAACAGATCTGCGCTTTGCTGCTCCGCTATTCCGGGGCGAACTACTCCGGATTGTAGGACCCGGCGTCCGACTCCCTGGGATCCGGAGGGATGGGCGTTTGCTGGCTGTCGCTGGAACGTGCTTCCGCGCGATTCCGCTTGACAAGATTCGGCCTTCGGTTAATTAAGTACTTGGTTAACATCAAAACAGGGGAGAAACGATGTCCGATTCCTTCTTCAAAGCGATCGCGGACGGCAACCGGCGCAAGATTTTGGACCTGCTGCGCAAGCGGGGGCCGTTGAACGCCGGCGAGCTCCACAGCCATTTCCAGATCAGCCCCCCGGCCCTCAGCGAGCATCTGAAGGTCTTGCGCGAAGCGGGTTTGATCGCCGCGCGCAAGGACCGCCAGTTCATCTATTACAGCCTCAACACCACGGTGCTGGAGGATCTGATCAGTTGGCTGAAAGGGCATCTGGACAAGAATGAGGTGAAAAGTGACGAGACTGAGTAAGTACAAATGGTCGCTGCTGATATTGGTTTTGCAGCTGGCGGCGGTGATCTGGTTTGCCCGGGCCTTGCCGGCGGACGCGCAGGTGCCCATGCACTGGAACATCCACAACCAGATCGACGGCTGGAGCGGCAAGACCTTTGGCCTGCTCTGGGGCCTGGGGTTGAACCTGATCCTGTTCCTGATGATCTTTCTGATGCCCTGGTATTCGCCCTGGTACCGCCAATACCGGGACCGCAACGAAGGCGTGTTGCCCGCCCTGACGGCCGTGCTGGTCCTCTTTTTCGCGCTGATCAGCGTCTATTCGCTGGCGATCGCCAGATGGGGCGACCTCAAAGGCGTGAACGTGCTGATGCTGCTGATGGGCCTGCTCTTTGTCTTCATCGGCAACCTGCTGCCCAAGGTGCCGAAAAACTTCTTTGTGGGCTACAAAACGCCCTGGACTTTGGCCAACGAAACCGTCTGGGACAAGACCCACCGCCTGGGCGGAATCCTCTTTGTGATCAGCGGCCTGATCCTGATCCTCAAAGGGTTCATCCTTTTGGGAAACAGCGGCTTTCAGGTCGTATCCGCCGCGTTCGCCTTCGGCCTGGCCCTCTATCCCGTCTTGCATTCATTCATTCTGTTCAAGCGGCTGGATAAAGACTGAGCTAAAACCGCTTTAGCCCTCATGGCCTGTCCCCGCGCCGGCGCATTACTGGCCTTGGACAGGCCAAACTTTATTGGGAGTGTATTGGGCGAGTGGGGCAAGGGCAGACGCTCCCGGAGAAAGCTGATTGAAACGCGCATCACGGTTGTCAATGCGGCGCAGGCTATCATCAATCCTTGCCGCGGGGATGTCCCTTTTTGTAGGCTTTTTTGAGGTCCTCGAGGGTGACGTGGGTGTAGATTTCCGTGGTGGAAAGGTTGCTGTGGCCCAGCATGGACTGGATGGCGCGGAGGTCGGCGCCGCGGTTGAGCAGGTGGGTGGCGAAGCTGTGGCGCAGGGTGTGGGGCGAGTAGCCCTTTTGGCGGGCGATCAGCTTGAAATATTTGTCCAGTATCACATATAGCTGGCGGTGGTCAAAATCCTTGCCGGTCTTGGTCAGAAACAGCTTTTGGGAGCTTTGGGGAGTCCGCAGGTCGTCGCGCACGGGCAGGTAGTTGCGGATGGCGCGGATGGCGCCGGAGCCGACCGGGACGATCCGTTCCTTGTTGCCTTTGCCGACCACGCGGACCAGGCCGCGCTCGAGGTCGATGTCGTTCAGCTGCACCCCCGCCAGTTCGGAGATGCGCAGTCCGGAAGAGTAGAGCAGTTCCAGGATGGCGCGGTTGCGCAGGCCAAATTTATCGCCCAGGTCGGGGATACTTAGCAGGCTTTCCATCTCCTGCTCGGTAAAGAAGTGTGGCAGTTTCTTTTCAAACTTGGGACGCCGGACCTTGTCCATCGGGTTTTTGGCGACACGGCCCTGCAGTTTCAGGTATTGGAAAAAACTCTTGAGCGCGGCGGCCTTGCGGGCCAGGCTGCGGTTGCAATCCGGCAAATCGTGCGCCCAGCGCAGGAAATCCCGGATGTTGAGCACCGTGACCTGTTCCGGGATCACTTCGCCGCCCTCGAAAAACTGGCGCAGAAAGCCCTCGAACTGTTTGAGGTCCATCCCGTAAGCGCGGACCGTGAGGGGGGATTTTCCCTCCAGGCGCAGGAACTGGCAGTAGCCGTCGATGTCTTTTTGCATAGCTTATCCTTAGGGGACAGTTTTTTTACTTGCCGGATTACTTGTCGAGAAAAAAATAGCTCCAAGCAAGTGGAGGTTTGGATGAACCGCTATATTTCAGAGTCCGCCGTGTTGGGCGAAAACGTGACCGTCGGCGTCAACGCCGTGATTTTGGACGATGTCCGCATCGGCGCCGGCTGCCTGATCGGCAACAACGTGGTGATCCACCCCGGCAGCCAGATCGGGGACGGCGTTCGCATCGACGACAACACCGTGATCGGCAAGCGCCCGCTCTCCTCCCCCCGCAGCATTTTCAAGGTTCCGGAAGGCCTCCGGCCCGCCCGCATCGGCTCCTGGTGTCAGATCGGCGCCAACGCCGTCATCTATGCCCAGTGCGAGATCGGCGAGCGCAATCTGATCGCGGACCTGGCCACGATCCGCGAAAACGTGACGATCGGCAGCCTCAACATCATCGGCCGCAACGTCGCGATCGAAAACCATGTGACCATCGGCGACCGCAACAAGTTTGAGACCAACTGCTACATCACCGCCTACTCCACGGTCGAGGACTACTGCTTCGTGGCGCCCTGCGTGGCCACCAGCAACGACAACTACATGGCCCGGGACCCCGAACGCTTCAACCACTTCAAGGGCGTGACCCTCAAGCGGGGAGCCCGGATCGGCGTCAACGCCACCATCCTCCCCGGCAAGGTTTTGCACGAAGACGCCTGCGTTGCCGGCGGAGCCGTGGTTTCGCGGGACGTTCCGGCCGGCACCATCGTGCTCGGCAGCCCCGCCAAAGGCCTGCGCGAAGTTCCCCCCAGCCAACTGCTAAAAAACAATCTGGATAAAGCATGAAAGCCCTGGTGATCATCCCCACCTACAACGAGATCGAGAACATCGAAAGGATCATCAAAGCCGCGCTGGCCCAGGCGCCGGAGCTGGAGGTGCTGGTCATGGACGACAGCTCTCCAGACGGCACCGCCGGCATCGTGAAGGGCCTGATGCCCTCCGAGGCCAGGCTGCACTTGATCGAGCGGCCCGGCAAGCTGGGGCTCGGCTCCGCCTACGTGACCGGCTTCAAATACGCGCTGGAGCATGGCTACGACTACATCCTGGAGATGGACGCGGATTTTTCCCACAACCCGGAAGACCTCTCCCGGCTGCTGGAAACCGCCCGCCACCGGGACCTGGTGATCGGCTCCCGCTACTGCAACGGGGTCAACATCGTCAATTGGCCCTTCAAGCGCCTGCTGATCAGCTATTTCGCCTCCAAATACGTGCGCGTCATCACCGGCATGCCGGTCAAGGACCCCACCGGCGGCTTCAAATGCTTCAACCGCAAGGTGCTGGAGGCGATCGACCTGGACCGGATCCTCTCCGACGGCTATGCCTTTCAGATCGAAATGAATTTCCGCGCCTGGGTGAAGGGATTCAGCATCAAGGAGATCCCGATCGTCTTCACCGAGCGCCTCAACGGAGTTTCCAAAATGAGCCGCCATATCGTCTGGGAAGCTGCCTGGATGGTGTGGAGGCTGCAGCTGATGAAGCTGTTCCGCCTGATCAAATAAGGAGTATATAGATGAAACAAGCGTTGCTCTGCCTGGCCTTGCTGGCCCTGCTGCTGCCCGCGTTCGCCCAGTTGACCATTCCCCGGGTTTACGTGCAGAAACTGATCCTGAAAAACGGCAAAATGCCCACCGTTACTTCCACCAAGGAAAAATCCGCCGAGGAGTACATCGTCAACACCTGGATTTTGGAACGCCCGGAGGAGGTTCTCAGCACCGAAACCCACGGCGTCCACCACGTCAAGCTCGCGAAGATCGGCGACAACGATCGTTTTCCCGCCACCGCCGTCTGCCAGGTCAACCTGGGCAACTTTCCCTCCCAATGGAAAGAGGGCGAAAACCTGCACCTCCAGGTCATCCACAAAAAGACCGGCCAGATCGCCGAATGGGACGTCTACATCCCCGCCGGGACAGCCCTGATCAAGATGCTGGACACCCCGCAGGTGATCCCCCCCTACGGCAAAGTCAAGGCCAAGACCAAGTAAATGCTCGAACGCGTCAACGCACCGCTGGAGCAGCCCGAAGACACCGAATTTGACCGCGCGCTCAGGCCGCGGACCCTCGACGAGTTCATCGGGCAAAACCACATCAAGCAGCTGCTGGACATCTCCATCCGCGCCGCCAAGCTGCGCCGCGAACCGCTGGACCACGTGCTGTTTTATGGCCCGCCCGGCCTGGGCAAGACCACCCTGGCCTCCATCATCGCCCGCGAATTGGGCGTCCAGATCACCGTCAGCAGCGGCCCCGTCCTGGAAAAACCCAGCGACCTGGCCGGGATATTGACCAACCTGCAGGCCCACGAGGTGCTGTTCATCGACGAGATCCACCGCCTCAGCCACGTGATCGAAGAATACATCTATCCGGCGATGGAGGATTTTCAGATGGAGATCATCCTGGACAGCGGACCCAGCGCGCGCACGCTCAAGATCAGCATCGAGCCCTTCACCCTGATCGGCGCAACCACCCGCGCCGGCCTGCTGACCCCGCCCCTGCGCGACCGCTTTGGCATCGTGCTGCGGCTGGATTACTACGATTTCGAATCCATCTGCAAGATCATCAAACGCTCCGCCGGCATCGTGCAGATCCCCGCCGACGACGAGGGCATCGCGGAGATCGCCCGCCGCAGCCGGGGCACGCCGCGCGTCGCCAACCGCCTGTTGCGCCGCGTGCGCGATTACGCCCAGATCATGGGCGACGGCGTCATCACCCTGGAAATAGCCCTCAAAGCCCTGGAAATGCTGCAGGTGGACCACGCCGGCCTCGACGAGATGGACAAACGCCTGCTGACCACCATCATGCAAAACTACCGCGGCGGACCCGTTGGCCTGAAAACCCTTTCCACCGCGATCGGCGAGGATGCCGGCACCATCGAGGAAATCTATGAGCCCTATCTGGTCCAGCAGGGGTTTCTGGAACGCACTCCGCAGGGCCGCAAGGCTACCTTCAAGGCCTATCGCCACTTTGGCATCCCGCCCCTGGAAACCCAGCCGGAAATCTTCTGATCTCTGACGCCGCGGGGAACAAGGCCAGCCATGGGATATAAGGCCAACATCGCCAGCAACCTGGCCAACCAACTGATCCGGATCGCGGTCGGGATCGCCACCAGCATAGTCGTGGCCAGGGTTTTGGGACCCCGGGGGCAGGGCTACGCCGCCTACGCCATCCTGATCTTCACCCTCTTGGGTTCCTACGGCCAGCTGGGCCTGAACAACGCCGTGATGTATTTCAAACAGCGCAGCGGACACGATCCCCGGAAGATTTTCAACACCAACCTGACCGGCCTGCTGCTGATCTGGCTGGTCATCTGCGCCGCCGTGCTGCTGCTCCGCTCCACCGGCCTGGTCCTGGGGGATTACAACTATGTCTACATCATCGGCGGTTTGGTCTTTGTGGGCGCCGATTTTGCCTTCAGTCACCTCCATTCCTGGTTTATCAGCGAAGAGCGGATCATCGCCAGCAACCGCTACAACCTCACGGTCTTCTTCCTCAAAAGCGCCGCCATCGGAGCGTTCTGGCTGCTGGGCTGGCTGACTCCGCTCTCGTTTTTCCTGCTCAGTTCCGCCTCGATGCTGCTAAACGCCGTCCTCTTGAAACTGAAACTGGGCCAGGGGTTCCGCCCGGAACTCGACCTGGGGCTGTTGCGGGCGGAATTTGCCTACGGCGGAATGCTCTGGCTGGGCGCGGTGTTTGCCTTTTTGCACTACCGCGTGGACCAGTTCATGATCCGCCAGCTGCTGGGCGTGGCGGACCTGGGGGTCTACACCGTGGCGGTCACGATCGCCGAACTGATGTTCCTGGTCCCGCTTTCCATCAATTCCGCGCTGCTGGGGCGGCTCTACAACACCAGCGACGCCAGCGCCGGCCGCCGGGTGATGAGCCAGACCCTCAAGCTCAGCCTCTACCTTTGCGCGGCCATGGCGGCTGTCGGCATCCCGCTCTGCCTGCTGATCCCCGTGGTCTACGGCCAGGCCTACGCCGGAGCTGTGGGCAGCACGATGATCCTCCTGGCGGGAGTTGTCTTCGCCTCCGTCGCCAAGGTCTCCGCGCCCTATTTCTTCACCGAGGGCAAGCCCGGATTTCATCTGGCGATCACCTTTTGCACCCTGCTGCTCAATGCCGCGCTGAACTGGCTGCTGATCCCCGTTTGGGGGATCGCCGGGGCGGCGCTGGCCTCCAGCGTTTCCTACTTTTTCTACGGGCTGTTTTACCTCGGGCTCTTCATTTTCAGCGAGAAATTCACCCCCGCCGAGCTGTTCCGGCTTGGCCTGGGCGACCTCAGGGAGTTGATCAAATGGCAGCGAAACTAAGCGGCAAAAACCGCGGCTTCATCTGGAAGGACGGCGTTTTTCACGACAACCGGCTGGACCAGTTGGTCCCCCGCAACTGCGGTCCCGACGGATTCATCTCACTCCTGCAAAGCGTCGACGGCAATTTTAGCCTGGCGGTCGAGCGGGGCGACTTCACTTTCGCGGCGGTGGACCGGATCCGCTCTCTGCCCCTCTTTTACTGCGTCCAAGCAGACGAGCTGCTGATCTCCGCCGACGCCTTCGCGCTCTACCGCCAGATCGAGCGCCCCCTGCTCTCCCAGCCCGCCCTGAACGAGTTTCTGCTCACCGGCTACACCAGCCGCGGCGAGACCCTCTTTTGCGAGCTGAAGCAGTTGGAAGCCGGCCAGTGCCTGATCTGGAACAAGCTGACCAAGGTGCTGCAGATCAGGGAATACTACCGCTACACGCATCTCTACGAAGAGATCGAGGACCCCCTCGCGGCGATGGACCGGATGCACGAGCGCGTCATCGGGCGGCTGATCGACAGCGCCCAGGGCCGGACCCTCGTGATCCCCCTCAGCGGCGGATACGATTCCCGCCAGATCGCCGTGATGCTGCGCCGCCTGGGCTACTCCAACGTGATCTGCTACACCTACGGCAGTTCCCGCCACGGCGAATGCGTCACCTCCCGCAAGGTGGCCAAATTCCTCAGTTACCCCTGGCAGATAGTGGAAACTAACCGCCGCATGTGGTTCAAAGCCTTCCACTCGCCGGAAATGCGGGATTACTTTCTCCATTCCACCCACCTCGCCTCCAGCCCCCACGTCCAGGACTGGCTGGCGGTGCGCACCCTCCAGGAGAGGGACCTCATCCCCGCGGACGCCATCATCGTGCCCGGCCATTCCGGCGGATTTCCCCAGGGCGCCAACCTGCCCCAGCTCTTTGAAGACAAATGCGAAATCTCCCGCCGCGAACTGCTGAGCGCGCTCTACCACAAGCATTTCGACCTCTGGTATTGCCCCAACGACCTCCAAAACCGCCTCTTTGGGCCCATGATCACAGATTACCTGCGGATTCCGGAGGAAATGGCCGCCGAAACCGCTGCCTCCCTCTTCGACGAATGGGATTGGCGCCAGCGCCAGGCCTGCTTCATCGTCAATTGCATCCGGGTCTACGACTTCTTCGGCTACGAATGGCGGATGCCGTTTTGGGACCTGGAATTCATGGAGTTCTGGCGCCGCGTCCCCCTCGCCCAAAGGATGCACCGCCAGCTCTACAAGGACTACGCGAAAAAGTACCAGGCCCTGGACCTGCCCACCTACCACGACTTTCCCTGGCCCCAGCGCCTGGCCAACAAATCCGTCCGCATCAAGTACGGCGAGCTGATGAACCCGATCTACGGCCGCTTTCTGGATTACCGCAACCGCCACGACTACATCAACACCAGGATCGGCAGCCTGCTGATCCCCAACCTCAGCTATCCGGAGTTTGTAAACCCCGATCTGACCATCCTCCGCGCCAATATCAACGCCATCCAGTCGCTGATCTATGTCCGCGACCTGTTCACCGGAAAGCTGGATTGAAGCGCTTTCCGTTTTGGCAGGGCGGCGTGGCTGAAGTTGCCCTCAGAAATACTTTCCCGGCGCTGAACCTTTGGATTGACAGCAACCCCCAACCAGTGACGAATGTCCTGAAATCTGCCCCCGCTGGAGGCCCGGCATGAATACCGACCAACTACTCAAACAGGCAGGCTCCAAGAGCAGCCTGCAGATGTGGAAACTGCTGCTTATCGGGATTATGATCCTGCTGCTCCTGATCCCCACCGCCTGGATCAGTTCCCTGATCCATGAACGCAATCTGCGCAAGGACGGCGTCGCCGCCGAGATCGCCGGCAAATGGGGCGGCCCGCAGTTGCTCTGCGGACCCTTTGTCTGCGTACCCTACGGCGTTTTCGAGCCGGACCCCGACCCCGCCAACCAAGGGCGGCAAGTGGAAGTTACCAGATACCTCTATCTGGCCGCCGACAGCCTCAAAGTTTCCGGCCAGATCAGGTCCGTGGCCCATAAACGCGGCCTCTTTAAGGTTACCGGATATCAGGGAGAGCTGGACCTGACGGCGAAATTCGCCCCCGCGGCCATCAGCAATCCAGCCTATCAGACCCTGCCCCTGCGCTGGTCCGAAGCCCTGCTGGCCTTTGATCTCGCCGATCAGCGCGGCCTGAAGGGGATCACCGCCAGCCTCAACGGCCAACCGCTGGTGTTCAACCGCTCCCAGGGTGTGCTGATCCTCCCCCAAGCCCCCAAAATCGAGGAGTTTAAGGGTGGCCGGCCCGGTCAGGACGGCTTCGCTAAAGAACTTCCCGTCTCGGATTTCCAACTGGCCGCCCCGCTGTCCGCCGATCTCCGCGCCGCGCCAGCAGAGGTGAAACTCCGCCTCGGCCTCAGTGGCACGGGTCAGCTAAATTTCGCCAGTTCCGCCCTTTCAGAAACGATTCAGTTGCAAGGCGACTGGCCCGATCCCAGCTTCATCGGCGACGCCCTGCCGGAAAGTCGCTCCGTGTCCGCAAAGGGTTTTTCCGCCGCCTGGAAGGCCAGCGCCCTGAACAGCGGCCTCAAAGCGGCCTGGACCAGCGGCGAGCCGGCGCCCCAACTGGCCAGCCAGGGAGTCGACCTCCTGGTCACGCTGGACAGCTACCGCCAGGCCACCCGCGCCCTGAAATACTCCATTCTCTTTCTGCTGCTCACTTTCATGACCTTCTTTCTGGCGGAACTCACTTCCCGCCAAAAGATCCACCCCCTCCAATACCTGATGGTGGGCTGCGGCCTGCTGATCTTTTACCTCCTCCTGCTCTCGCTTTCGGAACACCTCCCCTTTGGCTGGGCCTATCTGATCGCGGCGGCGGGTGTGGTCCTGCAGATCTCGCTCTACTGCTTCAGCATCCTCAAATCCCGCGCCTTCGCCCTGCGGGTCGGAGCCCTGCTCGGCTTTCTCTACGCCTTCCTCTATGTCTTGCTCCGGCTGGAAGACAGCGCCCTCCTGATCGGCAGCGTCAGCCTCTTCGCGCTGCTCTCCGTGGCGATGTATCTGGTCCGCAACATCAACTGGTACGGCGGCGACCAGACGGGCTGATAGATTACGGTTACAAACCCCTCACCCCAAACTTCAAATGACCCGCGCTTTGACAAACAGGGATAAAACCTTATGTGGTGGAGATGTATGGCTCAAGTTCAGGCTGAGTGGGTAACCAGAAAAAGAGCGTCTGTCATTCCGGTGCAGACCGGAATCCAGGTCTTTTTATGACAACACTTTAAAGCTGTTAAATGTCATCCGGGTCACCTATGATGGTCAGTTTGGCTACTTATCACCCACCAAGTGGCGCTTCAATTGAATACATTACATCGCAATTTTTATAACTTGCTTTTTGTATTGCGTTAATGACTGTTACCCGGTATTCTTGCTCACTGATCCTCGGCTGATCTTTGTCATTTTTGGAAAAGAACATCTTACACGTGGAGTATGGATGGCAAATTCCTCTAAGCTCTCTTGACGCGATTTCAACAACCTCAATCATGTACTTCAAAACATCCAGTTCTGTTAGTTGCACGATACTTCATCTCCGATTCTTTTATCGTTCTACAGTCTTTCAAAGTCATAAGTTGCAGTTGAATCCACGGATTTTCTTGCATCTACACAGTGTCCGCGTCTTCCCAGGAGGTGTTCTTGGAAATTTTTATTTTAGCTATTAGCGGCTTGAAGACTTTCTCCAGCTTCACCATGTTATCCACCATAAACTCGATCATGGCGGGCCAATTCTCTTTGTTGTCCAGAGATATGTCTCTTTTCTCGACCTTGATCCTACAAGCTTTTCTCCCCTCCATGGGTTCCCATTCAAGATTGGGAATTTCTTTTTCGATTTCGGCCCGCTTCGCGGACAATCGTTCGTAGATCAGTTTGTTTTTCTTGCCATCGGAGCTTGATAGATAAACATGCGCTCTGGCGTACTTTTTCCCAATATCAAGATTGAAGCCAACTCCGGGAAGGCCCGAACTCGCCGTGAGCCAACCATCTTTCGAAGGGCTGATGTTGGCGAACAACATGGTTTTCTCGTTCATCGAATTTAAGAGCTGGGTCCAAAACTCCCGGCGCAACAGTGAACTCTCTTTAATTTCACTCTGGTCGTTTTGATAGTTTTGGAATTTCTCGGCCATTTTGATCATATATTCCTCAGTTCCCTTTGGCGGTATGATCTTTGCAATACTAACGAATATCTGGTTTTCAAAAACGAATTGCGACACCAGGCAGCATTCAATCTTCATATTATATCTGGTAAGCAGCCACATAACTGTGGACGTGACTTCCTTGGGAAAGAACCCCGATACCATAATGATGCGTAAATCTTGATTAACAGCAACCTCGTCCCAATCCGTTTTGCCCAGAAAATCAAGAATGTTGCGCTGACTGTTTTCACCAGGATGGTAGTTATCCAGGTATTGCTGATATACGTTAACGATATCGTCTTTGTGCATTCCATAGCAGTAAGAAGCGTATTTCAGGGCTTGCCAAGTAACGTCGCGACCGCTGTCATCACGTTTGTTTTCTATAACCACCAGATTACCGTCTTTGTCGATAGCTAGAACGTCCAACCTCTCATTAGTATCGTCCCAGCCGCTGAATTCCTTTTGGATGTAGAGCAACTCTTCGCCCAGGGACTCCGGGTTGCTCAGGATCCACTCCTGCAGGTCATACCTTTCCTTGAATCCCTGCGATGAAAAGGTAGCGGTATCCACTTTTTGAAGCTTTTTCTTGTCTTTATCCAATACGAACATGGGGGCTCCTTAGTTTTTTATTCTATAAAAACATTGATGCGCCATTAACATACTCATGCCTTGAATTTTATGATTCTTTCTTACCCATATGCTAATCTCTATGATCTGCAATACTAGAAATCACAAGTTTAAAGCAGTAATACCATGTAAAAATTGATGATTCATTTTGGTCAATTGATGAATCAACAAGACCATGGGCAATTTCATTTCTATGTTGAGTCCCAAATGTTGGTGTAAATTCCAACTCATTGTTTCTCTGGTTGTTTGAGGGCATCTGATATCCCTCGTTAATCACAATCTATGTAAGACCTAACGACCAATTGCATTGTTTTCATCTTGTTGATCAAAGTCAAGTTCTTTTTCATAAATAAGCTACCTTGCTGCGACGGGCTGGAGCCTTGCGGGGAAGGCGTAGCCGACGGAGAAGGGCTCCAGCCCGTCGCGCGTTGGTTCAAATGGTATGGGCTTTTTCAGGGTTTCTTTGAACTTTTCCATGGGCTCCGAAAGATACAGTTTCCCGCTTATCCAGTCTTCTGAATAGCCTTGCAGGATCGCACCAAAAAGCCGCAGGCAACTCTTTTCATCCGGGAATATCCGGATGCATTTCTCCCTGCGTCTGAGCTCTTCATTCAAGCACTCCAGTGAGTTGGTACACTTGATTCTACTCCAATGTGCCGCCGGGAAATCAAGCTAGACCGATATCTCATGGTAAGTGCTACCCAGCCAATCCAATAGATTGTCTTCATCCGTGGATTGCGCTACTCTGTTAAGCTCTTTCCAGGCCAATTCAAAAGACTCCTTGGTCCGGGAACCTACCGGGTCTTTGATTAGCCGAAGTTTCGCACAAAAAACGCTAAAAAGCCATTATGAAATTCGTAAC
>CAZOVZ010000051.1:0-14876 GCA_964583755.1 uncultured Candidatus Cloacimonadota bacterium
AACCTAAAGTCGTATCCTGAACATCCTCTTTTCCCTACCAATCTGCGTTCTCTTTCTCTGTCCCTCAGTCCCTCTGTTTAGAAATAAACAAGGCGGGATCTCTCCCGCCTTGATATACTGGTAAGTGGCTTATCAGTCCACGATGTGGCCTTTGCCGACTCCGCGCACCTTGCAGCCAAGCTTTTTGTATTCGGCGATGATGTCGTCGGAGAGGAAGTTCGAACAGTCGATGATCAGCGGTTTGGTGCCGCAGAGGGCGATCACTTCGGCGGGTTTGAGGCCTTTGTACTGGCTGTGTCCCACGGCGAAGACCACCACTTCCGCGCCAGGCAGCACGGCCATCAAATCGCTTTCCACCTGGGATTCCTCGAGTTCCGGCCAGGCTTCAACATAGGGGTCGTGGGTGAGCACTTTGGCAAATTCCTTGCGAAGGAATTCCACCAGGGTCTTGGAGGGCGAGTGGCGGGTGTCGCCCACGTCTTCCAGATAGGATACGCCGAGCACGGCGACCTTGAGGTCGCGCAGGGTCTCAAATTCCCGGTGCATGATTTCGATGGTGTGCAGGGGCATGGTGTCGTTGATGTTCACGGAGCGGATCGCCATGTCCAGCGTGCCTTCCAGGCCAAAGAGGGTCTTCATCGCCCAGTTTGCCAGCACGGGATCCTTGGTGAGGCAATAGCCGCCGACGCCGAGGCTGGGGCGGAGAAGGTTGTCGTGGGTGCCCTTGCGTTTACGGATGGCTTCGCGGACCTTGAAGATGTCCACGCCGATCTGTTCGGCGAAGCGCGCCCATTCCAGGGTGAGGGCGATGTTCACCGCGCGGTAGGTGTTTTCCATCGTCTTGGCAAGTTCTGAGGCATTGGTGTGGTCGAGCTGGGTGAGGGGATAGTTTTCCACGTCCAGCACGTTGGTCAGAAACTCGCGGCAGAGGTCGATGCTCTTTTGGTTGACGCCGGAGAAGACGCGCCAGAAATCCCGGATGGAGGCTACATATTTGGCGCCCGGCATCACGCGTTCGTAGGAGTGCGCGATCAGCGGAGGATGGGCAGCGATGTCGATTCCGCGTTTGGTGAATTCCTCTTCCAATATGGGTTTCACCACCTTTTCGCAGGTTCCCGGAGGAACGGTGGTTTCGACCAGGACCAGGCAGTCCGGGCGGATGTGCTGGCCCAGCATGCGGATCCCCTCGCGGAAGGCGAGCAGGTCGCAGTAGCCCTTTTCCGCTTCGCCAAAGGAGGGTTTGGTGGCATCGAGCTGGATGTCCACCACGACTACGTCGACCAGGGTGTAGACAAAATCTTCGCTGGTGGCGCGGAAGTTCTTTTTCTCCACCACGGTGCGATGGAAGATTTGGGGCACTTCGGGATCGGAGGAGGCGACCGGCGGAATGCCGGAATTGATCACCGGCACTTTCCAGAAGGAGCGTTTGGAAGCCCGCTGGTGTCCGTGCACAAAGTAGTGGGGCTTGCCGTCTTTATCGGTGGCGTCGGCGACCACGGTGGCCATCACGCAGCCGACAAAGCCGAGGCCTTGCACGGCGACTATCTTGCGGCCAAGCTTACGCTGCTCGTCGGTGATTTGTTTCAGGATCTCGCGTTCGCGAGCGTTTTCTTCCTCGGTGGGGATCAGGTATTCTTTACCGTCTGGGGCGAGCGATACATTTGGCATATGCAAATACTCCTTTTGCCAATACTTCGTTGAGTTTCAAAATTCTGAACTGGCTGTCGTGTCAAGGAAATTCCTGACGCTCAGCTCGGTTCGATCTGCACGGGAACGGCGGTCACCGGCGTGGTTTGACTTTCGGGATGGTGTTGGATCCCCCGCAGGATGAAGAATACCAGGGTCGAAGACACCACCGTGGTGAGGATGTCCGCCAGCGGCATGGCGAAGATCAGGCCCTCAAAGCCGAACATCCGGTTGAGCAAAAACAGGAAGGGGATGTAGATGATCCCCTGGCGGGACAGCGAGACGATGAAGGCCGGCAAGGCCTTGCCCATCGCCTGCAGCGCGCTCATCATGATCATCCCCACGGCGGCGAAGGGAATGGCGAAGACATAGGCCTGCAGGATCAGGGTGCCGATGTTCATGATCTGGGGATCTTTGATGAAGGTGGCGATCAGTTGGCCCGGGAAGAGGGCAAACAGCAGCGTGAAGCCCGCGGCGAGGTAGAGGCTGATGGTCACCGCCCGGCGGATCACGAGCTTCATGCGGGCAAAGTTGCGGGCGCCGTAGTTGAAGCCGATCAGCGCCTGCACCCCGATCGACATGCCGATGAACACGAAGATGGGGATGGAAAACACCCTGGAGGATACTCCCAGAGAGGCCACAGCGCTGTCGCCGTAGACGGAGGCGAGCTTGAAGGAGAGGGTGTTGCCCACGCTCATCATGATCTGGCCCAGCGAGGCGGGCAGGCCGATGTAGAGGATCTGGCGGTAGATCTCGCGGCGCAGATGCAGGTATCGGAGTGAAGGCTTGGCCAGGCTGTGTTTGCCGCGGTAATAGCTGGCGTAATAGAGCATGCCCAGCCCCTGGCCGATGATGGTTGCCACGGCCGCGCCGGTGACGCCCATATTGAACACGAAGATGAAGAGGGGATCCAGGATGATGTTTGCCCCGGTGCCGATGAACAGCCCATACATGGCCTGGCGGGCGGAGCCTTCGGCGCGGATCAGCTGCACCATGGCAAATTTGAGCATCACAAACGGGCTTCCCAGCAGGATGATCCGGAGATATTGGGTCGCGTAGGGAACCACTTCCGCGCTGGCGCCGGCCGCGTCCAGAAAGGCGGGGATGGCCAGGATGCCGCCGATCGCCATCAGAATGGAAGCGATCATTGCGCTGAAGATGGCTGTGGTGGTCGTTTCCCGGGCTTGTTCAAAATCGCGTTTGCCCAACAGGCGGGAAAGATAGCTGCCGCCCCCTGCGCCGAAGATCCCTGCGATGGCCATCTGGAAGCCAAACACTGGCATGGCGATGGAGACCGCCGCCACCTGGACGGGGTCGTTTAGCTTGCCGATGAAAAAGGTGTCCGTGAGGTTGTAAAGGATGTTCACCAGCATGCTGAGCACGCTGGGCAGGGCCATGTGGATGATCGCCCTGGTGATCGGCATTTCTTCCAGGACGTGGAGGTTGCTTTTCTTCATAATTTCACTGTCACAAATTCCCGGACGGGGAATTTTGTCAATGGCGATGTGAAGGGGTGGAAAGGTGGAAAGGTGGAAAGGTGAAAAGGTGGAAGGGTGGAAAGGTGGAAGGGTGGAAGGGTGAAAAGGTGGAAGGGTGGAAAGGTGGAAGGGTGGAAGGGTGGAAAGGTGGAAAGGTGGAAGGGGGGAAGGGTGGAAAGGTGGAAAGGTGGAAGGGGGGAAGGGCGTGGCCCCTTATCGCGGTATCGTTTGCCGTGGCTATGCTCGCCCAATACATGCCCAACAAAGTTCGGCCAGTCCACGCTCAGAGTAGTTGGGGCAAGGGAGCCGGGAATAAGGGCTAAACAGCCTCAAACGCCATAGCCATTAACCCATTAACCCATTAACTCATTAACCCATTAACTCATTAACCCATTAACCCATTAACCCATTAACCCATTAACCCATTAACCCATTAACTCATTAACTCATTAACTCATTAACCCATTAACCTGTCCCTCCGCGTCTCTGTGTTAAACAGAAGGCCCGGAACAATCCGGGCCTACATATCTTGCCGACAAATCCGCCGGTCAGACTTCCATTATCTCTTTTTCCTTGGCTTTCTCGGCCTCGTCGATCTTTTTGATCCAGTCGTCGGTGAGGTCCTGCACGTCTTTGAGCAGCTTCTTTTCCTCATCCTCGCTGATCTCGGAGTTCTTTTCCTTTTTCCTGGCCTGTTCGTTGGAATCGCGGCGGATGTTGCGGATCGCGACGCGGGTATCCTCAGCCAGTTTCTTCAGGCTTTTGACGATGTCCTTGCGCTTTTCCTCGGTGAGGGGCTGGAAGGGCAGGCGGATCACATTGCCGTCGTTTTCCGGGGTGATGCCCAGATTGGCGGCCAGAATGGCTTTTTCGATGTCGCCCAGGGTGGTTTTGTCCCAGGGTTGGATGATGATCGTGCGCGGCTCCGGGATCGAGATGTTGCAGAGCTGCTTCACCGGGGTCGGCTGGCCGTAGTAGTTGATCCGGATGTCGTCCAGCACGGAGGCGCTGGCGCGGCCCGTGCGCACCTTGGAATACTGGTGCAGCAGGGCGTCGAAGGTTTTTTGCATTTTATCTTTGGCTTGGTTTTTGAGTTCTTCCATGGTAACCTCTTGTAGGGATGGGATCCGCTCAGGGATGGATGTAGGTGCCGCAATCCGCCCGGCTGATCGCTTCGCAGAGCCGGCCCGGGACGCTCACGTTGAAGATCTTGATAGGCACGCCGTTTTCCCGCGCCAGCGAGAAGGCGGTCATGTCCATCACTCCCAACTGGCGGGAGATGCATTCGTCAAAGCTGGCGTCGCCGATGAACTCGGCCTTGGGATCCTTGCCGGGATCGGCGCTGTAGAGGCCGTCCACCTTGGTTCCTTTGACCACGATGTCCAGCTTCAGCTCCGCCGCCCGCAGCACGGCCGCGGTGTCCGTGGTGAAATAGGGATTTCCCGTTCCGCCGCTCAAAAAGCAGATCTTCCCGGCCGCCATCGCCAGCGCCGCTTTGCGCGGGGAATAGGGCCTGGCGATCTTGTCCAACCGGTTGCTGGAAAAGACTTCCGTCGCGTAGTTTTTGCTGTTCAGGATCTCGGCCAGATAGAGGGCGTTTTGCACCGTCGCCAGCATGCCGATGTCATCCAGCACCACGCGGTCGAGGCTCTGGTTTTTCCAGGTCCCGCCGCGGAAGATGTTGCCGCCGCCCAGCACGATGGCCAGGCTGTAGCCCATCCGTTTGAGCTCGATGATGTCGTCCGTGAGGTAGTCGATCACACCGTCGTCAAAGCCGTATCCAGCCTGGCCGGCGAGGATTTCGCCGGAAAGCTTCAGCATCACGCTGTGGATCTTTTCGGGCTGGTAGGTCATATCCACCTCAGAGCCCCGTCCGGGCTTACTCTCCGCCCAGGGCGTAGCGCGCGAACCGCGCGATCACGATGTTTTCGCCCGTCTTGGAGATGGAATCGGTGAGCAGGTCCTTCACGGTGCGCTTGGCGTCGCTGATCAGTTCCTGTTCCAGCAGGGAGTGCTCGGCGCAGTACTTTTTGACGTTGCCTTCCACGATCATTTCCACGATCTCGGGCTTCTTGCCGTCGTTGACCGCTTTGTTGCGGGCGATCTCTTTCTCGCGTTCGATGATGGCGGGGTCGATCCCCTCGGCGCTGATCGCCAGCGGGTTGCCGGCGGCGATCTGCAGGGCGATCTCGTCGGCCAGCTGCTTGAATTCGTCGGTGCGGGCGACAAAGTCGCTCTCGCAGTTCAGCTCCAGCAGGACGCCGATCTTGCCGTTGAAGTGTATATAGGAATGAATGATGCCTTCTTTGGTTTCGCGGAGGGACTTCGCCTCGGCTTTGGAAATTCCCCGCTCGCGCAGGAATTTGATCGCGGCTTCAGTGTCGCCGTTTGTCTCGACCAGGGCTTTGCGGCATTCCATCATGCCGACCCCGGTTCTCTCGCGCAGTTCTTTGACCATTTGTGCGCTAATCTCTGCCATTTTTATCTCCTTGTCTAAATATGGAGGGGGAGGGTGGATCTCCCGCCCTCCCCGCTGATTGGGTTATTATTTCTCTACTTCCGGGGAGGCTGTTTCCTCCACGGTTTCAACGGTCGGCTGGGCGGCCAGGGTTTCTTCGGTGGCGGGCGGAGCGGCGGCGGGTTCCACCTGTTCAGGCAGGAATTCGGCAGGTTCGGCTTCGTCGCTCTTGCCTTCGCTGGCCAGGCCCCGGCCCTCGATCACGGCGTTGGCCATGATGTCCGAAATCAGGGCGATGGCGCGGGTGGCGTCGTCGTTGGAGGGGATCACGTAATCCACCAGGTCCGGATCGCAGTTGGTGTCCACCATCGCGATGATCGGCACGTTGAGGATGCGGGCTTCGTGCACCGCGATCTCTTCGTGGTCGGTGTCCACGATGAAGATGGCTCCCGGCACGGCGTCCATGTCGCGGATTCCGCCCAGCGAAAACTCGATCTTGTCGTGGCTGCGTTTCAGCTTCAGCTGTTCCAGCTTGGTATAGTTGCTGATCGTGCCGTCGGCTACGATCTGTTCATAATACTTCATCTTTTCGATGCTTTGGCGGATGGTGGTCATGTTGGTGAGCATGCCGCCATACCAGCGCTGATTCACAAAGAACACGCCGGATTTTTGGGCGGATTCGCGGATCGCCGCCTGGGCCTGCTTTTTGGTGCCCACAAAGAGGATGTATTCCTGGCGGTTGGCCACTTCTTTCAAAAATTGGTAGGCTTCATTGATCGCGTCCACGGTCTGTTTCAGGTCAATGATATGGATGCCGTTGCGTTTGATGAAGATGAATTTCTTCATCTTGGGGTTCCATTTGAAGGTCTGATGGCCAAAATGGACGCCCGCTTCGAGCAGTTGTTTCATGGAAACTACGGACATTTAATTCTCCTTGGATTGATACGGTTGATCTGCCGCGGAGGGATATAAGCGATTCAGAGGAGCCTTGCCCCTCACCGCCTCGCAACTCCGGCCGCGGGATATTCTGTCGTAAGTGGTTGAATTTTTCATAACCAAAGGGGGAAGCGGATGGCTTCCCCAAAACCCCTGGATTAACGCTTCGAGAATTGGAATCTCTTTCTGGCTTTCGGACGTCCGCTCTTTTTGCGTTCCACCATGCGGGGATCGCGGGTCAGGAAGCCGCGGGTTTTGAGGTTGGGCTTTAGTTTCTCGTCATACGCCACCAGCGCGCGGGAGATCCCGTGGCGGATCGCACCGGCCTGGCCGCTGAGGCCGCCGCCGGAAACGTTGGCATAGACATCGAAATTCTCGCTCAGGCCAAGCTCCTGCAAGGGCTGCTCCACAATCATCTCGAGGGTCTCGCGCTGAAGGTATTTCTTCATCTGGACCTTGTTGATGATGCGTTTGCCGGTGCCGGGGGTGATCCGAACGCGGGCTGTGGCATTTTTTCTTCTGCCGACTGCGTCGTAAGTTTGCATACTTCTTAGTTCTCCTTAAGCTTCAGTTCCGCCGGTTTCTGAGCGGCGTGGGGATGCTCGCTGCCGGTGTAGACTTTGAGTTTCTTGAACATGGCGTCACCCAACACGGTCTTCGGCATCATGCCGCGCACGGCGTGTTCGATGATCTCGGTCGGGTGCTTTTCCAGCATCTTTTGATACGGGATTTCCTTGAGTCCGCTGGGGTAGCCGCTATAGGTCTTGTAGATCTTTTGCAGGCTCTTCAGGCCGGATACGCGCACTTTCTCGGCGTTGATCACCACGACAAAGTCGCCGGTGTCGATGTTGCGCACGTAATAGGGCTTGTTTTTTCCGCACAAAATGGAGGCCACTTTGGTGGAAAGGCGTCCCAAAGGCAAACCCGTGGCGTCAATGACGTACCAGGCGCGCTGGATGTCACTGGGGCTCGGTGTAAGGGTTTTCATCGATTCTCCTTTACAGATTTTTCTTCAGAAAGCCACGATTTTCGCACCGCCTGCAGTGTCAAGCATTATGTTTGGTCCGGACCGGCCAACCTGCTGGACGGCAGAGCCTTATTCCCAAGGTGGCGGGCTGGCGCGAAAACGGCGCAACCGCCCAAGAAGGTTATTCCTGGATCTCCCGCAGGGCGTGGACCACCTTTTGGGTGTGGGGATGGCCGGAGCCAAAGGCGCGTTCATGGATTGCCAGCACCCGGCGGAGCAGGCTTGCGGCCTCGGGCAGCCGCTGCTGTTTGCGGCGGAGGAGGGCCAGCCTGAAAAAGTGGTTGGCGGTGCGGACGTGTTCCTCGCCCCAGGCCTGCCTGGAGATGTCAATGGAGCGCAGGATCAATGGTTCGGCCTCATCCATCCGGTCCAGGCTGAGCAGGGCGCCGGCCAGGTTGGAGGCGCAGACCGCGGTGAACCAGTGATTGGGCTCATAGTTGCGGTCCATCACGTCCAGGGCGGCGCGAAACTGGGCGGCGGCCTCGGGATACTTTTCCCGCAGGCTGTAGAGGTGGCCGATGTTGTTGATCCGGTCCGCGACGTTGGAAGATTCCGGGCTCAGCTTCTGCTCCATGCGCAGGGAACGGCGGAGCAGCTTTTCCGCCTCGGCGTAGCGTCCGCGGTCTTTGTAGTAGCGGCCAAGGTTGTTCAGATACGGGGAAAGCCCCAGGCTGCGCGGGCCCAGCTGGCGGATTTTGGCCGGAACGACAATGTCATAGAGCGCTTCGGCTTCGTCAAAGCGCTGGAGAAAGTGGTAGAGCAACGCCAACCAAAACTGGCATTCAACCTGCTCCGGGCTTCCCTCGCCATGGCCCTCGCCGGCGGTTTCGACAGCGCTGGCCAGGCAGGCTTCGGCCTGGGGCAGCAGCATCAGATCCCAATGGCGGTTGCCGGCGATCCGGAAATACTCGCTGGCTTTTTGGGGTTCGGAAGCCTTGCGGAAATGGTGGGCGATTTCCTCCGCGTGGTCCGCGATTTGGTTTACATAAACGATTTCCATGGCCTTGGCCGCGGCGAGGTGGAGCACCCGCAATTCCGGACCCAAGAGGCTGTCGTAGACCGAGCGCTGGATGAGGGCGTGGGAAAAGATGTAAAAGAGGTCGTCGGCGTCCTTCCAGAGGCGGTTTCCGGCGCCATCGCGGAGTTCTTTGCCCAGTCCGCCTCGCAGCATCTGGGCCAGGACGCGGATGTTGAAGCGGAAGCCCAGCACGCTGGCGTTGCGAACGCATTGGCGCACCCTGGCGGACAGGCTGCCCACCCGGCGCAGGATGATGTCGCTGATTTCCAGTTCGTCCGGATCGCAGCAGCCGGCGCTGAGCCGGCCCTGGGAGTCGATCAGGCCGTTTTCCGACAGATAGGCGATGAGTTGCTCCACGTGGAAGGGATTGCCTTTGGCGGCGCTGCTGATCAAGCGGAAAGTGGCTTCCGGCAGGCGCGCCAGGCCCAGATGGGCGCGGCACAGGGCTTTGACGTCGGAGCCTCGCAAGGGCCCCAGTTTCAGATCATAGCCGGTGAAAGTGTTGAGGGCGTAGGGGATCTTTTTTTCGTTCCCGAGGGGGCGGGTGGTTCCCAACACCACGATCCGGGCTTGACCGCCGCTTTCCAGCAGGTGAAAGAGCTCGCGGCTCTGGCTGTCCAGCCACTGGCCGTCGTCCACATGGATCAGCAAGGGCTGGCGCGAAGTCAGTTCCGCCACAAAGTCCAGCCAGGCTTTCTGAAACTGCAGGGGCCGGGCTTCCGGGGGCAAAGTCTGCCAGGGAGCCGCGTCATTAAACTGTCCGGAAAGCGCGAGGATATAGGATTCTTGCCTGCGCAAGGCTGGGTTAGACGCGGAAAATGCCGACCAGGCGGCTCGAAATGCTGCGGCTCCGGCGCCGTTTTCCTCCGACCCCGCCAGGCCCAAAGCGCCACGCACGAACTGACCCACGGCGCCGAGGGGCTTTCCCTCTTCGCCGCCGCAAGTGATGCGGAGCTTGAGGCAGGCTTGATCCGCAAACGCGGCCACCGCCTCCTCCGCCAGGCGGCTTTTACCGATGCCGGGCGCGCCCCAGAGCATGATGACGGCGCTGGTTCCGGAGGCCAGATGCCGGTCGATGAGCGAGCCTACGTACTTCAGGGTTTCGGCTCGGCCCACAAAGGCATCCGCGCCGGCAGCCCGGGACACGCGGCGCAACGCGTCCAGGCGGAAACAGCGGGCTTGCCTGCCACGGCGGTGCAGGCCGGGGCAATCGGCCGGGGTAAATTGAAAGTGTCCCTGCAGCTGGCGTTGGAGCCGCCGATCTGTCAGCACTTCACCGGAACTGGCCCTTGCCACCAGGTCCGACGCGCTTTCCACGGCGCTGCCCATGATGGTGTAAAACCGTGCGGAACCAGCCCCAAAGAAGCCGGTGAAGAGGATGCCGCTGGCGATGCCGGCTTTGGCGCCGGGGATGTTTTTCACGATTTCCAGGGCGAATTTCCCCGCCCGTTGGAGCTTGGAACCCTGGTTGGGCGGGATATCGAAGAGGGTCAGGGCAAGCAGGGACTGGCCTCTGGAGTTCACGGCGCCGATGAAGGCGCCATAGGTGGCGGCCAGCAGTTCGAGGGTTTGCAGGTCGCGCTGGGCCGCCCCGTTGTCGCTGGGGCCAAGGTCAACCCAGCAGCAGACCGATCGGCGCAGGTCTAGCGGGGGATCGTAGTAGTGGAAAAACTTGTTGGTGAAGCTGGCGCTGGTTTCCGGGCGGACCGCGTAGCCGGGGCGGATGGCCGGGGCCGCTGGCAGAGGCAGGTTCAGGCCGTGCGGCATGGCGTGGCGTCCCAGGCGGTCCAGCGCGGCGGGGCTGAAACTGAGAAACTCCCCTTCGGAGGGGATGTTTTTCGTCTCCTCCAAAACCTCGCCGGTAAAGGCGTATTCCGCTTCCAGGTGATTGGGAAAAATCCGCCAGCGCAGTTTTCCATGGCCGACGCGAAGGCCAAACCGCTGGGCCAGCGCTGGCAGAGGGCTGGATCCCACATTCGCGAGGATGACAGCCCGGATCCGCTGCGCGGCCGCCAAAACGTTTTGCGGCTTTCCAGCGGGAAACACCGCGAAGCAGTAGCCCCGCTCAATCTGGCAGATAAACCCGCCGTTGTCCCCCACCGCGGCGAAGAGTTGCCCGATGGCAACATCCATCAGGGCGCCCAGCTCTTCCAGGCCGGCCTTGCCCAGCTGGCCAAAGAGCCGGTCTTCGGGCGCGAAGCCATCCACGCCGATCCAGAAGACAAAGCCTTCCAGATCACCCTCAAAGGCGTGTTGTTCATACTGATGGAGGATGAACTCCGGGACGTAACGGATCATCTCCGCTCCATCTCAGTCTGGACTTGTACCGGCGCTTTATTCATGAAAGCGTC
This sequence comes from uncultured Candidatus Cloacimonadota bacterium, assembly GCA_964583755.1. Classification (GTDB taxonomy): domain Bacteria; phylum Cloacimonadota; class Cloacimonadia; order Cloacimonadales; family Cloacimonadaceae; genus Syntrophosphaera. Next base: position 10,955 of record CAZOVZ010000051.1, read on the forward strand.
AAACCCATCCAAGGGTTAAACCGTCTCCCAGCCTTCGTCGAGGGGGATGTTGAGCTCTTCGGTGCCGGCCACGGCGAAGCGGCCGTTGCGGATGATGTCCGTTTTGCTGCCGTCCGCGGCGATGGCGGTGATGGATTCCAGCATCTCGTAGGGAAGCGTGATGTCCATGTGTTTCTGGGTGTAGGCGTTGACGGGATCTTCCTTGCGGGTGGAGGATTTCTCGTTTTCCACCGCGATCATTTCCTTGCCGTTCACAAAACTGGGATGGGGGGCATCCTCCTCGTGGCTGAAGCAGGTGTCGCCGATGGCGAAGTGGGGCCCCATCTTTTCGATGATCAGGATCGGCAGCAGCGGCAGGATGTCGTATTTGCGGGCGATCTGGTAGGCCAGGGTGTTGGTGCCGATGGCGAATTCCCCGATCGGCAGGGAATCGTGGGGCAATAGCAGGTTTTCGTGGATGTATTTTTTGCTTTCGGCGGGATCGGCGAAATTGGTGCAGGAATAATCCTTGACCCAGCCCTCCTCAAAGGTGATCCGCAGGTTGAAATAGCGCAGGTTGCCGAGGTAGATGTCCGCCACGTGGAGGATGCCGTTGGTGCCCGTCAAAAGGGGCGAGGTGAACACTTCGCCCACGGGGATGTTGACGTCCGCCACGCAGTTTTCAAAGTTGGTCTGAGTGGCGGGATCGCTGATGGGATGCATCTTCACGCGGATGTCGGTATCGTTTCCGGGCAGGCCTTTCACGTGGACGTGATCCGCGGTGTCCAGCACGTCGATGATCTTTTGTTGGATCACGGCGTAGCGCTGGCTGTCCAGCAGATTGATGCGCAGGGTGTCGGCAAAGATCTGGCGAAATTGGGGTCCGATCTCCGGCGAAGGGAAGGCGATGATGGTGAAGCTGGCTTCGTCGCGGCGGTAGTAGCGGGAATACTGTTCCGAACTGCGGGCGCCCTGCTCCCGGGCCAGGATTTGCTGTTCGGGGCTTAGCTTGAGGGCACTGGCTTTGGCCTCTGGCGCGAAGGGGGTTTCGCCAAACAGCTCCACATAGACCGGCCCGGCCTGCGCCGCGATCAGTTCCTTGTTGGCTTCCAACACGCCGGCCATGGTCTCCAGGCTTTTGTCCACCGTTTCGCGGTCCAGCGTGAGGGCGCGGTCGAAGCGGTGGTCGTAGCTGAACTGGCGGTTGATGCCGTTGGAATGGGGCCGCGGGACCAGGGCGGCGATGCCGGTTTTGTCCAGTTCGGCGATCACCATCCGGCCCAAACGCTCCATCCCCAGGGGGATCATCAGATTGGCATGGCGCTTTTTGGTATGGTCCTTCCTGGCCCGGACGAAGCCGTCGACCCAACTCTTCACGATGAAGGCGGCGATCGCTTCCAGTTCCGCGGCGGGATATTGGTTGATGTATTGGGCCATGGCGAGGTCGTGTTCGCTGAGGTGGATCCCATAGCGATAGAGATAGCGGAGGTCGCTCAGGTCGGCGGTTTCCACCACGGCGCGGAAGTAACCGGCCTCGGGGCTGTAGTTTTGCAGCATTTGGAAGGCGACGCGTGGTTCAAACTCGGCCAGGGTGAAGGCGCGGTAATCCGCCAGCCAGTCTTTATAGGCCAGGTTTCCCGCCCTGGCTTTGGCCCAAAGGTCAAAATACAGGCCCAGCAGCAGGTCGGCTACGAGGTAGTCTCCGATGAGCAGACAGTGGCGGATCGAACGCGCCTGGCTGTATATGGCGCAGAGCAGTCCGCCGAGTTCGGCGCCATGCTGTTTCACGGCAAAATCCGGGTTTCCGTGGCAGGTATCGTAGGCGCCGTCGAGCGCGAGGGGGGCGTAGAATTCGCGGTTCAGGGCCTCCAGTTCAGCGAGGGGGGTGGAGGCCAGAGCGGGATCCCGGGCCAGCAACTGGCCAAATTTTTCGCCCTGCAGCAGCAGGGAGCGGAGGTCGGAAAACCAGGCCGCCAGAGGGTTGGTGGCGGAAATTTCCAGGGACGCGAGGCGGCGGGCCTTATCCGCGTAGGCAGGCTGGAAGCCGCGCACGTGGGCGGCGATGTCCTGATAGTTTGTCTGCATCATTTATCCTTTGTGTTCCTATTGTTCGCCGAGGCTGAGGTTTTTGAGCTCGATCAGGCTGATTTCCGTGTCGTCGCTGTCCAGATACGCCACGCGGACGCGGTCACCGGCTTTGCTGAGGGGTAGCTGGCTGGAGAGGTTGGTGGTGGCGATGAAGATCTTGCCCGGCACGCCGCCGAGGCTGAAGTAGTAATAGGTGCGGCCGTCTTTGGTGTCGCTGCCGAGGCGGACGATCTCGCCTTCCGCCACGATCTTTTTCTCCGTGCCTTCGGGCAGGGTGCCGACCCGGCTGCCGGCCAGCGCCATCTGATAGTTGTCCCTGGCTCCGCGCACGCTTTCGCCCACGCCGACGGTGGAAAAATCGCGCACCGAAACGAAGGCGAACATCTTCACCAGGCCGGAGCTGTCTTTCAGGGTCATGAAGTAGGTCGGCTTGCCGTTCATGTTTACCAATATGGGAAAGGTCGCGTGGTAGCGGAAGTTTTGCACCTTGCCCTCGGCGGAGCTCATGGCCGCGGTTTCGGTGGCGCCGGAAACGCGGTAGAGATGGCTCTGCTTGGTGCGGGTGTCGGTCAGCGAAAAGCCCACTGTGCCTTCGTCCGTGCCCATGCTGGACATTCCGGTGTAGAAATAGCTGCGCTGGTCACGGCCGTAGATCACGTTGTAGCCCGGCGTCACGCGCAACAGGTCGCGCTTGCCGAAGACGCTGTTCCAGAAACCGTGCACGTACTTGCCCCACCAGGAAAGCTGGGGGATCACGAAGTAGGAAGGCTGGATCCGGTCCACCCAGGCGGGGATGTTGGCGTCGCTGAAACCTGTCTCCGTCCTGGTCAGCGGGTAAAACTTGATCTCGCCGGTGCCGGCGTGGACGGTGGCCAGGCCAGTGGCTTCGGCGGCGCTGACCCCGATCTTGTGGGTGTAGGTGGTGATGGTCCAATAGGGCTGGCCGTCATCGTCCAGCTCAAAGGTGTCCCCCGCCAGGCCGATGCCGGCAAAGCCGTGGAAATAGAGATGGCGGTAGAGGTCCTGGCCAAAGAAGGAATTGCGCTGGTAGCGCAACTTCACGGGTTGGCCGTTCAGGCCGCGGATGAAGGTGATGTCCTGCGGATTAGTCGCGGAAACCTTGATGTAGCCAGGCGTTCCGGCGTCCAGGTTGGTCAGCCATTTAAAGAATCCGCTGTGCAGCAGCGGGATCACCCAAAACAGGCGGTGGCCCACCATCTGGATGGTAGGAGTTCCCAGGACGACCCTGCTGCCGAGGGCAAAATCCTCGCCCAACTTCTTTTCCGCCAGGTCCGCGGCAAAGGCGGAATCGATGATCGGCACCTGGTCCAGATTGACGGGCGAGACCAGCTCCGAAAACTCCGTGCTGGCCACCTTGCCGATCAAATTGCGGTATTTGCCAGAATTGAACAGCCCGGAAGAGAGGATGGGCGCCAATATCAGAAACAGCGCCAGCAAGGGATAGGCGATTATCAGCACCCGCCTGATCTTTTTCACCGCCAGCAGCGGCGCCAAAACGATCAGCAGCGGGATGATCCAGGTCAGAAAACGCGGATGCAGCACCGGCAGCGTGAAATAGAGAATGAAGGCGGCCAGCAGCAGGCTGAGCGCGATGGCGGCCAGCGGGTGCAGGCTGACCTTGCCGATCTTGATCTCTTTGGCGGTGACAATCTTGGAACGCAGCATGGTTCCTCCCTTAAAAAGGCTTGTTGTGCCTGTTTGCAACGATTGGCAGATTTTGTCAAGCACAATGGTGCTGTGAATTTGGGCAGCTGAAACAGAGCCTGCGCGCAGCGCCGGAGGCAGAGGCTGGCAGCTACGGAACGCTCAGAACCGCCAGGCTGGGACAGCGAAT
>CAZOVZ010000052.1:0-14411 GCA_964583755.1 uncultured Candidatus Cloacimonadota bacterium
GAGTTACGAATTTCATAATGGCTTTTTAGCGTTTTTTGTGCGAAACTTCGGCTAACAAAGTCCGTCAGGGCTTGCATTCACCCGGGATTGCCTTGATAAAACGCCCCTCCGGGCCGTTGGCAGACGGGGACGTCTGCCGCTCCGAGACCCCCATCACCCAGCCAAGCTACCTGTCATTCCGGGCTCCAGCCCGGAATCCAGAAAACCCAATTTCGTGTAATTCGTGGACGATCCCTCCCAATCCTGATCATCCTGTTCATCCCTGATCTATTCTTTTCTCTGCTCCTCCGTATCTTTGTGTTGGAAAAAGCGTAACCCACTATCTATGGAGGGCATTGTTCCTTATTGCAATCCTCAATGAATCGTGTAATCCACCCGAAGAGTTCCCGTCCCACGCTCGCCAACTCTCACGGTGGATTAGGAGATTCAAAAGGGATTGTAATGAGGGAGAAAGCGTGGGAGGGTGAAACAGTGGGTTAATGCTCCGCCCTCGGCATGACCCGTAATGACAAGGGCGTTGAAGGAGATCCGGCGGATCGGAATCCGCCGCCACGGAGGGAGGGCTGAGCCGGAATGACAAAGGCCTGGGCCTTACTTCATCAGCACCAGCTTGCGCGTCGCGCTGAAGGTCCCGGCCGTCATCCGGCAGTGGTAGATTCCGTTCGCGGCGGGGCGGCCCTGGTCGTCACGGCCATCCCAGACCACGCTGTGGCTGCCGGCGGGCTGGGTTTCCGATACCAGCGTCCGCACCGCCTGTCCCCGCGAGTTGTAGATCTTCAGCGAGACCGGTCCGACTTCCCTGAGGCTGTAGCGGAGGGTGGTCTGGGGATTGAAGGGGTTGGGAAAGTTGTCCAGCAGGGCGGTTTCGGGGGGTGGGACCGGCTCGCCCCCGGCAACGGGGACCAGGCCCAGGTGTTGAAAACCGTCGATCCCAAGGGCGAAGGCGTCGTCTGAGCAGCATTTGATCCCCACGCGGATGATCTGATTGTTGTAGTCATTGCTGAGGAAATAGCTGTAGTGGGTCCAAACGGTGGGCGCCTCGACATAGGTGGGTCCGCTGATGATGTTGAAACTGGCGGGATGCGTGCCGCCGAGGGATACGCCGACCTTGAACCGCTCCAGTCCATAATCGGCGGTGTAGGAACGGGCCCAGAAGTTGATATAGCCGCCTCCGTACATCAAGGGGCTGATCAACCAGTCGTTGTTGGGGGGTATGGTGGCGCTAAAGCAAGCGGCGAATTTGGACCCGGACTGGGCGGGGAAATCCGTGACGGGGGGGATGGTCGCCGCCGGGTTGAAGATGATATAGGCTAGGGGGTCATAGTTGTGTTCCCAGGCGATCCCGGTCATGCCGTAGGTTTCGCTTTGATCGACATCGACCAGGGTCCAGGGCGCGAAGCTGACGGCGAAATCCGCGTAGGACTCGAAACCGTCGGAGAAAACACCCGGACTATCGAGCTGCAACTGGAAATTGAGGGTGACCGCCTGCCCGGACACGACCACCACGCCGCTCTGGGTGGAGGGCAGATATCCTTCGGCGCTGGCCACGAAGCTATGGGTGCCCGGTTCGATGGATAACACATAGTAGCCGGCGGCGTTGGTGGTGGCGCTGGCCTCGCCGGTGGTGACGGTCGCCCCGGCGATCGGCTGGTTGAGGGCGTTGCGCACGACGCCCGCCACCGTTCCCAGTTCAACGACCTTCTGGAGCGGGTTGGAAAAGGCCGGGGCGGATTGCGCGCCTCCCATCATGATGGTTTTGACGGCCCAGACATAGGTTCCGTAGGGTAGCGCCATCCATCCGGTGTCGGTGAAAGTAGTCTCGAACTGGGCGCTGGGCGTGAGGCTGGTCCAGGCGGCTTCGTTGGCTTCCTGGCCATGCAGGAGGCGCCAGACCCGGTAGGCATTGATCCTCTGGGCGGTGGGGGGAGCGGACGGCTTCTCCTGGAGGCCGGATCTGGCCGTTCTTCCGCCGAGGGGCACCAGTTCAGTTTCCCCCGTGGGCGCGGTGAGCCCGGCATAGCCCTGGAGGTTCCAATTGAAGTCGCAATAGGGGTTAACGGCGGAAAGGGTGGTCCAGTTTTCCTGCCAGTGGATCAGGTTGCCAAAGCCGTCGATGGCCGGCCCCGCGTCAAATCCGGCGTAGGCGAGGTTGACGCCGGTGACGTCGCAGAGATAGCCGATCCAGATCTCCTCGGTGCCGGTGATGGGCACCGGAAGGTCCAGCAGCAGGGTGTTCCAGCTGTTCAGGACGGGGATCACGGGTTGGTTGACCACCTGGGTTCCAGGGCCGGAGGCGTTGCCGCCGGTCCAGACCTTGACCACAAAGTTTCCGCCCATGGCGGGCCAGTAGCGGATCGCCCGCAAGGAGCCGCCGGCATAGGCGGCCAGGGAATCCGCGGGAAAGCGCGCCGCGACGTCGAAGCTGAGCGAGCCGCCGGTGCCAAACGAGCTGCTGTTTTCCCCGCTGTCGTAATGCAGCCAACCCTCCTCCGCGATGGAGGGCGGTTCCCAGGCCAGATCGACCAGCCAGCCACCATCGCTCACCCTGGCGGTGACATTGGCCGGCGGATAGGCCATCTGGAAGAGGTAAAGCGTGCCCAGGTCCAGATCGGTGGAAGCGAGGGTGAATTCGCCGGTCAGGACATTATAACCGGGATGGCTGATGGAGTAGGTGTAGGCTTGATTGGCATAGACGGCCGGGAAAAAGAAGTAGCCCTGGGCGTCCGTGGCGCCTTCGTAGGCCGCGTAACCGCCGAGCGAGACCTGCGCGTTGGCCAGGCCCACGGCGGGAGCGTCGCTGCCGACCACCCTGCCCTGCACAAAGACCTCCAACAGGGCGCTGAGGCTGAAATCCAGGGTGGAGGCCTGTCCCGGCGAGACGGTCACATTCTGGGAAAGCGGGTTGTAGCCAAGCTTGCTGGCGTGGACGGCGAGGTTGCCGGGATTCAGATAGGCGAAGCTGTAATTGCCGCCGGCATCGGTGACGCGGTGGACCGGGCCGTCGCCGATTTGCACCAGCGCGCCTTCCAACGGCGTGGCGCCGTGGCGCACGGTTCCGCTCAGGCTGCCGGTCCCGGCGGTGTCGATCACGAAAGTGGTCTTGGGAAACTGGCCCGTAACGCCGGTGGTGGGAGGGCTGGCGGGGTCTATCACGGTGTTGTGGTTGTAGCAAAAGAGGGAACGGTTGTCGCCCACGGTCTGGGCCTGGAAGAGGTTCGAACTGGTCCAATAGTCATCCTCCCAGGGTTTGAAGACCAGTATCGCGAGATTTCCGCCCTGATAGGCGAAGGGAGCCTGAAGGGTGATGGCGACGCTGTTTTGGCCGGAGGGATAAGTGACGGTGCCGTCGAACACCTGGGTCATGTGGGTGGAGGGGATCCAGCCCACGGCGAGGTCTTCCGCCGGCGTTTCCAGCAGCCAGATCCGGGTGGGCACGTTGGGCAGGTTGTCGCTGAAGTTGTTGTAAAACACCAGTTGGGTGATAGTGCCAACCGCGTTGATCTCGCTGGAGAGGAAGACCGTTTCGAACAGGCTGGTGCGATAGAACAGGTGGACGGGGATCGGGGCTTGCTGATCGCCCGCGCCCACAGTCACGGAGATGATTTCGCGCGATTCGGCGCCGCCGCGGGGCGCGGAGCCCAGCAGAGGCAGAGCCAGCGCCAGCAGGGCCAGCAGTATGGCAGCATTCTTCATGTGTTACCTCCCAAACGGGGATTGTCTATTGGTCCAGGCAGCTTCCCAGCCTCAGATCGGCTTTCTGGGACCGATAACGTTCAAGCCTGTCCGGTAAATTTGACAAAATTGGCTTCACCGTCACGTTCACCGACCCAGCGGTTGTTGTCAACCTTAATCTGGATTAACTCAGTTTTTGCCGTGGGTTGGGATGGGCCAACGCAAAAAGAGGGACAGGGAGATCAGTCCCTGTCCCTCTTTCAATCTAGGTTTGTCAGTTGCCCGCGGTCACCCGGAAGATTCTGTGGGGGGCTGTCTGGCCGGGCGAGAAGCGTACCACGCCATCAGCCAGGTCCTCGTCGAAGACCGTCATCGAACCTTCCCAATCGGCGGGAAAGGCAGCTTCGGGGTCAGCGGAATAGTAGACCTTGTAGTAGACCGCGTTGGGGCCCTGGTTCCAGCGCAGTTTGACTTCGGGCCCGCTGAAACTGATCACCAGGCTGGTCGGCGCGGATAAGCCGGTGGCCAGGTTGCCGACAGTGATCAACCGGCCGGATTGGGCGTTGACCGGTTGCCAGATTCCAGCCAGGTTGGGATTCAGTCCCACTTCAGTTTGGGGATTATCCGGATTCATGATGTTGCCGTTGAACAGCCAGATGGCCGGACCGATCTCGGAGACCATCGTCAAACCGTTGCCCGTCACAGAACCGGTGTTGATCACCCGCTGGTTTTGGGTTCCGGCGATGTAGGTGTGGAATGCAGCGATGGTCCCATAGTTGGTCAAATCCTTGCGGCAATAGAGTATCAGGCTCCCTCCCCAGGGATGGTTGGCAAGGGTGCCATAGTTGACCACGTCGCCGGTCCAATCGGTAACGACGCTCTCATAGACATAGTTGTAGACGGTCGCGTAGTTCACCACGTCGCCAAAAACGCAAGCGGTGGACAGATTCACATCTCCCCGGAGGATCAGACTGCCCCCGTTGGCGTGGATCGCCTTCTCCCTGGACACGGAGCGCTACTGGGCTGGGCCGCAGCCCAAAGGGCAATTGTCTGTTCTGCCATCGCGCCTCATCGCGCCAGCTTGAAATCAATCATTTCCGGTTGACAGAATACCGCCCCGGGAAAACTTCGGTCGATATCGCGTCCCTGTAGCTCAGCTGGATAGAGTGGCACCCTCCGAAGGTGAAGGTCAGGCGTTCGAATCGCCTCAGGGACGCCATGAATTTTTCGCGGCAACCATGTTAAACGAAGTAATTATCACGCTCAACGACGTCTCCAAACAGATCGGCAGCAAGGTCATCTTCTCCGGTCTGAATCTGGGTATCCATGCCCGGGACAAGGTCGGCGTGGTGGGCATCAACGGCTGCGGCAAGACCACCCTGCTGCGCCTTTTGACCGGCCAGAACGAACCCAGCTCGGGGACCATCATCATCCGCAACGAGATCCGCGTCGGATACCTCTGCCAGGAAGCCTTTCTGGATGAGGATTTCACCGTCCTGGATTACGTCCAGCCGGACAAACCCGAGCTCGACGAAGAGAGCGGCGAATACCTCCATAAGGCGATCCTCACCAACCTGGGCCTCACCGAGTTTGACAAACCCGTGCGCCTGCTATCCGGCGGACAGCGCCGCAAGGCCGACCTGGCCAGGGTTTTGGCCCGGGAACCGGATCTGCTGGTCCTGGACGAACCCACCAACCATCTGGACCTGGACACCATCGAATGGCTGCAGGAATATCTGGCCACCACCACCAAGACGGTGATCTTCGTGACCCACGACCGCTATTTTCTGGACGCCGTCTGCAACCGCATCCTGGAGATCGAACACGGCAGCGCCTACCTCTACAATGGCAATTACACTGAATACGTGAGGGGCAAGCTGATCCGCGCCACCGACCAGCAGCGCAAGGAAACCCGCCGCCAGGCTCAGCTCAAAAAAGAACTGGACTGGCTCAACCGGGGCGCCAAAGCCCGCGCCACCAAGCCAAAAAACCATGTCGACCGGGTGCGGGAGTTGATCTCAAAATCCTACCTGATCTCCAATTCCGAGCTGGACATCTCGTTTCAGACGGACCGCCTGGGCAAGACCATCCTGGAACTGCACAGCCTCAGCAAGAGCTATGGGGGCAGTGAGCTGTTCCGCGACATCGACCACCTCTTCCAGGCGCAGGAACGCATCGGCATCATCGGCCCCAACGGCTGCGGCAAGACCACCCTCTTGAGGATCATCACCGGCGAGGAAGAGCCGGACCTGGGCAGCGTGAAAGTGGGCGTGAACACCCATTTCGCCTACTACCGCCAGGAAGACGACAGCTTTGACCCCAACCTGTCGGTCTATGACTACATCGCCCAATTCGCGGAGGTGATCCGCACCCGGGACGGCAGCAAACTGAGCGCCGAGGAGATGCTGAAGCGCTTTCTCTTTGACGGCAAGATGCAGCAGCAAAAGCTGAGCGCGCTGTCCGGCGGCGAGTTGAAGCGCCTGTATCTGATGAAATCGCTGATGTTCGGCGCCAACTTCATCATCCTGGACGAACCGACCAATGACCTCGACATCCGCACCCTGGAAATCTTGGAAGACTATCTGGACGCCTTCCGGGGCTGCCTGCTGGTGGTTTCGCACGATCGGTTCTTTTTGGACCGGACGGTGGATTACCTGTTCATCTTCGAGGGCGATTCCATCCGCAAATTCCCCGGCAATTATTCCGATTACCTGCTGGTGAAGAAATTCCAAAAGGAAGAAGCGGAGGAAAGGGCCGGCAGCCCCGCCATCACCCGTCCTAAACGCTTTCAGAAAGGGTTGAACTACAACGAGCAGCGGGAGTTTGAGAGCATCGGCAGGGAGATCGGGGACGTGGAGGCGCGGATCAACGGGCTGGAAGACAGGCTAAACGCCCCAACAGATCAGCTCTCACACCTGGACTACACCCAGATCAGCGCGGAACTGGAAAGGCTCAACGCCTCACATCAGCAACTGCTGCAGCGCTGGCTGGAACTGAGCGACAAGCAGGACGCCTGACGCCTCAGTACTCGAAATTCTTATACTTTTCGACCCAGTCGTTGGCCCGGTTTTCTATCTCCTGGAGGTCGGTCTTGTTGAACAGCTTCTGGATCCCGACCAGCTTCTGCTTGGCCATCTGATTGCCGTTGCGGGCTGAGATGGTCCACCAAACGTAGGCTTCCAGCTCGCTCCCTTCCACCGCGATGCCCCTCAGATGGGCGTCGCCGAGATAGTATTGGGCCACGGCGTCGTTGCTGTAGGAATTCTTTTGGAAGATCGCAACGGCCTGGGCCAGGTCGGTCGGCGCTTTGGCGGTCTTGTAATAGACGATGGCGTCTTTGAGGGTGGTGATCGAAGCGGCGTGGACTGGCGCCGTCACCGTCACCACGGAATCGGGCGCAACCCTCGCCAGGGAGTCCGCCTTGGCGGATTCAGAGCCTTGCCGGGCTTTGCATCCCGCCAGCAGCAACGCGCTCACCAGCATTGCCGCCAAAATGGTCTTTGCTGTCATTTCTTTACCTGTATTCATAGATCATCCAGCCATCCTTGCCCAGGGCGAGGAAGACATAGTCCTTGTCCAGGGCGATGTCGTAGACCTGCATCGCCGAAGGGTAGATCGTGTTGAGGTCCTTGATCTCAAAAGGGTTCGCGACGTCGAGGATCTTGACCCCGCCTTTGCCCAGGGCGATGAACAGCCGGTCGTCTTTCAGTTCCAGGTCCTGGATGTCGTTGGAGAGCCGGAACTGGTTGATCAGTTTGGGACGCGCCAGGTCCATGATGCTGATGGCCAGCAGCCTCTTGCCCGCGCCGATCCAGAGGATGTTGCCGTTTTTGGCCATCACCTGGGCGTCCACGATCTCGTAGTTGGTGCCCAGGCTGATAGGATAGCTGCGGTCGCTGATATCCACGGTCACCAGTCCGAAGTCGTTGAGCGCGTAGAGATAGGGCGATTCGGCGATGAACGAGCGGATGCCCCACTTTTCGGAGAAGGTCGACTCGCGGTTTTTCAGACCGCCTTTGCCGATGTCGATGATGTCGATCCCGCGGAAGCGGTCAGCGACGAAGAGGATGGAGCCTTCGCGGGTCATCTTGTCGCCGATGATCAGGTTGGTGAAATAGATCCTGCCGGGGGTACTGAGGGTGTCCACGGAGGTGATGACGTTAGCGGCTTCCTGGCTGCAAATGAAGAGCTGGTCGCGGCCCATCACGTTCACGTCCTCGATCTTGTAGACGGAGTGGAACACGCCTTCCAGCCTGGGTTGCCAGGCATTGAACATGGTGTAGATCCAGAGGTCGTTCTGGTCGCTGAGGACCACTTGCTCATCGCCGACGTTCACCTGGTAGGGCTTGATGTTTTTGAGGTGCGCCAATTGGTGCAGATACCGGTCGTCGATCGCCCCCAGCGAGGCGATCAGCAGGGCCAGCAATATGATCAAGAGTCGGGTTTTCATAGTTTACTCCAGGATTTGCTTGATGATGTCCGCCACCCTGACCCCTTCGGCTTCCGCCGCGAAAGAGACCAAGATGCGGTGGCTGAGGACGGGGACCGCCACAGCCCGGACATCCTCTTCGGCGGGGGTCAGCCGTCCGTCCAAAGCCGCTCTGGCCTTGGCTGCCAGGACCAGATACTGGCTGGCGCGGGGACCGGCTCCCCAGTTGACCCATTTTTTCACTTCCGCCCTGGCGTCGGGGCTGTTGGGGCGGGTGCTGCGGGCAAGCCGGACGGCGTATTCCAGCACGTGGCTGCTCAGCGGCATATTGCGGATCGCGGTTTGAAACTCGATGATGCGGGCGGCGGAGAGCAGGGGTTGGGGCTCTTCCGTGGGCGCGCCGGTGGTCGCCTGCACGATGGCAAGCTCTTCTTCCAGGCTGGGATAGTCGATCCCGATATAGAGCATGAACCGGTCCAGTTGCGCTTCCGGCAAGGGATAGGTGCCTTCCTGCTCGATCGGGTTTTGGGTGGCCATCACTATGAACGGCAGATCCAAGGGCCGGGTCACGTTGCCGCTGCTGACGTGGTATTCCTGCATGGCCTGGAGTAGCGCGGCCTGGGTCTTGGGCGGGGTGCGGTTGATCTCGTCCGCCAGGATGATGTTGGCAAAGATGGGGCCCTTGATGTATTGGAATTCCCGTTTCTCTCCGCCAGATCCGGAAACCAGGATATCGCTGCCGGTGATGTCCGAAGGCATCAGGTCGGGCGTGAACTGGATGCGGCCAAAGCTGAGGTTGAGGGCCTTGGCGATGGTGGAGATCAGCAGGGTTTTGGCCAGGCCGGGGACGCCTTCGATCAGCATGTGCCCGTTGGCAAAGAGGCCAATCAGGACCTTGTCCACCACCTGGTCCTGGCCGATTATGGATTTGCGGATCTGTCTCAGCAGTTCCTGTTTCACTGTCTTCAGCTCTTCAACGCGCTGAATCATCACTTCACTGTTCATATAGTTTATCTCCGCGAAAGATCGCTGTTATTATCTGTCGGCCGCTCACGGCTATGGCGGCGATCCCGAAAGCGCTCATCAGCACTGCCGTCAAAACGTGGGCGAATGCCATGATCGCCGAGGCATCCTCTCTTGTCAATGCAAATCCGATCGAAAAGATGATGATCATCATCCATTCATTGCTGCCCAGTTGCGCCGGCGGTTGCGGCAGCGCGTAGGACAGGTTGATCAGGGTGTAGCCAAACAGGACTTTCAAAAAGGGGTAATCCACTCCGAAAGCCTGAAAGATCAGGAAAAAGTACAATCCGTCCAGTCCGATCCCCAGCGCGGTGAGCAGCACGGCGGACAGCAGCCGCGACCAGTGGTGCTCAAACAGGTTCAAGCCCTGCACGAAGATCTCGATGTAGCGGTTTGCCTTTTCTCTAATATGTACGGGCAGCCAACGGAATAACTGCTGGAATATTTTGACCAGCCCGCTTTTGCGGCTGGAGGCAAACAGCAACACCAGCAGCGACACCGCGAAAACCAGGCCCAGCAAGGCCAGCAGAGTGGTCAGGCCGGCGGATACTTTCAGGCTCAGAAAGGGGATCATCACCAACACGAAAAAAATCCCCAGCGTGTCGAAAGTTTTGTCGATGAAGATCGAGGGCAGCACCTTGAGCATCGGAGTGCCGTGATTGCGCTTGACAAACCAGGCTTTGACCAGCTCGCCCAGGCGGATGGGGATCATGTAATTGATCCAGTTTCCCCCCATGCTGTAGAGCCAGGTGCGGTGGAGGGGGAGGGCGGTCTCTTTGGCCAGAAGCAGGTTCCAGCGCCAGCTGCGGATGAAGTAGGCCGCCTGGTAGATCACCGAAGCCCAAACCACCAGCTCAACCTTCACCGCGCGCAGCCTGGCCAGCAGCTCACCGACGTCGATGTAGCCCAGCCACAGGATGATCAGCACGATCCCCAGCACGGAACCGAGGAGCAGGCTCAGCCAGCGTTTGCGGGACACGGTCAGGACCCCGGGCGGGTGAACACCAGGTAGTAGTGGTGCGCCCAGATCCGTTTGAAACACCGCGGGGCGAAGCGTTCCAGCCAGTTGTAGCGCCGCATGCGCCGCGCGAAACCGGGGTCCCGCCCCTCGTAAAGATCCAGTATCGTCACCCGTTTGCCCGCATCGACCTTGGCTTTGGCCGGTCTGGTCAGCAGCCGCGAGCGCGGAAACCAATTGCGCAGCAGGTCTTCCTTGGTCATGCCGATGTCCGGCCAGGGCGGGCAATCGAAGTAGTCAGATGCTGCCAGCTCCCAGCCCAGGCCTTTCAAAATCGCCGTGATCGAAGGTGGGTCGATGTTGGCCAGCCGCAGTTGGGGGTAGGTGGCGGGATCGTAATCCTTCACCTGCATCCTGTAACCCAGGCCGTCGCGGTTTGGCACGCTGATGAAGATCACCTTCGCGGTCACGCGTGAAAGCTCTTCGAGCCAGGGTTTCAGGGCTGGCGTGAACCAGAGCGCGGAAAAGGAAAAACTGAGGTCGAAAGCGCTGTCCGCGTGGTTCAGACGTAAAAAATCCGGATTCAACACCGCCGTCAATGGCCGGCCCAGTCTGGCCCAGAGGGCGGAGACCAGCTCCAGCCGGCCTGGATCGTCGTCTTCCAGGGTAACGTTGACCCCGGCGTCCGCCAGCCCCAGCAGGTTGATCCCGCTCAGGCCTGTGAAGCCGAACGAGGGCGATTCCAGGGCGGTTTTCACCCCGTGGCGGCTGGCCACATCCAGCAACACGTCATTGATCACGATCCGTTCGTAGGAAGAGCCCAGGCCCTCGTGGGGATCGCTGAAATACCTGGCCCAGTCGTTGATGATAGGGATCGCCATCATTTCTCCTGGTAATCGGAGATGGTGATCTGGATCCCTGGAATGGTATAGGTTTCCGGGATCCGCATCAGATCAAAGGTTTCGCTCACGCTGTAAAACCAGGAGCGGGAGATGAGCTGAAACCGGCTCACCCAGAGTTCGTTTTTCAGCTTTTGAGCCAGCCACTCGCCCCAGCGGAAAAACCTCTTGTCGAAGCTGATCCATTTGGGGTAGTTGGCGCCCTGGGTCTGGCGCGAGATGAAATTGACCAGTTCATGCAGCTGCACGGGCTCCCGGTCCGCCACGTTGAGGGCCAGGCCGGGCGTGAACTGGTTGCGCAGCATCCAGTCGAAGGCCGCCGTGATGGTGTCGATGTGGCAGAGATGGATCCAGATCCTTTTGCTGATCAGCGGAAAGCGCTTGCGGCTCACCAGTTTCACCAGCTGGTAGGGAAAGCCGTAGTCCCCTTTGCCGTAGGTGATCGAAGGGCGCAAAATCCCGGCGTTGAGACCTTTCAGCACCGCGCGGCCGATCACCTTTTCCGCTTCGATCTTGGTGTAGTGGTAAAAGTTGTCCGCGTTACGCTCCGTGGCATTGCCGGCCGGAAGCTCTTCCGGAATGGCGCCGAACACCCCCACCGAAGAGCAAAACACCAGCTTTGCCCCTCTGGCCAGGCAGTATTCCGCGATCTGCTCGGTGCTGGAGAGATTGGCCCGCAGATACTCCTCGCGGGAAAATTTGCGTCCGCCTCGCAACGCGCCGATATGCAGGACGGCGTCGAACTCGTTGGCCCAAAGAAACTCCCTCAGGCCGTCGGTATCAGCCAGATCGAGGGGAGAGGTTTCCACGCGGCCGGAAAACTCGCTCCAGCGGGAAGCCGGAGTCGATGGCCGGACCAGGGCCGTGATCTGAAAGCCGGGATTATCCGCCAGGATTTTGCGCAGTACCGATCCGCCGATCAGGCCGGTGATGCCGGTGATGAGAAGCTTCGGCATTCAGCCAAACACCCTCTGCCAGAGGTTTTTCTTTTTTTCGCGACGTTCCCTGACCGGCTGGATGTAGACGTACTTGTAGGGTATGGACTTGCCTTCCAGGATCAATCGCGGAAACTCCTGCGACAGCAGTTCCACGGTGTGTCCGTCCAGATCCTGCTTCAGCAGGTCCAATGCCTTGAAATAGGCCCCGTAGGGAGTGCGGACGTGATCGTCCGACCCGATCAGATGGGCCCAGCCGTTGCGGACCAAAATCCAGGCCGTCTGCCGCACCTTTTCGCCGTAGTAGCCAAGTAAGCTGCCGGCGTTGACCTGCAGGTAGATGTTATTGCCGATCAGGCTGCGGGCAGAGCGGGGATGGGTCATCACGCTCACATAGCGCTCGGCGTGGGCCAGGATCGGCTTGTAGCCTTTGCGCAGCAGAGGGAAGATGTTGGTGTAAAAATCGTCCGGCAACCCGTTGAGGTCGCTTTCCACCATGATGTAGCGGGAATCGTCCAGCACCAGGTTGTGCTTTTCGATGGAGTCCAGGATCCCCGGTTTGATGAAGATCTCAAAGCCGGAATGCAGTCCGATGCCGATCCCGTGGGCCTTCGCCTGCTCTCGCAAAGCCTCAAGCTTGGCGTCGTAATCCGCCCGGTCGTAGTCGTAGACCCCATTCATGTAGTGCGAGGTCAGAAAGGCGTGCTGGATCCCCCCCGCCGCCATCAGCTTGAGCTGATCGAGCGATTGCTCCGCGGTCACGGCCCCATCGTCGATATCGGGCAGCAGATGGCAATGAACGTCGATCATCGCTTAGGGCATTCGCTCCTGGATCATCTGCACAAACTCCAGCAACACCTCGTTCTTGGGAAATGGTTTGATCATCCGGACCGTTTCGTCCAGCAGCTTTTCCACCGTCGTGCGGGCTTTGTCGAAACCCAACAGACCGGTGTAGCTGTGGCGGGAGGTGGGGATGTATTCCTCGTCGAAATCCAGGCCGTCGCCGCCCCGGCTGTAATCCGCGGCGATGTCTTCGATCATGCGGTGGGCCATGCCGAGGTTGAGGGCGTAGGTGTTCATGATCTGGCCGACGCCTTCTTCCGCGTCCGCCAGGATGCAGGCCATGTCCGCGCTGGCTTGCAAGAGGGAACCGACCTTCTTCATGTCTATATAGCGCAAAGTGTTCAGTTTCATCACTTTATGCTTGCTTTCCAGGGCCACCATCTGGCCGCCGATCATCCCGTAGGACTTGGTGGCGGCTGCCAGCGTCCGCACGCAGGCCAACGCTTTCTGCGGCTGGGAAATGTGCCCCAGGGCCTCGAAAGCCAGGGTGTAGAGCGCGTCGCCCGCCAGGATCCCCACCGTGTTGTCAAACTTCACGTGCAGGGCCGGATTCGAACGCCGCTCCGGCTTGTTCATCACCATCGGCATGTCGTCGTGGACCATGGAGGCGCTGTGCACCAGTTCCACCGCTGCCGCGGCGGTCACGGCATCCTCGAAGCCGCGGGTCTTTTTGATCCCCGCCAGCATTTCATAGATGGAAAGCAACAGCAGCGGACGCCAGCGCTTGCCGCCGGAAAAGACGGCATATTGCATGGCTTTTTTGAGTTCTTTCGCCGGACCGGTCGCGGTGCCCACATAGTCTTTCAAACTGGTTTCGATCAGTTCCAGCCTGGTCTCAAAGTACTTCTGTAACAGCAAGTGAATCTCCTGATGACGATATCTCCGGCTTTTACACCAGTTAATCTCTACCTACTTGGAAGACGCCATTATTGTCAAGTGATTTATTGCCCGCAACGGACGTGATCGCCTCCGGGATTGCGGGGTGCTTGTAATGTATCACCCAAACTTGCAATTGGGTATCACCTGTCACAGTGGTCGTAAGTGTTTATAGGATTGTGAGATGAATAGGACTGGCTTTAGACTGTGTCACAGTGGTGTTTGGACGTTTTTGGACGTTTCAGTATCAGGGTTTTTGCAAATTTGGACTCATTTCAGGGTATTTTCAGACCATCGAATTTGGGAAAATTTTAGCTCATTTTTTACGCTGCGCCAGTAGTGCGTTTGCCCGCATCAGTAAATAAGGCTCTCTTTCAAACCGAGTGGGTAAGTATCTGGTTTGTTGCAGAATTGGGGTGGGGACGTCCCGTCGCCACAGAGTCCGCAGGACTATTTAGAAGCCGGCTCGGCCGACTCTGTCGACCAGGAGGTCGACAGCCCAATTCATGAGATCGGGTCAGGCGGGTATGGTTTACCCACTTGATTTGAAAGAGAGCCGACAATTACTCCATTGCAAAGCTGTTAGGCTATTCACAGAGTTCGATCTACCGAATTGACAAAGCCGGTTTGGAGACCCTGGAGCAGTGGCTTCGCGGGAATGTACCCAAGCCCGCTCACGTCAGTATTGACGAGGTTGCGCATAAGAGACGTCAACACTATACTACCCGAAGTTTCGCACAAAAAACGCTAAAAAGCCATTATGAAATTCGTAACTC
>CAZOVZ010000053.1:0-14372 GCA_964583755.1 uncultured Candidatus Cloacimonadota bacterium
GATACAGTTGAAGAAACCCTCGAACTACTACGATATGCGTATAAGTCCATAGCTGTTGAAACTAATGTTAGAGAGGTTTACAAGAGACTTGGAGCCCTGGAAAAAAATACAAGAGGTGCTGGCCATATTTCTGCTGTAGCCGCGTTATATATGGCTACCAGATACATATATGAATCACCGATCCAGGCTGTAATCGAATGTGCGAACATACTTGGCTCTGATACCGACACAATTGGATTAATGTGTGGGAGTATGATTGGCGGGTATATCGGTTTCGAGCAAGTACCAAAGCAACTCAGGAACGTGCAGGACTACCAGTACCTGCTTGAAAGTGCCGAAGCCCTGCATTCTCATAAAATTGATGCAATCAAGAGCCCTTATGCTAGAGGTAGCGTAAACATCGATCATAGGTCAGCTAAGCCCCTTGATCTCACAACATGGTCAGTTGATGATGAGATATATCTTCCCTCATTAGGTGTGGGAATAGTCTCATCGATTTCAGAACAAGCAACAATAACCGCCGGGAAATCAGTGCTCATATTGGAGGCTGACTTTGAAATCGGACAAAGCTGCAAATTTTCTAAAGTCATTGCTAAAGAAAAAGCAACCAAATTCGTAAAGCATCCTGGAGTATCACAGTGATTGTTAAATATGATCTTTCGGCTCAAGCCTGCTTTGATGGATATCATATGTGTATTCTTAAGAATGAGGAGGCATAGCATGATTAGTGCTGAGGATTGGTTACTAAACGAAGACAAGCATTGCTGGGATGGAAGGATAGCTAGATTAAAATGGATAGCGGTGGAGTATCCAGATGTTGATATAGTGATTTTTCATGGTGGATTGAAGTCACAATATTTGTTTGAAGAAGCAAGGTATTGTTATGTCTATGCTCAGTATATTGCATCCACTTTATTGAGCCTTGCATTTATAGAGAATATATTAGCGAGTGTTTTGTATGCTTCTGGGGATAATGACACTCCTAAAGCGGGAATCTTCGAGTTGTTAGATAAAGCAAAGAATGGAGGTCTTGTTTCAGACTCAGAATTTGATTTATTCGAAAAAGTAAGGAAGATCAGAAATCCAATCTCGCACTTCCGAAAACCGAGTGATAAGAAAAACATCGAATACCGAGGTGTTGAGAACGATAGCTATCCTTACGAATTGCTTGAATCTGATGCCCAAACAGCTTTGAAAGCAACGTTCAGATTAATCGCAAAATTCTCAATCTCCCAAGGAAAATGATGTATTGATGTATTATAGACTTGCGCAGCCTGTAAGGATGATCCTGTCTGATGATTTGCATATCCCACTAAGTATTTGACAAATCTGTGTCACAACCTGCCATTCTGCTGTCATGATTTGACAAATTGCTGTCACTTCTGACTGGCTCTGGAATACGATGATTTGACAAAAGAGTGTCACAAACTGAGGGCTTTTCTGTGGTTTTGTCAAACGGGTGTCATGATTTGACATTTCAGGTGTCACTTCTTATTTTTTATTAAGGTTAGGCGAAATCCATTTGAAGTTTTCAGTGACCCTTTCTTGAAGTTTTCAGTGACCCTTTCTTGAAGTTTTCGGTGATCTTTTCTTGAAGTTTTCAGTGACCCATTTGAAGTTTTCGGTGATCCATTTGAAGTTTTCAGTGATCCAAATGGGATTGCCAACACCTCGCTAGAATACCCGATTTTCCCCATTTGAAGTTTTCAGTGATCCAATTTGAAGTTTTCACTGACTCTTTATACCCTCCCAACAAATATAATTTTGGGAGATAATCCGCGAAGCGGCGCAACCGCTCTGCCTCGCTCCGTTTCAATGGGCGGGACGAAACCGGCGGGCGGAGAAATAAAATCTTGACAGCTTGGTGTCAATTAGATTTACAGTCCCCTGTCAAGCCTTTACGAAAACAGAGGATGTGATGACGGATAAACTGTATCAAGAGATGCATAACTTTGTAACTGAACGGTTCGCGCTGGAACGGGTGTTGGCTGTCTTGAAAAAGAAAAGCTTCAGCCACCTGGTGGAGATCACCGGCAAATCCGGCTCCGGCAAGTCTTATCTGATCAAACCGCTGTTGGAGGAGCTGAAAGGCAGCTACGACAGGGTCCGCTTTTTCACCCCGCATCCGCTGTATTGCAACCAGTTCACGCGGGTGCTCGGGCTGCTTTGCGAGATCAGCGGAGATACCCTGGAGGCCTGGCTGAAAGAGCACAAAGAGCTCTACGACACGGGCAAGGAATACGACTTTTTCAACTACCTGACGGAGCAGCTCAACGCCAAAAAGCTGCTGAAGCCGGTGGTGTTGGTGATCGACGACTGCGACATCCTGGACCAATACACCCGCGATTACCTGCAGTATCTGGTCCAATACGCGGAGGACAGCGGGATCCAGATCATCGCCTTCAGCCAGGCGCGGCTGTTTTCGTTTTCGCAGATGGAGGTGATCCCGGCGCTGAACGTGGACGACCTCCAAAAGCTGCTGCAGCGGGCGTTCCCGAAGGCGACGCTGGGCTATGCCAAGGAAAGCGAGATCATCCAAAAGATCTCGGACGGCAACCTGATGATCGTGGAACGCATCCTCTCCCAGATGGCGAGCGGCAAACCCAAGGCGACGCTGGACCTGCGCCCGTTTCTGGACAAAACCTACGACCCCGCGCAAATCTATTCCGAAGAGGTTTCCAGCCTCTCCGACAGCCGCAAAACGCTGCTGATCTGCATGTTCATCCTGGACCGCGAATTCGGCGCGGAACACGCCAAAGCGCTGGGGCTGGCCAAAAGCTATAAGAAAGACCTGGAATACTTGCTGGACGAGGGTTTCATCACCGAGGTGGACGACAGCTACGTGGTCCAAAAAAAGGTGGCGCTGAAAAACTGGCTGACGCAGAATCCGGAGCAGTTTCAGGCGGCGCTGAGCCCGAAGCTCGCGGAGCTGATCGCGGGGCTGCCAAGCCTGTCTCAGGCGACGGCGCTGCTCCTGATGCACAGCAAAAAATACGACGCGGGGCAGTTTGACCGCCTGGCGCAGCATCTGGAAGCGCTGAACGACAACCGGGGACTGCTGACGGTTTACGGCTACCAGCTCAAACACACGAAAAAACCCGTGACCACGCTGCATCTGCACAAGATGACGGCGGTCGCCCACGCCGGCCTGAACCAAAAAGACGAGGCGGTGGAACACCTGCGCCAGTGCCTGCATATCTGCACCGAACACAAGCTGCCCGCCGAAGAGATCGTCTACATGCTGGCGAACAACCTCTACGCCGTCAATTCCGTGGCCTTCGCGCTGGAGATCATCGACAAATACTCCCCCGCCACGATCGCCCCCTTCTGGCGGGTGAAGATCATGCTGCTGAAGGCGGAGATCCTCACGGAATCCGAAGAGTTTGGCGATGCCTTCCAATACCTGGACGACTCGGTGAAATGCACCAGCCAGATCGAGGACAAGACCCTGCGCTACAAGGTCCAGGGCGAAGCCAAAAAGACCCGCGGCAAGATCCACTATTACATCAACGAATACGACGAATCCGAAGCCGCCTTCAAAGACGCGGAATCATTTTACAACCTCGCCGGCGACTACCGCGGCCTGGCCGCTATCTTCAACAACCTGGCGGTGCTCCACATGTTCCGCGGCGACTGGGACAAGAGCGAACAGCTGTTTCTTAGAAGCCTGAAGCTGGAACAGGAACACTACAACCTCAACGGCGTCTCAGTCTGCTACAACAACCTGGGCGGACTGATGGACGACAAAGGCGACGCCGCGCGCTCCCTCTACTATCTGGAAGAGGCGCTGAAGCTGCAAAAGATGCTCAACGAACCCTACAACATCACGAACATCTACAACAACATCGGCGTCACTTGGATGGACCACAACGAGTTCGGCAAGGCCGAGGACGCCCTCAAACACTCGCTGCAGACGGCGGTGGACTTTGGGTTCTTCCGCAACACCGTGGCTTCGCTGAACAATCTGGGCGCGCTGTATTTCAAAAAAGGCGATTGGAACCAATCAATCAGCCTCTACGAACAGGCCATCACCAAAAGCCAGGAAAACAACTTCAACGAGGGGCTGCTGCGCTCGTTTAACAACCTGGGCGAGGTCTACGAAAAGCAAAACGAACTGAATTTGGCCTACGACCTCTATTTCAAGGGACTGGAGCTGCTGCCCTCCGTGAGCGACGACAACATCAAGGCGGAGCTCTACGGCAACCTGGGCAGCGTGCTGACCAAGCTCCACAAGTTCAAGGAAGCCTATTCCTTTTTGGTGGAAAGCCTCGATTTCTTCAAGTCGATCAGCTCGTGGGACCAGGTGATCGAGGGCTTTCAAAAGCAGGCGGAATACTTTATCCTTACCCGCAACCACGAAAGCGCGGACTACTATATCACCCAGGCGCTGAAGATGGCGACGGAGCACAACCAGCCCTTCGAGATCGGCAAAGCCCACTACCTGAGGGCGTTGCTCGAACGCAAAAACCTGGAATCCGCGAAGGAAAACCTGCTCAAGGCGATCGAGCTGTTTGTGGAAACGGCGAACAACTATGAGCTGTCGCTGGCCAACTACGAGCTGGCGGAGGTCCTGTTTGAGCTCAAGGAATGGGAAAGCGCGCTGCAGATCCTCAAAAACAACAAGAAGATCATCCAGGAATACGGCTCCATCAAGCTGTTGGAAGAAAACGACATCCTGACGCAAAAGATCTCCCGCGAGTACTCCGCGGAGATGAAAGACGTGAAGTTTGAAGAAAACCTGCTCAACCAGTTCTACGAGATCACCCAAAAGCTGAACACGATCAGCGACCTCGACGTGCTCATCGAGCAGGCTCTGGGCAGCCTGGTCGAGATCTCGGAGGCGGACGGCGGCATCTTTTGCCTCCAAACCAGCGGCGCTGTGCCGGACTCCTGGGACTACAAGATATTCAACAACTTTGGCACCGACGACAAGGCATATGACACCTTCATGAACCTCTGCACCCAGGTGTATCAGTCCAACGAGGTGCTAAACCACAAGCAGCCGCACTTCGCGCCCGGTCACAACGACATATTGCTGATCCCCCTGGCGATCCGCAAGGCGGTGCACGGAGTGGTGTTGCTCTTTTGCAAGAGCGGGTCGCACTACTTCACGGAGCGCATCATCAACCTGTTGAACGCGCTCTGCAACCAGGCGATCGTGATCATCGAAAACATCCGCTCCGCCAGCATGGAAAAGACCCACGCCAGCATCCGCGAACAGCTTCACGAGGGAAACCTCTACGCCAACATCATCGGTAAAAGCCCGGAAATGCTGAAGATCTTCGAGATCATCGAAAAGGTGAAGGACACGCCCACCACGGTGCTGTTGGAAGGCTCCAGCGGCACGGGCAAGGAGCTGATCGCCAGAGCGCTGCACTACAGCAGCAACCGGCGCAACAAGGCCTTCGTGGCCCAATACTGCGGTGCGCTGCCGGAAACGCTGTTGGAAAGCGAGCTGTTCGGCCACGTCAAGGGGTCGTTCACCGGCGCCGCCTATGACAAAAAAGGGCTGTTTGAAGTCGCCGACGGCGGGACATTTTTCCTGGACGAGATCGCGGACATCAGCCAAAGCACCCAGGCCAAGCTGCTCCGCTTCCTTCAGGAAGGCGAGATCAAGCGCGTGGGCGCCACGGTCACGGACAAGGTCAACGTGCGCGTGGTCTGCGCCACCAACGTCTCGCTGATGGACCGCGTCAAATCGGGCGAATTCCGGCTGGACCTCTATTATCGCCTCAACGTGATCCGCATCGTGGTCCCCGCCCTCAAAGACCGCGAGGGCGACGTTCCGATGCTCGCCATCCACTTTTTGGACAAATACAATACCAAGATGGGTAAAAACGTGCTCGGAATCTCCGACGAAGCGATGAAAACCCTGGAGCAGTATGAGTGGCCGGGCAACGTGCGCCAGTTGGAAAACGAGATCGAACGCGCCGTGACCCTGGTGGAAAACGGCAGCTTCATCAAAAACTCGGATTTTTCCGACGAGGTCTGGCGATTCATGGACAACCGCCGCACGATCGACCTGCTCTCCAACCGCAAGACGCTCAAAGACGCGTTGGAAGACCTCGAACGCAAGATGATCCTGGAAACAATGGAAACGCTGGATTGGAACCAAACGCAGGCCGCCAAAGAGCTGGGGGTTTCGCGCCAGGGCTTGATCCAAAAGCTGCGGCGCTACAATTTATTCAAAGAAGACGAGGAATAACGGACATTCCATGGAGCAACAAAGCGGGTCAATCCCGCGCTACGCGGACAGCCTGAACTTTACCGCCATCGACATCGAAACCACCGGGTTGAAACCGGAAAGCGACGAGATCATCGAGCTGGCGGCGATCCGCTTTCGCAATGGCGAAGTGGCGGAACGCTTTGACACACTGGTCAAACCCCGCCGGGGCATGCCCAAATTCATCGAATTCCTCACCCACATCGATCCCGCCGAACTGGCGAAGGCGCCGGACGCGAAGAGCGCCCTGAAGAGCTTTTTCGACTTTGTGGGCGACGACATCCTGGCCGGGCACAACGTCAGCTTCGACGTCGGCTTCATCAACCACCATTCCGTCCTCAGCGGGGGCTTCGTCCTTGGCAAGCCCAATTGGGACACGGCGGAGATCAGCCGCGCGTATCTGCCCTATGTGAACGACCACAGGCTGGGCACACTGGTCCAACACTTTGGCATCAAGCTGGAAAACGCCCACCGGGCGGACGCCGACGCCACCGCGACGGGCGAACTGGTCGTGGCCCTGAGCGAGCACATCCTCGCCCACTATTCGCTGCTCGTGAACGCCAGGCTGCTCGACCTCAGCAAGCAGGCCCAGCTCGACGGTTCGCTGTATTCCTTCCTGCACGGGATAGTGGAATATCAGCGCCGCTACGCGTTGATCGGCAAAAAACCCACCCTCCCCGACGCGATGAGGCCAAACGTGGTGGAAAACGACATTCCTCCCGCTGGCGGGACCGGCATCGACGAGGTGTTTGGCGCCGAAGGGCTGCTCTCGCGCCGGTTTCAGAATTTCGAGTTTCGCGGCGGGCAACTGGAGATGGCCAAAGAGGTGGAGGAATGCTTTCGCAGCGACCGCCATCTGGCCGTCGAAGCGGGCACGGGGGTGGGAAAATCGTTCGCCTACCTGGTCCCCGCCATCGCTTTTTCCGCGGGTAACAAAGCCAAGGTGGTGGTTTCCACCAACACCAAAAACTTGCAGGAACAACTCTTTTACAAAGACCTGCCCCAACTGAAGACAATGTTGCCGCTGCCCTTCAAGGCGGCGTTGGTCAAGGGCAGGGAAAACTATGTCTGCGAACGGCGCTGGGAAGAATTTCTGTTGGAACAGGCCAAGGGTCTCACGCCCTACGAGGCGCAGGCTTTGCTCAATCTTTTCATCTGGAAATATTTGACCAAGAGCGGGGATGTCTCCGAAAACTCTTCCTTCAACCGCGAACGCTTTGGCCCCGCCTGGCGCAAGGTCTGTTCCGACCGCTTTCTCTGCCAGGGCCGCAAATGTCCCCACGGCGCCACCTGCTATGTGATGAGCCTGCGCAAACACATCGAAACCGCGACGTTGGTGGTCGCCAACCACTCCCTGCTCTTGGCGGACCTGCGCAACGAAAACAGCACCCTGGGGGAATATCAGTACCTGATCGTGGACGAGGCGCACAACCTGGCGGCGACGGCCACGCGGCTGCTCGGATTCGACCTCGGCTACGCGGATACCAACAACCTGCTCAACCAGCTTTCCTACGCCCACCGGCGCAAAAACTCCGGTTTTCTCCACCAGTTGGAGCAAAACGTGGCCAAAAGCGTGGTCCCGCAACCCACCAAGGATCACCTGTCCGTGATCTGTAAAAACCTCTCGGATCAGATCGAGGCTTTGCGCAAGATGGTCCTGGACGTCTTCAACGAGGCGGCGGAACGCTGTGTCAAGGCGGATAGCTGGGGCAAGCTGCGGATCAAGGATCCGGCGGAGTTTCCCCGGCTTTACACCTATATCGGCGTGTTGGTGACCGCCTGGAAGGAACTGATGAAGGGGATGCAGGCGCTGAGCAACGTCTGGAGCTCCGTCAACAGCAAACAGGTGCCCAGTTACGATATGTACCGCGAGAGCATCGACGCCTTCCAGATGCGCTGCTCCGAGCTCGAAGGCACGCTCCTGACGCTGGAGAATCCGGATTTGGACAATCATGCGCTGTGGATCGAAAACGGCTTCCGGCAGGACGGCAAGACCCCCAATTCCCAGCTCTGCTACGCTCCGATCGACGTTTCCACCCACCTCCACCGCCTGCTCTACGACACCGTGCCCAGCATCGTGTTCACCTCCGCGACCCTCGCATTGAGGGGATCGTTCAAATATTTCTTCGCCCAGAGCGGTTTGGGGCTGTTGCCCCCGGAACGCGTCAAGACGAGCATCGTGGACTCACCCTTCGATTTCGACAGCCAGTCCCGCCTCCTCGTCGGCAGCTTCCTCCCCGAACCCAAGGACCGCCTCTTCATCCCGCAGGCTTTGGCCTGCGTCGAGCAGATCCTCGCCACCGCGGATGTCGGCACGATGCTCCTCTTTACCAGCTACAGCGACCTCAACAGCGTCTACGACCACATTTCGGACACCCTCTACCACAACCACCGGCCCTTCTTCGCGCAGGGCAAGATCGGCAGCCGCAGTTCGATCCTGGAAGAGTTCAAACGCCACACCAACGCGGTGCTTTTGGGCACCAGCTCCTTTTGGGAAGGGGTCGATATCCAGGGCGAATCGCTGTCGCTACTCATCCTCTTCAAGCTGCCTTTCCAGGTGCCGTCGGAGCCGGTGGTGGAGGCGTTGATCGACAAACTGGACCGCGAAAACAAGGACAGCTTCATGCACTTCATGCTCCCCAACGCCTTGCTGCGCCTGCGTCAGGGCTTCGGACGCCTGATCCGCAGCAAGACCGACCGCGGCATTGTCCTGATCATGGATTCCCGCGTTTCCAACAAGAGATACGGCGAGTATTTCAAGCAGGTCTTGCCAACCAAATGCCTCGAAGTGAGCAACGAGGTGGAACTGGTCGGCGACATCGGCCGCTTTTTCAACCGCAAATGAGATTGACTCAAGATAGCATCCGACTCCGTTTTCCCGAACTGGCCGAAGCCGGCGTGATCCGCTTTGATGAGCCCCTCAGGGAACATTGCAGCTTCCAGATCGGCGGCCCCGCCGAAGTCTTTTGCGAACCGCAAAGCCAGCAGCAGTTGATCGAACTGGTGGCCCATTGCCTGCAGACACAGACTCAATATTTCATCCTGGGCAAAGGTTCCAACCTGCTCATCAGCGACCGCGGGCTGGAGGGAATCGTGATCCACACCGGCTCGCTGAACAAGCTCAGCCATGACGATAACTGCGTCAGCGCCTGGTGTGGCGCCACCTTGAAGGAACTCTGCGACTACGCCCAAAGCCTGGGTTTGGCGGGATTGGAGTTTGCCTCGGGCATCCCCGGTTCCGTCGGCGGCGCGGTATTCATGAACGCCGGTGCCTATGGCGGCGAGATCAAAGACGCCCTCTATTGCAGCAAATGCCTGCCTCTGGAGCTTGAGCGGCTTCAGGGAAAGAATCCCATCCTCCACCTCAAAGCCGCCGATCACGAGTTTTCCTACCGCCACAGCAGCCTTCAGACCAGGGGTTTGCTCCATCTCAGCAGCGTTTTCAAGCTGACGCCGGACGAGCCCGTGACGATCCAACAACGCATGGCGGAGCTGGATAAACAGCGTTGGGACAAACAACCGATGGATCTGCCCAGCGCGGGTTCCGTGTTCAAACGCCCCGAGGGTCATTTCACCGGCAAATTGGTGGACGACTGCGGCCTGCGCGGCTTTCAGATCGGCGGAGCGGCGGTGTCGCTGAAGCATTGCGGCTTTATCGTGAATCTGGGCGATGCCACCGCGGCGGACGTTTTGGCCGTGATCCGGCACGTCCAGAAAATAGTGTTCGAACGCTTCGGCGTGCGCCTGGAGACCGAGATCCGCCTCGTGGGCGAGATGTGAAACCCAAGGCCTCCCAATACTACCTGCCATTGCTGCTTCTGGCGGCGCTGATCGGGCTCTGGCAGTATCTCAGCTCTCGCGCCGTGATCGCCTTTTGGGTGTTGCCCTCGCCGCTGGACGTGGTGAAGGTTTTTGTGGAGTTTCCGGATTTGATTTGGAGCCATCTGAAACCGACTCTCGTCGAAAGCGTCGGCGGGCTTTTGCTGGCCGTGGTTTTGGGGGTTTTCACCGCGCTCCTGATGCATCGCTCCAAACTCGTGCGGCAGGCCCTCTATCCCTATCTGATCGTCTCGCAGACGGTCCCCATCATCGCGGTCGCGCCGCTGATCGTCCTCTGGTTTGGCTACGACATTTCCGCCAAGGTCTTTGTGGTGGTGTTGGTCTGCTTCTTCCCCATCGCTTTGGGGTTTTACGACGGGCTACGGCAGGTTTCGCCGGAACAAGTGAGGCTGCTCAAATCCATGGGGGCAAGCAACTGGAAGATCTACCGCCTGCTCTTGATCCCCGCCTCGCTACCGGCGTTTTTTACCGGATTGAAGCTGGGCGCAACCTACAGCGTGATGGGCGCCGTGATCGGCGAATGGCTGGGCGGCAACGCCGGATTGGGCATCTATCTGACCCGCGCCACCAAATCCTTTCGCACGGCGCACGTCTTTGCCGCCATCCTCGCCATCGTGGCCCTCAGCTTGGCTCTGTTTGGGATCGTGGCGTTGC
Source organism: uncultured Candidatus Cloacimonadota bacterium (assembly GCA_964583755.1). Lineage (GTDB taxonomy): Bacteria > Cloacimonadota > Cloacimonadia > Cloacimonadales > Cloacimonadaceae > Syntrophosphaera. Next base: position 10,718 of record CAZOVZ010000053.1, read on the forward strand.
TGGACCGCGTTTTGCTCTCCTGGCACTACAAAAAGCTGGACGAATACGAGGATACGGCTGGCTGAGCCGCTTCACCATTTCCAGGGCAGCAGGTGGTCTTTGATCTCCTCGTTGTAATAGCGGTCGGTCATGGTCGCGATGAAGTCGCGCACCTGTTCTTCGGGCGAAAATCCCTCGCGGTAGGCGGGCACTTTGTAATCCAGAAAATGCTTGAACACCTTTGAACTGGCGTCGCCGCGCCTGATGTCGTCCAGATATTTTTCAAACATCATGCCCATCGTGCGGTAGATGATTTTGTTGGAGAGCTTGACGTCGTCGTCCGTGTAGATATTTTTGTAGTTGAACTTTTTCAGCTCCAGCAGGTAGTGGCTGGTTTCGTCGTCGAAGGCGATCCAGTCCTGGTCGTAGCTGTTCACGATCACGCTGCGGATGAGGGTGTCGATGATCTGGCTGTTGGTGTTGCCGAGTTTGGCTGTCACTTCGCCGGGCAGGTCCTCGCGCTTGAGGATGTTGTAGCGGATGGCGTCCTCGATGTCCTGGCCGATGTAGGCGATGGTGTCCGTGATCCGCACCACGCAACCTTCCAGGGTGGCGGGCATCCAGTTGTAGCTTTCGCCCGCTTTGCGCTTTTGGATGTAATCCTGGATTCGCTCTTCCGTCTTGCCCGGTTCCGGTTTCAGCACCGTGTTGTGGACCTCGCCGTCGTGGGAGATGATGCCGTCGCGCACGGGAAAAGTCAGGTTCAATCCCCGTCCTTTGCGGGAAATGTTGTCCACGATGTGGAGCGACTCGATGTTGTGGTGAAAATGCCCGATGCCGTGTTCCACGCAGGCCTGGGAGAGGGCTTTCTCGCCGTCGTGGCCAAAGGGTGGATGCCCCAGGTCGTGGCCCAGCGCGATCGCTTCGATCAGCTCGCGGTTCAGCCCCAGATACTTGCCGATCGTGCGTGAGATCTGCGAAACATAGGCGATGTGGAGGTTTCGGTTGGTCATTTCCTCGTCGATGAGGTTGGTGAAGGAAAAAACCTGCGTCTTGCCGTGATAGCGGCGATAGGCGCCGCTGTAGAGGATGCGGTCGCGGTCCACGGCAAACTGGCTGCGCATGTCGTCCGCCTCTTCCGGCTTCATCCGGCGGGCGTTGGCGTCCCGGAAGGCCCTCGGGCTGAGGCTGCATTCGGATTTTGCCTTGATCTCGGCGAAGATCTGGCTCAGTTTATCTTTCATGGGGGCTCCATAGTTCGTTCATATCCATAGGATAACGCTATTCCGCCGCTCCGCCAAGCGCGGATTGGCGCAGCTATTGGAGCCCGTCCCGCTTCAAAGGGTGAGGGCCAGCTTGGCGTAGACAGAGGCTGTGTTTTTGCGGAATTGGCCCAGGGGATCGGATAGGGTCGATCGCGACGTTTGATCCTGCCTGGTGGTGAAGCCCATGAAGAGGAAGCATTCCGGCCGGAATTCGTAACGCAGGCTGCCGTAGCCGGTCAGATTGGCTGTTCTGGTGGCGGTTTCGTAGCCGCTGATCCCCACTCCCGCGCTGAGCCGCAGTTTTGCCATCGGCGTGTAGGCCAGCGCGCCGTTGAAGATGGCGTAGCGGTCATCCAGCCTCACAATGGTGGTGTCGGCATCCACGATCACCGTGTTCAGCTTGGGATAATCGTAGTCCTTCCATTCGCCGCCCAGGGAGTAGACGAGGTTTTGGCTCAGGCTTCCCCCCGCGTCCAATCTCAGCTTCAGCATGTCGTGGGTTTCCAGGAGGTCGTAGATGAGGTTGCGGTAGCCGCCGATCTGGGTTTTGATTTGCAACGCGTCCCAGCGGGTGAACCCGGCTTGGAAATTGACTTCCAGGATGTCGTGAGAGCGGTCCAGATCGTCGAGCTCTTTGCCGGTGAAAACGCCCAGGTCAAAGTCATAGTCGGGCCGGAAATACACATAGTAACTGGCGGATCCGCCGCTCACCCATATCTCTTTGGACAGATACTCCGCGGCGCTCCAATAGGCGGTCGCGCCCTGGGATTCGATGTAGCCCTTGGCCGCCTCAATGTCCCAGGATACGCTGGCATCGACGCTTTGGTAGTCCGTTTCCCAAAAGTAGCCGGCGTCGGGAGAGTAGTCTGGGGAAACCCTGGTGTAGGTTGCGAACATGCTCCAATCGCCCGGAAACGCGTTCAATTGCGCCGTGGCGAGGTAGCCATCCGTTTGATCCGCTTCGCCCTGGCGATCGTCTTTGCGCAGGCTGGCGTTGAGGCCGGCGGTCAGGGTCAGGTCTTTGGCAAAATTCCAGCGATAGTTGCCACGATAGGTGTGGTTGTAATAATCCGTGTTGGCGCGGGTGATCAGGGCGTTGCTGAGCCGCAGCTTTTTCCAGCTGGGGATAAGGGCCAGCACCTGATAGTAATCGTCCGGATTGATCGTCATTCCGTACAGGGAGATCTTTTGGTCTTTGGCCGCGAGGGCGCCCCAGTTCAGCTTTCCCGTGGTACCCGTGGCTTTGAAAGCGAAGCTGGGTTGGACGATGTTGCGGGTGTAGAAAGTGCTGCTGCCGACACCCAGGGCGTCGATGTCCTCGGTGAAAAAGAAACGGTTTTCCGCGAACATGGGCGGGTATTTGCTGTTGTAGGTGTCCGCGGCGTTATCCGGCGGAACGTCGGAGTAATCCGGATTGACGGACGCCTTGATCCGGATCTGTTGGGTGGGGTTGAAGGCGATGTCCAGTCCGAGGTTGTCGGGATCGAAGCTGGCGGTCTTGTGGATCAGGTCGTAGCTTTTCACCAGGTAGGGTTTGAATTTGAGGTCCAGGCTGCGTTTCACCTTCAGACTGAGGGTGATGTCCTGCGCTTTGGTGTAGTAATCGTTTTGCATCTGGGTGGTCAGATAGGGCAGGCTGTAGGTCTCCCCCGCTTCGAGCAGACCGCGGGTGAGGATGATCTTCCATTGGTAGGGGAGTTTTTGCTTGAACCGCAATTCCGCAAGGGGAATGCGCAGCGTGATCCGCCATTGGCGCGTGTCGTATTCCGTGGTGTAGCTATAATGGCTGTTCCAGTTGGGATCCGCGCTGGTGCTGGAGCGCACGCCGTCCCGCAGGTTGCCCAGGGGATAGGCGAAGTAATAGTAGGCGTAGTAGGCATCCGGGACCGTGATCAGCTGCACCCGAAAATAATCCGCCTCCACTCCACCGTCGCGCGTGGACAGTGTTCCGACCTTGAAGGTGGAGTCGATCTCGCACTCCGCGTAGACCACCAGTTCTTCCCCGTCCTGCCAGAGCCAACTCTTGGTGGATAGGGTTTCCGGGGCTTTATCGTCCGGTGTGACGCGCTGCATGCCCGTCAGGAGATTGGCGTCGGTGATCACCGGTTGGGCCGATACCGGTACATTCAGCGCGTTGCCGAGAGCGCATAAGGTCAGGAAAACAGCTATCATGATCAGGCTTGGTTTCATTTTCACTCCACCTCGATTCAATTTTGAAACAGTTCACGCCCCCCCCCCATTTTGTCAAGCTTTTTTCTCAGTATCTTGCATTGTTCCGCTTGATAGCACTATCTGGAGCCATGGCCAACTGAAGATCATCAGCCGTGTCCGGCTGTAGCTCTGGAGATGGTTTGCCTTACTGTACCTGCTCTGTTTCAGAGCGAAGGATGTAGCGGGTGGAGAGATTGATG
>CAZOVZ010000054.1:0-14332 GCA_964583755.1 uncultured Candidatus Cloacimonadota bacterium
GAGCACCTCCTTGGTAAGGAGGAGGTCATCGGTTCGAGTCCGATCTTGAGCTCCATTTTGATTATCACGAATAAACACGACGTGGGATCCGGAGGCGGATCCCAGGAGGAAAAATGGCAAAAGAAAAATTCGTTCGTAACAAGCCACACGTCAACGTTGGTACGATTGGTCACATTGACCACGGCAAAACGACGCTCACCGCAGCGATCACCCAGTATTTGAGCAAAAAGGGCGGCGCGAAATTCCGTTCATTCGACAGTATTGACAATGCACCGGAAGAAAAAGCCCGCGGTATAACCATCGCAACAGCCCACGTCGAATATGAGACCGAAAACCGCCACTATGCCCACGTGGACTGCCCCGGTCACGCAGACTATATCAAAAACATGATCACCGGCGCGGCCCAAATGGACGGCGCCATCCTCGTCGTGAGCGCCTATGACGGCCCCATGCCCCAGACCCGCGAGCACATTCTGCTTGCCCGTCAGGTGGGCGTGCCGGCGGTCGTCGTCTTCATGAACAAGTGCGACCTGGTCGAAGACAGTGAGCTGCTCGACCTGGTGGAAATGGAAGTTCGCGAACTCCTCGAAAAGTACGATTTCCCTGGCAGCGACCTGCCCGTGATCCGCGGATCCGCCCTCAAAGCCCTCAACGGCGACCCCGAAGGCGAAGCCCAGATCCAGACCCTGATGGACGCGGTCGACAGCTATGTCCCGCTGCCAGACCGCATGGTCGACAAACCCTTCCTGCTCCCCGTCGAAGACGTGTTTTCGATCCCCGGCCGCGGCACCGTCGCCACCGGTCGTGTCGAACGCGGCGTGATCAAAGTGGGCGAAAAGGTTGAGCGCGTGGGCATCCGCGAGACAGTGGAAACCACCTGCACCGGCGTGGAAATGTTTCGCAAACTGCTCGACGAAGCCCAGGCGGGCGACAACATCGGCGTGCTGCTGCGCGGCTTTGCCAAGACCGACGTGGAACGCGGCATGGTGCTGGCGAAACCCAAATCCATCAAACCGCACACCAAATTCATCGGCCAGACCTACGTTCTGACTGCCGACGAAGGCGGACGCCACAAACCGTTCCAGACGGGCTACCGTCCCCAGTTCTACTTCCGCACCACCGACGTGACCGGCTCCCTGACCCTGCCTGAAGGCGTCAAGATGGTCATGCCCGGCGACAACGTCGAGATCAACGCCGAACTGATCACCCCCATCGCCATGGAACAGGGCCTGCGCTTCGCCATCCGCGAAGGCGGCCACACCATCGGCAGCGGAGTGGTTTCTTCCGTGCTCGAATAGGATTTCGGGATCAGAAATGAGAGACATCATAATCCTGGCTTGCGAAGATTGCAAAAACCGTAATTATACGACCACCCGCAACAAGCGCAAGCATCCGAACAGGATGGAGCTGAAAAAGTTTTGCCCCACCTGCCGGAAACACACACTGCATAAACAGCGCTAACCCCGCTGAAAGATATGTTGCAGGACAGTAGTTCAACTGGTAGAGCACCGGTCTCCAAAACCGGGGGTTGCGGGTTCGATTCCTGCCTGTCCTGCCACATCATTGCGGCGCCGTTTCGGTGAAGCAGATTAGACGCGGCAGCAATTAGATTGGTGAATCAATGAAATTCGAGAAAATCAAACGCTTTTTCCATGAAGTGGTGACGGAGATGAAATCCGTGACCTGGCCCAGCAAGGCGGACCTGAAAGAAGGCACGCTGGTCGTGATCGTGATCTCCGGCCTGGTGGCGATCTTTTTGAGCCTGGTGGACCTGGGCTTCAGCAAAATCATCGAGCTGGTGTTTTAGGCGATCATGTCTGAAATGAAATGGTATGTGATCCATACCTACTCGTCCCACGAAAACAAGGTCAAGCTGGCCATCGAAAAGGGCCTGGAAGGCACAGGCCTCCAGGAGAGCGTGGGACAACTGCTGGTGCCGGTGCGGAAGTCTTTCATCATCCGCGAAGGCAAAAAAGTGGAGCGGGAACGCAAGCTTTTCACCAGCTACGTAATCATCCAGGCCGATCTGATCCCCGAGCTGAGGACCTATATCCTCAACATCGCGGGGGTGACCAAATTTCTGGGCCAGACCAAGGACCACAAGGATCCGATCGCGCTGGACGAAGAAGAGATCAACCGGCTGTTGGGCATCTCCGAACGGGAAAAAGAACCGGGCAAGGCTTTCGACTTTATGCCGGGCGACATGGTCCGGGTGACCGCTGGCCCGTTCACAGATTTTGAGGGCATCGTACAGAAGGTCGCGGACGACGGCGCAAAGCTGATCATCGACGTGACCGTGTTTGGCAGGCGGACACCGGTGGAGCTGGCCTCCAACCAGGTGGAAATTTTAAAGAAATAAACAGGATATAATTACAGAGGTATAAAGATGGCTAAGCCCAAAGACGTAGTAGCGATGATCAAACTCCAGCTTCCCGCTGGCAAAGCGACACCCGCGCCCCCGGTCGGTCCCGCGTTGGGACAGGCGGGCGTGAACATTCCGGAATTTTGCCGCCAATTCAACGAGAAAACCGGCGACCAGCCCGGAATGGTGTTTCCGGTGGTCATCTACGTCGCGAAAAACAAATCGTTCACCTTCGAGATCAAGACACCTCCGGCGTCTGTGCTGATCAAGAAGGAAGCCGGCCTGGCCAAGGGCAGCGCCACCCCAAACAAGGCCAAGGTCGGAAAGATCAATACGGAACAGCTTCGCACGATCGCGCAGCTGAAGATCCAAGACATGAATTGCAATACCCTTGAATCTGCTATGAGTATGATCGCTGGCACTGCAAGGAGCATGGGTGTGGTCGTTGAAGACTGACCCCCTGATGCAGGAGATAATATTCACTAGGAGAGTCAATGAAACATAGTAAAAGGTACAACAGCGCCTATTCGTTGTATGAACGCATCAAGAGGTATGACCTCGACGAAGCCTTGAAGATCTTGAAAACCTTTCCGGTGACCAAGTTCGACGAGACGGTCGAAGTCCACTTCAATCTGGGCGTTGATCCTCGAAAAGCCGATCAGCAGATCAGGAATTCGCTGGTCCTTCCGCATGGAACCGGAAAGATCAACCGCGTCCTGGTCTTTGCCGAAGGCGACAAGGCGGAAGAAGCCAGAAAAGCTGGCGCCGATTACGTAGGCATGGAAGACCTGATGGAAAAGATCACAGCCGGTTGGTTTGATTTTGACGTCGTGATCACCATGCCGACCCTGATGGGACGGATCGGCAAACTGGGAAGAGTGTTGGGCCCCCGCGGCCTGATGCCGAATCCCAAGGTTGGTACCGTGACCATGGATGTGGGAAAAGCGGTAGAGGAATCCAAAGGCGGAAAGATCGCCTATCGCGTCGACAAATTTGGAAACCTCCACATTCTTTTCGGAAAGATCAGCTTCTCCCCGGACAAACTGAAGGACAACCTCAAGGTCGTTCTCGCGTCGGTGCTCAAAGACAGGCCTCCCACGATGAAGGGAGTCTACATCCGCAGCATCACGCTTTGCACCACCATGGGCCCCGGCATCAAACTACAGATTGCAAGCGCAACCTTGGAAGCAAAGAGCTAAAGGGTAACGAAAATGGTCAAACACAGCAAAAAAGACATCGTCGCAAACCTGAAAGAGAGATTAGAAGGCGCCAAAGCAATCGTACTCGTGGATTACAAGGGGATTAACGTGGAACAGGTGAACGCCCTGCGCAACAATTTCCGCGCAGCCAAGGTGGATTACTTGGTCCAAAAAAACACTCTGCTCAAGATCGCGCTCAACGATCTGGGCATCACCGATCTGGACGCCTATCTGGCGGGCCCGACGGCTGTCGCGGTCTGCAAGACCGATGAAGTCGCCCCCGCGCGGACGGTCGTCAAGTTCGTCAAAGAAGTGATGGAAGAAGCGCCATTTCCCAGCTTCAAAGCCGGCTACGTTTCCGGCCACCTGTTCAACGCCACCGAGCTCGCGGCCCTGGCCAAACTGCCTTCCCGCGAAGAATTGCTCGCCAAAGTGCTGGGTAGCGCAACCGCCCCGATCAGCAACTTTGTGAACCTGACCCAGGGCATCATCCGTAAATTTGTCTATGCGCTTGATGCCATTGCCAAAAAGGCAAGCTAAACAAAATTAATCCATCCTGGAGGAAAAATGTCCGATAAAAAACAGCAAGTTATTGACCTGATTAAAGAGATGACCGTTCTTGAGCTCTCTGAACTCGTCAAGGAAATGGAAGAGATATTCGGTGTGTCCGCAGCCGCCCCCATGGCTGTCGCAGCCGCCCCTGCCGCCGGAGCCGCCGAGGCCAAGGAAGAGCAGTCCGAGTTTGACGTAATCCTGTCGAACGCCGGCGACAAGAAGATCAACGTGATCAAAGTCGTCCGCGAAATCACCAAGCTTGGGCTGAAAGAAGCCAAAGACCTGGTCGACGGCGCCCCCAAGATGGTGGTCGAGAAAGTCAGCAAAGAAGAAGCCGAATCCGTAAAGAAGAAACTCGAAGAAGCCGGTGCTTCTGTCGAACTCAAATAAGGGATCATACCCCGCGTACGCAGTCCAAAAAAAGTCCGCAGGGACTTTTTTTGGGCTTGTTACGCCCTCCCTTCCGGCCACCCTCCCGCAACTGGGCGATGCCCCACACAGCCTTGCCGGGCAGGCATTTTAGTGCATAGAAAACAGGATACATTACGGTCAACCAATTTAGCGCGCGTAGGTTTGCGCGGCAATAAGGAGTGAGCTTTTGAGAAAGATCAAAAGTTATTCCCGAATCTCCGGACGTTTCGCCGAACTGGGAATTCCCGAAGTGGAGATTCCCAATCTTCTGGCGATGCAAGTGGATTCATTCAACGACTTTCTGCAAAAGGATATCCATCCCCTCCGCAGGGAAAAGAAAGGCCTTCAGGCGGTCTTTGAATCGATCTTTCCGATCGAGGACAGCAAGGGCAATTTCTTGCTGGAATTTCTGGAATACAATGTGCTCCAGGAAAAGTACGCCATCGATGAATGCCGGGAAAGAAACCTTTCCTACCAGGCGCCCCTCAAAGCCAAGATGCGCCTCAGCGTCTTCGAACAGAACGAGGGAACCCGCACGCACAAGGACACGATCGAACAGGACGTGTTTCTGGGCGAAGTCCCGTTGGTCACGGAGCAAGGCACCTTCATCATTAACGGAGCCGAGCGGGTGGTCATCTCCCAGTTGCAGCGGTCGCCCGGCGTGTTTTTCTCCGGGGAAAAGCATCCCAGCGGCAAGACCCTGTTTTCCGCCAAGGTGATTCCCTACAACGGTTCCTGGCTGGAATTTGACATCGACATCCACGACGTCATGTACGTCCACATAGACAAACGCCGCAAACTGCCGGTCACAATCCTGTTGCGCGCCATCGGCATCTCCTCCAACCACGACCTCCGCAAAACCTTTTACCAGAGCGAAACGCTCAAGCTGGCGGCGGCCAAAACCCGGCACCTCTACAAGGACATCACCGTTTCCGGGATCGACGAGCCGGTGGCACTGGCCAACGAACAGGTTACCGACAATCTGATCGAGATTTTGGCTAAACACGGGATCAAGAAGGTCGAGGTGATCGATTACGACTTCGAGATCGCCCGCAAAGTGTTGGAAAACACCATCCTGAAAGACCCCACGGCAGATCAGGAAGAAGCGCTGAAAAAGATCTACAGCCTGATCCGCCCCGGCGAAGAAGCTCCCCTCGAAGCCGCCAAACAGCTCGTCGACCGCATGTTTTTCAACGAAAAACGCTACAACCTCGGCGAAGTGGGCCGCTACAAGATCAACGTGCGCCTCGGCATCGACGTGGATGCCAACCACCGCACGCTTTGCGTGGAGGACTTCGTCCACATTTTCAAAACCCTGATCAACATCTATCACGACAAAGACAAGGTCGACGACATCGACAACCTTGCCAACCGCCGCGTCCGCACCGTCGGAGAGCTCTTGCAGGAGCAGTACAACTCCGGCATGGCCATGGTGGCCCGCATCATCCAGGAACGCATGGCGATCTCCAATACGGATGAGATCACGGTGCACGACCTGGTGAACAGCAACGCCCTGATATCCGTGGTGCAATCTTTCTTCCTGACCGGCCAGCTGTCCCAGTTCATGGAGCAGACCAATCCCCTGGCGGCTTTGCGCCACAAACGCGCGTTTTCCGCGCTGGGCCCCGGCGGCCTCACCCGCGAACGGGCCGGATTTGAAGTCCGCGACGTTCACGCTTCCCACTACGGCAGGGTTTGCCCGATCGAAACGCCGGAAGGGCCAAACATCGGCCTGATCGTGTCGCCTTCGATCTATTCCCGGATCAACCATCTGGGCTTTATCGAAACCCCCTACCGCAAGGTGGAAAACGGAAAAGTGACGGACGAATACGAGTATTTCGACGCCGACCAGGAAGAAAACTATATCATCGCCCAGTGCGACGTCAGATTGGACGACAAGCGCCGGATCACCGATGAATCGATCTTTGCCCGGGAAAAGGGCGAATTCATCCAGGTCAGCCCCAAACAGGTCCAATACATGGACGTGGCGCCGCAACAGATGGTGTCTGTCTCGGCCGCGATGATCCCCTTTTTGGAGCACGACGACGCCAACCGCGCCCTGATGGGCTCAAACATGCAACGCCAGGCGGTGCCGCTGATCAATCCCCAGGCCCCGCTGGTCGGCACCGGCATGGAAAAGATCGCCACCATGGACACCTCCAACATCGCAGTGGCGCCCTACGACGGTGTCGTGACCAACGTAACCTCCTCCTATGTGGAGATCAAACCCCTCAGTGAAAAGGACGAAGCCTTTTATCTGGGCGACGGCAACCGGCTGCACCTGAAGAAATTCGTGCGCACGAACCAGGATACCTGCAACAACCAGCGCCCCACCGTCCGGATCGGCGACAAGGTCCGCAAAGGCCAGCCGATATCCGACGGCGGCTGCGTCGAGGACAACCGCCTGGCCCTGGGCACCAACCTCCTCGTCGCCTTCATGCCCTGGTATGGCTACAACTATGAAGACGCCATCATCCTGAGCGAAAACGTCGCCCGCGAGGACACCCTCACCTCGATCTACATCGAGGAGATGGAGGTCCTGGTCCGCAACGTCAAAAACGGACGGGAAGAACTGGCTTACGACATTCCCAACGTGCCTGCCAATGCCCTTAGAAACCTGGATAAGACGGGCATCATCAGGGTCGGGTCCGTGATTCACGCCGGCGACATCATAGTGGGCAAAGTGACCCCCAAAAGCATCGAGATCGATCCTTCCCCGGAAGAAAACCTGATGCGCGCGCTGTTTGGCGACCGCGCTGGCGACTTCACCAACAGCTCCCTGAAAGCCAAGCCCGGCATGGAAGGCGTGGTCATCGACGTAAAAATGTTTTCCCGCCTGGAAGAAGGCAACGAACAGGAAGACGACAAGGACGAGAAGTATTCCAAGCTGAAAAGCGAACTGGCCCTACGCCGCAAAAAGGTGGAGGAATTCAAGGAAGAAAAGCTCTCCGCCGCCCTCCTGGGCAAGGTCGCCAAGACCATCTGGGACGAAAAGACCAACGTCTATTTCATCGCTCCCGGCAAAAAGATCACCAAGACCGACATCGGCCGGATCAACTTCAAGAAGCTGGACCTGGACGTTGAACTGGTGGCGGATCCGGAAAACAATGAACTGATCTATAGCCAGATCATCCTGAAAATAAAACAGTCATTGGAACAAAGCGAAAACGTCTACCGCAAATCCCGCGAACGCATCAAACACGGCGATGAGCTCCAGTATGGGGTTCGCAAGATGGTCAAGGTCTACGTGGCCAAAAAGCGGAAGATCGAAGTGGGCGATAAAATGGCCGGACGCCACGGTAACAAGGGCGTGATCTCCATCGTCGCCCCGATCGAAGACATGCCGTTTTTGGAAAACGGCACCCCCATCGACATCGTTCTCAATCCCCTCGGCGTGCCCAGCCGCATGAACATCGGCCAGATCATGGAGACCCATCTGGGCATGGCTGCCAAGACCCTGGGCTTTGACGTGGAGACCCCGATCTTCGACGGCGCTTCCGTGGACGACATCGCCGGCGAACTGCGCAAGGCGAAGCTGCCCGAGGACGGCAAACAGGTCCTCTACGACGGCAAAAGCGGCGAACCCTTCAAGGAACGCGTCACCGTGGGCGTGATCTATATGATGAAACTCAACCACCTGGTCGCGGACAAGATGCACTCCCGCTCCACCGGCCCCTATTCCCTGATCACGCAACAGCCCCTGGGCGGCAAAGCCCAACACGGCGGCCAGCGCCTGGGAGAAATGGAAGTCTGGGCCCTCGAGGCCTATGGCGCGGCCCACCTCCTGGAAGAGATGCTCACCATCAAATCCGACGACGTCGACGGCCGCAACAACGCCTTCAAAGCCATCACCCGCGGTGAAAATCCGCCGCCTCCCGGCGTGCCGGAATCGTTCAACGTGCTGATCAGCGAGTTGAAATCCCTCGGTTTTGACATCGAGTTCATCAAGGAATCCGAAAAGAGTGAGGGGAGGTAACCATGCTTAAAGACAACCGCCGGGAAATCCGACCCAACGAATACGACTCGGTCCGCATCAAGCTGGCTTCGCCGGATACCATCGCCAACGAATGGTCCCACGGCGAAGTCACCAAACCGGATACCCTCAACTACCGCACCCTCAAACCCGAAAAGGACGGCCTCTTTTGCGAACGCATCTTTGGCCCGGAACGGGACTATGAGTGCGCTTGCGGTAAATATAAAAAGAAACGCTTTCAAAACACGGTCTGCGATCGCTGTAACGTGCTGGTGACCACTTCCCGCGTACGCCGCACCCGCATGGGCCACATCTCCCTGGCGGTGCCGATCGCCCACATCTGGTTTGTGAAAAGCGCCCCCAGCAAGATCGGAACCCTGCTGGACATGACGGTCAAGGACCTGGAACGGGTCCTCTACTACGAATCCTTCATCGTGATCGATCCCGGCGACACGCCCTACGAAAAGTTTGAGCTGATCGAAGTGGACGAGTATTACGAGATCAAAGACAAGGTGGGGGAAAACTTCATCGCCCTCATGGGCGCTGAAGCCGTGCGCGAGCTGCTGGCCCGCATCGACCTCAACAACGAGGCCCTCAACATCAGATCCCGCCTCAAGATGGAAAAGGCAACCCTCCACAAACAAAAGCTGATCAACAAGCTGAAGATAGTGGACGCCTTCCTGAAATCCGGCAACAGGCCGGAACACATGGTCATGGAAGCCCTGCCGGTGCTGCCTCCGACCCTGAGACCGCTGGTTCCCCTCGAAGGCGGCAGGTTTGCCACTGCGGATTTCAACGACCTCTACCGCCGCGTGATCACCCGCAACAACCGGCTCAAGCAACTGCTGGAGATCCGGGCTCCGGAAGTGATCCTCCGCAACGAAAAACGGATGCTCCAGGAAGCGGTCGACGCCCTGATCGACAACTCTCGCAAGGCCCGCCCCGTGAGGGGAAGAGGCAACCGCCCGCTGAAGTCTTTGACCGATCAGCTGAAAGGCAAGCAGGGCCGGTTCCGCCAGAATCTGCTGGGCAAACGTGTGGACTACTCTGGCCGTTCCGTGATCACGGTGGGCCCCGAGCTAAAACTTTACCAGTGCGGCCTGCCCAAAGACATGGCGGTCGAGCTGTTCAAACCCTATCTGATCGAACGCCTGCAAAAGATGGGCGAGGTCGACAAGGTTAAAAACGCCAAGAAACTCATCGAGAAGAAACCGCCGGAAATCTGGTCCATCCTCGAAGACGTGATCAAAGACTACCCCGTGCTGCTCAACCGCGCGCCCACCCTCCACCGCCTTGGCATCCAGGCCTTCATGCCGGTGCTGACGGACAACCGCGCCATCCAGCTGCATCCCATGGTCTGCGTGCCGTTCAATGCGGACTTCGACGGCGACCAGATGGGCGTCTACGTCCCGCTGTCCCTCGAAGCCCAGATCGAAGCGCGCGTCCTGATGCTTTCCACCCGCAACCTGCTGCTCCCCGCGAACGGCCGGCTGGCGATGGCCGCCAACCAGGACATCGTGCTGGGCTGCTACTACCTCACCATGACCCTGGACGCGCCACCCACGGAAATCAAGGAGCTCAGGCATTTCTGGGGTCCGGATGAAGTGATCGCCGCCTACCACAACGAGGAACGGCTCTTCAGCACCAAGGGCGAAACCACCGGAGAACGCAATCTGAACCTGCATTCCTGGATCCGGGTCAAGGTCGACAACAACTATCTGATAACCACCGTCGGACGGGTGATCTTCAACGAGATCATCCCCAGCGAGGTCGGTTTCCAAAACATTACCTACGACAAAGGCAAACTGAACGAACTGGCCATGCTCTGCTTTGACGCGGTCGGCCAATGGCGCACGGCTCAGGTGCTGGACGCCCTCAAGGAACTCGGTTTTGCCTACGCCACCCGCGCCGGAGTCACTTTCAGCTTTGGCGACATCGTGGTCCCCGCCAAAAAAGACGCCATCATCTCCCAGGCGGAGGAAGCCGTCAAAGAGGTTTTTGACCTCCATCAGAAAGGCGGCATCACAGAAAGCGAACGCTTTGGCCGCATCGTCGACCTCTGGAAGAAAACCACCGTCCGGGTCACCGATGAAATGATGGAAGAGCTCACCAAAAGCAGGCACGGCCTGAACTCGATCTATATGATGTTCAAATCTGGCGCTCGCGGCAGCAAGGACCAGATCAAACAGCTCGGCGGCATGCGCGGCCTGATGGACAAGCCCTCCAAGATCGGATCCTCGGGCGGCGCCGACGTGATTGAAACCCCCATCAAATCCAATTTCCGCGAAGGCCTGACGGTGCTGGAGTACTTTGTCTCCACCCACGGCGCCCGCAAGGGACTGGCCGACACGGCGCTCAAAACCGCCGACGCTGGTTACCTCACCCGCCGCCTGGTCGACGTGGCCCAAAACGCCATCATCACTATGGAAGATTGCGGGGCCAGCACCGGGGTCAACATGTTTGCCCTCAAAGAAGGCAACGAAACCGTCACCAGCCTGGCGGACCGCATCCAGGGCCGTACGGCGGTGGAAGACGTCATCGATCCCGTCACGGGCAAGGTTTTGGTCAAAGCCGGCCATGAGATCAGCAACAAGATGGCCCACACCATTCAAAACCACGGCATCATGTTCGTGCACGTGCGCTCTGTGCTGACCTGCAACGCCGACCGCGGCATCTGCGCCAAATGCTATGGACGCAACCTCGCCACCCAAAGGCCCGCCACCATCGGCGACCCGGTTGGCATCATCGCCGCCCAGAGCATCGGCGAGCCAGGCACGCAGCTGACCCTGCGTACGTTCCACATCGGTGGGGCGGCCTCCACTGCCACTGAAATGGCGGAAGTCGTTTCCAGCCACGACGGCATAGTCCGTTTCGACCGCATGAACACGGTCACCAACGTGAACAACCAGCTCATCTCCGTCAGCCACCTCGGTCAGATCGTGGTGGTCGACGAAACCGACGAAAACACCATCCTCGAAGAATACAAGGTGGAATACGCCGCCACCATCCATGTCGCCGACGGGCAAAAGATCGCGATGAACACCAAGGTCCTCAGTTGGGACCAGTTCAACAATCCGCTGATCTCCACCGGCAAAGGCGTGCTTCACTACGAAAACCTGATCAAAGACATCACCTACAAGGAAGAATTCAACGAGATCCACTTTACCAGGGACATCACCATCATCGAATCCAAGGACCGCAAGAAGCAGCCGCAGTTCCGCATTGTCGGAGAAGACGGCAGCGTGGTCCTGGTGCCGCTACCCAGCGGATTGGTGCTCAAAGTGGAAAACGGCAGCTTTGTCAACACGGGCGACATCCTCGGCCAGACTTCGCGCATGACGATCAAACAGCGCGACATCACCGGCGGCCTGCCCAGGGTGCAAGACCTCTTTGAGGCCCGCGTGCCCAAGGACAAGGCCAAGATCTCGGACATCGACGGCATCGTCACCATCGGCGGACTCAAAAAGACCGGGCGCGACATCTTCGTGACGCCGCCCACCGGCATCTTCGCGCCGTTCGACGGCAAGGTGGTGGTTCAGGTCAACGATTTTGTCAACCAGATCGCCGCGCTTTCTCCCAAGACGGTCTACGCCGAAAAAGACGGCAAAGTCACCCTTATCGAAGAAGATAAAAAGAGATACGTCTCCATCGCCAAACGCAACGCCAAGCCCGAGCTCTACGAAATCCCCAAGGGGATGCAGATCATCGTCAGCAACGACGAAAGCGTCAAGGCCGGGGCACCCCTCTGCGGCAAAGTGCTGGCCATCCCGCTCAATGAAGAGAGCATCGTGGCCACCGGCGACACCGTGAAGAAAGACCAACCGCTGGCCGGACGCAAATACTCGATCCCCACCGGCAAACGCATCATCGTCCACCAGGGCGACCAAGTCGAAAGCGGAGACGCCCTTTCCGACGGCCCGTTGGATCCCCACGACATGCTGGTCAAGGGTATCATCCCGGCCCAGCTCATGATCCTCAACGAAGTGCAGGAAATCTACCGCAAACAGGGCGTGAGAATAGACGACAAACATGTCAGCGTGATCATCCGCCAGATGTTCAAAAAAGTCCGCATCACGGACAGCGGCAGCACCTCCTTCCTGGAAGGCGACATCGTGGACAAGATCCTGGTGGCCAAGGAAAACGAGGATGCCAAAAACTTCGGCAAGACGGCCGCGCAGTTTGAACAGCTGCTGCTGGGCATCACCAAAACCTCGCTGCTCACCGATAGCTGGCTTTCCGCCGCGTCGTTCCAGGAAACCACCAAAGTGCTGACCCGCGCCGCCATCGAAGGCCGCGTCGACCGTCTGGAAGGCCTCAAGGAAAGCATCATCCTGGGCCATCGCATCCCCGTCGGAACCGGCACCAAGGTCATCAACACCATGCTGCAGGACGCCATCGACGGTGGCGAGACCGTGGCCCAGATCGTCAACCGCTTCGCGCATCCGGACCTGGATGAGGCCGCGGATGATTTCTATGACTTCTAAAACAGACCAAATCCAACATAAAATACATGGAGGTAATCAGTGCCAACCATTAATCAGCTGATTAGAAAAGGCCGAACCGAGATCGAAAAGAAAAAGAAAAACAGGGCGCTTATGGGATGTCCGCAAAGGCGCGGAGTATGCACTCGTGTTTACACGACGACGCCCAAAAAACCGAACTCGGCTCTGCGCAAAGTTGCGCGTGTCCGTCTGGTAAACGGATTTGAAGTTACTGCCTACATCGGTGGCGAAGGCCACAACCTGCAAGAACATAGCATAGTGCTCGTCCGCGGCGGCCGTGTCACAGACCTGCCCGGCGTCCGCTATCACATCGTCCGCGGCGCCCTCGATTCCGCCGGAGTCGAAAAACGCGTCAACTCCCGTTCCAAGTACGGAACCAAGCGTCCCAAAGCCGCGAAGAAGTAACGGAGGAACTTGAACCATGCCAAGAAAGAGAAAAGCCATCGTCCGTGAAGTTCTTCCGGATCCCAAGTACAACGATGTGGTCCTTTCCAAGTTCATGAACTGCCTGATGAAGAAAGGCAAAAAAAGCATCGCGGAAAAGATCGTCTACGGCGCCTTCGACATCATTGCCGAAAAGACCAAACAGCCCGCCCTGGAAGTCTTTAAAACCGCGCTCGAAAACGTCAAACCCCTGGTCAAAGTGGTCTCCCGCCGCGTCGGCGGATCGAACTACCAGATCCCCATGGAAGTGAACGACAAAAACGGCACCGCCCTCGCCTTCCGCTGGCTGATCAGCTATTCCCGCGCCCGCAGCGAAAAAACCATGACCGAAAAGCTCGCGGCCGAACTGATCGCCGCCTTCAAAAAAGAAGGCTCGTCGATCAAAAAACGTGAAGATACCCACAAGATGGCCGATGCCAACCGCGCTTTCGCCCATCTCAGATGGTAGCTTGCCAGGATTCCAACTTACCCCGGCGGGACTTCGGTCCCGCCTTTTTTGTTTTGCGTCCAAATGGAGCGGGCTGCCAATTGGGGGCGTCTGTGATTCCGGTGCAGGTGAAACGGAGTCTGGCGTTTGGGATCTTTGGGGAGGGAAAAAGCCGGCGGATCAGAATCCTCCGCCAGACCAATTATCACCTTTCCCCGCCTTCCTCCTTATTACAATCTCTTTTGAATCTCCTTATCCACCGTGAGAGTTGGCGAGCATGGGACGGGAACTCTACGGGTGGATTACTCGATTCATTGAGGATTGCAATAAGGAGGTATGCCCTATGGATAGTGGGTTACGCTTTTTGGAATAGGCCACGGAAAAGCGCGGGAATAGGGGGAATAGATTAGCCGAAGTTTCGCACAAAAAACGCTAAAAAGCCATTATGAAATTCGTAAC
>CAZOVZ010000055.1:0-14194 GCA_964583755.1 uncultured Candidatus Cloacimonadota bacterium
CACGCGAGCTATGTTTCGCGTCAGGACGGCCAAGCTCAACGCACATTGGCAGACGGGGACGTCTGCCACTCCAAGACAATCACAACCCAGCCCCAGCGTGTCATTCCAGCCAGCCGCCTGACCGGTGACCTGCACACATACAGTAACCTGCGGCTGGCGTGGAATCCAGGCCTTCAAACAAAATCAACCCTCGCGTAACGGAAGCCTCAGCCCGAGAGCAGAAAACCATCACTCATTGAAAAACAACGCATCAATCCAGGGGCATTACCCCCACAAGCCTGGATTCCACAGCGGCCGCGGGTCACTATATGAGTGAAGGTCACCGGTCAGGCGGCCGCTTGGAATGACACAATCAGAGACCCGCAGACTAAAGCGCAATTGCTAACTCACTAACCATCATCACGCCCCCCAATTCGTGTAATTAGTGCAATTCGTGGACGATCCCTACCAATCCTGATCATCCTGTTCATCCCTGATCCATTCACCCCCATTAACCCATTAACCCATTAACCCGTTAACCCAAAGAATTATCCGTAATCCACTATCTATAGAGGGCATTGTTCCTTATTGCAATCCTCAATGAATCGTGTAATCCACCCGAAGAGTTCCCGTCCCACGCTCGCCAACTCTCACGGTGGATAAGGAGATTCAAAAGGGAATGGAAAAAGGGTGGAAAGGTGAAAGGGTGGAAAGGTGAAAGGGTGGAAAGGTGGAATGCCGCACGCTCCAGTTTGGTTATCCGCCTGATATGGATATAAACCGGAAACAATCACATCAACCGAAAATCCCTCTTGACAAATCTGACCACTTGCATCATTTGAGTCAGAAAGTTTAGCCCAAGTGGCTAACGACTATGAAAATGAATTAAATAGAGAGGAATTTGGAGTGCCGATGAATCAAAGCGCGGACAAGAAGAAACTGATCCTGAAGGTCGCGACCGAGCTATTTTCCCGCTTCGGTTTCGCCAAGACCTCCCTGGACGAGATCGCCGCCAGCGCGCGGATCGCCAAGGGCACGATCTATTACCACTTCAAGGACAAGGAAGAGCTCTTTCTGGAAGCAGTGGAGCACAAGGCGGAAGAGTTTTTCCAGGTGCTCGGCGCCCGTCTGGCGGAGCTGGCCGATTTTGAAGAAAAGCTCGCCTTCTTCCTGAATTTCCCGGTGCATTACGTCTCCGAGAGCATGCCCATCCTGATCGAGGGCATGAAGCACATCCCGGTGTCCTACGCGCAGAGGTTGGAAGACAGCACCAGAGCCTACCGCGACCGGATGTGCGCCCAACTGATGGAGATCGTCCAGCAGGGCCGGCAGCAGGGCATCATCAATCCCCGCCTCGATTACGAGCGCTTCAGCGTGATGGTCAACGACTGGTTTCTCTTGGGCAGCCTGGACTTCACAAACCTCGACCGCAGCCGCCTGATCGAGCGCATCGAACGCGACCACGAACTGATAATCCAGCTTTTATTATACGGCATCATCAAAAGGAGTTAGTTGATGAAACGAATCATACTTTGCCTGCTGGCAACCTTTGCCCTGGCCGCGGCCGGAGCGGTGAGCCTGGAGGAAAGCCTCGACCTGGCCCGGCAACACAACCGCAAGCTGCTGATGGCCAAAGAAGACGTCGCCATGGCGGACCAGACTTACAAGGAAGTGCGCGGCAGCCTGTTGCCCCAGCTGAACCTGGTGGGCGGATACACACTTTCCAAGACCTATCTGCCGGACTCGGCAAACCTGCCCGGAATGGACTTTGGCACCGGCCTGGACACGCTCGCGACGGACAACGACCACTATCTGGCGGGTGTCCTGAGCGGCATCTACAATGGCATGCTGCCAAGTTCGCCCATCGATGAGGGTTCGATCGCGGCCCAGCTTCAGTTTTCCCAAGTGCTGTTCCTCGGCGGCAAGCTGCTCAACGGCATCCGCGCGGTGGACCGCTACCGCTCCATCCAAAGGCTGCAATACGATCTGGCGGAACAGGAAATGACGGTGACCACCACCCAGCTATTCTACGCCTGCCTGCTGGCGGACAAACTGACCGGCGTGCAACAGGAAGCCCTGGACACCGCCAACCGGCATCTGGGCCGGATGGAAGCATTCAACCGCGAAGGCCAGGTCTCGGAGTTTGACCTCCTGCGGGCCAGGCTGGAAGTGGCCAAGCTGGAACCCCAGCTCTTGCAGGCCCGGAACAACCATGAACTCGCCCTCTCCGCCTTCCGCAAACAGATCGGCAGCCCGGAAGCCATGCCCGAAGGCGAATTCCGCCTGCCGCTACCGCTGCAACTCACCCTCCCGGAAGCCGAAGCCCAGGGCGTCGAAAACCGGATCGAACTGGAACTGGCGGACATCGCCACCCAGGTGGCCAGGATCAGATGGAACGCCGAAAAGGGAAACTACCTGCCCAACGTCTTCCTCCAGGGCAACGCCGCCCTCTACACCGCCGCGGATGAATTTGCCATCGAACAGGACGACTTCGGAACCAACTACAGCATCGGCATCGGCGTCCAACTGCCCCTCTTCACGGGGCTGACCAACACCTCAAAGCGCAAAAACGCCGAACACGCCTGGCGCAAAGCCCGCTACCAACAGAGCGAGTATGAGGACCTGATCCGCCTCCAGATCACTCAGGACTATCAGAAACTCCAACACGCCCTGGAAAACCATCGCGTCCAGGAAGAGAACATCCGCCTGGCGGAGCGCGGCCTGGAGCTGGCGCAGGTCCGCTATGAAAACCAGGTCGGCATCCAACTGGAGGTCTTCGACGCCCAGACGATGCTTTCCGCCATCAAACTGCAATACTTTCAATCCGTCTACGAAGTGATCGCCGCCACCCAAAACCTGCAGCGGTCTATCGGAATCAGACTATAAAGGGAGACCAAAATGAAGAAGACATACATCATCCTGCTCTGCACCGTCCTGCTGTTCACCGCCTGCGGCAAGAAAAAGGAAGTGGGCAAAAACATGGAACAGATTCAGCGCGAACAGGGCATCCCGGTGCGCGTGAAGACCGTGGAACCCGCCACTTTCAGCCAGGAACTGAACTATAGCGCCATGCTCGGCGGCCGCGAGGAATCCACCGCCCAGGCCATGGTTTCGGACATCGTGACCTCCATCAAGGCCAAGGTCGGAGACCGCGTTTCCGCCGGCCAGATCATCTGCACCTTCCCCCAAAACACGCCCGCCGCCCAGTACATCCAGGCCACCACCGCCTTCAACGCCCAAAAGCAGGCCTATGAACGGATGCAGCGGCTCTTTGCCCAGGGCGCCATCGCCCGCCAGGACCTGGACAACCTGGAAACCGGCTACAACGTCGCCAAAGCCAATCTGGAAGCATCAGAGAAGATGATCAACGTGCGCGCCCCCATCTCCGGCGTCGTCACCAAAATCATGGTGAACCCCGCCGAACGGGCCTACCCCGGCCAGGAACTCTTCACAGTGTCTTCCACGACCGGTTTCAAGGCCACCCTGATGGTCCCGGACACCGAGGTCTCCAAACTGCGAGTGGGAACTCCCGCCACCGCCAAATGGATGGACCAGACCCTCAGCGGCAAGGTCAGCCAGATCTCCCTGGCGCTCGACCCCTCCAGCAAGGCCGTGCGCGTGGACGTGGTCTTCCCCGGCTACACCAGGCAGATCAGTTTCGGCTCCATCGCCCAGATCAGCCTGAAAACCTTGACCAAGCCAAACGCCATCGTGGTGGATCGCGTCCAGATCACCAGCGAAAACGATAGATTTTACGTCTGGTTGAATGAAAACAACCATGCCGTGCGCCGCGAAGTGGAGCTGGGCCTGGACAACAAGCTGCAGCACGAAGTGATCTCCGGGCTGGAAGCGGGTGACGCCTTGATCACCGAAGGGATCAACCTGCTGACCGAAAACGCGCTCATCCGCGTGGTTGAGTGAGGCCTGGGCATGTTTCTCTCCAACATCTCAGTCGAACGCCCGGTACTTGTCACCATGGCCTTGCTGGTCTTTGTGGTCTTCGGCGCGCTGGCCTATTTTGAGCTGCCGCTGAACCAGATGCCGGACGTCAAGCTGCCCTATCTGGTGATCCAAACGGTCTATCCCGGCGCAGGCCCCAGCGAGGTTGAAACCCAGATCACCAAAAAGATCGAGGACGCCATCGCCACGGTCAGCCAGGTGGATTATACCCAGTCCTATTCGATGGAAAACGTCAGCATCATCATGATGGCCTTCAAGATCGGCAAGGACGTCAACATCGCCAATCAGGAAGTCAAGGACCAGGTGGACGCCGTGGTCCGCGAATTCCCCACCGACGTGGAAAAGCCGGTGATCCAGAAGCTGAACATCAACGCCTTTCCCTTCATGGACATCATCCTCACCGGCAAGATGGACGGCAAGGCCCTCTACGAACTGGCGGACACCAAGCTGAAGGACCGTTTTGGCCAGATCGAGGGCGTGGCCCAGGTCGGCATCACCGGCGGCGACAAGCGCCAGATCAACGTCACCCTCAGCGACCGCGCCGTGTTTCAGGACAAGATATCCATCGCCCAACTGATGCAGATCCTCGCCGCCCAAAACATGGACATGCCCTCAGGCAGCATCAAGAGCGGCTCTCAGGAGTATTCCGTCCGCTTCAAAGGCCAGTTTGACAGCGTGGACAAGATCGCCGACGCGGACATTCCCACAATGAACGGGGTCAGGAAGCTGCGCGACCTCGCCACCGTCACGGACGGCTCCGAGGACGTGACCGCCCGCGCCATCTATTACAACATCCCCAGCCAGCGCCTGGAGGAAAACATCGTCCGCATCTCCATCACCAGCGCTTCCGACGGCAACATGGTCAACATCTCCAAGCAGCTCGCCAAAGAGCTTCCGGAGATCCAGAAAGAACTGCCCGAAGGCGCCAAACTGGAAATGGTCCGCGACGACTCGGACTTCATCCGCTCCACCGTCAGCGACACCTTCGGCAACATCTGGATGGGCATTCTGCTCACCGGACTGGTGCTGTTGCTCTTTCTCCACGACCTGCGCTCGACCCTGATCGTGGCGCTCTCCATGCCCATCTCCATCGTTTCGTCCTTCATGTTCATGCAGATCGCCGGCTACAGCTTCAACATGATGACCCTGATGGGCATCTCCACCGCCGTCGGCATCCTGGTCTCAAACTCCGTGGTGGTGATCGAAAACATCTTTCGCCACAAGGACATGGGCTACAGCCGCCGCGAAGCCTCCAAGACCGGCACTTCGGAGATCGCCATCGCGGTTTTGGCCAGCACGCTGACCAACATCGTGGTCTTTTTGCCCCTCGCCACCATGAGATCGATGGTGGGCCAGTTCCTGAAGGAATTTGCCGTGACGGTGACCATCGCCACGGTCTTTTCCCTGTTCACGGCCTTCACGATCACGCCGATGCTGGCCTCGCTGATCATTCCGGACCAGACCAAGGCCAACCGGTTCGGCCTCGCGTTCGACCGCGTTTTCGCCAGATTCTCCGGCGCCTACAAAAAGTTCCTCAGCTATGTGCTCCATTCCAAACGGACCGCCCTAATGATCATCGGCGCCACCGTGCTGCTGCTGATCGTGAGTTTCGCGCTGGTGCCCGTCATTGGCCTGGAACTGTTTCCCAACATGGACCAGGGCAACGTGACCGTCACCGTCGAGCTGCCCCAGGGCTACAACCTCGACCAGACCGCGAAGGTCTATGAGGACATCCACCAGCGCATCGGCAAGCACAAAGAGATCAAGCACATCATCACCAACCTTGGCTCCTCCGGATTTGTGGACACCGGCGCCAACATCGCCGCCTCGGATGTCAAACTGGTGGACGCGCGCGAACGCGAACGAAACTCCCGCGAAATGGCGGACCTGCTCACCCGCGAGCTGGCGGACATCCCCAACGCCCGCATCAAGGTGTCGTCATCCACCTCCATGATGGGCGGCAGTTCACCCGTCGAGTTTTATCTTCAGGGGCTGGACAACGAGCGCCTGGAACAGCTCAAAACCGAGGTCACGGCACAGATCAAGGACACTCCCGGTCTCATCAATCTGGATACCAGCACCCGCTCCGGACGCAGCGAGATCACCGTCGAGCCCCGCCGCGAGCAGATGGCGGCCATCGGCGCCACTGTCTACGACCTCGCCCTGGCCCTGCGCGGAGCCGTCGCCGGAATGGTCTCGACCCAATACCAGGAAGGCGGAAACCAATACGACATCAACATCTCGCTGAGTGATTCCGAGCTCGGCACGCCTGAACGAATCGGCAACATCAACGTGGCCGTGATGGGCCAGACCTACCTGCTCTCCCAGCTCGCCGACGTCCGGTTTGCCCCCGCCACCAACAAGATCATCCACCGCGACCGCGCCAAATCCATCGTCTTCAGCGGCGATGTTGCCGAAGGCGCCAGCCTGGGCGACGTCATCTCCGGCATCAACGAAAGGTTGGAAGGCTACAAGCTGCCGGGTGGCTACAAGATCGTCTGGGGCGGCGACGCCGAAGTTTTGGGCCAAACGGTCACGGACATGGTCCGCACCTTGGCCCTGGCAATCCTGCTCACCTACATGCTCCTCGCGGCGATTCTGGAAAGCTTCGTGCAGCCGCTGTTCATAATGGCAACCGTTCCCCTGGCGCTGATCGGGGTGATCTTTTCCTTGCTGCTCACCGGTTTCAGCCTCAACATCGTTTCCATGCTCTCGATCGTGATGCTGGTGGGCATCGTGGTCAACAACGCCATCCTGCTCCTGGATTACGCCAACATCAGACGCCGCGAGGGCGACAGCCCCCACGACGCGCTCCTCGCGGCGGGCGAGATGAAGCTCAAACCCATCATCATGAGTTCGCTGGCGGTGGTCATCGGCATGGTGCCAATGGCCCTCGGGATCGGCTCTTCCGGCGCGGAGCTGCGCCAGAGCATGGGAGTGGTCTCCATCGGCGGCCTGATCGTGTCCTCATTTCTCACCCTGATCATCATTCCCGCGTTTTATTACTTGACGTCCAGAACGGCCGCCAATAAACAGGCAGCAGAATAAATTCTGATGGAGGAACTGATGAAAAAGTTCAAGACTCTGGTGCTTCTGACGGTGCTGACGGCCTTTCTGGCGGTGAGCCTGTTTGGCTGCTACGGCAACTTCACCCTCACCCGCAAGCTCTACCAATGGAACGGCTCCCTTGGCAACAAGTACGTGAACAACTTCGTGTTCTGGGTTTGCCTCTTTCTGCCGGTCTACGAGATCGCTGCCGCGGCGGATTTCCTGGTCCTCAACACCATCGAATTCTGGACCGGAACCAACCCCATGGGCATGGCCCCCGGACAGGAAGTGATCAAGTATGCCCAGACTGAAGACGCCAGCTTCAAGATCACCATCACCAAAGACAACATCAAGATCGACGAGCTCACCGGCGCCAATGCCGGACAGCAAGTGCTGCTCAGCTTCGACGAAGCCAGCCAGTCCTGGTATCTGACCAACGACGGCCAAAACGTCAAGATCGCCACTGTCGACGGCGAACAGATGAACCTGATCTATCCCTCCGGCAACACCCTCGCGGTGGACCTGGCGGAATAAGGGTTCATTCCCCAGATTGGCGGCGGATTCCGGTCCGCCGCTTTTTTTGTCGCGGCTCCGTAAACGGGTTTTGGGAAGCGTGTCGCATCCCATCGAGCTTTCCCGCGTGATCCCCCATTTGCGCGATCCGCGGGAAACATCTTTCCATCTGGTCGCACGCGACGGCTCACGTTTGCTTTCGGCGGCGTTTCTTTTATCTTATTGATAAACACCATCGAAAGGATACCCCGAAATGATCGACAAAACGCAAGTGGAAACAATACTGGATAAGATACGCCCCTCGATCCAATCCGACGGCGGCGACGTTGAACTGGTCAACATCCGCGAGGACAACGTGATCGAAGTCCGCCTCAAAGGCGCCTGCAACGGCTGTCCCATGGCCACCCTCACCCTCAAGGCCGGCATCGAACGCATCATCAAAGAGGAAATGCCCGAAGTCCAGGAAGTGATCGCGGTCAAGTGACGCGAAGCGAAAAGTCTGTTTCAGCCCGGGTTTGATGCCCGGGCTTTTTTGTTTACTATCGTTCCGTGCGTCATTACGACAGCACAGCTACGTAAACGTCCAAATGCGCCCATGGGAGAGGCCAATCCGCCTTTTTGAAGAACACTGCTTTCCATCGGATAAAGGCCCGCAAACGGCTTGTATGGCGCCGTAAATGGCATATATGAAATCCAGGCACCCAAACACGCCCGCAACATTAGCGAAGGCCAATCAGGGTGCCTGAACTCCAAACCGGGCTGAGCCTTCTGGCCCCGCCAGCCTACTTTTCCAGCCCCAGCAGTTTCAGCGCGTAGGCCTGGGTCCGCGCCAGTTCCCACCAGTAGTTATCGCCGCCGAGGTGGCCTCCGTCCCAATCCATCCGTAAGATGATCTGGCTGTCGCAGAGGTTGTTCTGGCGCAGTTTCTGCACCCATTTGAGGGGTTCCCAATAGCCCACCCGCACGTCGTTCCAGGCCGTACTGACCAGCACGTTGGGGTATTTGGCGGGGCGCACGTTGTCGTAGGGCGAGATTTTCAGGATGTTGCGAAATTGCTCCTCGTCGTTGGGATCTCCCCACTCGCCGTATTCCCCCAGGGTCAGGGGCAGATCGGGGTCCAGCATCGTGTTCGCCACGTCCACAAAGGGCACGTCGGCGATCGCCAGGCGCAGCTTTTCCGGGGCCAGGTTCAGCACCGCTCCGATCAGCATTCCGCCAGCGCTGCCGCCATCGATCACCAATTGGTCGGCGGTGGTGTAGCCGCGTTCGGTCAGATAGTCCATGCAGGCGATGAAATCCGTGAAAGTATTGGCTTTGTGAGCTTTTCTGCCTTGCTCATGCCAAGTTGTGCCCAGCTCGCCGCCTCCGCGCACATGGGCCGTGGCATAGATGAAACCGCGGTCCAACAAAGCGCCGTAGCCATCCCAAAAATAGGGGTCTTCGGTATCGCCGTAGGCGCCGTAACCGCTCAGCCAGACGGGATGCGGCACCGCGTAGTCCATATCCCTACGGTAGAGCAGGCGCAGTGGCACTTTCACACCGTCGGGGGCGTCCACCCACAGCAGTTCGGACCGGTATTGGTTGTAATCCAGATTCACCTCGTCCAGAGGGGGGTCCACCACCGTTTCGCGACCGGAAGAGAGGTGGTGCTTGACGATGGCGGGTGTGGTGATCTCGTTTTCGATGGTGTAGAGCAGGGAATCCGCCAGGGGATCAGAACTGGACCAGAAACCGAGATCGGAGGGGGCGGAGGGCTGGATCACGCGGAGCAGTTTCCCCTCGGGGCGGGAGTAGATTTCGATGCGCTCGAAACCCTGGTGGCGGCGGATGATGGCGACCGTGTCGCGGAGAAATATCTCGTAGTCGATCGGCTCGCCGTCGCTGCCCGGGATCACGGTTTGGCGGCCGCTGGGGCTGAAATCGCCCGGCGTAAACCGGCAGACTGAAAATTCCGGATGGTCGGCGTCGGTCAGGGCCCAAAACTCGCCGGCGAGATGATCCGGGTAGTTTGTTTGCGTCTCTGACCTCGGGATCAAAGGCGTCAGGACGGGGACGGCGGCGCCGGCTTCCAGATACCAGCTTTCGCTACCCTCGCCGCTGGTGGAGAGGAGGATGATCAGATCCTTGTCCGTGGTGGAAAAGACGGTCAGATCCCAGGCGGTGTCGACTTCGTAGAGAATCTGGCGCAGGGAATCCGTCGCGGTGTCATAGATGTAGGCGGAGTCTGTCCGCAGGAGGGAATCGACCGTGGTCACCGCCAGCCTGCGGGAATCCGCCAACCAGACCGCGTCGCCGAAATTGGCGATCGGGGTGGTTTTGGCCCGCCCGGTGGCGAGGTCCTTGATCTGCAGACGGTACTCCTCGCTGCCGGTGAAATCCACGCTGAAAGCCAGTTTGCTGGCATCGGGGCTGACCCGCTTGAAGCCGCAGTCAAAGTAGTCGTGGCCTTTGGCGAGTTTGTTTTCGTCCAGGATCAGCTCTTCTTTGGCGCCGGGCAGGTCACGGACCCGGTAGTAGGCGGAATAGGGTTTGTTGGCGAAATTCTTGTAATAGTATCGGTAGCCGTTGTAACGAACCGGATAGGAGACGCTGACGTCCATATACCCCCCGCTGTGGTAACGGTAGAGCTTTTTCGCCAGCTTGCGCGAGGGTTTCAGGCAGGCCTGGGTATAGGCAGCCTCAGCGTCCAGGACGTCCCTGAGGTCGGGGTTTTCGCGGTCTCTCAGCCAGGCCCAGTCGTCGATCAGGGTGATTCCGTGGATTTCGGTGGTGTCGGGCCAAACCGGGGCGATGGGGGCGGTGACCGCCTTTCCCGCCAGGCCCGCGGCCAGCGCAAGCAGCAGACACAGCAGCAGGGCGGCTTTGGCCGCCTGGATTTCATGGTTACGCATAGAACTTACCTCCTAAGGTTTTTGCGTGGAGCCGGAGCCTGGGATCGGCTCCGGCGTCGTTTTTGGTCTGTTTATAGTTTCGCGATGAGTTTGCTGAGGCAGATGTTGAAATTGAGGTCGTGGGTTTTCAGCGCTTTGGGGCCCATCAGGGGTCCGTTGATGTCCGGAAATTCCGCGTAGTTGTAGGAGAGTGAAACCAGGTCGCGGTAGTGGAGGTCGATCCCGTAACCGCTGGTGATGCCGTTGATCCCGTTGGCGGGGTCCTTGTATTCGCCGCGGCGGAAGAAGAAGGTGTCCAGAAAGCCGACCTCGACTCCGTTGCCCTGGATGTCCGGATCGGGGGAGTAGGTATCCGTGGAACCGCGCAAAACCCTCACGGTGGCGAGGTTTTCGCAGAATATGTAGACCGGGTCGAGTCCGCCGGCGAGCACCTTGTCGCTCTTCACGGAGGCGGCGAACGCGGCGCTCTGGCTCACGCGGTCGCGGATTTGGTTCTCCTGGTCGTTCACGACAAAGGTGTTGCGGCCGGGATTGAAGTGGGAGACCCCGTAGACGGCTTCGAGGCTGACCAGATCGGCCACGGTGTGGTTCAACCGGGCTATCCCGCCGACGACGGACACGTTGGCTTCCAGGACGTCCTCGTCGGCCTTGCCGCCGGGGTTCAGAGGCCCGTAATCGCTGCCGTTGAGGATCTGATTGGCGCCGAAGGCTACGTCGATGTGGTCGAAGATGGGGTGATGATCGGGGATCAAGCCGCGGCAGAACTCGAAGAGATTCATGGACAGACCCCAAACCCTGGCGTTGTCATACGTTTCGTAGGATCCCAGGGAGGTTCCGGTTTCATCGGTCAGTTCCATGGGCCCGTAATCCAGACCCAGGCCCCAGTTGCCCTCGATCCCGTTGGGGGCGGAGTACATGAACCCCAGGCCCAGTTGGGAGAGCGAGACCAGGCTGCCCTTGTAGTTGACCTTGTTTTGCAAGGACGAGTAGGCTTGATAGCCGCCGTTGGAGTAGGTGAGGCCGGGATTGAAGCTGAGCAGGGCCGGGTTGCCGTAGGCGCCGAACACGCTGTTTTGCCAGATGTTCGCCGCACCGGCGGGGCTGCCGCCCAAAGCGAGACTGATGGACGAGGGTTCCAAATCCAGATAGGTCAGGGAGTATTCACCAACCGCCGCCAGCCCGGAAAACAGGCATAAAGCAAGGCCGCAAAGCAGGATTAATCTGTTCATTATTCCTCCACGGAGTAGTCGATTTTCATTTTCCGGCATCATTATCACCCGCGTCAGCCTGTCAAGCGAAAAGTGCTGTCCGGCTTGGGATATAGTCCCCGGCGCGGACAAAACAAAACCGGCGGAGCGAAATCCGCCGGTTTCAAGGTTTGTCTGCGGAACAGAGTTCCCGGCCTGGCTGAAACTCAGATGTAGCTGAGGATCTGGTTGGCCTTGGCGATGAACTCCTTCAGTTCAGTCCCGCTGAAGGGTTTTTGTTCCAGCAGCGAGAGGTCGTGAAGGTAGGAGCAGAGAGTCTTCACCTCGACTTTTTTACCCTCGGCGTCCAGTTTGAGTATCTTTTGGACGGTGGGATTGGAAAGATTCACCACCAGAGTGTGGAATTTGAGCATATCGGAGCCGGAATTGCGGTTGAGCATGTCCATGTCGTGCCAGCGGCGCATGTATTCGCTAAAGACGATCATGGAGGGGATCTCCGCGGATTTGAGGTTTTTGACCTCGACCTTGAGTTCCGTGTAAACGTGCTCCATCAGGTCCTTCACGCCCTCCGCGCCAAGTTCCTCGCGCACGCCGAAGGGGATGTCGTAGGGCCGGAACAGCGTCTGCTCGTCCTTTTGGATGGCATAGGGGGCCAGCAAAGCAACCGCCTGGGGATGTTTCTTGATGTATTCAGCGTAGCTTTCCTTGCTGAAGGAGGCTTCCACCGACTGATCGAGGGCCTTGTAAAAGATCTCCACCAGCTTGTCGGAATCGGCGCGGCTGTCCAGGTCCACCAGTTCCTTTTTGTCCTTGTCTTCCAGCAGGTCGTTCACTTCGCTGTCGATGCGGATGAATTCGATGTTTTCCAGTTTGGCTTCCAGTTGCTGGTAGAGATGGGTGTCCAGGGGCGAATTCTGAAAGATCACCTCGATGCCCTGTTCTTTCATCAGGTTCAGGTAGCTGACCAGGGTATCCTCGCCCGAGGCGTACCAGATCTTGGTTTTGCCTTCGGCGGACTGGTTGCGCGCCTTGTATTCCTCCACCGTCACAAAGTCGCCGCTGGCGGATTTGAAGATCACCTGGTCCTTCATCGCGGCAAAGAAATCGTCGTCCTTCAATAATCCGTACTTGATGAAGGTATTGATGTCTTCCCAGTATTCCTCATACTTTTTACGGTCGGTTTTGAAGGTCTCGGCGAAGTGGTCGCTGACCTTTTTCACGATGTACTTGCTGATGCTTTGCACCTGGGCGTCGTTTTGGAGAAAGCTGCGCGAGACGTTGAGAGGGATGTCCGGGACGTCGATGCCTCCTTTCAGCAGGAGCAGGAATTCCGGGATCAGATCCTCCAGGTTGTCCGCCACAAAGACGTTGTTGCAATAGAGCTTCACCTCGCCTTTGAAGAAGTCCGGTTCGTTGCGCAGCTTGGGGAAATAGAGGATGCCGCGCAGGTTGACGGGGAAATCCGCGTTCAGATGGATCCAGAAGACGGGATCGCGGTAGTCGTGGAAGACGTTTTTGTAAAACTCGATGTATTCTTCCGGCTTGACATCCTTGGGTTTGCGGTTCCAGAGGGCTTCCTTCTGGTTGATCTGCTTGTCCTTGAACAGGATGGGGTAGCTCATGAAGTTGCAGTAGCGTTCCAGGATCTCGCGGATCTTGCCCTCTTCCGCGTAATCCTTGGCATCGGCGTTGAAGTGGACGGTCACGGTGGTCCCGATTTCCTTGCGCTTGCCGGCCTTCATGCTGTAAGTGGTGCTTCCGTCGCATTCCCAGTGCGCCGCCTCGCTGCCTTCGGTCATGGACAGCGAATCGATGGTCACTTTTTCCGCCACCATGAAGGCGGAGTAGAAGCCGAGGCCGAAATGGCCGATGATGTTGGCCTGGACTTCCTTGAACTTGCTGACAAATTCTTCGGCGCCGGAGAAGGCGATCTGGTTGATGTATTTGCGGATCTCGTCGGCGGTCATGCCGATGCCGGTATCGATCACTTCCAGGGTCTTCTTTTTGGAGTCGAGCTTCACCTCGATCTTGCGGTCTTCCTCTTTATAGGCGGGATCGGCGAGTTTGCGTTTGTTGATGGCGTCCACCGCGTTGGAGATCAGTTCCCGCAAAAAGATGTCGTGCTGCGAATAGAGCCATTTCTTGATGATCGGGAAGATGTTCTCGGTATGGATGCTGAGGCTGCCTTGTTCGGTTTTCTTTTCAGCCATGGTTGCTGCTCCTTGTTGGGTGATATCGTTTTGAAGATAAACTAATCCAGGCGGGGAGAATTGTCAAGGAAAACTGGCAGTCCGAGGCGTGGACTGCCAGTTTGACAAGGAATAGGCCACGGAAAAGCGCGGTAAAAAGGGAAAATGACGAGATCAAGAGGTTACTTGCGGATGCCGGGTAGCCGCGTTTAGCCTCACGCCAGGCAGATTGGACCCTGGTTCACGCTGTTGTCACCGGCGATGGCTCGCCCAATACATCCCCAATAATGTTGGGAAGGTGTAGGGCGAATCATGGATGGGCGCAGCATCTGGGGAAAAGGCTGGAAACGGCGTAGCCGGAGTTTCGCATATTTTCTGCTAAGTCATTGTAAAACAAGGAGAGTAT
>CAZOVZ010000056.1:0-13146 GCA_964583755.1 uncultured Candidatus Cloacimonadota bacterium
GTGAGATATCAGTCCCAAAAAAGGGACTGAGAAAATCCTACTGCATTATTTGGGTATATTTCATCCGCCTACAGTCTGAAGGGATATCCTTAACTCATAAAGTGCTATTGATGAAGTAGGGCATTGGCAGTCCGGGGCAGTGCTACAATTTCATCTATCCTGACCCTACACGCAAAAAGGTTGAAACTAGATTTGCAAAAAGAGTGAAACCGATTTGCAAAAAGGGTGATACTGGGGTCTCACTAAAAACAGCGATTTGCAACGAAAGTGATACTATTTGCAATTTCACTTGATACTCTATACCGTTCAACCCCAAAAATTCCCCCTCATGGCTCCTATGACCATTGCGCTATCATTGCGGGACCATTACGGGTGAAACCCGTAATGGTCCCGTAATGGTCCCGTAATGGTATGGGGCGCAAAGGGATGGAAATGACGTAAAAAACCCCGGGCCGAAACCCGGGGTTTGTTATCTGTGCCAACCAGGCCGAAGCCTGGCCTGCGGATTGAGCTTATTCCATCAGCATCATCTTGCGGGTGGAGCGGTAATCTCCGGCGTGCATGCGCACGAGGTAGACGCCGCTGGCGACCGTTTTGCCTGCGTCATCCCTGCCGTTCCAGACGGCGTTGTAATAGCCGCTGGGCTGGATGGCGTTGACGAGGGTGCGGATGAGCTGTCCCTTGCCGTTGAAGATCTCAACCCGGACCGGCGCGGCGTCCTTGACGCTGTAGCTGATCGTGGTGCTGGGATTGAAGGGGTTGGGGTAGTTGCCGATCAGGGCGGTGGCGGCCACGGGCACGACGTTGTCCTGGTTGGCAGTGACCTGCATTACGAAGTTGAGGGTGGTGGTCTGGTTTACGTTCACAACCACTCCATTGATGGTCTGATCGCCAAATCCGGTCGCCGCAGCGGTGACGCTGTAGGTCCCGGTCGGCAGCACCAGCGTGTAGGCGCCGGCGTTGTTGGTGGTGGCGGTCACGCCGTTGGCGGTGACAGTCGCGCCGGGAATGGGGGTGGTGTTTGGTCTGCGGACCACGCCGGCGATCATGCCGGTCTCCAGGACCTTTTGGAGGACATTGGAGAAGGAGGGCACGGAGATCACGTTGCCGGTGTAGAGGGCCCTGACCGCCCAGCGATAGCTGCCGTTGGGCAGAGCCTGCCAGCCGGGATCGTTGAGGTTGAGGGCGGTGATGGCGGCGGGGGTCAGAGAAGTCCAGGCGGATTCGTTGTTTTCCTGTCCCTGGGTCAGGCGCCAGACCTTGTATCCGGTCAGCATGCGGTCGCCGGAGGCGGTGTTGCGGACCTGATTGGGGAAGGGCAGCCTGGGTTCGCTGCGCAAGCCGCCGAGTTCCATCCTGCGGGAAGGATTGGTGTCCGCGGCGGGGGTGGCGAGGCTGAAGCCGCCAGAGCGGGCGGATCTGGTTTCCATGGAGTCCGCGCTGAAGCGGATGGTTTCTTCCGGATATCCCGTGGGATTGAGGGCGTTGCCGATGTAGATGTTGTCCATGAACCAGACATACCAGAGGCCGTCGTTGCCGGGACCGTCGGCGGCGTTGAAGGCCAGCTTGATCTGCTGTCCGCCGTAGGTGCCGAGGTCGATCGTGATGGGCGAGGCGTAGTAGTTCCAGCCGCCGGTCTGCGCGGAGGCGTCCCAGATCTCGGTCCAGGAGTTTCCGTTGTCGGTGGAGATCTTCACGTAGTAGTGGTCGGCGTTGGTGGAGCCGAGGAACACGTAGGAATCGAAGTTCAGATATCCGCCGGGAGGGCAGTTGAAGGCAGGGGTGATCAGCCATTCGTCCTGATTTTCATAGGCCCACCAGAGCCCGGCCTGGAAGTTTCCATCGGTCGGATTGGCGGGTTGTCCGCTGATCGTGACCGATCCAAAACGGCACCAGGTGGGGTAAACGCCGCTGCTGTTGGCGGGGCCGGTGTTGGTGATGGTCTGGGTCCAATCCGCGGGCGGGAAGGCGGGATTTTCGAAGCTTTCGGTCACTTCGATGGCGTTGGGATCCGGAGCGCCCCAGGTCAGATCGACCGAGTTTCCGTTGGTTTGCACCGTAGCTGTCACGCTGTGAGGCGCGTAGGCGATCTCGTTGAGGGTGATCGTTCCCATGCCGTAGTTGGCGGCTCCGACGTTGATGATGCCGGTCGCGGTGGTGTAGCCGGGGGCCATGATCGTGTATTCATAGGCCTGGTTGGCGTAGACCGCGGGGATGGTGAAGGCACCGGTGGCGGTGGCGTTGGCGTCGTAATCCGCATAGCCTTCCAGATGGATGCTCGCGCCGGAAAGGCCGGCGGAGGTATCGCTGGCGATCACGGTGCCGGTCACGTTGACGGTCGCCATCGGGGTCATCGTAACGTTCAGGGTATAGGTCTGGTCTTCCAGGATGGTGACGCTCTGGGAGGTGTTGTTGTAGCCGTAGACGCTGAAGTTTACGGTGTAGGTGTTGGGCAGGAGATTGTGGATGGTGTAGGCTCCCGCCGCGTCGGTGGTGGCATTGTAACCGGCCGAGATGAAGACGCTAACGCCGGAAAGCGGCGTTCCGCCAGAGCCGGTGACCGTTCCGGTGAGGTGTCCGACCCCGCCGGGAACTCCGTAGAACGTGGTTTTGGGGAATTGCCCCGTGAGGGTTCCCGCCGCGCTCATGTTGAGCGGATCGTAGACGGTGGAGTCGCTTTGGATCTTGCGGGCGCGGTTGGTTCCGATGGTCTGGGCCTTGAAGTAATCCGTGGTACTGTAGTATTGGGTATCCATCGGACGCTGGAAGGTCAGCACCAGGTTTTCCCCGTTCAGATACAGATAGGGGGCGTTGAAGGGGAAGGGGACGGTGTTTTCCCCCGTGAGGAAGTTTGTCGTGCCGCTGAAGACCTGGGTGTGGGTGCTGATGTCAAACCAGCCGGCGGAGCAATCCGCCGCGGTGGTGGTCCCGATCCAGATGTTGACTGGCATGTTCAGCAGATTATCGGTGAACTGGTTGTAGAGCGAGAGGCCCGTCAGCGTGCCGATGAAGTTGCCCAGTTCCCCGGGATAGATCAGGTATTGGTGCACCGAGTTCTTATAGTAGAAATCCAAGGGGGTGCGGGCGTTCTGGGCTCCATCGCCGATGGTGTAGGCCATGATCCCGGCGGGCTGGACATAGATGTTCAGCGCGGAGGTGGCGTTGTTGGCCGGCACGGAATCCAAGGTCAGGACCACCAGTCCGTTGATGGCCATGGGGCCTTCGACCGCGGGTGACCAGACGACCTCGAAGTTTTGGGTGACTCCGGGCTGCAGGGCCACTCCTGGCATGGAGGCCAGTTCGGTGGTGCCGCTCATCAGTTTGACGGTATAGGCTCCCGCGGGTTGCGGATCGGTTCCGTTGTTTTTGACCTGGATTACATAGGTGGAGGGAGCGCCGACCGAGGGAGTGGTGTTGCCCTGGATGCTGAGGGCGGCCATGTCGTTGCGCAGGATCGGCAGCATGTTGGAGAACGCCGCCACGCTGTGCACGTTGTTCGTATAGACGCCCTTCACCGCCCACTTGTAGTTGCCGTCGGGCAGGGTGGCCCAGGCGGTGTCGATCAAAGTGGTGTCGGTGATGGTGTTGGCGGTCAGGGAAACCCAGCTGGTTTCATTGTTTTCGCTGCCCTGGGTGAGGCGCCAGACCCGGTAGCCAAAGAACGGGCGGGTCTCGGCGGGCGGGGTCTGGAAGACCTGCCTGCGGGCGGATCTGGGTCCGTCCAGGGTTTGCGCCAGGTCCGCGGCTTCGGTTTCAGACATACCGCGCAGGGCATCGGCCTTTTGCGGAGCCTGAGGTTCGGGGGTGTAGACGTAGTTCACCTTTCGGTTCAGGGCCGGTCCCACATATACGTCGTCGATGTACCAGCCGGAATAGGAAACGGTGCTGGTGGCATACCATTCGAAGCTGATCTCGACTTCGGACAGGTTGGCAAAGGCGCTCAGGTCGACGGTCAACTGCTGCCAGGGCATGAATTCGGCCGCGCTGCTGGCGCCCCAGACGGTGGTGCCGTTGGCTTTGATGAGGCCGTAATCCCAGGTGTTGTAGCCGTCCATGTAGTGCCAGAAATCCAGCACGGGACTGGCGATTCCGCTCAAGTTGAAAGTCTTGCGCAGGTAGGACCAGCCGCCGGCGTTGGTGTAGCCGCCCTGGATAACGGTTCCCCACATTCCGGTGCCGGAATGGGCCGCGGTGGGGGGAACGTCCACATAGGTGTCGATGTCGGTATAGTTGGCCGGGTTGTAGCTATCGGTCCATTCCCAGTCGCCGAGGGGGTCGGCCCAACTGGAACTGGGCACCCAACCGCCGTTGCTGGCTTCGAAATCGTCGAAAGGACCGCCGGTTCCACCCGCGCCGGGAGTGCGCCAGATCAGGTTGACCTGGGTCGCCGCGGCATTGGGGGCAGCGGTTACCTGCCTGGGCGGCATGGCGACTTCCTGCATGACCAGGTTGCCCATGTCGTAGTTGGCGGTGCCGACGATGATGGTGCCGGTGAGGGTCTGATAGCCGCCCTTGACCAGGCTGTAGTTGTAGGTCTGTCCGGTCAGCACGCCGGTAACCGTGAACTGGCCTGAGGCGTTCGTGGTGCCGGTGTAATCCAGCGGACCGTCCAGGCTCACTTCCACGTCGACCAGGCCCAAGGT
Organism: uncultured Candidatus Cloacimonadota bacterium; assembly: GCA_964583755.1. Classification (GTDB taxonomy): domain Bacteria; phylum Cloacimonadota; class Cloacimonadia; order Cloacimonadales; family Cloacimonadaceae; genus Syntrophosphaera. The sequence continues at coordinate 4,644 of CAZOVZ010000056.1, forward strand.
GGGTTGATCGCTGCCAAAGACCGTGCCGGTAACGCTGATGGTGGTGGATTGGACCATGCTGACGTTGAGGGTGGTGGTCTGATCGGCAGTGAGGACCACAGGCAGGGACTGGTTGTCGTAGCCGAGCTTGGAGAAGGAGGCGGTGTAGCTGCCCGGGATCACGAAGGGGAAGGAATAGCTGCCGTCGGCAGCGGTCACGGTGGTGAGGGGAGTGGGGGTGCTGACGGTAACGTTGACCCCGGCCAGCGGGCTGCCGCCGGAGGTCACGGTTCCCTGCAAGGACGCGAAACCGCTGGTCACGAAGGTGAACGAGGTTTTGGCGAATGTCCCGGAAAGGGTACCGGCGGCGGAAGGCGCCAGCGGATCGTAGGTGGTGCTGTCGTTATACAGCTTCCGCGCCCGGTTGGTGCCGATGGTCTGAGCCTGGAAGTTGTCGCTGCTGCTGAAATAGGCGGTGTCCATGGGCCGGTTGGCATAGAGCACGAGGTTGCCGGAGGTATAGGTGAAGGGCACCTGCAGCGGTATGGTGATGGTGTTCTGGCCCGCGGGGAAGTTGACGTTGCCGTCGTAGACCAGCGTGAGCCCCTGCGAAGGCAGGATCCAGCCTCCGGAGAGGTCGGCCAGGTCGGTCTGGCCCAGCCAGATCTTGACCGGTTTGTTGGGCAGGTCGGTCACGAAGTTGTTGTAGAAGGTCAGGGCGGTCACGTTGCCGAAGATATTCAGTTCGTTCTGGTAATAGAGGGCCTGGTGGAGGCCGTTACGGTAGAAGAATTCAAACGGGACGCCTTCGGCCAGGTTGCCTTCGCCGACCGTTACCATGGTCGCCCCGGCGGGCTGGACGCTGATGTTCAGGTTCGGGCTCTGGTCGTTGATGGGATTGACGTCGCCGGTGAGGAATACCTTGCCATAGAGGACCGCGGGGCCTTCCACGCTGGGAGTCCAGGACAGCGGAATCTCCACGGTGGCATCCGGCTCCACAGTCACGCCGGCAGCCATTGCCAGTTCAACGTTATCGGCGTTGAACAGCTTCACGGTGTAGGCGTTTTGCGCGGCCGTACCCCAGTTGTGGACTGAGGCCGTGTAGATGGTGGCCTGGCCCACGCTGGGGGTAGTGTTGCCGGTCAGGGCGGCGCAGGCAAGGTCGTTGGGGGAGATCTGCTCAAACACCACGTCGTCGAAATACAGGTTGCGGCTGGTGGAGCCCAGTCCGTGCTTGAAGGCGATATGGGTGCCGGTGCCGGTGTAGCCTGTCAGGTTCAGAACATACTCGGTGAGGGTGGTGGTGAGGGCGATGTTGTGCACTTCGGTGTAGGTGGCGGCATCCTGGGCATTTGTCATCACGCCGATCGAGATCGGATAGTTGGCGCCGCTGCTGCGGGCCCAGAATCTGACGCGCACGGTGTTCGCCGTGAGCGGCGCCATCAGGGGCGGGCCAGCCAGGATCAAAACCGCGTCGGCGTCGGAAGGATTGTAGAGGCGGGCGCAGTTGGGCTGGCTGTGGGCGTAGGTGGTGGAGGCGTAGGTCGCCGCCACGGCTGTGGTGGAGGTGGATTGGACTATCGCCGACCAGCCGAGGGGAAGGGCCGGAGGAGTGACTTCATCGAAGTTCTGCGCGTAGGGCAGGGTATAGATGGTGGCATCGATGCTGGTGCCGGTGAGGGCCACGGTGTGGGTCATCCGGTTGTCCGTGATGGTGATGGTGGCGCTGTGGGTGCCGGCCGCGGTGGGGCTGTAGCGGCCTACGAAGGTGATGCTCTGGCCCGTCGGCAGGTTGGCCGGCAGAGTGGGCAGGCTCTGCAGCGAGAAGTGGGGTGAGCCGGCGATGCTGATGCTGTTCACGGTCAGGGTTCCGCCGCCGGCGTTGGCGATCGTGAAGGTCTGGTCGTGGGTGCTGTTCATCAGCACGGTGCCGAAGTTTTTGCTGGCGGGAGAGACCGAGAAGAGCGGATTCGGGCTCAGCGGCGTCATGTGGAAGGTGGTCCTGGCAAAGGTGCCGGAGAGCGTACCCGCCGCGGATGGCGCCAGGGGATCGTAGGTCGTGGAGTCCGAAGTCAGCTTGCGGGCCCGGTTGGTGCCCACGGTCTGGGCCTGGAAGTTGTCGCTGCTGCTGTAGTAGTTGGCGTCATAAGGCCGGTTGGCATAGAGCACCAGGTTTCCGCCGGTGTAGGCAAAGGGAACCTGCAGCGGGATGGTGATCGTGTTTTCGCCGGAGGGAAAATCGATCGTGCCGTCGTAGACTTGGGTCAGTCCGTCCAGGATCCAGCCTCCGCTGAGGTCTTCCAGGGCGGTGGTCCCCAGCCAGAATTTGCAGGGCATGGCCGGCAGGTTGGTCACGAAGTTGTTGTAGAAAGTCAACGCCGTGATGTTGCCAAACATGTTGATCTCGGTGGGATAGTACAAAGCCTGGTGCAGGCTGTTGCGATAGTAGAATTCCAAAGGAACGCCCTCGGCCAGGTTGCCTTCGCCGACCGTCACCACGATCATGCCGGCCGGCATGACGGAGATGTTCAGATTCGGGCTCTGGTCGTTGGCGGGGTTGATGTCGCCGGTGAGGTATACCTTGGCATAGAGGGCCACAGGGCCTTCCACGGTGGGAGTCCAGGACAGCGGGATTTCCTGCACTGCATCGGGATCGATGGCCACGCCGTTGGCGGTGGCCAGTTCCACGTCATTGCCGTTGAACAATTTCACCGTATAGGTGCTCTGCGCGGCAGTGCCCCAGTTGCGGACAGATGCGGTATAGATGGTGGCGTTGCCCACGCTGGGGGTGGTGTTGCCGCTCAGCTGTTCGCAGGAAAGGTCGTTGGGAGCGATCTGCTCATACACCACGTCGTCGAAGTAGAGGCTGCGGCTGGCAGCTCCCAACCCGTGCTTGAAGGCGATGTGGTTGCCGGTGCCGGTGTAGCCGGTCAGGTTCACCACATACTCGGTGATAGTGGTGGTGAGGGCGAGGTTATGCACCTCGGTATAGGTGGTGGCGTCCAGGGGATTGGCCATGACGCCGATCGAGAGGGGATAGTTCGCGCCGCTTGACCTGGCCCAGAATTTGAGCCGGATACTGTTCACAGCCAGGGGAGCCATGATGGGCGGACCCGCCATGATCAGCGTCGCCTCGGCGTCGGAAGGGTTGTAGAGCCGCACGCAGTTGGGCTGGCTGTGGGCATAGGTGGTGGAGGCGTAGGTCGCCGCCACGGCGGAGGTGGAGGTGGATTGGACAATCGCGAACCAATCGAAGGGGAGCGCCGGAGCCGTGACGGAATCGAAGTTCTGGCTGTAGGGCAGCGTGGTCACACTGGCGTCGCCATGGGTGGTGAAACTCCAGACCAGGTTGCCGGTCGCCTCGCCAAACTGGTTATAGGGCACTATTTTCCAGTAATAGGTGGTGCTGATGCTGAGGTCCGGGGTGGGATTGTAACTGGTCACATTGCCCAGGTCGACGTTGTTGGCCAGGTTCGTGGGCGGATTGTCCGTGCCCAGAAAGAGCCTGTATCCCGCCGGCCAGATCGTGCCGGGCATCCAGTTCAGGGTCGTCAGCGGGGAAACCAGGATCGCCGCGTCGGCCGGGGAAACGAGGATAGCCGGCGTGGGAGGGGTGGTTGTAGGCGTGATGATTTGGATATTGGCCCGGCTGTAGGTCCTGGTGCCGGTCAGGGTTGCGGGAAATTCGGTGTCGCTGCCCTTGTACACGGTCCGGTAATCCGGCGTGGTCGAGGTGTAGCGGAAGGTGGGATAGCCCGTGGGATTGTCGCCATCGCGATACTCATAGAGAAACTCGATGTTCTCAGTCCCATTCCAGGCGAAGGGGGTTGTGAACGATATGTAGTGCCAGCCGCCGCCGTTGTAGGTGGCGTTCCCCGTCCAGACCAGGGTGAACTGGGTCGGATCGGGATAGGTGTTGTCGGTGGTTTCATAGAGCGTGGCCGTGGTGTGGCGCACATAGACGCTCAGGTTCGTCATCTCATAGGCAACGGGGGTGTTTCCAACATAAAAACCGATGCCTGTGATGCCGGTCGCGGCGGTCATGCCTGCCCCGGCCATCTCGGCCTGGGTGTAGATAGTCTTGCTCCAGCCATAGTTGTACGAACCGTAGAAGGGGTTCGTACTGGTCGCTGAGGTGCCGTCGCCGATCGTGAAAGTGTCGGCGAAGGCAAACGCGGCCAGGATGAGGAGCAGGGTGAAGAGAGTCAGTTTTTTCATCTCGTCTCCTTGGTTTGTTGATAGATTTGAGCATAAAAAGCAGAATTGATGGAGTAGTCTTGCATGGCAGTGCTGCCGTTTCGAAGGTAAAATCGCCCCTGAACCCGCCCGCGGATTGCCGGCGGAATCACCAAAAATGGCAAACAAAGTTCCGGAGCCAGCCTCGCCGTTGGCCGAAAAGTGGCTTCCGACACCGGCAAACACGCACTGCTTGTCATTGACAGGCAGACGCTTGGCTCCATATCTCTGAGCATAATTCATCTCCTCCCGTTAACTGGGATATATACGCGTAAATATGTGTTACAAAAACCGAGCCAAAACGCTACAAATATTTGCTTTCCCGGGGTCGGCCGAAACCTGATCCCCCGGTTGCGGCCTTCAGATGGTTGGCGGAAGCCAAACTCCCAGCTTTCCGCCCTTTCTTTCTGGTCTCTTTTCGCGATCGCTGGCAGGTGAATCCATCTGTGCAAGCATTTCCGCAGTTCTCTGAAACCCGGTGGAGGCGGTCAGTCTTTTGGACCCCTTTCGCCTTCCGGGGCCACATAAAGCAATCCCCGCAGCGCAGGCAGATCCGCGGTTCCGCGCAGCCCGCCGGGATAGCTGAAGGCCACCACTCTGAAAAACCGGCGGACCGAATCCAGCGGCGTTTGGTAGGCTGGGGCGTAAACTGTGGCGACGGGGTCGTCCGGCCAGACAGAGGGGTCATCGCTGGCAAAGACCCGGTAGCCATGGTAACCCGGCCGGACCGGCCAGCCAAGCTGGAGCGACTCACCGGTCTGCGTAAACGTCAGTTCCGGTGCTGGCAGGGCCAGAGGCGACGCGTCGGTGACGATGAAACCGGTGAGGGGGATATGGTTGGAAAGGGTTCCGGCGGTGGCAGGCGCGGCGGGGTCAAAGACCGTGCTGTCGCTGTAGAGGTAGCGGCTGCGGCTGGGATGGAGGGTGGACACAGTGTGCTGAAAGCGGTTACTGATATTGAAATAGACGCTGTCCAACGGCCGGTTGCAACGCAGGGCGAGGTTGGCGCCGGTGTAGGCGAAGGGCTGGTCCAACGGGATCAGGACCTCGTTCACCCCGGCGGGGAAGTCGATCACGCCGTCGAAGACCAGGGCATAGCCGTCAAAGGGCAGCCAGCCGGAAGCGACATCGGCGGCTGGGGTGTTTTTCAGCCACAGCTTGACCGGTTTGTCGCTCAGATACTGGGTGAAATCGTTCACATAGACGATTCCGGTGATGTTGCCAGCCGTCATTTGCAGGTCTGAGGCCAGATAAACCGTCTCGCTCAGGCTGTTTTTCCAGTAGAAATTGAAGGGCAGGCTGTTGGTGGTGAAGACCGCCTGTCCGGCTCCGGCTACGGGGATGTAGGTGGAGGGGGGGCAGACCGTGGCGAGTTCGGTGGAACTGGCGTCGTTGGCGGGGATCTCATCCGCGTTGGCGGTCACGCTGGCATAGACGCTGTGGCTGCCTTCCGGAGGGCTTGGCCAAGAGAGCAGGTGCGTGGCGCTCTGATCCAGGGCCAGGGGCGAGTCCACCTGCAGGCTGGCCAGTTCCGTGCGCCCGTCCGCGGAGTGGAGTTTGACCAGATACGAAGCCTGGGTCAGCAGCCCGTTGTTGGATACCGTCACCGCGAACTCCAGGCTGTCCCCGGCCAGGCAGTAATCCTGTCCCTGCAGGTTTAGGGACATCAGGTCATTTTCCGCGATGGTCGTGAAACTCCAGACCGGGCAGGCGTTGGCGCTGCCGGCAAGGTTGTAGGGCGCCACCTTCCAGTGGTAGGTGGTGTTTGAGAGCAGGGTTGGGGCGTAGCCCAGGACGTCGCCCAGGTCGGCGCCGTTGACGATGTTGGAGGGGGGATTGTTGGTGCCCAGCCAGAGTTTGTAGCCTGTGGGAGCGCCGCCGCCGTTTTGCCAGGCGAGCTGGGCGGTGGGAAGCACGCGCGGAGCGTTGGCCGCGGGGCTGGGAGAGATTGCCGCCAGGGGCACTTTGGCGATTTTGGCGGAATCGATGTAGATGTTGTAGCCGGAAGCGCTGACGGCGCGGAGAACCGCGTAGTATTCCCCCGCGGCGGTGAACGGCAGGGCAAAGCTGTATTGTTTCCAGCCCGGGGTCGTTTCCGCGGGCGCCAGATTGCGGTTGCGGAAGATTGTTCCCAGCAGCGTGGGCGTTCCGCTCAGGTCCGGGCTGGCGTTGCTGTATACTTCCAGGCGGTCCTGATAGGTGCTCAGATTGCCGTCCCGATACATCCAAAACGAGACCTGGTAGCCATAGCCGGAGGGATCGGCGCAGACTATCCTCGGCGAGGCCACATAGGCGGAGTTTCCGGCCGGAGCGATGTCGCTGTTGTAGCGCAGCATCCCCGCTCCGGACTGGGGTCCGCAGGAGGGGTTGCCGCCGCTGGTGACGCGGGTGAAGGCGTAGCTGCCGGTCTCGGCCGCGCTGGTCCAGCCTTCCGGGGGATAGATGTTGGCGTCGAAGCTCTGGGAATAGGGATTGGGCTCAAAATTCACAAACGGCTGGCCCAGGCGGAAGGTCAGTTGCGTTCCGGCGGAGGAGCCGATCTCGCAGAGGTAGAGGTTGCCGGCGCTGCCATCCTGCAAAAAGGGCGTGGGAGTGGTGCCGTTGTGGATGGCGGTGCGGCCGGTTTCGGCGCTATAGTTGGCGCTGGTGATGGTGCCGTTGGCCGTGGTCGTGCCGTTCGGGCGGTAGATGTAGAGCTCGTCCGGCGGACCGTCCGCGTTGCCGTTGCCGCAGCTGGTGTCGATGCGGTAGACCAGCAGGCCCGAACCGGGTATGGAGCTTTCGAAGGTGCCGGTTTTCTTGCGGAATTCCACCACATAGTACTGGCTGGGAACCGGCGAAGCGATCCGGTAGCACTGGCCGGTGGGAGAGGTGAGCGAATTGAGGGCATAGACGCCGTCGGCGCTGATGGTGGGGATGGAGGGGATCCAATCGCCATATTTCCATTTCATGAAGGCGGTCATGTGCTGGGGGGGATCCTCATCCGTCTGCATGATGTCCCAGGTTCCCGCCGGTGTGATGCCGTTGCTTTCGTAGTGGTAAAGGTCCGGCGCTCCCAGGCTGTGGAAAAACTCGTGGCAGAGGATGCCCACGGCGCGGGTGGTGAGTGAGTTTTGAATCTGGAAATTGAAGTCGTAGACCCGCTTGCCATTGATGTAGACATTGCGGTCATAGAGCGACCAGCGATGTGGCCAGAGCAGGCTGGCCCAGGCTCCGGCGCTACCCCTCACGATGTAGACCACGTTGTCCACGCGGCCGTCGTTGTCGGAATCTATCGTCAGCCCGGCGGGCACCAGCCCCGCAATGCCGTTGGTGGCGCGCACCAGCAGGCTGAACTCGCGGTTGCGGCGGTCATCGTCGTCGGTATAGCCGCCGGGGTTGGTGCTGGCGTTGTAGGGCTGGTAATAGGCCCGGGGTTGGATGTCCTGCCAGGACACCACGAAATTGTTCGCCGGGGCCGGGTAGAAGCTGGTGTTGACGGTCAGCTGGTTGTAGCTGGCCTCCAGGTAATAGTTGCGCAGGGAGTTTGGGGAGCTGTTGAACCAGCCCTCGTAGGTGCTGATTGGTTGGGAAAATTCGCTTTCGTCCGAAAAGCGGATGTAGACCACCAGGTTGTTGATGGTGCCGGTGGTGGGGGCGTCGCGCAGTCCCGGGCTATAAAACCTGGTGGCGCGCCGCTGTTTGTAGAGGTTGGCGCTGATGTTGACGCCCGGGTTCAGTCCACTGGCGCGAGGGTCGTCGATCCCCGGGGTCAGGCTGCCGGCGCGGACGGACTCCCCGTCTTTGACGGCGTAGCGATACCAGCCGGTCGCGTCATCGGGGATGACCGTAAAGTTGTCGGCGTCGTGGAGCCAGTTGTGAAATTCATCGCCGCTGGCAAAGAGATCGAGCTCGCTGCCGTCCGGCTGGGTCACCCGCGTCGGCAACTGGTTGATGTAGGCGGCCGGCAGGCTTAGCGCCAGGCTTGCCAGAATCAACGCCGGCAAGGCTTTGACAAACATTCTGAACGTGGACATGGTCGTTCCCCCGGGAATAGTTTTGGAGGAAGCATAACCGGGGGAAGGCGGATTTAGTCAACCAAAATATGCGCCGGGGCACAGATCCCGCCAGACTGGAGTTCAAGCGCCCTCTCCCGGTTTTGCTTTGGGTGTAGTACTCAAGGGCGCTTGGACTTCAAACAGTACGCGACCCAACTTTGCCATTTGGAGTTCAAAGCCGCTAATCCAGTTTCCTTCCCTTCCCCCGCCTCATTTGGGGCTTTGGACTTCAAACAGTACGCGACCCAGCT
>CAZOVZ010000057.1:0-13076 GCA_964583755.1 uncultured Candidatus Cloacimonadota bacterium
GGGGAATTCGCCGCCAACATGTTCTACCGGGTGAAGGCCTACAAATACTACGGCCGGGGCGTTTTTGACCTGGCTTCACTGGGATTGGAACCGGGCATGCCGGAAGAACAGGTGCTCAGACTACTACCCTGATCATTCAAAATACAGGAAAGGCGGTGGATTCTTGCGTCCACCGCCTTTGTTTTTGCAAAAGCGTTGCACATAAACCCAACGTCAGCAATACTAAGTCAGTTTGGAGTTCAAAGCCCCTTGGCCTGTTCAGCCCCTTCTCTCGTCTCATTTGGGGCTTTGGACTTCAAACAGCCCGAGGGCTATTCTTCAGATCTGGGAAACCACAGCTCCGTCTGCATGAAATCCAAGCGCCCCAAAGTTTGCTCCAAAGCCAAGGCCCGATCAGGGCGCTTGAACTCCATGCTCAGCTCTCAGCGGCAGACGAGGACGTCTGCCCCTCCAGCCCCCACAACCCAGCCTCAGCGTGTCATTCCAAGGCCAGCCAGGGCTTGCTTTCCCCCGATCACGCCGATAAAACGGCCCTCCGGGCCGTTGGCAGACGGGGACGTCTGCCACTCCGAGACGGCGCTACCTCTGTTCATCCGTTCATCCATTCATCTGTTCAACCTTCTCACGCCCAGCCAGGTGAAGCCGTTGTCCGTGTACAGGTTGCGGCGGATGTATTGCGCCAGGTAGGGGCTTTCCTTTTCCGCCCGGGCAATGAGGCGGGTGAAGGAATTGCGCAGGCGGAGGTGAGAGAACAGAGGTGGGTGGTCCACGAATTACACGAATTTCACGAATTAGGGTGGGGTGTTGAAGTGGTGGGGTGGTGGGCTAAATGCAACCAAAGAGGTGACAACCAGATCAGGACTTGACAGTTCCGAACTTTCAATGGGGTCAAAGGATGTCAGGACAAAACGCTGCATCTGTCTCTCCCCCATGCGGTTTGGCACGTCAATGCAAGCCTCGCGTCAAAACAAGGGCAAGATATTCCTTGACCTGAACTCCGACGCGCAAAAATGACCTTAACCTTGATAAAGGATGGACCGACTGTATGACTTGGATAGACATTTTGAATCTGGTGGGTGGCCTGGCGCTGTTCATCTTTGGCATGAACAAGATGAGCGACAACCTGCAGGCCGTGGCCGGCAACGAGATGCGCCGGATCCTGAAAAAGATCACCAACACCCCCTTCAAGGGCGTCCTGGTGGGCATGGGCATCACCGGGTTGATCCAAAGCAGCAGCGCCACCACCGTCATGATCATCGGCCTGGTCAACGCGGGGATCATGACTCTGCAGCAGGCGGTGGGCGTGGTGATGGGCGCCAATATCGGAACCACCGTGACGGCGCAGCTGATCGCCTTCAGCATCGGCGACATCGCCTTTGTCTTTGTGATCATCGGCGTGGTCGGCGCGTTCATCAAGCGCAGCCGGGCCTGGGAGCACTGGAGCCTGATCATCCTCGGTTTCGGTTTGCTGTTTATCGGGCTGAACGTGATGTCCGGCGCGGTGGCGGGGCTGAAAGGATCCACTCTGGCGCAAAACTATCTGGCCCAGGCGGCGGAATACCCCCTGCTGGCGATCCTGGCCGGGACGCTGTTTACCATGGCGGTGCAGAGTTCTTCGGCCTCCGTGGGCATCGTGATCGTGCTCGCCAACAGCGGTCTGATCCCCTTTGAAGGCGCTCTCTACCTGGTCTTCGGCGACAACATCGGCACCACCATCACCGCCTGGCTGGCCAGCCTGGGCGCCAGCAACACCGCCAAGCGCGTGGCTTTGGTCCACACGATGTTCAACCTCGTCGGAACCTGCATTTTCGCCACCCTCACCTATCTGGGATACTACACCGTGTTCATCAACAGCATCACCCCCGGCAATGTCTTCGCCGGCCAAAACGTGGCCCGGCACATCGCCAACGCCCACACCTTTTTCAACGTCCTGAACACGATCGTTATGCTGCCCTTCGCGGGATTGCTGGCCCGAACAGCCAAAGCGTTGATCCCGAAAGATTCCGTTGACACCCTTTCCCTTGGCGAACCGAAACATCTGAACTACCGGATGATCAACGACTCCTATCTCTCGATCGACCTTTCCCTCAAAGAGATGCGCGAAATGCTGCGCCTGGTGCGCATGGGCCTGATGGTGTCCTACGAGGCATTCAAGGATAAAAGCTACAAAAAACAGATCCGGGTCTCCCGGATCGAGGCTGCCATCGACAGCCTGCAGCGGGATATCACACGCTTCCTGGTGGCCGTCAACGAACGCACCAACGCGGAAGCAATCATCACCCGCATCCCCGCGCTGCTCCACAGCGTGAACGACATTGAAAAGGCGGGGGATTTCACCGAAGAGGTCAACCGCATCCTCAATTACCAGATCCCGGCCCAGAAAAACGCCCTCTGCCCGGAATTCACGGCCATCATCGACGACCTGCACAAAAAGGTGATGTACATGATCGACCTCAGCATTGAATACCTGGAAGAGCTGAAACCGGACTATACTTTCAAGATCATCGAACAGGAAGGCCGGATCAACGAACTCCACACCACCCAGCGCGAAAAGATCCTCCATATGATCCAGGAAGCGGAGTGCGACCCCGTGGGCGGTCTGAACACGATCGACTATCTGGACGAGATGGAAATGATCGCGGACAAACTGAAAAACCTGGTCAAGGCGGGCACCCACGATTTTATCTACGCCGACAACCAGAAAAGCATGGTGGAAAAAGCGGATCTGGACGACAACTGACGCGGGAGGAAAGCCTCTCCTGACCAGCTTGCGCAAAAAAAGCCCCGGAGGATTTCCGGGGCTTTTGATAACAGGTTGGCCGTTTTATTCCGGTTTCATCTGCGGGAAGAGGATCACCTCTTTGATGGAGTCGTTTTCGGTGAGCAACATCACCAGGCGGTCGATGCCGATACCGAGGCCGCCCATTGGGGGCATGCCGTATTCCAGGGCTTCCAAAAAATCCTCGTCGACCACGTTGGCCTCTTCGTCGCCGAGGGCGCGCAGCGCGGCCTGGGCTTCCAGCCTGGCGCGCTGGTCCAGGGGATCGTTGAGTTCGCTGAAGGCGTTGGCAAATTCGTGCCCGGCGATCAGCAGCTCAAAGCGGTCGGCCAGCAAATGGTTGCCGGGCTTGGCTTTGGCCAGGGGCGAGATCTCTTTGGGAAAATCGGTCACAAAGGTAGGCTGGATCAGCTTTTCTTCCGCGCAGACCTCAAAGATCAGGGCGATCAGGCGGCCCACTCCGGCGCCTTCCGGTATCTCCAGTTTGCGCTCCTGGCAAAAGGCCAGGGCGCGTCCGTAGTCCAGGTCGCCGAGGTCGATGCCGGCGTGCTGTTTGATCAGTTCCGTCATCGGGGCGCGTTGGAAGGGTTGAGAGAGATCGACCTGATGGCCGCGGAACAGGAAAGTCTGCTTTCCCATCACGGAGGCGGCCAGATGGCGGATCAGGCCCTCGGTGAGGTCCATCATGCCCTCGAGGTCGGAAAACGCCTCATAGAGCTCCAGCATCGTGAACTCCGGATTGTGGGTGCGGTCCATGCCTTCGTTGCGAAAATCCTTGCTGAGTTCGTAGACCCGTTCAAACCCTCCCACGATCAACCTTTTGAGGTAGAGTTCGGTGGCGATGCGAAGATAGAGGTCCACGTTCAAAGTGTTGTGGTGAGTGATGAAGGGGCGGGCGTTGGCGCCGCCGTAGAGAGGCTGCAGGACCGGAGTTTCCACTTCGACGTAATCCAGTTTGTCCAGCCAGGCGCGAATCGCGGTGACGATCCTGGCCCTGTCCACAAACACCTTGCGGTGTCCGGGATTGAGCAGCAAGTCCAGATACCTCTTGCGGTAGCGGAGTTCGACGTCGGAAAACTCGTCGTAGCGGACGGTCTTGCCTTCCACGACCTTTTCCTTGACCGCGGGCAGGGGGCGGATGTTTTTGCCCAATAGCCCGATGCGGCTGGCTTTGAGGGTATACTCCCCCGCTTCGGTGACAAACATGCTGCCGGTCACCTCCACGAAATCGCCGGGATCGCAGAGCTTGAAAAGCTCATAGTTTTCCTCGCCGACGCCGTTTTGCTGCACGTAGATCTGCACCTTGCCGCTGCTGTCCTCCAGGTTGCCAAAGCCGATCTTGCCCTGGCGGCGCATCGCCACCAGCCGTCCGGCCAGGGTCACTTCATCGCCGCTGGAGATCCAACGGTCGCGGTCCGCCAAAACGGCGGAGATGAAATGCGTGCGGGCGGATTTGACCGGATAGGGGTCGATGCCGGCGGCGATCAGCCTGGCCAGCTTCTGCTTGCGCAGCTGGATCAACTGGTTGTCTTTGCCTGACATGGAGGTCTACAGGTCTTTGAAGGGGTTGTCTTCGCCCGGGCTCACCTTTTGGTTTGCGTACTTGCGCCATTCCTCGTTTTCGCGGGGTTTGCCGCGGCGCGGGGGACGGTTGTCGCGGGAGTCGCGCGGATCGCGGGTGTCTTCGTTGCGATAGTGGTGGGGTTCGACGACTTCATCGGGTCCGCGGTCGGTGTAATCCAGGGTCACGCGGTGATTGTCCTTGTCCAGGGCGGTGACCATCAGGGTCACGCGGTCGCCGGGCTTGAAATCGTCGGTTTTCCGGATGCGGGAGCGCGGAAGCAATCCCGTGACGCCTTCCGCCATGGTCACGAAAACTCCGAAGTTGGTGGAGCTTTCCACGACGCCTTCAAAGGGCGTTTCCAGCGGGGCGATCTCGTCTATGTTGTCCCAGGGGTCGGCCTGCAAGGCCTTGAGGGAGAGGGAAATCTTTTGGGTGTCGGGGTCGATGCGCAGCACCTGGACCTCCACGTAGTCCTTTTCTTTGAGGACGTCGCGGGGGTGGCCGATGTTGCGGTTGCGGCTCATCTCGGAGATCGGGATCAGGCCTTCGACGCCGGGGCGCAGCTCGGCGAACGCGCCAAAGTTGTGCAGGCGGAGGATGCGGCAGTTGATGATGTCGCCTTCCTTGATCTCGCGCAGGGCGGCCTGGAAGGGGTTTTCCTGCAGGGCTTTGAGGGAGAGGGAAATCTTGTCGCCCTTGATGTCGAGGATCTTGACTTCGACTTCCTGGCCGGTTTTGAGCATGTCCTGAGGCCGGATCACGTGCTGCCAGGCGATCTCGGAAACGTGCATCAGGCCTTCGATGTCACCGATGTCGACGAACGCGCCAAAACTGGTCATGCGCATCACTTTTCCGGTCACGGTGCTGCCTGGCACCAGTTTATCCAGGGCGGCTGCCCGCTTTTCCTGGTCCTCGGCTTCCTGAAGCTGACGGTGGGAAACCACCACGCGGCGGCAACTCTCTGAACATTCGATCACCAGGAAATCCATGGTCTTGCCGATGAAAGCCTCGTTGTTGTCCGAACTCCGAAGCGAGATCTGGGAGACCGGGCAAAAAGCGCGGGCTCCGAGCACATCGACGTTGTATCCACCTTTGGTGACGGCGTAGACCTTGCCGGAGACGGGGATCTTGCGTTCGAACGCGTCCAGCAAAGACTGCTTGTCCACATGTTGTCGGGTCAGACTTTTTCCGATGACGAAGCCCTGATCGTTACTGTCCACGATATAACCTTTCAGGGTATCGCCGACGGCGTATTTGAGCACGCCCTTTTCATCGGCAAAGTCGCTGACTTCGGCGTAGGCGTCAAATTTTCCCCCGAGATTAACAACGATAAAGTGCTCGTTGATAGTCACGATGGGGGCTTCGACCACATCGCCCTTTTTAAATTCCGCAGTGTTTTGGAAAGATTCTTCGAGCAGGCGAAGGTATTCTTCCTTGATTTCTTTCATGGCAGTCTTGCTGCCGGTTTCACTCACCTTGTCTGACATAAGTAACTCCTAAGGACATTTCGAGACCCACATTTTCTGCCCCGGTCTTTTTGTAAAGGATTTTATTCAAAGCAGTTATTCGCCTGCGCCGGACAGCCTGGGCTCCGCCCTCCAAAACCCTCCGCGGGAGGCCGGAAAAATAGTCTTGACCAAATAGAGCGGATGATTTTTTGTGACAAGAAACTTCTTTTCCGGGAGAGATATTGATCTGTCTCCATCACATCATCTACCAAAGCTACGCGCGGCGGATGCACGATTTCTGCCAGTACCCCGGCCTGACCGCTGGCCTGGCGGAGGCCGTTTTGCCCGCCGAAGTCGGCCTGCTGGCGATCGGCAAGTCCGTCTGGAAGCTGGCTTCGCTGGCGGCCCGGCAGCTGGCGGAACGCGGCATCGGGGTGGATGGATTCCTGCTCACGAAAGACGCTCCGGGCTTGGAGCCGGTGCCGGGTTTGCGCCTGAGATTGGCGGGGCATCCCCTCCCGGATGAAAACAGCCTGGCGCACGGCGAGGAGATTTTGGACTGGCTGCGGTCGCTGCCCGCGAAGCGTGACCTGATCGTGCTGCTCACCGGCGGAGGTTCCTCCCTGTTTGAAGTGCCCGAGGCGGGCGTCACGCTGGAACATCTGATCCAAGCCAATCACGAGCTGCTGGCCAGCGGCAAGCCCATAGCCCAGATCAACCAGGCGCGGACAGAGCTTTCCCGGCTCAAGGGCGGCAAGGCGCTGGCCCTCGCCGGAACCAAAAAAGTGCACGTGTTTGCCGTTTCAGACGTGGAGAAAAACGATCCCGCCACGATCTGCTCCGGACCCTTCACCCCCTCCCAGAACGGCGATAAAACCGCCGACGGCTGGACCTTCCACAGCTCTGGCAAGACCGTTTTTTACCACATCATAGCCGACAACCATTCCTTTTGCTCCTCCCTGGCCCAGGACCTCCGGCGGGAAGGCTTCCGGGTCTATCTGGAAGAGCGGTTCCGTTCCGGCTCCCCGGCGAAGTTTCAGACCGAAATCAAGGACACCCTCGTCAAAACCCGCAACCCCCGCTACCGCCTGAAACCGCCCTTTCTCAAGCTCTGGGGCGGCGAGATCCCCTTCAAGGTCGGCGGTAAGGGCAGGGGCGGACGCTGCAGCCATCTGGCGCTGTCCCTGGGGCCGGCGATCTCCCACAGCCCCAACACAGCGCTCTTTTGCTTTGCCACGGATGGCAACGACAACGTCGCCGGCAGCGGCGGAGCCTATGTGGACAGCGACACCCGCGGGGCTTTCTCCGCGGCCGGGCTGACCGTTACGCCCAGCCTGAAGGCGTTTGACAGCTTCACCGCCCTGAAGGCCATCCACCAGATTTTGCCAGCCCCGCTGCTGGCCACCAATGTCAACGACGTGTTCCTGCTCAGCGTGGGTTATGAATTCGAAAACCCCATCTCTGCAGGCCAGAGCGACGAATTGGACATCTTCGACTGCCTCGGATCATGAACAAAGCCGTCCTGATCCTGCTGCTGGCCCTGGGGCTGCTTCCCCTCGCGGCGCAAGCCCAAGCGGCCTCGCCCGGCCTGGCGGATTCCCTGCTGCTCGCCCCGGTCAAGCTCGATTCCCTCTACTATACGGCGGACAGCATCTCTTATCACTAT
This sequence comes from uncultured Candidatus Cloacimonadota bacterium, assembly GCA_964583755.1. Classification (GTDB taxonomy): domain Bacteria; phylum Cloacimonadota; class Cloacimonadia; order Cloacimonadales; family Cloacimonadaceae; genus Syntrophosphaera. Next base: position 7,458 of record CAZOVZ010000057.1, read on the forward strand.
GCGGACGAAAAGATCCGCCTCTACGGAAACTCCGCCGTCCGCTATCAGGATTTTGACATCAGCAGCGATTCCCTCTTGATCGACCTGAAGGCCGAACAGGCCTACAGCTACGGCAACACGGTGATGAAAGACGGCGACCAGATCCTGTTGGGAGCGGATGTCGCCTACGACATGGACAGCCAGTCCGGCATCGTGACCAGCGGCGTCAGCCGCCTGGAAAACGGCTTCTACAGCGGCATCGAGGTCCGCAAAACCGGCAGGGACATCTACGACGTGGACAACGGCAGCTACACCACCTGCGAACACAAAGACCCGGATTTCTGGTTTGCCGCCAAACAGTTGCGGATCTACCGCGGCGACAAGATCGTGGGCAAGCCGGTGCTGGCCTATGTGAACCACTTTCCGGTGTTCTACTTTCCCTTCATGACCCTTTCCATCAGGCGGGGACGGCATCCGGGGCTGTTGGTGCCCGAGCCCGGCTACAATACCACCGACGGCAAATTTCTGCGCGACATCGCCTGGTATTACCCCTACAAGGATTACGCGGACCTGATCTTCAGCCTGGACCTGACCGAGCGCAGCGGCTGGGAAGCGCGTTTCAGGACGGATTACGCCCGGCGTTACCTGCTCTCCGGCTCGCTGGACGCCTCCTACCGCAAAGGCATCAACGCCTATCAGAGCTACGCGGATTGGTCGCTGCGGGCCAATCACCATCAGGAACTCGGCGAAAAATCCACCTTCGACGTCAACCTGGATTTCGTGAGCAGCAAACGCGTCTGGGAAAGCAGCACGGACCTGGACGAAAGCCTGGCCCAGCGGGTCACGTCCTCGGTTTCCTACCGCAAGCCGCTGCTGAGTTCGTATCTGAACCTGGGCCTGATCTACACGGAAGACCTGATCAACGACAACGTGTCGCTGTCCTTGCCTTCGGCCACCTTTTCGATGCCGACCCGCCCCGTCCATGAACTGTTTTACAACCCCGAGCGCAGTCCCGACGCCTGGTGGAGCAATCTCAACTACAGCTACAGCGTCCGCCTCGACCACACCGGCAGCAGCCGCGATCCCCAGCGCGACTGGCAGGACCTGATCTGGGACAACGACCCCGACCCGCTCAATCCGGCCGACCCGCTCACCCAGCACAACCTGGGCCTCAAACACCGGCTGGGGCTTTCCTACAACTGGAAACTGAAAGGCTGGCTGAATCTGCAGCAGGGGCTGAACTACAACGAGGCCTGGTTTGACCGCGACAAAAACGATCAGCGGTTTGTGCGCGGAAACGATTACAGCGCCTACGCCAACACCAATTTCAACATCTACGGGATCCGCAATTTCTCCCGCGGCTGGCTCAAATCCCTCCGCCACATCATGACCCCTTCCGCCGGGATCACCTACAATCCGGATTTTGGCCGCAACTCCCGCTACTTCAGCTTTGGCGGGATCGGCCTCAGCAGCTCCGCGGAAGCCGCCAACCTCAACCTCGGCCTCACCCACAAGTGGCAGCTCAAATACGGCAAGGACAACCGCAAGATCAACGACATCATCACTTTGAGCTCGCGCACCGCCGCCAATCTGATGAAAGACAAGGACCGCCTGGGCAACCTCGCCCACGCCGTCACCTTCAATCCCGGCAGCTTCAAACTGGGCAACCTCAGCTTCAAAGGTTCAACGCTGAATCTGACCGGCCTTTCGCTGGGTTACACCTCCCAATACAGCTTCGTCCAGGACCCGGACAAGCTGGCGGAGGGAAACTTCTCCGCCCAAAACCAGTATTTTTCCCACTCGCTGGCGCTATCCGGCTCGGCACCCTACGCCACTTACTTCCAGCGCGAAAAGAACCAGATTTTCACCCCCTACGAAGAGCGGGACAGCCTGCTGGCCGACGGCGACGAACCCGCCGGCAGGGAATCCTCCGACAGCTGGAGGGTGGCGCTGTCCCAAGACATTTCCGCCGATAAGGACATCCTGGATCCCCGCAGCAGCAACCTCCGCTTCGACGCCGCGCTCAAGCTGACCGCCAATTGGTCGCTGGCCTACGGCAACTATTTCAACCTCAAGGACAGCGAGCTGATCTCCCAAAACCTGAATCTGAGCCGCGAACTGCATTGCTGGAAACTGGAGGTCAGCTATTCCCGCCGCAACGAGTATTGGGAATACCGCATCTCCCTCTTCAACACAGCGCTTCCGGACGCCCTGAAGTTCCAGACCCGTGATAGCAAGAGATACTAAACCCGCCGTATTTTTGGACCGCGACGGCTGCCTCAGCCCAGACCGCTTTGGCTACATCTCCGATCCGGCCGGGTATTCGCTCTATCCCTATACCGGCAAGGCGTTGAGGATCTTGCGCGACCTCGGGTTTCAGCTCTTTGTGGTCACCAACCAATCCGGCATCGCCAGGGGCTATTTCACCCTGCCCCAGCTGGAAAAGGTGTTCGACCGGATGAAGTCCCTGCTGTCCCAAGAGCGGGTCAGGCTCACCGGGATCTACTACTCCCCCTATTTCAAGGATGGGGTGGTCGCGCCCTACAATGTGGACCACGAAGACCGCAAACCCGGGCTGGGCATGCTCAAACGCGCCCGCCGGGAACATCCCTTCGAGGCCGGCCGTTCCTGGATGATCGGAGACCGCTACACCGATGTGGAGTTCGGCAAAAAAGCCGGCCTGAAGACCATCCTCCTCCTCTCCGGCAACGGCGCCAAGGAGCTGCTGGAAGGCTTCGCGGACTGGCGCTACCAGCCGGATTACATCGCCGAAAACCTGCTCACCGCGGCCAAACTGATCAGCCTGCTGCAGCGATGAAGCCCCTGCTCCGCTATCACCAAACCAAGTTTGCCTCCCTCTCGCCCGCGCGCCAGCTCAAATCCCTGGATAAGCTGCTCTTTGCCCTCGTTGGCTCCCTGGCGGACCCGGCCCGTTACCAGCTTTTGCGGGCAGAGGTCCAAAACTGCCTGGGCTGGATGAAACCGCTTGCCGATCCCCAACTGCGCACCCTGAAGGGCCTGCTCGCTTCGCCGGCCGGCCCGCATCAGATCATTGCCGCCATCGACGCCTGGCGGGCTTCACGGGGCCAGACCTTTTCCGACGGCCAGTTGGAGCTGATCCGCGGCGACGCCCCCAGGGAGGCCGATCCCTCCAGACTGGCGCGGGCGGCGGGCATCACGGTGATCCTGGACAATCTGCGCTCGGTCTTCAACGTCGGTTCCATCTTCCGCTCGGCGGAGTGCCTGGGCATCCCAACCCTTTACCTCTGCGGAGTTTCGGCCACCCCGGAACATCCCGCCCTCGCCAAAACCGCCCGGGGCACGGCGGAGCGGGTGGGCTGGAAACACTTTCCCTCCGCGGCGGACGCCATTGCCCAGGCCAAAGCGGACGGCTGCCTGATCTGCGCGGTGGAAACCGCCGCCGCGGCCTCATCCGTGTTTGAAACCAATCTGCCCACACCCCTGGCCCTGGTCCTGGGCAACGAGAGCCTGGGCCTGGCCCCGGAAACCATGGCGCTTTGCGGCTGCTGCGTCCGCCTGCCCGTCCAGGGATGGAAAAATTCCCTCAATGTGGCGACCGCCTTCGCGGTTTGCGCCTATCAGATCGTCTTTGGCCACGGGCTCAGGGAGGTTCAGGATGCCTGACGAACGCTATTACCAGACTCTTTTGGATACTGTCTCCGCCGGCGCTCCCGCCTGGCAGGCGACGATAGTCCAGAGCGACGGCTCCACCCCCGCCAAAGCCGGGATGAAGATGATCATCCCCCTGACGGGCAACGTCTGCGGCAACCTCGGCGGCGGCGAACTCGAACACCTGATCATCGCCGGCATCCGTGCCAACCGGATCGAAGCCCCCCAAGTGGCCAGTTATCTGCTCTCAGACCTGGCGGGCACTCCTCCCCGGGAAGCGGACGGCATCCCCACCGGCATGATCTGTGGCGGCCGGGTGAGCGTCTATGTCGAGCCTTTGCTCAACACCCGGCGCCTCTACGTAATCGGAGCGGGGCATTGCGGCAAGGCCCTGGCCCATCTGGCCGGGCTCTGCGGCTACCGGGTGCGCCTGATAGACGAACGGCCGGAAATCCTGGAATCCGTGCCCCCGGAGTATGGAGCGGAGCTGAAGCTGACGGATTTTTCCGACCTCGATGAGCTGATAGCCTTCGACGCCCAGGCCCGGATCGTGATCATGACCCATGGCCACGCCCACGACCAACTAGTTTTGGAACGCTGCCTCGGCAAGCCCTGCCGCTATCTGGGCATGATCGGCAGCTCCGCCAAGGTGGCCGGGACCTTCCGCCGCCTGCGCGAGCAGGGTTGGTCCGAAGCGGATCTGAACCGGGTGCACGCCCCCGTCGGGCTCCCCATCGGCTCCCAAACTCCCTACGAGATAGCCGTTTCCATCCTGGCCGAACTCATCGGTTGGGATGCCCCGAACCGGGTATCAAAGTAAATTTACCAGATTTCAACAATTTTCTTGCCAGCCATAAAAATGCTGTTAGATTATCGCCAAAACTTAGGAGTACGCAGATGAAAAACCTTATCCTCACTTTGTTGTTTGCCTCGCTGGCGCTGACCCTCGCCGCCCAAACCGGCCTATTGGGGCTGTCTTTTGGCGATTCCCGCGAGGCGGTCCTGGCCAACTTGGCGAAGCAGGGCTTCACCCTGGAAAAAACCGAAGATAACGTGACCTATCTCACCTCGGACGAGATCTACGAGATCGCCTCCGTCGAGCTCAAGTTCGACACCGAAGACCAGCTGGGAGATTGGTCCATCTCCTACGGCGGCTCGGACTACGGCGATGTCGAATACGATGTGGTCGCGCAGCTCGAGACCCTGCACGGCGTGGACTACGCCTACGATGATGAATATGGGGAGTACGACTGGAACCTGGGCAATAGCCGCCGCGTTTGGGCCGGTTATGACTGGGATTACGAAATGTTTTGGGTGGAATACTACACCGAATAGAACCCGCCGCGAGATGACCTGAACGCAGCTTCAGAAAGGATTACAGGTATGAAAAGAAACTTGTTCATTCTCCTGATTGGGCTGATGACAGCCGGCCTGGCCGCCCAGACCGGCATCTTTGGCCTCTACTTCGACGCACCCAGGGATTCCGCCCTAGCGATCCTCGAAGGCCAAAATTTTGAAGTCACCAGTACCGAAGACAACATCTTATATCTCTCCCTGGCCGACGCCAAATATGTGAATCACATCGAGCTGCGCTTCAACGCCGGGACCAATACCCTCGACGAATGGTACGTCGCCTACAAATACCAGGCGGAAGAGGATATCGAGGACATCGCCCTGGACGCCGTGAAATCCTACAACGACGAACCCAGCTCCTACAATGAGGCCGACGACGAATACACCTGGGACCTGACCGAAACCCGCTACATCGTTACTGGTTACGATCCGGAAAACTCCCTCTATTGGGTGGAATACCGCTCCACGGATTATGATGAGGTTGAGGGCTACTATTCCGACGAAGACGAATACTGGGAAGATTGGTGATGCCCCGGTCCTGACGCCACGTATCTCATTTTGGAGTTCAAAGCCCCTAAACCAGCTTAGCCCCTTTCCCGGCGTCATTTGGGGCTTTGGACTTCAAACAGCGCGCGAGCAATGAACCCACGCTGCCAG
>CAZOVZ010000058.1:0-13050 GCA_964583755.1 uncultured Candidatus Cloacimonadota bacterium
GCGGCAGTGATGGGATCGGGGTAGTTTACGGAGCGGGCGTCCAGAGCGTCTTCCGCGAATTCCAGCAGGGTGACGGAATTGCCGTGGACAACCGCGAGTTCTTCGTAGTTGTTGCCATTCTGGTTGGTCTTCACCAGCGGAAAGTCCGCGGAAAGCGTGTCGGCCAGGGGGAAGGAGCCCAGCAGGTCGGTCCAGTCGCCCACGTTGTAGTTCAGCAGGGTAATGGAATCCCGATAGAGCAAGGGCAGGCAGGGAAAGGGGTCAAAACTGGTTTGGATGGCGGGTCCGGCTATCAGGTCCGGCTCGCCAATGGGGAGGATCTGGCCGGAACTGAAAAATCCCGCTTTGAGTTTCAGGTTCATCACCGGCGAGGGATTGCCAATATCGTCAATCCAATGGAGCGAACCCAGGCCCTGGCTGTCCAGCAGAGGTGGTTCGGTGCTGCTGCTGAGGCGGGGTTTCCAGTCTTCCTGCGACCAGGCCACGAAGTTGCCGTAGCCATCCAGGGTGGGGCGTTTCTTGTGGAAATATTCGTAGGGCGTGCCGGTCCAATACCAGGAATAGGGGTTGCCGATGTCCTCGAGGTTGTCCGCTTCGATGATCTGGACGCCTCGGTTGGAATAGAGGGTATTGACCGTGTTGTTTTCGTAGTTGGAATACCAGTTGCCCTGGCTGTCTGTGACGCCCTGGTTGCGGATGAGGTTGTCGTTGATCCGCCAGGCCAGCAATCCGCCGCCGGCGGAACTGCCGTTGGCCATGATGAACGAGGGCAGCAGGTAGTCGTATTCGTAGGTGGGGGTGTCGGCGGGATCGTCGTAGGGAGTGGGGTAGAGGACCACGCTGAGGTCTTCGGTGGCCTTGACGGCCGTGCCGCCATCGCCGTCGGGATCGACTGACCGGTTTTCCAGCAGCAGGTATTCGCCCTCGGAAAGAGGGACCTTATAGATCTGGGGCTGGTTGGCGGTAGAGCCCTGTTTGAGGCTGCTGGCGGCGAGGTTGAGCTGGGTGTAGAGTTCCGTCTGGCTGAGTTCGAGCAGGTTGCCGTTGCCGCGCAGGAATTCTCCAAAGGCCTGTTCGCGGGACCACGCTCCGGGCAGGGCGGGCAGGATGCCTTCCACCAGCACCTGATCGTCGTTTTCGAGAACATCCACCAAGATGCCGGAACCGCCGCTGTCCATGATGTCGAAGGTGCCGACCATCGGTTGGAAGGTGCGCACGTTGTAGAGGTCGGCCATGCCCACGGAATGGCCGAATTCATGGGCCAGCACGGCGTTGAGGGCACCGTAGCCGCCGTGGTAGGTCTGGCCGTTTTCGGTCTGGGTATAAAAATCCTGAGAGATCATCGAGGGCACGTTGCAGGCGTTGCCTATCAAGACCGCGCCGCCATCCACCACGGCTTCCTTGCCGGGGCCGACCGTTATGTAAAAGGAAGGAATGTCCGAGGGGGTGTCGCCCAGGATGTCGTGCTGCCAGTCGGAACCGGCATGGATGATCATGAAGTGGCCGTATTGGGCAAAGTCGATTTCCGGGGTCAGGTTGTCCGCCAGTTCGAAGGAGCTTCTGAAATATTCCTCCGCACGGGCCACAAAGAGGTCGGAATCCGCATAGGGCGGATTGTAGTAGCCCATCGGCTGCGGCAGGGTGTAGGCTGTCCCATCCCGGGGGTAGACGTCGTATTCCAGCCGGAAGGAGCCGTTGGAGGCCGCCAGATAGTAGTAGCGCAGGGCTTCGAGGTTGCGTTCGAAGTAGACGCGGTCGTGAGGCGGGCGTCCGATGGGGTAGAGGTAGGCGGGGTCTTCCTGCAGCAGGAACTTGCCGTTGCCGGTGGTGTTGGGGTCGTCGGCGCTCTCTTGTTGAAAATCCACCAGGATGACCAGCAGTTTTTGGGGATTGCCGTCCCGGCGTTGGTTGGAAAGGTCTGGCTGCTTGTTGAGGAGGTTGGTGTGGGGGTGCTGCAGCGGTTTGCGGGGGGAAGCGTAGCGGGTGAGGGTGAGCTTGGCGGCTCCGAGGATCCCCCAGGCCAACAGCAGCGCTAGGATGAGGATTTTCTTCATCGGTTCAAGAGAGTGCCTCCCCGCGGCCAGGGCCACGGGGAAGCGACAAACTCATCAGCTGCCTAAAACTCGATCCCGAGCGAGAAAACCTTGTTGAAATCCGACAGTTCGCCGGCGGTGATCATGCCAAAATCGACCGAGAATTTATAGAGATTGTTCCAGGTGTATTGCAGTCCAGCGCCGAAGCTGGGGCCAACGATCTCGCCGACGTCGTCCACAAAGTAGCCGCCGCGCAGGGCGATCAGGTTCATGTAGGTGTATTCCGCGCCAACGCCGTAGATGGTTTCCGCGAAATCGCCCCAGCCGGTGAAGAAGCGTTGCAGCAGCCCAACGTCTTTGGAGAGGAACTTGCTGGCTTCGGCTGAAAACTGGAGCTTACCCGCGGGATTGTCGACCGCGGTATAAGCCGCGGAGAGGCGGAAGGTGATCGGCATGGGGTCGGACTGCGAGGGGTCCTGATAGGTGATGTCCGGGCCGATGTTTTGGATCACGAGGGCGCCATCCAAGCCTTTCAGCCCCATGTTTTTATACTTGGCGCCGAGGTCGAAGGCAAAGCCAAAGGCGTCGCCTTTGTCCGCGTCGGTCTCGCCGGTGCCGGGCCCGAGGTAACTGTAGAAAAGCTTGAAGTTGGCGCCGACGCCCAGGGCGGCGGGGATCACTTCGTAGCTGTAGCCCACAGCGCCCGCGATGTCGTAGGTGCTGAATTCGCCCAGGGGTTGGCCTTGCTCGTCCATCTGTTCCTGGCTGCCGGTGTTGAACATCACCAGGTGGACGTTCATATTGCCGATGCCTTCAAAGTATTTGTTGTAGCCCAGATACTCGTAGAACATGTCGTTGATGTCGCTGGTTTGGAGCCAGGGCATGTGGGTGAGGGCGATCTGGTTTTTGCGGTTGAAGGCGGTCGCGCCCGGATTCCACCAGGGGGCGTAGGCGTCGTCCGCGATGGCGGAAAAGGCCCGGCCCATGGAACTGGCACGGGCTCCGGGTTCGATGGTCAGCGAAAGCATGCCGACTTCCGAGATGGCGCCGAGGCCAACGGGCAGGCTCAAGACCATTGCCAGGGCCAACAGGAGCAGTTTATAGGATCTGTGCATCATACCTCCATTGTGAGATAACATTTTATATCAGGGCCGGAAAATAAACCCGGATAGGGTTGTACAGGTTCATTGGGTGAAGGGAAGATAAATACCCCAACAAGATAATTTGGTTTCACACTATGCCAAGCTGTAAATACCCGGAAAGGCAAATTATCAGGCGATCGTCTCCTTGAAAAGCGTGGTGCCGAAGGCCGGAATCGAACCGGCATGGGCCGAAGCCCGGTGGATTTTGAGTCCACTGCGTCTACCTGTTTCACCACTTCGGCACGTTTTTTCTTCATTTATTCAGGCTGGATATTTGTCAAGCATAAATCTGCCGGTCCAGTTGCCGGGGCTGGCAGGAGGGCTGACTGTCCAGGCAGCGTCAAGGTTTCCGGCTCCTGGCGATCATCTTTGCGAAGTCCCGCGTGATGCCGTCCAAGGCCTCTTTGGGGGTCAGGATGCCTTCCTTGGCCTTTTCCAGATAGCTTTTCAGTTCCGGACGTGCTTCAAACCAGGCCGGATGCTGGGGTTCGAACACCGCGTGGTCGAGCTGGGCATAGATCCCCGCGAACTGGGGAAACTCTTTCAGGAAGTTTTGGACCGTGGCGGTCTGCATGGCGCTTTTGCGCAGGGGCATGTAGCAGGTGCGGGCGCTCCACTTGGCGGTCTGTTCGGTATCGGTGAACCATTTGATGAATTCCCAGGCGGCCCGCTCGCGTTTGGGATCGCCGCTTTTGAAGATGACGATGTTGGCGCCGCTGATGGCGCTTTTATCCGTCCTATAGGTGGGGATGGGGGCGTAGCCGATGTTGAAATCGATGGGCTGCTGGCGCATGTAGCTGATGGACACGCTGGAGCCCTCGAACATCGCCACGGTGCCCGCCATGAAGGCGTTTTGGCCGTCCATTTCCTTGGTGGATTTGGCAGTCTTTTCCACGTTGACGAGGTTGAGGATGTAGTTCAGCGCTTCCAATCCCGCCGGGCTGTTGAGTTGGGGTCGGTCGTCGGAGTCCAGGATGGTCCCGCCCGCCTGGTTGATCAGGTTCACAAACTGCCATTCGTTCACGGTGAAATTTGCCCCGTAGGTGGCCGGGCTGGTGGCCGTGGCGGGTTTGGTCAGCAGGCGGCAGTAGCGCGCGAATTCCGCCCAGTCCTTGGGAAAGTGGTTGGGGTCGAGTCCCGCGCGGTAGAAGGCGTCTTTGTTGTAAAAGTAGGCGCGAACGCTTTTATTGAAGGGAAATGACCACCTTTTGCCCTGGTAGGTGATGGACTGCATGAAGACCGGATAAAAGTCCTGCAGGTCCGCGTCGGTGATATCCGGATCGTTGGCGATGAGGCTGTCGATGCTGACCAGGACGGGGTCCGAGGCTTCGAGATACTTGGCGGTCCAGGATTCGAAGACCTGGGCGATGTCCGGCTGCTTGCCCACTTGGATGGAGGCCATCAGTTTCTGGGACAGCGCGTTGTAGCTGCTGATCGGGTTTACGATCACCTCGATGTCGTCGTGGGTCCGGTTGAATTCCACTATCATGTCGTTCAACACATCGCCCAGGGGGCCGCTGAGGCCGTGCCAGAAGCGGATCTGGGTCTTTTGGGATTTGAGGACTTTGCCGCAGCCGCCAAACAGCAGCAGGGCCAGGATCACTAGGCTAAGCGCTCGCCGCATATCTATCTCCAAAGTGAATATTTCAGATGTTTAACACGAAAATCCATTCTATCCGCGCCTCGCATTCCAGTCAATGAAATTTATTAAAACAGAGGGACAGAGAGCGGAGAGGGTTTCTTTTGTCTCACACAGATCGTACAGATTTCACAGATGATTCAGATACGGATTTAACGGATGTATCGGATTAGATGTATGCAACAGAGGGGAAAAGCCGAGTCATCATCAGATGTTGATTATCCTGCCTGTCACTCATCAATTTCAGTTTTATCTGTGTCATCTGTGATATCTGTGTGAGGCTTTTTCCCTCTGTTCCTCTGTCCCTCTGTTTTGATTTATCTTGCCCTCCGGATGTGTTTCTATGCTGTGTTTCACCTTTTCACCCTTCCACCATTCCACCCCAATACCCTTTTTCCTTTACAGATAATGACGCTCAATTTGAATGTCGCCATCGCTAAATACGGAGTTCGGATATGAAACAGACCTCTCTTGCCGAAGCCTACGCCCGGGTCCACCTGCCCTCCAAGGTAGTCCTGGCGGCTGTGGAAAAGCCCGGCGGCGGCTACAATCTGATCACTTTGGAGTGGTTCATGCGCACCTCCATCGCGCCGGCGATGTTCGCCATCTCGGTGGGGCTGAGCCGCTATTCGCACGAATGCCTGCTGGAAAACCGCTGGTTCAACCTCGTATTTCCCTCCGTGGAGATGAAAGACCTTTGCGCCCTGGCGGGTTCCAACAGTGGACGGGACATGGACAAATTCGCCGCCGGCAAGGTGGCCTACAAGCCTGGCAAGCTGCACAAACTCCCCGTTTTGGAAGGAGCCGTGGCCGTCTTCGAGTGCGAGGTCGTGACCCAGGTCCGCAGCGGCGACCACACGATTTTTGCCGGCGAGGTGAAATACTGCTGGCTGGATCCGGAGCGTGAACTGCTGGTCTATAGATAGGAAGGCGCGCGAGGCAGCGGAACCATTGCCAAAGATGAAACTTTCACTGCGTCTGGGCTTTTTGCTGTCGCTGTTGGCCCTGGTTTCAGGGTTGGCGGCGGCTGACTTTGTTGCAACGCGCCAAGCGATCGAAAACCGCGAATCGCCAGTCTCCAATGTCGTGATGGCTCAGCGTCGGGACGGCAGCAAGACCGTGGATGTCTGGTTTGACCTAACCGCCCCTGCGGACAACGATTTCACCGTCTATCTTTCGCTCTCGGCGGATGCCGGGCTGAGCTTCCAGTTCCATCCCGATCCCGCCAACCTGAGCGGTGATTTCGGTTCAGGTGTAAGCCCCGGCACGGGCAAACACATCGTCTGGCAGGCGGGCGCCGAGCCCTACCCTTTGGATGGCAGCCATTATGTGGCCAGGGTTTTTGCCGATGGGGGCGGTCCCCTGCAGATCGCCAATCCCTACGCCAATGTGGATTTTAGCACCGCCACGGTCGCCAAAGCCGACTTTCACAGCCACACCAGCTACAGCGACGGCGCTGTCTCTGCCACCCCCAAAGCCAGGATCGACCGCTACCATCTCTATGGATACACGGTGGCGGCGATCGCCGATCACGACACCTACGGCCCCCAGGCGGGAACCACCCTCACCGCCCGTCCCTGGGGCACCTGGCCCTGGAGCGCTGTCTACGCGGACTCAATCCCCCTGCAGCCCAGCCCCGAAACAGCCGGCGGAGATGTGGAACATTATCCCTCCCTCAACCTTTTCGCCGTGAGGGCCAGCGAGCTTTCCGGCTTCACGGGAACGCAGCCGGCCTCTACCTCAGCCCCGGATTATTTCACCCTGCACCACGTGAGTTCGCTGTTCACCCCGATGTGGAACCAGAGCCACGTGGACCAGGGCTTCATATACCCCACGGACCTTCGCTTCGGAAACGCCGGCAGCAAGCTGGCGGACACGGCCTGGCAGGTGGCGGAGATCGGTATCCAGGGCGGCCTGGCGGTGCTGAACCATCCCCAAAAACAGTGGAACAGCTTCTGCGCGGGCAACCTGGGCGAGCCGCCCTATCCCGGCCTGCCCGGCGGGGTTTTGCCCCCCTACGACGAGATCAACTATCCCCATTACCCCTACACCATCGCCTGGTACGACAGCCTCTACCGCGCCAATCCCCACGCCATCGGGATCGAGGCCTACGGAAAGATGCGTGATCACCGGCAGTATTGGGACATGATCCTCACCCGCCTGATGCCGGAACGCCCGGTCTGGGGCTTTTCCAACAGCGACGCCCACGATGTGGGGCCCAGCGTCGGCAAACACATGAACATGCTCTTTCTGGCGGAATCCAGCCCCCTCGCCATCCGCCAGGCCCTGGAGCAGGGCGCGTTTTATCTCATCCACGATCCCCTGGGCGCGACCCTCAGCCGGCATACTTCCGTCCCTCCGGCCTATCCCACCTTGCAGAGCGTGTCCGTGGATAGCGGCGTCATCAGCCTGGCCGCCACGAACTACAATGCCATCAACTGGATCTGCGACCAACAGACCATCGCCAGCGGGACCAGCTTCGACGCCAACGCCCACCGAAACCTGAGCTACATCCGCGCGGAAATCCTGGGCGCGGACGGCAGCATCGCCCTCACCCAGCCCTTTGGAATAGTCATTCCCTGAGGAGGATGCCCGGGAGCAAAAGCCGTTTTTGGCTGGTGCTCTGGAGGTGGTCTGAATCGGCGGGGGAGGGGAAAGGAAACAAGGATTTGGGGGGAAAAGGGGATTGGCGGGATTTGTAACGGATTGCTTGGTTAGATGGGTTGTGTGGGAAGGTATTGAGGGGGAGTAGCGCCCGTTGCCGTGGACGTTATCCACAAAGGGCAGACGGGGACGTCTGCCGCTCCAGTTAAGGTTCGAGCATACAAAAAACAGAAAATCTGCCTCATTCCAGAACAAATCATCATATATCACTTATAGCCCTATATCACATTATATTTAGCTTGACAGATATAAAAGACAATTCATCCATGAACACGAAAAGATTTTTTGCCTTGAAAGGAGGATATCATGAAAAATCTGATCGCAGTTTGTCTATTGGTTTGGTTGGGAGGCCTGGCATACGCAGAGAGCGAACCGGAGTGGTTGTGGGCGGTCTGCGCCGGAGGCACGGGGCAGGACTGGAGTTTCCACGGCCCCACCGACAGCAACGGCAACAGCTACGTGACGGGGTATTTCGATGGTGTCGCCGAGTTTGGCGCAGCAACCCTGGTCAGCCAGGGAGGGTATGACGTGTTTGTGAGCAAACTGGATACGAACGGTACCTGGTTGTGGGTTAAACAGGCGGGAGGTACCAGCCACGAATGGGGAAACGCGATTGCGACCGACAACGCAGGGAACGTTTATGTGGCCGGTTCATTTTTCGGCACAGCCACGTTTGGCCCAACAACGCTGACCAGCTACGGCGATTATGATATTTTCCTCGCCAAGCTGGACACGAACGGTAACTGGCTCTGGGCGGTGAACGCCGGAGGCCCGGGGCAGGATTCGGGATGGTTTTTACACTCGGACAGCAGCGGTAACAGCTATGTTACCGGTGTATTTTCGCAGACAGCGATTTGGGGAGGCACCACGCTGACCAGCGCAGGGGACGTTGATGCCTACATAGCGAAATTGGACACCAACGGCAATTGGTTGTGGGCAAAACGCGCCGGTGGATCAGGTGTGGATTTTGGCGGTGGAACTGTCACAGACGCCGCAGGAAACGTATTCACCAGCGGAGATTTCCACGGAACGGTGGATTTCGGCGCAACGTCTTTGACCAGCACCGGCCTGTATTTCAACAACTACATCGCCAAGCTGGACAGCAACGGCAATTGGCTGTGGGCAAGCCGGGGAGGGGGGACCGCCGACGATGAATCTGCTCCGAAGATTTCCCTGGATGGCGCCGGGGATATCCACGTGACCGGTTTTTTTGCCGGTACTGCGGATTTTGGCGCGACGAACCTAACCAGTCAGGGGATGCAGGATATCTATGTGGCCAAACTGGATTCCGCCGGCAACTGGCTCTGGGCGCAACGCGCGGGAGGACCTTCCTGGGACGCCGGGTGGGATATCCTGGCGGATGCCAGCGGGAACAGCTACATCTCCGGTATCTTCCGCGGCTCAGCCAATTTTGGCTTTCATGCTTTCACGGCACTGGGGGACGGAGACTCTTTCGTAGCCAAGGTCGATAACGACGGAAACTGGGTCTGGGTGCTAAGAGGCGGGGGAAACGGAGTGGACTCAGCCGTGAACATTTCCACCGACGGTAATGGCAACTACTACATATCCGGAGGTTTCAGCTTAACAACAACCTATGGCACTTACACCTATACCTCAGCCGGGAGTTATGATATCCTGATCGCCAAACTATCCGCCGGTGTGCCCGTGGACGATGAGCTGGCACCTGATTTATCAGGCGTTTCCTGCCTCCAAGCGGCTTATCCCAATCCCTTCCGGGTGGGCGCAATCGCCACCATCAAAGCCAATGTCGCGGAGCGGGAAACAGGCACCCTCACCCTCTACAACCTGCGCGGCCAGATCATCCAGAGCCAGCAGCTCAGTTCCGGTTCGCATGAGATCACTGTCAATGGAACCGGTCTGCCCGCCGGGATCTATCTCTATCAACTCAAAACGCCCAGCGTTAGCGCGATTAGGAAGCTGGTGCTGTTGAAATAGCATCCAGATCGGATAGATCAGAACAGAATGAATGGCCTGCCATGGTCCAGCTCTCAACAGTTGGTCTTTGGCAGGCTGAATAACAAAAGAAATATGAATCCAAGGAGGATATCATGAAGCAACTCATTTTCGTATGTCTCGTAGTTTTCCTGGGCGGTGTTCTCAGTGCCCAGACCGATCCGCAGTGGCTCTGGGCTTCCAGGGCCGGCAGTATGGGCAACGATGACGGCTACGGCATCTCCCGCGACAATGCCGGCAATCTTTATTGTACCGGCTACTTTCTGGACACGGCCCAATTCGGCGGCACCCACCTCACTACCAGTGGGAGCAATGATATCTATGTGGCCAAGCTGGACCACAGCGGCAACTGGCTCTGGGCGGTCCGGGCCGGAGGAACAGGTAGTGACAAGGGCATGGTCATTTCCACGGATGGCGATGGAAACAGCTATGTAACAGGCTACTTCTCAGGAATCGCCGATTTTGGCACATTCACGCTCACCAGTTCAGGTCAGGAGGACATCTTCGTGGCTAAGCTGGACTCCAGCGGCAACTGGCTCTGGGTCAACCGCGCCGGAGGAACAGGTGAAGATTTTGGCAATTCAGCCATCATCGACAACGGATTTTGCTATCTGACCGGATATTTCGTAGGCACAGCCACGTTCGGCATATTATCGCTCAGCAGTACTGGTAGCGGCGATATCTTTGTCGCCAGGTTGGACACCAATGGCAACTGGCTCTGGGTAAGGCGCGCGGGCGGTACAGGCTGGGACGAGGGTGGTGGCGTTTCCCTTGATGCCAGCGGAAATTGCTATGTAACCGGCTACTTCCATACTTCCGCCTTATTCGGGACGCTCACGCTTACCGGCAGCGGTTGGGATATCTTTGTAACCAAACTTGATCCCGATGGCAACTGGATCTGGGCAAACAGCGCCGGCGGTTCCGGAACTGAAGGGGGCTGGAGTATATCCACCGATGACAATGGCAACAGTAATGTCGCAGGTCAATTTCAGTATTCTGCCAGTTTCGGTGCCACAACACTAAACTGCCTCGGCTCCCAGGATATTTATGTCGCCAGGCTGGATTCCAGCGGCAACTGGCTGTGGGCGAAGCGCGCCGGAGGGGCATATGTCGACTATTCAATCTATACAGATGCTGGCTGCTGGGTTGTCCTCGAAAACGGTGGAACCTGCTTTGTGACCGGTTATTATTATGGCACGGATTCCGATTTTGGTTCCATAGTACTGCCTAACTGGGGTTTATACAATCTATTCGTAACTAAACTCGACATAGACGGCAACTGGCTTTGGGCGATCACGGCGGCCGGCACCAATAACAGCTGCTGGGGCATTAGACTGGATGACGAGGAGAATGGTTACGCCATTGGCGCTTTCTCGGGAACGATGAATATTGGTAATACTCAACTTACCAGCGCGGGAGAAAAGGACATCTGGGTCGGCAAGCTGTCCCTTGGCGGAGTGGGGATCGACGATGAACTTAATCCTGAAATTACAAGTGTTTCCAGCTTATCCGATGCCTGGCCAAATCCCTTCCGGGTGGGCTGTACAGCAACCATCAAAGCCAATGTCGCGGAGCGGGAAAGCGGCACCCTCACGCTCTATAACCTGCGCGGCCAGATCATCCAGAGCCAGCAGCTCAGCTCCGGCGCGCATGAGATCACTGTCAATGGAACCGATCTGCCAACCGGCGTATATCTCTATCAACTCAAAACACCCAG
The DNA here is from genome assembly GCA_964583755.1 of uncultured Candidatus Cloacimonadota bacterium. Classification (GTDB taxonomy): domain Bacteria; phylum Cloacimonadota; class Cloacimonadia; order Cloacimonadales; family Cloacimonadaceae; genus Syntrophosphaera. Next base: position 11,170 of record CAZOVZ010000058.1, read on the forward strand.
CGTTAGCGCGACCAGGAAGCTGGTGCTGTTTAAGTGATGAAGTGCTATCCTTGGCATATTGTTATATCACCGGTGTGGGCCCGGTTCTCTTCTGGCCGGGTCCGGCGGGCAAAGCATCAACCCAAAATCATGGTCCTTAGGAGGATATCATGAAAAATCTTATCGCAGTTTGGCTATTGGTTTGTCTGGGCAGCGTTGTTTATGGGCAAACCACCCCGCAATGGCTCTGGGCAGTCCGGGCCGGGGGAACAGGCAATGACTATTGTTTTAACATTTCCCGAGACAATGCCGGCAACCTGTATGTGACCGGCAAATTTCTCGAAGTAGCCCAATTTGGCGGAACCCAAATCACCTCCAGCGGTGGCAACGATATCTATGTGGCCAAGCTGGATCACAACGGCAACTGGCTCTGGGCTATGAGGGCAGGCGGAACGGGCACGGATCAAAGCTCGAGCATCTCCACGGATGGCAGCGGAAACAGCTATGTAACCGGTTATTTCAACGCCTCTGCTGATTTTGGCGGAACAACGCTGACCAGCTCCGGAGGACAGGATACTTTCATCGCCAAGCTGGACACTAACGGTAACTGGCTCTGGGCGCAGAGGGCCGGCGGTGTATCCCACGATCAGGGTTTGTGCGTGGAGTTCAGTGAAGGATACTGCTATCTGACCGGGGATTTTTCCAGCACCGCCAGCTTTGGGGGATTTTCTCTGTTCAGCGCCGGTAGCGTGGATTCTTTCATCGCCAGATTGGACGCGAACGGCAACTGGCTCTGGGTGGACCAGGCCGGAGGCACGGGCTCCGAAGAGGGTGACTGCGTTTCCATAGATCCCGCCGGAAATTGCTACATAGGCGGTTATTTTCAGGGAACAGCCAGTTTTGGCCCCCATACCCTCACTGCCAATGGCCATGATGTGTACATCGCCAAACTGGATCAGGAATGTAACTGGCTTTGGGCAACCAGCGGCGGCGGCGCGGGGATTGACGGACCCTGGAGCATATCAACCGACGACAGCGGTTACAGCAATGTCACCGGACCATTCCAGTACACCGCGGTTTTCGGGTCCACGACGCTGAACTGCCTCGGCTCGCAGGATGTCTTCATCGCCCGGTTGGATGCCAACGGCAACTGGCTCTGGGCAAAGCGCGCGGGTGGCACGGCGGTCAGCAGCAATCATACGGACTCGGGCACCTGCATCGCCCTCGACAACAATGGAAACTGCCTGGTGACAGGACATTTCTACGGCGCCGATGCCGATTTCGGGTCCACAGTGCTCACAAACAGGGGCCTGTATGACCTCTTCGTTGCCAAGCTGGACATCGATGGAAACTGGGTCTGGGTGATCAGCGGGGGCAGCACATCCAACGACAGCAGCTATGGCATTTGTTATGATGGTGAAGGGGGCAGTTACGCCGCAGGACAATTCTCCGAGACTGTGCACTTTAGCCAGAATTCGCTCATCAGCGCCGGAGAAAGGGACATCTGGGTGGGCAAACTCTCTTCCGGAGTGCCCGGGGACGATGAACTGGCGCCCGGGCCTGATGGCCTGTCCAGCTTGTCCGCGGCGTATCCCAATCCCTTCCGCCAGGGCGGGTCGACCCTGATCAAAGCCAACATCGCGGAGCGGGAAAGCGGTGTTTTGACGATTTGCAACCTGCGCGGACAAACCGTGCAAAGCCACCGGCTCGATTGCGGCGAGCATGAGATCAGCCTGAACGGCAGCGGCCTGCCCGCCGGGATCTATCTGTATCAGCTCAAAACACAGACCGTGAGCGAGACCAGGAAGGTTGTGATATTGAAGTAGAAAGCTGCGTGAACAGTCCATATAAAGACCGTTGAATAACGTCTCGACTGACAGAGTAGTGGAATTTTTAGGTAGG
>CAZOVZ010000059.1:0-12645 GCA_964583755.1 uncultured Candidatus Cloacimonadota bacterium
ATCTTGTTTACCTCTTTTAATGTATGATTCACTGCCGACAATATAACCGGGTTTGAGGTTCCGGCAGCAGAATCTTGCGCTCCAGCGGAAAGCGCTGTTCCAACCTTGTTTCAGGCTCGTCCACTGTGGGTAGATTCGCCCAAGACTTCCCGAACGAAGCTCGGGAAGTCTTGGGCGAGCATGATCGGGGCGCATGGACCAGGAATAAGGGCGGGGATGCCCAGAAACAGAAAAAGCCGGTCCACAGCAGGAAGGAGTGGCGTCCAATCGCTGCCGGAACCGGCTCAGAACTGAAATCGGTCAGGAGAGGAAGAACAGCTTGACGAAGATCCCGACCAACAGGGCGGAATTGATCGCCAGCCAGATCTCCAGACGGACCTTGGAGGCCCTGATATCTTCCTTGTTGGCCTGGGCTTTCTTTTCCAGGCGGACAATCAGGTGCTCGATGGTCATCAGTTTCTCTTCCGATTTGTCAAATTTCTTGATATCGCTGTTGTGGCTGGTGTTGCGTTTCAGGTGCTTCACGACCTCGTAGGCCACGGGTATGAAAGCCGGCAGAAACCTTTTCAAGAGCGAGGTTGACATGATCATTCCCCTGTTTTAGAATTCGTAGCCCAGGTTCGTATAGATAGTACCGGGCAAAACGGTGTGGGTGGAATAGGACAGGTCGATCTTGAGGCCCTGCAGTTCAAGGCCGATGCCGCCGTTCCAGGTGGCGGGATTTTGGTGCACGCCAAACCGGATGCTGAGAGGATCGAAGAGCAGGGCTTCCACGCCGGCCATGAATTCCGTTTCCTGCGCGAAATCCTTTTTGATCTCGATGCTGGTGGTCACGCGGTCGTAGGGAAGATAGGAGATGCCGAGGGCGAGGCGGCTGGGCAGGGTGTTTTGGTTCGAGTCGCCCATCACGGCCTGGTTGAGGTTGCTCACGCAAAAGCCGAATTTGGTGCGGCCGTGCAGCAAGGCTGTGGCGCCGAGGTCGATGGCCACGGCGGAGTCTGTCTTTTCTCCGTCAAACTGCAGCCGGTTGAAATTGACCGTGTAGCCGAGGCTGATCTGGGAATGGATGTCGCTCTGCAGGTTGAAGGCGTGCGACGCGCTCCAAATCTGCTCGCTCATCAGGGATTCTTCGTCGAAATCGATATCGAACATGCGGCCGGAAAAGGCCAGGGTTCCCAGTTTCTGGGGCAGGCGAAAACCGAAGGCGCCCGTCTTGTATTCCGAAAACTCCTGTCCGTAGAGGCTGCTGTAGCCCGCCATCACTTCGATGTTGACATTGGTCAGGCCGGCCGGGTTGAAGAAAATGGAGTTGATGTCATCTGCCACGGCCGTATAGGCGCCGCCCATTCCGCGCGCCCGGGCGGAAGGGATGTAGTCGTCGAAAACAGCAAGCAGGAACGCTGTTTGAACCAGGATGAGGCTGAGAATGATGAGTTTTTTCATGACGCGTACCTTCCTTTGCTATTTCATTGCGGACTTGATGACGATCGGCTGGACGGTGGATTCCTTCCGGCCGGTGCTGCGTTCGATCACTTCAAAGTGGCAATAGTAGACCCCTATGGGCAGCAGCTTCATGCTGGTGTCGCGGCCATCCCACTGGAATTTCTCGATTCCCAGGGCGTTGCTGATGTTGCGGCTGATCGGCGTGGCCACCAGCCTGCCCTGAACGTCGTAGATCCGCACCAGGGCTTTGGCGTTGATGCCGGTGGCGGAATTTTTGCAGCCGTACTCGATGGTGATCTTTTCGTTGAGCTGCGGATTGAAGATGTTCTTGCCGTCTTTGGCGTTGGTGATGTTCAGCCAGGCGATCTTTTCGCGGATCGACACCATCAGCTTGCCGTCGCTGGTGCCCTGGATGTTGGTCTGGTCGTAGGCAAAATCCAGGATGTTGATCATCGATTCGCCATAGCTGACCGGCTCCAACTGCAGCATGATCAGGGTATCCCCGTCCGCCGCGCTGGTGAGGTAGGCTTCCCCGACATAGCTGATCTCGATGGTGTCTTTATCGGCCGAAACGGTGAAGGTGGGCATCAGGGCAGAAAGAGTGCCCAGATTGGCCAAACCCTGGAACAAAACCTTGTCGGAATCGATGCGCAGTTTGGCATGGTAGGAACTGATCCCCCACTCCTGCTTGAGGCGGGAAGTGGTGATGGGTATGTTCACCAGGGTGTGGATTTCGGCGTTGGTGGTTTGCACCCTGACGGTGGCATTGGAAACGTCGTCGATCTGCACGAGGTCAAGCAATTCGCGGGGGTTGAGGCCGTATTCGCTAAAGGAAAAATCGACCACGCCCTGGATCCGCGCCCAGTTTTGGCCGTTGGTGATGCCGGGCCAGGTGAAACCGCTGCGGGGGAAACACTGGTCGTCGACCTGCGCAGCGCCGGATCCGTCGTTTACCTTAAACTCGTTGTAGTTGTTCGGAGTGGCGGTCACGTTGACGTTTTCCACCCTCACAAACACGCTCTCCCACTTTTCGCCGTTGGCGGCGGAGAGGTCCGCGGTGGTGATCAGGGTGGCGGGGGGGATCGCGTTGCCGGAGCTGACGATCGTGACCGAACTGGTGGGAGACATTTCGGTGAAATTGTAATACTCGGCGATCGTGCCGGTGCAAAGCACCTTGTCGCCGCGCTGGGGGTTGAACTGATTGGTGAAGATCAGCAGGCCGCTCCATTCGCCGCCACCCTCGTCCGCGATCACGAAACCGCGGTTGTTGGCGTTGGTGCCGGTGTAAAAGGTCTCCGCGACCACGATGCCTTCAACTGTGACCGACGCACCCGTGTAGGGCGAGTTACCGTTGGCAGCCGTCGTTTCCTGGATTTCCCGGCAGGTCAGGGCGGCCAGTGAACCGGCCAGGGTCAAGGCCAAAATGCAGAGAATCAGATTTCTCATCTATAGCTCCTTAGTTATTATCATTACTGTCATTGAGGGAGACCTTGGGGTCCGCCTCTGGTTTGCGTTTGTCCGGTAGGAAAATCAGGGAGAAGATCAGCAGGCCCATGGCGATGAAGATCGCGCTGTCCGCCACGTTGAAGACCGGCCAGCGGGTCATGATGAAATCCGGAAAGTCCACATCGATGAAATCCGTCACCTGGCCATAGATGAGCCGGTCGATCAGATTGTTGCCGATCGCGCCGCCCAGGACCAGCCCGAAGGCGATCACTTGGATCCGGTGGGTGGCCTGATAGAGCAGGTAGAGCACAAAGATCACGGCCACAACTGTCGCCGAGATAAAGAAGACGCGGTTCCAGGCCGGGTTGCCGAGGGAAAAGCTGAAAGCGGCGCCGGTGTTGCTCAGATGGGTAAAGCGAAAGGTGTCTCCAAACAGTTGGGGCAGGACGGCAAAGGAATCGCCCTCGGCGGTGGAGTTGCGGGTCAGAATCTTGGTCAGTTGGTCCAACAGGATCACGACAACCATGATGACATAGGCCGGGTAGGTTTTAATTTTCGTAGCCAAGGTCGCCTATCTGGATTGCTGGTATTTTTTGCTTTCCATTTTCTCCATGCAGGTTATGCAATACTGGGCATGGGGAATCATCTCGAGGCGAACTTCGCTGATTTTCTCGCCGCACATTCCGCAGATGCCAAAGCTGCCGTCGTAGACGCGCTTGAGGGCATCGTTGAGCAGGCGGATCTTGTCCCGCTCCTGCTCCATCATCATCACGGTCTGTTCCATCAGGTTGGTGTCGGAACCCTGATCCGCCTGATGATAGGCATAGGAGGAAAGGTCTCCGCTGCTTTCGCGGGCGCCGATGCTTTGGTCTTTATTTATATCTTCCACATAGGCCACGCTTTCCTTCAGCTCTTCGAGGATCTTCTTCTCAAAGTGCTTCAGTTTGGCTGCTGACATAGGTTTGCTTGCCATTGGTCACTCCTGTATAAAGGTCATTTTCCTTAGAATGCCCACTTGGTGGACCGCGACGGTTGTGTCAATAAAAATATCCGCCGCTCAGTGGGGCAATTCACTTAGGAAACCGGCGATCAGCTTTTTGAGGTTTTCCGCCGCGACCGCCGCGTTGGTTTGGATCTCGGCCTGGGAATGCTGTTCATCGTGGAACAGATTGCTGTAGTTGGTCACGATCGAAAACGCCAGCACCCGCATTCCCGCGTGGCGCGCGGCGATCACTTCCGGCACGGTGGACATCCCCACCAGATCCGCGCCCCACAGGGCAAAGGCGGCGCATTCGGCCCGCGTTTCCAGGCTGGGACCGGATACGCCAATGTAGACCCCGCTTTCCAGCCTGATCTTTTCCCGCCGGGCGATCCGGGCGCAGAGTTCCCTGTAGCTGAGGTCATAGACGTTGTTGAGGCTGGGAAAGCGTTCCCCCAGGCTGTCGTCATTTACGCCGATGAGGGGATTGACGCCCATGAAATTGATGTGATCCGTGATCTGGACTATGGTCCCGGGTTCCAGGGCTTCCCGCAGGCTGCCGGCGGCGTTGGTCACCACGAGGGCGCGAACTCCCAACCGGGCCAGAACCCTGGTTGGGAAAACCACGGAGTCCATGGCGTGGCCTTCGTAGTAGTGAAACCTTCCCTGCAGGAAGATGACCGTCTTGCCGCCCAGCTCGGCCAGGATCAGGTTGCCTTTGTGCGAGGGGGCAGTGCTGGCCACAAAACCGGGAATCTCCGCGTAGGGGGCTTGCCAAAGCACGCGGGCGCTGGCGGCCAGATCGCCCAAACCGGTGCCGAGGATTATCCCCGCTTGCGGTTGGGCGGGCAGGCGCTGGCCAAGCCAGTCGGCGGTCTGAGCGTAAGATTGCGTCATTGGGGTTTGGGTTCCGGCCGGGGTGCCGCGTTGGGGTTGATCTCGTCCTTGATCTGGCGGAAGTCGGTATCCAGCAGATGCTCGCTCTCCCTGGTCAGCAGAGGGTCTTTGCCAATGCGGTCCATGAAGGTCTGCAGTTCGGAACGGAACTGCATCAGGAACTGGCGTTTCTGCTCCTTGAGCTGGACATACTGCTGCTCCATGGCGGAAAGATACTGTTTGGCTTCCTGGATGGCGCGCTTGGCCTTGAGCTCGGATTCGTGGATGATGTTTTCAGCTTCCTTGCGGGCGTTGGCAATGATGTCCGCCTTCGTCTTTTCGGCAAAGACGAGGGTCCGGCTGATCAGCTCTTCCCGGCGCTTGAGGTCTTCCACGGCCGTGCTGGCCTGGATCGCCTCCTGCTTCACCTCGTGCTGCATCATTTCCCGGCGTTGAATGTCCTTTTCCAGCCGGCGCTGATTCTCTTCGATCTCCGAGGCCAGCTGTTCCAAAAATGCCTGCACCTCTTTTTTGCTGTAACCGAACAGCGCTCCGGAAAATTCCTGGTGACGTATGTCTGTGGGATACAAAGACATATTACCTCCTAGACTAATATAGGCGGATCAGAAACCGCTTGATCATTTCCAACAGCAGAAAGGCGATCATCGGCGAAAAATCCAGCCCCAGGTTTGGCATGATGCGGCGGATGGGACCCAGGACGGGTTCCGTGATCCCATGCAAAAACCGGTAGATTGGATTACTCGGATCGCGGATGAACCAGCTCAGGATCACCCTCGCGAAGATCAACCAGTAGTAGATCTCGATCAGCCGGGCCAGCAGCAGGATCAGGTATCCGGTGACGTCGTAGGCCATCGGGTCAGTCCAAAATCTCGTGGCAGTTGCGGCAGCGGGCCTCATAGGCTTCGGTGCTGCCGACCAGGATCTGCGTGTCCTGATGGATCGTGCGCTGGGTGCGGTTGGCGGGATTTCCGCAAACCAGGCAGATGGCCAGGTTTTTGGTCACATACTCCGCTATCGCCAGCAGTTGGGGCATGCTGCCAAAGGGTTCGCCCCGGTAATCCTGGTCCAGACCCGCGACGATCACCCGCAGCCCCTTATCCGCCAATTCATTGCAGAGAGGGATGATCGAACTGTCGAAAAACTGCGCTTCGTCGATCGCCACGATCTGGGTTTCGGGCATCAGATGGTCCCAAACCTCGGCTGGCCTGGCGATGGGGATGGCCGTTGCCTGCATCTGGGAATGGGAGACGATGTTGTTGGCGTCGTAACGGTTGTCGATCGCCGGTTTGAACACCATCAGCGGTTGGCGGGCGTATTCGGCCCGGCGGATGCGGCGGATCAGCTCTTCGGTCTTGCCGCTGAACATGCTTCCGCAAATCACTTCGATCCAACCTGTCTTTTGGTTAATGATATTCACTCTCGCTCCCTGATTCAAAAAACATTGAGAGAAACCCAATCTGGCCGGGCACGCATTTTGTCAATCACTATTAGGCGCGCGGTTGTAGAGATGGTGGGCCACCAGCGCCGCGGCGATGCCGGCGTTGAGGGATTCCATCCCCTCCCGCATCCCGATCCGGAGGGAGCCCTGGGCCAATGCTGCCACTTGCGGCGAGACTCCGTGGGCTTCGGAGCCGATCACCACCACTGTCTTGTCCCGGGGAGCGGGGCAAAAATCCCGCAGCAGGACGCTGCCCCTGGTATCCGTGATGAAGGTCGTGGCGCGCAGGGCGGCCAGCTGTGCCGCAGTAACAATCTGATAAGGAACGACATACACGCTGCCCAGAGATGCCCGGATGACTTTGGGCGAGGCCACTTCCACGCAGCCGGGCGACAGCAGCAGAGTGTCGATCCCAAAGGCCGCGGCGCTGCGAAAGATGCCGCCCAGATTACCCGGATCGGCGATGCCGTCCAGGTATAGGGCCAGCTCAAAATCCACCTCGCGAGGCTGGGGCAGGGTGAACAGGGCCACAATCCCCTGGGGGGTTTCGCTATCGCAAATCCGCCTGAAGTCCCCTTCCCTGGCGGCGAAGGCCGGCAGCTCAGGCCACACTGGGTCCGTTCCGGGGCTCAGATATTGCTCGCGCGGAGATATTCCGTAATACTTAAGCTGTTCCAGCGTGCGTTTGCCTTCGATCACCACCAGGCCGTTTTCCTGGCGGTACTTTTGCAGGCGCAGGGCAGAGAGTTCTTTGACCCTGTTTCGGCTCAGTTCAGGGCAATCCATCGGAGTATTTCCAAGCTTATGCACGGCAGCCATCTACACACTTATCCACAAGTTCGGTGGATAAGCCATGTCTTGCAAGATATTGCCATATAGTACGTTGCAATTCAAGCCGGAACTCCCCGCAGGGTTATCCACAAGTTATCCACAAGTTTGGCAAGCCTGTGTTCAGTAGCAATTTGCGGCCGTCGTACGGACATGGGTTGAAACAAAACAGGGGCTCGCTCAGAAATTGTAGTCCTGGGCCTGTTCCGTGCCGTTGAGGACGCGGATCCCGCCTTGGGACAGGGCTTCCATTTCCTTTTCGCCGGGATAGAGGTGCAGCGGGGCGATGAATTCCACCCGGTTGCGCAGTTGTTCCACGATGTAATCGTTGTAGACCAGTCCGCCGCTGCAGAAGATGGCGTCCACCTGTCCGTTGAGGACCGTCGCGCAGGCGCCGATGTCCTTGGCGACCTGGTAGCACATCGCGTCCAGGATCAGTTTGGCTTTGGGGTCGCCCTGCTGGATGCGCTGGTTGACCTCGATGCCGCTGTCGGTACCCAGATACGCCATCAGGCCGGCGGCTTTGGTGAGATACTTGATCAGTTGCTGATGGGTGTATTTGCCGCTGTAGGCCAGCTCCAGCAGGTCGCCGATGGGCAGCGCTCCAGCGCGTTGGGGCGAAAACGGGCCCATGCCCAGGAGGGCGTTATTGACGTCCACCACCCTGCCCGCGCGGATCGCCGCGATGGAGATGCCGCCGCCCATGTGGACCCCGATGAGGTTGGTATTGGAAAATTTCTTGCCCAGTTTTTCCGCCATCAGCCTGGCGATGTAACGGATATTGAGGGCGTGCAGCAGCGACTTGCGCTCTATCTCCGGGATGCCGGAAATCCGGGCCAGGTCGTCAAACTCGTCCACCACCACGGGATCGACTATGAAGCTGGGGATGTTCAGCTCTTCGCCGATGGCGTTGGCTATGAAGGCGCCCAGGTTGGAGGCATGGGTGCGTCCCCACCGCGAAGTGTCGCGCAGGTCGCGGAGCATCGCAGCGTTGATCTTCCAAGTGCCGCCGGGCACCGATCTCACCAATCCGCCCCGTCCGACCACGGCGTGCAGGCTGGCCGGGGGAACGCTGTTTTCTTGCATGGCCTCAATCACCAATTGTTTGCGAAACTCGTATTGGTCGATGATGGTGGGGTAGGGTTCCAGTTCGGCGGCTTCGTGGCGCAGAGTCTTTTCAAACAGCGGTTGGTCGCCGTCGTAGACCGCTATCTTGGTGGAAGTGGAGCCGGGGTTGATCGCGAGTACGCGAAAGGTCATAAATCCTCCCTGGGGGTGTTTTACGTTTTTTGCCAGACTTGCCGGGCTTGGCCTTTTGTCAATCTTTTCCTGTCCGGATTTTAGCGTCCACTCCGGTCAATAAAAAAGACCCGGCTGGGGGGCCGGGCCTTGGGTCGTTAATCGGAGGGATTGTGGAATTATTTGATCAAAGCGGCTCTGCTTTGATAGATCTGGTCGTTTGCCAGCATGCGGATGTAGTAGACGCCGTTGCCGCAGTTTTGGCCCTGGGCATCTTTGCCGTCCCAGCCAAGGGTGTGGTTGCCGGCGGCCTGGTTGCGCAGCATGAAGGTGTTGACGATCTGTCCGCGTTGGTTGTAGATATTGAAGGTGACGTCGGTGGCCTCGGCCAGCGTGTAGGGGATCGTCAGGCTCGGATTGAAGGGGTTGGGATAGGCCGATCTGAGTTCCGTGCGCTGTTCAATAGGCGGAGGTGTGTAGTCGCCGCTATTGTTGTAGTAAGCGGAGACGGGGCCGTGGTAAGAGTCGCTGCCGTCCATTTCGACACCCTGAAGCCAGTAGAAATAGGTCCCGTTGGTGTAGATCTCGCTGTCGGTGAAGCTGTAGGCTTGCTGCAGCGAGGAATTGGTGGCCTGGATCAGCGGGCTCACGATCTGGGCTTCCACCAGTTCGCCATTCTTGGCGCGGAAGATGTAATAGCCCATCATGTTGGTTTCGGATTCGGTGACCCAGCGCAAGGTGATGTAGTTGTCTGACGTGATGGTGGCGGTGAAGCTGCTCATTTCCACCGGGACGGTGAGGTCGCTTTCATCGATGTACGCGTCAAAGAGCAGGGTGCCGTCGTTGTCGTTGACAGTGCTGTCCTGGGTGATGTTGTCCGCTTCTTCGTCCATTTTCCAATAGCCCACCAGGCCAGTGGAAGTGGGGTCCACCCCGGTCATGCCGGCTGCGATCTCGGTGCCGGTGCGGATGGTGTTCCAGACCCGGACTTCGTCGATCATGCCGTTAAACGGATACTGGCTGGCGCTGGGGCGAAGGGCTCCAATCACAAAGGGATTGGCCCAGTCCATCGCATTGCCGGCAGTGCCGCTGGCGACCGCCAGGCCGTTGATGTAAAGAGTGGTTGCGCCATTGCGGGTGGATGTTACGGCAATGTGATACCAGGTACCCGCGACAATGTTTGCCATGGTCGATTGGCAGACTATCGCGTTGGTCGATGCGCTATAGGAAATCACGACGATCTCATCGTTCACAAGGCTGACCCACATCGCTTTGTCAGTCCCGGAACAGGACGCGAAGATCGTCTGGCCGAAGCTGCCTATATTCGTCACCGCCGGATTGATCCAGGCTTCGACGGTGTAGACGTTGGTAACCAGGTCGGTCAAATCGCCGACGTTGACGCAGTCTTGCGCGCCGTCGAGCACCAGAGAATAATTTTGTGCCGCCAGCCCGGTCACTCCGATCAGCAACATGGCCATCAACATAAACAGTTTGTGTTTCATGTATCCTCCTAAAACACTTGGTTTAGTCTCTATTTTTTGGTTATTCAAATTCGTATCTCATTAACCAGTATCAATTGATGAGATTACTGGTTTTTTGTCAAGGAAATTCTTGGCGGATTTTCACTCTTTGCCCTTACTCATTGATGACCATGAAGATGGAGTTTATGTGCTAATGCCAGAGGTTGGACTGTCTGGCTTAACTCGATGTATTTCAATATTTTAACTGCATTTCTGCCGGGCCGCGGCCCGTCTGAGATTTTTATAGGGCAAGCAGGCTGAATGCCATAATCCTGTCGCTTGGCCGATTCAATTTGTACAATATCCCTTTCCAGACTGCCATGAAGTAAATTCACTTTCATTGAGGCATCACCTGCAGGCCTGCGAACAGAATCGCGCTGCTTTTTTTACTTAAGCGCTCCCAGGGGATTTCGCCCACAGGCGTAAAATAGTTATGTACTGAGCGTTATACGATTTCTACGGATTGACCACAGCGGTCACCCGATAGAACAGCGAAGCCGCTTCCGGCGTGGCATGCAGATACTCCGTCCCTGCGGCGAAGGCCAACAGGGTGTATCCCTCCAGGCCGGGGCCGGGGTTTGGCGAGCAATAGATGTTGTAACCGGCGGGAGAGATATGTTCTCCGTTGAGATTGGAGGTGACGGGATTCCAACTCAGCAGCACGGCGTCCTGTGCGGCCGGGGCAGTTTGAACGCTGACCCAGGCAGGCGCTGGAAAGGGGACGTAAATCACGAACGGCGCGGCGGATTCATCAGAGAGGCCGGGCTGCTCCGTGGAGCGGATCCGCACTTTGGCCTGGCTCACGTTCAGATTGGGCACATACCAGTTGAACTGGCCGGGATTGGCGGGAAGGGCGGATCCACCTGCCAGGGCGATCCAACTGGCGCCGGCATCCAGCGAATAATCCAGATAAACGCTCCCGATCCCGGCGGCAATCCAGGTGATGGACTGAAGGGAGTTGGCTGGGTAGGTTTCCCCACCGTTGGGAGTCAGCAAGGTCAGGGATTTGTCGTTGATCTTGGCGGCAAAGATGTCGATCCCGCCATACAAGGGCAGATCTCCGGCTTCTGTGACAACGGGGCCCTCGAAACTTCCGCAGACCAGGAGGTCGGCGTTCAGACCGGCGGCCAGGCCCAGGCAGCGATCCGTGCCAGCTCCGCCCAGCGCCACAACCCCCTCCCAGATTCCGTTGGAGCTGATCCTGGCGATGAAACCGTCGGTGGAATATCCGGCACCGCCGGATTGGCTTGTTTGCGCGGTTCCGCCAAAGTAGGTGGTGCCCTGGAAGTCGCCCGCGATGTAAATGTAGGAGCCGCCGTCCAGCGCGATGTCCCAGCCTTGTTCTGTCAACCCGCCCCCGGCTTTGCTGGCCCAAACCCAGTTGCCGGCGGCATCCAGTTTGGCGGCAAAGAGGTCAAGGCCGCCGGTATTCTGCAGCGTGGCAGTTCCGAACGTGGCCGTGGCGTCATAAAATCCAGTTACATAAAGGTTCCCGGCCGCGTCCGCCACCACCGCGTTCACGCCATCGCTGCCGGATCCACCGCCGCGCTTGGCCCAGAGCCAGTCTCCGCTGGGGCTCAACCTGGCGACGCAGGCTTCGGAATAGCCCGGATTTGGATTTGCCAGGGTGGCTGCCCCAAAGGTGATTATATTAGAGCTGAAGACGCCCGCGATCCACATCCCGCCGTCCGAACCCGCTTCCACGCAGATGCCGCTTTCAGCGCCGCCACCGCCAGCCTGGGCAACCCAGGTCCAGCTGCCCGCCGAGCTCAATTTGGCGGCGAAGATATCCGTGGCGCTGAAACTGGTCAGGCTGTAAGGGCCAAAGTTTGCCAAGGAGCGGAAAGAGCCAGTCAGGCATGCGTTGCCCGCCGGGTCCAAAGCCACCGCCAGTCCGGCATCGGAAGCTGTTCCCCCCGCCCGGACCGCCCATAGCCAGTCACCCTCGGAATTGATCCCCGCGACAAAGATGTCCGTACTGGTGAAACTGCCTGCATTGGACAGCGTGTAACCGCCGCAGGCCATCTGGGGCGAATAGAAAGATCCGGTGATCACGCAGTTTCCCGCGGCATCAGCAGCCACGGAAAAACACTGGTCCCGCATCGATCCGCCGGCTCTGCGCGCCCAGAGCCAGTTGCCCCCGGGGCCGCATTTGGCGATGAACGCATCTTCATACCCGGCGCTGGTCAGCGTGGTCGCGCCAAACTGCGCCGAGCCGTTGAAACTGCCCACCACATAGCTGTTTCCCGCCGCGTCCACGGCGATCTCCTCTCCGATGTCATTGCCCGCCCCGCCCGCGCTGCCTGCCCAGACCCAATCGGGTTGCTGTGCCCCCGCCGCGGCAGCAATTATCAGCATTGCTGCGGCGAACACGGCCAGTTTGAAATACGGCATCGGTTCCTCCCCTGAAAGCGTAAGTTTTTCCTGTAGATAGATTTGCTATGGCGGTCCGGGGTGTCAAGTTAAAAATGCGGCTACGATGGTTTTCACCTGCGCCGGGAATCCTACCGCGAGTCCCGGAAAGGCTACGCCGACTGATACTTCGCCCCACGCCCCACTGGGCCGTTGGCAGACGGGGACGTCTGCCGCTCCAAGACCCTACCACCCCCCAGCCTCAGCGTGTCATTCCAAACACCGATCCCAGAGGCCGCCCTCTGGGATGAATGGCTGGAATGACGCACTCCGGGGCCCGCAAACAAAAACGCAATTGCTTACGCACTAACCATCATTATACCCCTCCAATTCGTGCAATTCGTGCAATTCGTGGACGATCCCTCTGATCCTGATCATCCTGTTCATCCCTAACCGGAGTTTCGCATATTTTCTGCTAAGTCATTGTAAAACAAGGAGAGTAT
>CAZOVZ010000060.1:0-11753 GCA_964583755.1 uncultured Candidatus Cloacimonadota bacterium
CAACCGCTTGTTTTTGTCAATCAGATATCCTGTATTTTGGAAGTGCAGGACGGAAACAACCATAGCTTGATTTTCTAGAGTTGGATATCTGCTCACTTTCCGCTTGACACCACAAGAGCTTCCCGGCGATGGTCACGCTAGTGAAAAATGACCACTGAGGACTTGATGAAAGAAGGTTTCCTGCCTAAAAACGATTTTCACTCCATTTTCTTCACCGACCAGGCGGAGCAGTGCAGTGACGACATAAAGACATTATTCCTGAGACACTTGGAATATTCCCTTGTAAAGGACACCACCAACGCGCAGCCTTGGGACATCTTTTTCGCCCTGGGGCTCAGCCTGCGCGACAAGCTGATCGAACGCTGGCTGCGCACCCAGTATGAATACCGCAAGCAGGACGTGAAGAAGGTTTTCTACCTCTCCATGGAATTTCTCATCGGCCGCCTGCTGGCCAACACCCTGATCAATCTGGAGGAATACGACAACGCCTACGACCTGCTGAAGGAATACGGCTACGCGCTGGAGGACATCATCGAGCTGGAGCCGGACATGGGACTCGGCAACGGCGGCCTGGGCCGGCTGGCAGCCTGCTTCATGGATTCCCTGGCCACCCAGGCTTATCCCGCCTACGGTTACGGCATCCGCTATGAATTTGGCATCTTCAAGCAGAGCATCGTGCAGGGCTACCAGGTGGAGGAGCCCGACCACTGGCTCAAAAAAGGCTGCCCCTGGGAGATCAGGCGTCCCGAGATCACCTACCGCGTGCGCTTCGGCGGCAGGGTGCTCAGCGAGGAAACGCCGGACGGGCGCGTGATCCACCGCTGGGTGGATACCAACGACGTGATGGCCGTGGCCTGGGACATCCCCATCCCCGGCTACAAGGTGGACAACGTGAACAGCCTCCGCCTCTGGCAGGCCACCGCCACGGACGAATTTGACTTTGACTACTTCAACAGCGGCGACTATGTGAAGGCCGTGGAGCAGAAAAACATCAGCGAAAACATCTCCAAGGTGCTCTATCCCAACGACAACGTGCATCTGGGCAAGGTGCTGCGCCTGGAGCAGGAATACTTTTTTGTGAGCGCCACGCTTCAGGACATCTTTTGCGCCTTCAAGCAGGACCACGACGACTTTTCCGAGCTGCCGGACAAGATCGCGATCCAGCTCAACGACACCCATCCCGCCCTGGCGATCCCGGAAATGATGCGCATCCTGATCGACGAAGAGCGCCTCAGCCCCGTCACAGCCTGGGATATCACCCGCCGCTGCTTCAGCTACACAAACCACACCATCCTGCCGGAAGCCCTGGAAAAATGGAGCGTGAAGCTGTTTGAAGAGCTGCTGCCCCGGCATCTGATGCTGATCTATCAGATCAACAACCTGATTTTGGGCGAAGTGACGCGCCTCTACCCCGGCGATCTGACCAAAATGCGCAACCTGAGCGTGATCGACGAAGGGAACGACAAATCCCTGCGCATGGCCCAGCTCTGCCTGCATGGCTGCCACACGGTGAACGGCGTGGCGAAGCTGCATTCCGAGATCATCAAGGACCGCATCTTTCCGGATTTTTACCAGATGTATCCCCAGCGCTTTCAAAACGTGACCAACGGCATCACGCCCCGCCTCTGGCTGCGGGCCTGCAATCCGCAACTGGCCAGCCTGATCACGGAACACATCGGCGAAAGCTGGGTGGCGAACCTGGACTACATCAGCGGCATCGAAAAGTATGTGGACGACGCCGATTTCCGCGAGACATTTTTGGAGATCAAGGCCATCAACAAAAAGGCCCTCAGCCGCCACATCTACCGCGTGACCGGCATCCGCACCCGCACGGACAGCCTCTTCGACGCCCAGATCAAGCGGCTGCACGAATATAAACGCCAGCTCCTCAACGTGCTTTCCACCATCGCCCGCTACCACCGGATCAAGGACAATCCAGCGGGCGACTACGTGCCGCGCACGGTGATCTTCGCCGGCAAGGCCGCGCCGGGCTATTTTTTGGCCAAGCGCCTGATCAAGCTGATCAACAACCTCGGCGACGTGGTGAACAAGGACCCGGACGTCGGCGACCGCCTGAAAGTGGTGTTCCTGCCAAACTACACTGTCTCGCTGGCGGAAAAGATCATCCCCGCCACGGATGTCTCGGAGCAGATCTCCACCGCCGGCTATGAGGCCAGCGGCACCGGCAACATGAAGTTCGCGCTCAACGGCGCCCTCACGGTGGGCACGCTGGACGGCGCCAACGTGGAAATGGCGGAGGAGATCGGCGAGGAAAACATGTTCATCTTCGGCCTCAGCGCGCCGGAAGTGACCGCCCTCAAACAACAGGGCTACGATCCCCGCGCCTACTATGAGGCGGATTTGGAGCTGCGGCGGGCTATCGACGCCATCGCCGGCGACCGGTTTTCCGCCAAAGAGAAAGGCATCTTTGAGCCCATCGTGGATTCCCTCTTGCGGGACGGCGACACCTACTGCATTCTGGCAGACTTCCGCTCCTACCTGCAGGCCTCCGAGCGCGTGGACGCCCTCTACCGCGACCGCGACGCCTGGGCCCGCAAGGCGATCATCAACATCGCCCGCGTGGGGAAGTTCAGCGCCGACCGCTCCATCCGCGAATACGCCGAAAACATCTGGCGGATCCAACCCATACAGCTGGACCTGCATTGATCTGAGCACCATGGCTGCGAGGCGTTTGGAGCCCTGTCCGTTGCTGCTGGTTCTGGCGGCCTGGCTGGCCGCGGGTTTATTGGCGGGGAGGGTGGTGATCAACGAGCTTTGCTACGATCCCGGGGATTACGACCTGGGCTGGGAATGGATCGAGCTTTTCAACGCCGGGACGACGGACGTCAACCTCGAAGGGGCCAGGATCCAAAAAGCGGGCTCCGCGTTCGCCGATGTGTTTGTGATCCCTGCCTTTACGCTGCGGGCGGGACGCTTTCTGGTGATCGGGGAGGCCAACGTCGCAGCGGCTGTGCTGCACGCCGAACTGGAGTTTCAAAACGGCGGCGCCGAGACCGACGGAGTGCGCTATCTGAGCCCCGACGGGCTTTACACGGACACCGTGCTTTACGATTCCCCCAATTCCAATGCGTTGCCGGATGACGGCGGCGCGCCGGGAACCTCCTTCGCGCCGGACGTTCAGGCCAATCGCAGCCTGGCCCGGATCAAAGACGGTTGGGACACCGACATCTGCGGGGAGGATTGGCTGGAAGAGGCAGACTCCACGCCCGGCCTGCCCAATCACGTCTATGTGGATTACGCGCTGCTGCATCCCCGGGCCTGGAAGCAAGGCGGGGACTGGAATCTGGAGCTTTGGGTGAAGAACCTTTCCGCCCTTTCCACTCCTCACAGCGCCGATCTGACCGTCAGGCTCGATGGTTTCACGCTGTTCACCGATCCGGTCGCTGGCCTCGAGGCCGGCGATTCGCTGCGGATCAGCCATCCCCTCAATGTTTCGGACAACCTCAATCACAGCCTGGAATTCAGCCTGGAACTGGTGGATGACCCCAATGAGGGAAACAACTACATCCAGATGGACCTTTTCCCGGAAAGCCTGCTGCCGCCGCTCTTGAACGAGGTGATGTACGATCCCGGCTCCGGACGCCAGGAATGGCTGGAACTTTGGGTGCGAAACGCATCCCGGGGGGAATACAGGATCGCGGACGCCAGCGGCAACGATTTCAGCTTCAGCCTGCCCGGTTATGGCGGCTACTATGTGCTGTGCCAGAACTCCATGCAGTTGTTTCAGGTTTATTCGGATTGCCCGGCCAGCGCGGTGATCGAGGTGGACGGCTGGGCGACTTTGAACAACGACGGGGACACGGTTTTGCTCTATGATGCCGGCGGCGATTGCCTGGATTCGCTGAGCTACGTGGGCCAGACTTCCCAGCAGGGAAGGTCCCTGGAGCGCTATCTGGATCAATCGGACCAGCCCGCCTGGCGCTATTGCCTGCAAGCCGCGGGCGCCACACCCGGCCTGCCCAACAGCCAAAGCGTTGCCCCGCCGCAGATCGACGGGATCCTGAAACTCACAGGGAGCCCCTGTTCACCGCGCAACGGCGAAAACATCCAAATCATCTACAATCTGGACGCGGAAACCAGCGCCGTGTCCTGCAAAGTCTACGACCGGGCCGGAAACCAGGTGCGGGTCCTGGCGGAAAGCGCCGCGATCCCCGCGCAGGGCGCGCTTGCCTGGGATGGCCGGGGCAAGGCAGGTAAAATTCTGCCGCGGGGGCTCTACGTCATCCTCTGGGAATCCCGCGCCGGTTCTGGGGGAAAGACCCTGCGGCGGCAGTTTTCGGCAGTATTGACGGATTGATTTTGGGCCGGGTTTGATCGCCGCGACAAAAACCTCTTGACTGGACAGCAAAAGCCCAAAACCTTGACAGAAGTCTGAAACTAACAGAAAAAGGACGAGCACAATGGTAGGCATAGTCCCCACCTACACCACGATCGGCATCGACGGACAGCAGCTGACGGTGGAATGCGACAGCGCCGGACAGGTGTTTTCGGTCAACATCGTCGGCATGGCCTCCAACGCCGTGAAGGAAAGCAAGGACCGCATCTTCGCCGCCCTGAGCAATTCCGGCTTCGACGCCGCGATCAGGCGTTTCACGATCAACCTGGCCCCGGCGGACATCAAAAAGGACAGCGCGGCGCTGGACCTGCCGATCGCCATCTCCGTGCTGCAAAGCATCAAACAGCTGCCGGTGGAATATCTGGCCAAAACCGCGATGATCGGCGAACTCTCGCTGGACGGCAACCTGCGCCCCGTGAAAGGGGTGCTGCCGATTGCCCTGGCCGCCAGGCGGGACGGGATGGACGCCCTGATCCTGCCCCACGAAAACGCCGAGGAAGCCGCCATCATCGACGGCCTGACGGTGATTCCGGTCACCTCCCTGCGCGAGGCGGTGCTTTGGCTGCGCGGCGAGACCAAGATCCCGCCGGCAAAATTGGACCGCGACAAGATCTTTTCCGTGTTGAACGACTTTCCCATCGACATGCACGACGTCAAGGGCCAGTATCAGGTCAAACGCGCCCTGGAAGTGGCGGCAGCCGGAGGCCACAACCTGCTGATGATCGGCCCTCCCGGCAGCGGCAAGACGATGCTCGCCCGCCGGGTGCCGACCATATTGCCGGAACTCTCGCTGGACGAGGCTTTGGAGGCCACCAAAATCCACTCCGTGGCCGGTTACTACAAGAATTTCCGCAACGGGATTTTGACCACCAGGCCCTTTCGCAGCCCGCATCACACCATTTCGGACAATGCTTTGGTGGGAGGAGGGGCATATCCCAAACCGGGGGAAGTGAGCCTTTCGCACCGCGGAGTGCTGTTTCTGGACGAGCTGCCGGAGTTTAAGCGCGGGGTGCTGGAAGTGATGCGCCAGCCGTTGGAGGACGGCA
Source organism: uncultured Candidatus Cloacimonadota bacterium (assembly GCA_964583755.1). Taxonomy (GTDB): domain Bacteria; phylum Cloacimonadota; class Cloacimonadia; order Cloacimonadales; family Cloacimonadaceae; genus Syntrophosphaera. The sequence continues at coordinate 5,404 of CAZOVZ010000060.1, forward strand.
TCGTGACGATCTCCCGCACCGCCACCAGCCTCACGTTCCCGGCGGAATTCATGCTGATCGCCTCGATGAATCCCTGTCCCTGTGGCTACTACGGCTCCAACATCCCCAACCACACCTGCCAGTGCGAGTTTGGCGCCATCCAACGCTACCGGGGGCGCATCTCAGGCCCCCTGCTGGACCGCATCGACATCCACGTCGAAGTGCCCAGCGTCAGCTATTCCGATCTCAGCTCCCTGCCCACCGGCGACAAATCCGCGGAGATCCGCGCCCGGGTCAACCGCGCCCGCGCCATCCAGCGTGAACGCTACGCCGCGGAGGGGATCTACTGCAATTCCCAGATGGGCTCCAAGCTCTTGCGCAAGTACTGCGAACTGGATGCCGCCAGCCAAAGCCAGATGCAGAACGCCATCGACAAACTGGGCTATTCCGCGCGGGTCTTTGACCGCATATTGAAGGTCTCGCGCACCATCGCCGACCTCGAAGGCCGTGCCGCGATCAGCAGCGAGGATGTCTCCGAGGCCATCCAATACCGGACATTGGACCGCAAATACTGGGGCTGACAACGCTGCCGCGTCAGTCCCCTGTGGGAATTCCGGGTCTGGCGGTTATATTGTAGACACGGCTGAAGCCGATCGCACATTCAAGTTTCTTGAGGAGACGCCATGAGCTCAACCCCCCGCGGCGAACGCATAAACATCACCTTGCTGGGAAACCGCAATTCCGGCAAGAGTTCCCTGCTCAACGCCCTCGCCGGGCAGGAAATCGCCATTGTATCAGACATTCCGGGCACCACCACCGACCCGGTTGACAAGCGCTACGAGCTCCTCCCCCTGGGCCCGGTCACCTTTTTCGACACCGCCGGCCTGGACGACATCGGCGAGCTTGGCGCCAAACGGGTCAAGGCCACCTACAAGATCCTTTACCGGACAGACATCGCCGTGTTGGTGAACGGCGGCAATCCCTTCGACGCCAGCGAACTGGCCACGCTCGCCCGCCTGAAGGAGATGGAAATCCCCCTGTTGGTGGTGTTCAACAAATCCGACCTGCGCCAGCCCGACCCTGCCAATCTTGACTACTGCAAAACCAACGCCCTGCCCTGGGTAACCGTTTCCGCCCTCAAGGGCGAAAACATCAATGCCGCCAAAGACCTGCTGATCTCGCTCGCGCCTCATTTCAAAGAGCTGGAACGGCCCCTCATCAGCGACCTGGTGAAGCCTCGGGACAGGGTGATCCTGGTGACCCCGATCGACGTCTCCGCCCCCAAGGGACGCCTGATCCTGCCGCAGGTGCAGGTTTTGCGCGACCTTTTGGACAGCGGCGCCGTGACCACCGTGGTGCGCGAGCACGAACTACCCGCGGCCCTCGTGGCCTTGAAAACCGATCCCGACCTGGTGGTGACGGATTCGCAGGTGGTGCAGCGGGTGGTGAACGACCTTCCCCCCCACGTGAAGATGACCACCTTTTCCATCCTCTTCGCCCGCTACAAGGGCGATCTGGAGATCCTGGCCCAGGGCGTGCGGCAGATCGACAAACTCCAGCCCGGCGACCGCGTCCTGATCGCCGAAGCCTGCTCCCACCACGTGCAGGAAGACGACATCGGCCGCGTCAAGATCCCCCGCTGGCTGAAGGATTTTACCGGCCTGGAGCTCGCCTGCGAAGTCCAGGCCGGCCACGATTTTCCCGAAAACCTGGAAGACTACGCCCTCGTGATCCATTGCGGCGCCTGCATGCTCAACCAGATGGAGGTTACCCGCCGCGTCCTGGAGGCTCACCGCCGCGGCGTGCCGGTCACCAACTACGGCCTGGCCATCTCCAAGCTCCAGGGCGTGTTTGAACGGGCCATCGAACCGCTGGGGATATAGTGCGGCCCCATGGGGTACCCGCAGACTGCGCCCCCCCCCCCCCAGAGAGTTAATGGTTAATGAGTTAGTGAGTTAATGGGCGCGCTGCAGGGCTCGGTTGTTGGGCTTGGGGGTGAGGGGGTCTGGCGAAGATTAACGCGGAGTTGTGGAGAAAGATGATTATCTGGGAAGGGAAGCAGGTATCGCGGGGTTGGTTTGATGGCCGGCAAATCGTTCGGATTTTGATGTCCAAACTGACGTTAGATCGCCTGCTGTCCGGTGTTTACTGACCTTCCCCGATCCAGTCATTTTTGGCTTTGCGAACAATGCGGCCCGGTGGTTTGCGTAGATGCCGCCACACCACAAGCCTTGAGGGTGAAAATAAATCTTGACACCAGAGGCACGCGCAAATATCGGGTCACCATTCAATAATCCGCTTTTTATGTCTGAGCGCGCAATATGCAGCCTCAGGCGAATATACCGCTCTCTACGGGTCCTGGCGGGGACAGCCTGAAACGGTTGATATCTGAAATAGAACATGAGGTGAACATGAGCAAGAGTCATATACTTACATTGGTTTTGCTGATTTTGGCAGCGGTGGCTTGGGCGCTGCCGCAGGGAACATTCTTCTGGGACTTTGAGAGCCCCGGTCCCAACAACAATTACTGGCCATCTGGATGGACCTACTCCCCCACGGGCCTGACCATAGGTCAATATGGAGCCGGACTTTACCATTCTGAGACCCGCTCGCTCGAGTTTCGCGGTCAGAACGGCCAGTTTTATATTATAAGCCAACCACTCTATTTTGTAGCGGGAGAAGCGTTGACTTTTTCCTGTTGGGTTAAAAACGCGGGCAATGGCACAGTGGATACAAGGCTGGAGTGGGCTACATCGACCTCCGGACCCTGGACCATTTTCCACGATCCCAACAACTACAATGGCAACGCACCCTGGACAGAAAACGTCGGAACCTTCACTCCCACGGCTTCCGGCACCTACTATATCCGCTATTACATGATAGTCAACGGACAGGGCCTGGGTTATGTGGACGACTTCACCCTCACCTACAACGAAGGCGCTGTGCTGAATGTAAACTCCACCGGCTACCTCCAGCCGAATACCCAGATTTACAAGGGCGGCAATTACACAGGCTTCCAAACGTATCACTCTTTTCCCGCCACTCCAGCCAATGTTGCCAACCTGGCAGGAACTTATACACCCGGCACGCCGCCCGCTGGCTACCATTGGCTAAACCCATCCATCACGGTCTCCACCGCAGATTTCACCCTCGCCAATGGCTATGTTCACACCATAACCTTCGTGCTGGAAAAAGACTTCACCCTGATCGTCAACTCCACCGGCGGTAATCAGCCCGGAACAACCATCCTGAAGGACAACTTGTCCACCGGTCAGGTGACGAATCACACTTTTACCGCGACGACCGCCGCAGCCCTGGCTGGCAGTTATTCCCCGGGTACAGCGCCGTTGGGATATTATTGGGAAACAACGCCGATTTCGGTGTTGGCCTCTGGTTTTACGGCTGCCAACGATTATACGCAGACCATTACTTTTGTCCTGAAAAAGTACTATGAACTCAGGGTCATATCTACCGGCACAGGACAGCCCGGAACCACGATCTACAAGGACTCAGTTACCACCGGCCAGATAACTGACTACACATTTTATTCCACGGATCCCGCTACATTGGCAGGAAGTTACTCACCGGATACAGCTCCGGCGGGATATCATTGGGTCACCACTCCCATAACTGTTGCGGCAGGGGATTTCACTGCGGCGAACAACTATACCGTCACAGTTCCCTTCGTCCTGGAAAAGGACTTCACCCTCATCGTCCAATCCACCGGCTATAATCAGCCCGGAACAACCATCCTGAAGGACAACGTTTCCACAGGTCAGGTGACGAATTATACCTTTACAGCGACGACCGCCGCAGCCCTGGCCGGAACATACACCCCAGGCACCGCGCCGGATGGCTATCACTGGACCACTGGTTCTATCACCGTTTCCACAACAGATTTCACGGCGGGAAACAACACCCACACCATCACCTTCGTGCTGGAAGAGGACGCTCCCCTGCCGGTGGAGCTCTCCTCCTTCACGGCGATGCTTTCGGTGGACAACTTTGTGAACCTGTTGTGGGTCACCCAGTCCGAAAGCGGAGTCTTGGGCTACTATGTCTACCGCGGCCAGAGCGATGTCCTGTCGGAAGCGCTGCAGGTTAGCCCGCTGATCGCCGCCACCAATACCTCGCAGCAGCAGAGCTATCTCTACACCGACCGGGATACAGGCCTGCAGGGCAGCTACTACTACTGGCTGCAAAGCGTCGACCTGGACGGCCTGGCGGAGTATTTTGGCCCCGTGACGGCTACCGTCAACGGCGCTGGGTCCACCGTACCCCCGATCCCCGCTGCCAACGGCCTCGCACCGGCCTATCCGAATCCCTTTTCCCAGACCGCCTGGATCGGCTACAGCCTGGCCGCCAAAACCCAGGTGGAGATATCCGTGTTCAACGCCCGCGGCCAACGGGTGCGCCATCTGGCCAGCCTGGAAGCCAACGGCGGCCAGCATCAGTTGACCTGGGACGGTCGCGACGATCAGGGCCGGACCTGCGACAACGGGCTCTATCTGATCCGCCTGACCGCCGGAAACGAGGTCTTCACCCGCAAGCTATTGATGATGAACTAAGCCCTATTGGGGCAGCATTTCAAACAGCCGGGAGCGCGAGCTTCCGGCTTTTTCTTGCGGAAGGTTTCTATAAAGTGATCGCGGATTGTCAGGAAAAAGGCGATGGTCAGGATTTGAACCGTAAGCCGCAAGCAGCTCCACCCTCCCGGGCATCGCTTCCCGTCAGCGCCATTCACAGTTTCCCCATCTTTTCGCCACTCGCTGGCTGGAGCTGACCGCCCTGGTTACCTGTAATAAAGCATTGCACATAAAACCAACGTCAGCAATAAAGGTTCTACGCAGCCACTTTGGAGTTCAAAGCCCCTAATCCAGCTTCATCCCTTCCCCCGCCTCATTTGGGGCTTTGGACTTCAAACAGTACGCGCGGTTAATTCTCAATGTCAAGGCCAGGGTACGCCTGAAGTCCAAGCGCCCTATAGGTTTCAGCTCAAAGCGAAACTGAGGTAGGGCGCATGAACTCCAGGCTGACGGCAGGCCGGAATGGCAAGATCGGGAATCAGCGCGCACTATTCAAAGGTCTTTTGAAGGGCTACTCTCCACCCATATTTCACCCTTCCAACCCCCTCTCGCTCCTATGACCATTACGCTACCATTGCGGGACCATTACGGGTGAAACCCGTAATGGTCCCGCAATGGTCCCGCAATGGTAATGGGAGACAAGGAGTTGCAAAACAGGATTGATTCGCTATAGAGTATCAAGTAAATCTGCAAATAGTATCACTTTAGCTGCAAATCGCTGTTTTTAGTGAGACCCCAGTATCAGGATTTCTGCAAATCGGTATCAGGGTTTTTGCAAATCCAGTATCAGGGTTTCTGCAAATCCAGTATCAAGTTATCTGAAATCCCCGGACTGGCAATGTACCTATTTCATCAATAGCACTTTATGAGTTAAGGATATCCCTTCAGCCTGCAGGCGGATAAAATATACTCCAGATGATGCCCGATCACCGTCAATGTCTTTGCCATCCCAGACAAATCTAAAGCCTTCACTTGTTCTTTGCCCAACTGAAATTAACCTAATGAGTTGCCCCTTGATATTGAACACTTGGATAGGTTGATCAGGCTCCACAAATCCTTTTAACTCTATCACGAGGTCATCGACTACCGGGTTTGGATAACATCTTATCCTATTAATTTCCGGAACAGCTACCTGGTCATCATTATCTGTGGTCGTGTATGAGTAGATCGAGACATTATCCTGCGCAAAGAAATACAAGTATGCATCGTCACTCTCGATATGGCCGGTATATGAACCTTGGGGCAGGTAATAATCAGGCGTAATGAACCCAGTTGGATATCCCTCGGTATTGTAAAAATTAATCCCTAATTCACTGCTGACACACACATAGTCTCCAAAATGCCCCCAGCGGATGTTGTTTTCCACTTGAAATGAACCTAAAGGATTAAAGAAACCTGCTGGTTGGCCTGGATTCAAATGGTTGCGCAGAAAGAGATAATTTCCTGCATAAAAAACGTAACCGGGAGGTGGTACAAGATCCGGAACAATGTGGGAAAGAAAGGGATCATTTGAGACAACTCCATCAAACACATACAAATCAGCATTTCCAACAGCATTGGCTTCACACATATATAGCAGATTCCGGGAAAATACCGGAGACAGCAGATTGAAACCCAGAGGATAATCAAACACCAGGCTCGGAGTGTTTTCCCAAATCATATACTTATAAAGATGGGCAGTTTGGCTGTTTAACACATAGAAGTATCCCGGTTCAGTGTAATTGAAGAACAGAGTATGATACATTGAAACTGGCAGGCTGTAGATCATTACAGGCGATTGTAGGT
>CAZOVZ010000061.1:0-10799 GCA_964583755.1 uncultured Candidatus Cloacimonadota bacterium
CTTGTCAAGAGATATTTACATATACTTTTTGTCCATTTCTATGTGCAACGGTCTTGATCGGTAAAATGATCACAATGACAATCGGCCCAAGGCAGCCACTTTCAGTCAAGAAACTGTTGGTCTCTTCTCCACCCTGGGCTCCAGTGCTGATGAATCTCCTGTTGAACTTGTATTGAGGCACCATGCAGGAAAAGTAGTAGAGTGCCGCAGCAACTAACAAATAGATGCCAAACAGTGGGCCGGCCTTCGCAAGGAACGATATTATTGCTAGGACCACAGCTCCTCCGACAACCAACATGCTACCAGAAAATGTCCTACGCTTGACATTCTCAACGAGATTTTTGGCATCTGTCAACATGCCCTGTTTGACATCGTTTGATACTTTCATGCCTTCAACTCTGCTTATGACATCTTCCATTTCGGTCAGATGCTCAAATCGGGTTGGGTAATATCCAGGAGAGACATGTGGATTGCCGTCCGGTACAAGGGTCCAGTTCCGATACCCCAGTTCAATGTAACACATGCCCAATAGGTCTTTGTAGCCTTGATTGTCTGGCTTCTCTTTGATGCACTGCTCCAGCATCTTTACCCCTTCCTGGATCTGTCCGGTTGCCACAAGAATTGAGCCAATGGCTGCCCGGTAGGAAGTCTCTTGAGGATCAATGATCGCCGCTCTTTGGTATTGCTTCAAGGCATTAGCTTCATCGCTATGAGATTCATACAAGCTGCCAAGATCGTAGTAATACTCAGCGTTATTGGGCTCCAGTTTAACTGCTTTTTGCATCGCTTCCAGGGCATCTGAGTAATTTCCCCAGCCATCTTCGCAATAACCTAGCAAAGACCAAGCCTCAGGATTGTCAGGTTGTGCTTTTATCGCCTTGGTTGCATAATACAGCGCGTCTGGAATGTTGCCTATGCCGATAAGCCTCCAACCCTCTTTGATGAGATTATCTGCATCCACATCTTTTCTTTCGCCTTGGGGCGTGTAAGCAGACGCCTTGAGTTCCTTGTCGTAAGCAGCCCTTTTTTCTGGGTTAAGCAGCACAGCTTTCATTTCTGGAATCAACCGTAGATTGTTAACCGCTTCCTGCTGCTGTTCCGGTCGTTTGGCAGTCTGTCTTTGAGTCCAGGTTCTGCCTTTCTCCTTGATCTTCTCAGTGATATCGGCTATTGACGCGGTCTCCGGTAAACCGAGAATCTGGTAGTAGTTGACTGTTGCCATCTTTATCCTTCCTTTTTTTATTGGACCTCTATCTGGTCCAGCGTTCTTTTTATATGAGCTACATCCGCTTCCGTCAGGTTTGCCCGCCTCTGAATATGCAGTTCTCCCAAACTCTGCTTTGCGGTATGGTCAAAAACGTTTACATGAATAACGCCGTTATTGTCATACTGATACGTCACTTCAACAGGTGCTCCCTTGGGATAGGGAGATATCTTTATCAAGCCTTTGCCGACAGAGAACACATAATCCAAATCCTCTTCTTCACCTTCGGTTACTTCAATCTCAAGTTCAGTCTGGTTATCCACTATTGTCGAATAAGTGTTGCTTTTCTGTGTAAGAACTTTTGTATTCCGCGGTAAGATGATGGAATTGTATTTTTCTCCCCTTTCGATATCCAGGCAGACGATCCCCAAGCTATGAGAATTTACATCAGTGATGACTACAGGCATCAAATCACTTTTACCACTAGTCTCCTGCTCGATGATCTCACCCAAAATAGCGGCTCCATGAGACACAATTTCGTCTGGGTGAAGTTCCATGGATGGCTTTTTTTTCGAAATCCTCTCCACAGCGTTCTGAACCGCCCTCATACGGGTGGATCCTCCCACCAGTAGAACTTTGTCAATTGTTTCGCAACTCTCTGTCCCCCATTACCATTGCGGGACCATTACGGGACCATTACGGGTTTCACCCGTAATGGTCCCGTAATGATAGCGTAATGGTCATAGGAGCCAAGGGGGTGTTTTGAGTGATGAAAAAAGCTGAAAAGAAGAAATGATATAACGAAGTGGATGACGGCTCTAAACCGGCTCGTCAGGATGGAGGCCTGTCCTCCCGCTGCCCTTCCACCCACAAAAAATCTGTGTAAATCCGTGCAATCTGTGGACATCCCCCACTTTCCGCTTGACAGCAATCAGCGGGCGAAAATCCTGACCCTCTCAAATCAAAAACAAAAGGTGGTGATTTGCTTGCCGACAGTCATAGCGAAAGAAAACGAATCCTTCGATTATCTGCTGAAACGTTTCAAGAAGAAATGCGAGAAAGCCGCGATTCTTTCCGAGATCAAAAAGAATCAGGCCTATGAAAAGCCGAGCGTAAAGAAAAAACGCGAAGCCAACGCTGCTCGCCGGAAAATGATCAAGGTTCAGCGCAGAATGCAGCGCTATATGAAGTAGCCGAACGCATTTCTTTGAACATAGAACATCAAGCGACAGGGATTCGTCCCTGTCTGCTTTTTTGCATCGAAAACAAGGAGAATATTCATGGGTATAATGGACTGGATCATCCTCGCGGTCCTGGTGTTTTTCATGGTTCAGGGTTTGCGCCGGGGTCTGGCGGCCTCGCTGGTGGGCATCGCGGGCACCATCGCCTCCTTCTTTCTGGCCAGCCACTTCTATCCGCTGGTCAAAAACAGCCTGCTGATAAACTACAAGATGAACTTCATCCTGGCCTCGGTCGTGGCCGGCATCCTGATCGTGGTGCTGTTCGCGGTGGTGCTCCGGCTGGTGATCTTCATCCTCAACCGCATGATCAGCGCGGTGAAGCTTTCCGGCCTGAACAAGTTGCTGGGCCTGGTGTTTGGCTTTTTCAACGGACTGCTGGTGGTGATGGTCTGCATGGTCCTGCTGGACTACCTGCCCCCGCTTTCCAACCCCCTCAAAAACCCCGCCAAACACAAGATCTACGCGGCGGTGGACACCCTCAAGACGGACCTGGTGCAAACCCTCAAACTCAAACAATACGACAAATATCTGAACATCCTGGACAAAAAAGCGGCCGCTAAAGAGAAAGAACAGCAGGGATGACCAACCCTGAATTTTACGCGGACCTGGAATACGGCAGCCTGACGGCCCAGATCGCCGGACGCTGCCACAGCGCCCTGGGCAGGGAGCAAGCCGCTCTGCTGCGTCCTTTGGAGGAGATCCCCGCCATCCAGGCCAGCCTCAAACTGGTGGCGGAATTGCAGGAATGCCTGGAACGCGGACTGGACTTTGTCTTTGAGGACCTGCGCGACCTCGGCGGGCTGTTTTCCGCCGGCGAGCACGCAGTGTTTGGCTTTGAAGAGTTTCAGGCAATCTACCAGAACGTGAGCCTGGCCAATCAGATCAAGGGCGCGGAAGAGCATCTGGAAGACTTTCCCTCCCTGCGCCAGCTTTGGAAGCGGCTGACCCCGCTGGCGGAGATCGCCAAACGCTTTGTCCAGATTTTTGACCCCGAGGGCGAGGTGTTGGACAGCGCGTCGCCAGAGCTTTCCCGCATCCGCAAACGCAGCGCCGCCCTCCAGCGCAACATCCAGAAAACCATGCAGGGCATGCTCAACGACCCCCGCTACGAAGGCTATCTGCAGGATAAATTCATCACCCGGCGCGACGACCGCTTCGTCCTCCCGATCAAGGAAAACGCCGCCCCCTTCGTCCCCGGCATCGTCCAAAGCCAGTCCGGCAGCAAGTCCACCCTCTTCATCGAGCCCCAGAGCGTGGTGCCGCTGAACAACGAGCTCCAACTCCTCAAGCAGGAGGAAAAGCGCGAGATCTACCGCATCTTTGTGGAATACACCGGCCAGATCAGGGCGGAAGCCAAAGCCCTGGAGCGCAACCAGGAGATTTTGGCCCAGCTCGATTTCCGCTTTGCCTGCGGCAGGCTTTGCCGCCTCCTCGACGCCAGGGTGCCGCGGATCGTCCCGGAACCGAGGATCAAGCTCTCCGGCGCCCGCCACCCGCTGCTGGTCCTGAGGCTGGGCAAGCCCCAACTGGTGGTCCCTTTTGAAATGGAACTGGGCAGCGGCCACCGCATCCTGATCCTCAGCGGGCCCAACACCGGCGGCAAGACCGTGTTCATGAAATCCGTCGGTCTGCTCTGCCTGATGGCGCTTTCCGGGCTGCCCATCCCCGCCGACGCGGACAGCGAGATCGGCCTCTTCAGCCAGGTCTTCGCGGACATCGGCGACGACCAGTCCATCGAAAACGCCCTCTCCACCTTTTCTTCCCACGTCTCCAAGATCCAGCGCATGCTGGCCGGAGCGGACGCCGCCAGCCTGGTGCTGATCGACGAGATCGGCGCCGCCACGGACCCCCAACAGGGTTCCGCCCTCGCCCAGGCGATCCTGGAACGCTTTACCGCCCTGGGCTGCAAGGCCGTGGTCACCACCCACTACACAGCCCTGAAGATCTTCGCGGAGACGCATCCGGACTGCCTAAACGCCTCCATGCAGTTCGATCTCAAGAGCCTGCTGCCCACTTTCCGCTTCAGCTCCGGCATCCCCGGCGACAGCTTTGCCATCGAGGTCGCCTCCTCCCTGGGCCTGGAGACCGGCCTGATCGCCCGCGCCAGGGAATTGAGCGGTTCCCAAAACCTGGAATTCACCGAGCTGCTGAAGAAGATGCAAAACGAGAAAAAGGCGCTGGGCCGGGCCTCCTACGAGTATCAGCTCAAAACCCGCAACCTGGAGGCCAAGATCCAGGAGCTGGAGAGCAAGGAAGGCGGCCTGGAAGCCGAGCTGCGCGAGCGCAAACAGAAGTTCATCCGCGAACTCCAGGCGGAGCTGATCGCCCAACAAAAGCTCTACCGCCAGGAACAGGAGAGCCTGAAAAAGCTCGAGCGCGACGAACGCAAGTCACTTTCGGAAAGAAAATTGCATGACATCGATGTCAAGCTGCAAGGCCTGCAATCCGAGTTGCTCCAAAACGGCGCCGCCAAACGGGACAAGGCTTTCGACCCCAAACCCGGAGACCGCGTCTGGCTGGGCAATTTCGATGCCGAGGCCACGGTCCTGGAGATCAGGGACAAAAGCGCCACGGTCGACCTCAACGGGATCAGCTTCCGCACCCCCTTGGATTCGCTCTACGCGGCCAAAGAGTCCGTTCCGGAAGAAAAACCGCAACCCCTGGGGCGGACCACCGCCAGCGTCAAGGCCCGCTACGAACTGAAGCTGTTGGGCTTCACCTTCGACGAGGCCCGCCCGCTGATCGACGACTTTCTGGACGACGCCGTCCTGGCCGGGCTGCACACCCTGCGCATCGTGCACGGCAAGGGAACCGGGGTCCTGCGCAGCAAGGTGCGCGAATATTTGAAAAAGAAGAAACAGGTGGTCTCGCTGGACACGCCCCCCATGAGCGAGGGCGGCAGCGGCGTCACGCTGGTAAAGATATAGATGGACAACGCTTTAATAGATCAGATCCGCCAAGCCAACGACATCGTGGAGGTGGTCCAGGACTACCTTCCGCTCCGCCAATCCGGCGCGAACTGGCGTGGGATCTGTCCCTTTCACAAAGACACCAACCCCTCCCTCTACGTCAGCAAGCCAAAGCAGCTCTACAAATGCTTCGTTTGCGGCAAGGGCGGCAACGTCTATGGCTTTGTCCAGGATTACGAGCGCCTGACCTTCATCGAGGCGGTGAAAAAGCTGGCCGCCAGGGTCGGGATCGCGGTGCCGGAATTTGACCGCACCAAAAAGGTCAGCACCCAGCGCGAGCAGCTTTTGCTGGTCTACAAAACCGCCAAAGACTTTTACCTGAACAACCTTTTCGCCCACGGCGAGCCGGTGCTGGAATATCTGAGGGGCCGCTCCTTCAGCCCGGAAACCGCCCGCAGCCTGGAACTGGGCTACTCGCTCAACAGCGAAAAATCCCTGCTCAACCACCTCCTCAAGGAAGGCCATTCGGTCTCGCTGCTCAAGGAATCCGGACTCTTTGGCAACTACTCCGGCAACCTGGTCGATTTCTTCCGCGACCGCCTGATGTTTCCCATCCACAACAACATCGGCGAGGTGATCGCCTTCGGCGGGAGGGTCCTCAATCCCCAGGGCAACGTCGGCAAATACGTGAATAGCTCCGGCACTGAGATCTACACCAAGGGCAAGGAGCTCTACGGCCTCTTCAAGACCAAATACGAGATCGCCAAGGCCGGCAGCGTCCTGGTCTGCGAAGGCTATTTCGACTTCCTCCGCCTCTACGAAAACGGCTTTTTGAACTCCGTCGCCTCGTTGGGAACCGCCCTCACCGACGACCAGATCTATCTGATCACCCGTTACGCCAAAACGGTCTACATGCTCTACGACGGCGACCCCGCCGGGATCAAAAGCGCCCTCCGCGGCGCCCTGCTCTGCCTCTCCAAGGGGCTGGACGCCCTCATCATCGAGCTTCCCGACCGCCACGACCCGGACAGCTTCCTTTTGGAAAAGGGCGCGGACGCCCTGCGGGAGAGGATCGACGCCGCCAGGGACGTGGTCAGCTTTGTGGCCAAGACGGACCTCAATATCTCCGAAAGCGAAAAGATCGACCAGCTTCTGGACGCCGTCCGCGGCCTCAAGGACGACATCAAGCGTGAGCTGCTGGTCAAAGACATCTCCGAGGCCTTCAGCGTTTCCGCCGCCGCGCTCTTTGGCAGGCTGCGCCAGAGCGGACGCCAACCCAGGCCGGAAGAGGCTTCCGCCGCTCCCGCCCCCGCCCCTCTGGATGCCAGCGTGGAGGAGCGCTATGCCCTCATCCTGGGCCTGAAAGACCGCGCCGCGTTCAATTTTCTTGCCGGGGAGCTGACTCCGGATTATCTTATCGATAAAAAGCACCGCGAGCTCTATAAATATCTGCTGGCCAACGTTTCCGCCGCCGATGTCGACGAGCCCGCCTCACTTCTTGACAACATCGAAAACAAGGAGTTAAGGGATCTTTTGGCAGAGTTTCTGTTTGAAGACTTGCAGGAGATGGACCTGGCCGGGATAGTCGCGCAGGTGAAACTGCGAAAAATCCTCCGCGACCTCGAGGACATCGCCCGCAAGATCATGGCTGACCCGGGCAATCTGGGCCTGTTGCGCCAGCGCACCGAGCTCTCCTCCGCCTACCGCGAGATGACCCGCGCCGTGGTCACCAGGATCCTTTATTAAAAACCTTTTAGCCCTCCAAGGAGCGTAAATGATCACCTACAACGAATGCCTGAAAAAACTGGTCGACCTGGGAAAGGATTCCGGCTACATCACCTTTAAACAGATCAACGACATCCTGCCCAGCAGCGCCTATTTCCTGGACAAGGTGGAAGACATCATCTTCGACCTCCGCCAGGACGGCATAGAGATCATCGATGAGACCGAAAAGCGCCTCACCAAGACCGGCGCCGCCGTCCGCAAGACAGTCGCGCCCAAAAAATTCAAGACCAAGCGCTTTTACGACGACCCCGTCCGCATGTACCTGCGCGAGATGGGCAGGGTCCCCCTCCTCGACCGCGAGGGCGAAGTCCGCGTAGCCCAAAAGATCGAAACCTACCAGAAGATGATCAACCAAAACGTCTTCAAATCTGGCTCCACCCTCCGCGAAATGTACAACTTCCTCCACCGCTACCGCGAACGCAGGGTCCGCCTGGACCAGATCTTCAAGGTCGACATCGGCACCTGGATCGACAAAAAGCAAGACGTCATCATCATCGAGCAATTCCGCGACATCCTCAAGGCCAACGAAGCCACCTTCGACAAGATCGGCGCCATCCTCGACAGCTGCGACTTTGACGACACCGGCAACGCCGTCCGCCAGGAAGAGATCAACAACCTCCGCGCCGAGATCAACAACGCCTTTTCTCAGCTCAACTACAACGACAAACTCATCAAGCGCATGGTCTACCGCATCCGCAGCCTGGTCGAACGCATCGAGGAAAGCTACGACAGCATCACCGACCTCACCAGGATCAAACGCTTCACCATCGACGAGATCTGCACCTACGGACGCCGCGCCAAAAAGTCCAACGAGGATTTTCAGGAAGTGGAAGCCGAGACCGGCATCGACCCCAACATCTTCGTCGAAACCCTGCGCAAGATCAAAAACGCCCGCCGCAAGATCCGCCGCGTCGAACTGGAAACCAAGATGACCGGCAACGACCTCGTCTTCCTCCTCCGCGAGATCGAACGCGCCGAACGCACCAAGGAAAAAGCCCAAAACGAGATGATCGAGGCCAACGTCCGCCTGGTGATCTCCATCGCCAAACGCTACAACAACCGCGGCCTCGAATTCCTCGACCTCATCCAGGAAGGAAACACCGGCCTCATGCGCGCCGTGGAAAAATACGACTACCGCAAGGGCTACAAATTCTCCACCTACGCCACCTGGTGGATCCGCCAGGCCATCACCCGCGCCATCGCCGACCAGGCCCGAACCATCCGCATCCCCGTCCACATGATCGAATCCATCAACAAGATCAACCGCACCAGCCGCCGCCTCCAACAAAAACTCGGCCGCGACGCCTTCCCCGAAGAAATCTCCGAAGTCCTCGACATGCCCCTCGACAAGGTCAAATCCATCCTCTCCATCTCCAAGGAACCCGTCTCCCTGGACAAACCCATCGGCCACGACTCCGAAGACTCCATCCTCGGCGACTTCATCGAAGACCGAACCATCATCAGCCCCGAACGCCTCGCCGAACGCTCCCTGCTCAAAAAACAGGTGGACGAGGTGCTCAAAACCCTCACCACCCGCGAGGAACGCGTCATCCGCCTCCGCTTCGGCATCGACGACGGCTACCACCGCACCCTCGAAGAGGTGGGAAACATCTTCCAAGTCACCCGCGAACGCATCCGCCAGATCGAGGACAAAGCCCTCAAAAAACTCCGCCATCCCTCCCGCGCGGTGATCCTCCAGCAGTTCATGGAAAACTTTCACGTAAAATAAATGTTGAGTTGTGTTAAGCTGTTTAAAGCTATGTTAGAAGAGATTGGGTGATTTTCGAAAAACAGTTATAAATTAAACTGCAATACTGCCTATTTGAGAAAATGGTGATACGACTTGATAAATTGATTGAGAACGCATATGGGTGCGAAAGGGAAATGTGGCCTCCACTTTTTTGACAGCATTGGCCAAATGAAACAAATACTTGTCTCAGTATAGACTAGACTTCGAAGGAGTTATATATGCCTCCGACAATCACTCTCCTAGATCTGGATGTCCTCATTAAGGAATTACACCAGCGCCTTGATTTTATGAAGAATTCGCAAACGGTCACTAGTGGCCTCAATTTCCCCACTTACAGCTTGCAATGCAGCCCGAGGTATGCAGGGAAGAGCAGATACAGTGAACAGGAAGCCAGGTTCCTCTTTGTGCTGTGGCTGGAAGAGCACATCCACAACAGGGTAAAAATACTGCCCTTTGGCTACACAGTCGAGACTCCTACAACTTTGGCCTACAAGGGTTTCAGTAAAAGGCTCGACACGCCGGTGATCGTACCCCACGCAGAGAACTCCAAATCCAAGAAACAGGGGGGAGCCTCCTCCGCTAGCATAGATCTAGCCATCGATGGGCTCTTTTCCACCTCTGAATGGCCCGAGATCCGTCTGGGGGGTGTGAATATTACTGAGAGCGTCCAGTCAAAGGTAAAAAATCCCGCTGCAAGCGCGGTTACATATCGGTGCCTGAATGTGGAATTCAAGCGTGGGACTGCCGACGCCAAGAGCTTCGCCAAAGACTTTGTAAAACTCTACTCTGAAGAAGGTCCGGGCCTGTGGTTCAACTACTACGTTGGCGATTCTGCCACCCTGGCGGCGATCAACAAGCATGTCATCGATGGGAAGAAAATTGCCCTGGATTGCATCGCTGAATATCACAGAAATTTTCCCACCTATCCTCAGATCAATACCGGCAAAACCATATATACGGTGATCCTCGGTTTGCCTTTGGATAATATGGACCCTCTACCGGCACCCATCACCGGTCTGCTCTGATTATTGAGAATGAAGGCTTCAGGTCATTTAGTATAAATGGTAATCTGCCCTGTCCTCCCAGGCTCCCTGTCAATCCTACTTGACCGGGACCAAGTCTGTTTCCATCGCCCTTTTCTGCTTTTGCCATTTGTTTAGTGTAATTCGTGTAATTTGTGGACAACCCCCTCTGATCTCTCCGTTTCCCTGTTGTGAATAAAATAACCTTGGAGGCCCGTTGAAATTCACCTTGCTGGCGATCTGCCTGATCGCACTTACGTCTGTGTGCCAGGCTGGCTCAGTCTATGTCGTGGCCAGCGGCAGGGCCGATGCCAAAGTCTGGGTGGCAAAATACAAGTCCGAAGCGGACCTTTGCGTGTATGTGGCGGACTACAGATCCGAGGCGAAGAACAAAGACCAGATCTGGTTTTTTGAAAAGTATAAGAGTGCCGCGGACTTCACCGTGCGCTTTGTCAAATACAAATCCGAGGCGGACCTCAAGGTATTCTATGTAAAATACAAGAGCCAGGCGGAATGGAGGGCCTCCCACAGCCTCACCGGCAGACTCCATTGACCCAGTCATCTCTGTAGCCCCCGGACCAAAGCGATCTTGAACAGGCACTACCCCCCCCATAATAAAACCAATTCGTGAAATTCGTGCAATTCGTGGACCATCCCTTGTCATTCCGGGCTCCGACCCGGAATCCAGAAACCCCACCACTCCACCACCTCATCACCCCATCACTTCATCACTCCTCCCCCCAATGCATGAAATTCGAGTAATTCGTGGACAACCCCTCTGCTCCCTCTACTCTGCTCACTCTGCTTCTCTGTGGCGAAATATCGATATGAAACTAAAGACCGTTGAATAACGTCTCGACTGACAGAGTAGTGGAATTTTTAGGTAGG
>CAZOVZ010000062.1:0-10690 GCA_964583755.1 uncultured Candidatus Cloacimonadota bacterium
GGGAAACAGCGCCCGGGGCGGCATCCGGGGCTGGCGCAAAGCCCGCGGATAATCTGCTTGACAAAATATATCCGCCCCAGTATTAAGGCAAAAGATAGGAGTTGTGTAATTGACGTCCAGCCTGGAAAAGCCAAACCGCCGGTCCTGGGTTGAATCACACTTACTGCCGGAGCGCGGACGGAAGGCACAAATCCCTGAGGCTCGTATGAGGAAAGCGATTCTACTGCTCCTGGCCCTTCTGTTTGGCAGCGCCGGACTTGCCGCCTACCTCGGCGATGTGCATGAAGACATCGTCAGGCAGGCCATAGAGTATCTCAACCACATCCATTACTACGACAACTACTCCACCCTGGCCAACCACGACGCGGTGAACTCTATCCTGCAAAACAGCATCGGGGAGGACCTTGAGGACTGGATCTATGGTTACGGCCAAAAGGGCGGGCCGGAGCCCTATGTGGAAGGCATCAGCGCCACCTCGATCCGGCTGGTCAAAAGCCAGGCCACCACCCTGACGCATTTCTGGAACGCGGACACCGCGGAACCGGTCAACAGCTCTGGCCACAATCTGGTCAAAGGCAGATGGCTCAAGGGCGAATTTACCATCCACAGCATCCCCTCCGCGCAAAGAAAGGCGGAAAGAATGGTCTACGGCGATGGGACCCGTCTTTTCCGGACGCTGGAATTCAAGACCGGGGACAAGGACCACAGCTTTATCACCGTCGCCGAAACGAAGGTCCCCTCCCAGACGATCAACCTCACCAGTTCAAAGAGAATGTTCCGGATCGCGGTCTACAGCGTGGACGACTACATCATCGGCCACAACGTCCTCGTCCTGGGCTGCTACGGAGCCTTGGGAAGATATCGCGGGTACGAGATCCCCTACTACGTTCACATCACCGCTGAAGACTGGTCCAGCCTGATGCGCCAGACCGGCAATTGCGAGGAATACAGATATCTGGGCAGGCTGTGCCACCTGCTTGCCGACATGTGCGTTCCCACCCACGCCCACGCGGACAATCACGGTTTACTGCCAGTGATCGGGCCAGCCAAATACAAAGAATGCGACGCTTACGAAGGCTGGAACATCCAGAGCGCGGTCAAAGCGAAGGGAGGCTATCTGGAAGGCCGTTCCGGGGTGCGTTGGACTTCCGCGGACGTGGCCAGGGCTTATGGCTACGATTTGATCCCCCTGCCCGCCGGCGTCGACAGCCGGGATTTCCTTTACGACCTGTTTTACAGCGTGAACCAGGTCGCCGCCATGTTTCCCAGCAACGATTGCGACGGCGATTTCACAGCCAATCCGACCCACCCCTTTTCAGATTATCCCTACATCCAGGAAATGCAGGCCAGGGTTTTGGAAATGCAGGGCGGCTCGGCGGAATTTCAGAAGCACAAGGGTCATGATCTCACGGAAGAGGAGATGAACGACATCCAGTCCGTCTGCATCCCCACCGCGATCAGGGCAGTAGCCACCCTGCTCCACTGGTGGGGCTGCCACTACGGTTATGTTCACAAGGAGTTCAGCGCTGGGATCGACACGGAAGCCCGCTTTTGACCCCCGGCTTAAAACGCCTGCCCAAAATTGATGTGAACGCAGGTGGTTTCCCTGCCCAGGCCAACATCGAAGCGCAGGAGGAATTTGGACAGGTCCAGCTTGAACAGGATATCGATGTCCGGTAGCTTGTAGCGCAGGCCCAGCGTGAGATTTCCCTGCCAATCGGCCAGGCTCGCCTCCTCCAGTTCCGACCATACCCTACCGGTATCCCACGCCACTATGCCGCCCAATGGGTCATGGATGGGAAAGCGCAGTTCGGCGTTGGCGACGGCCATCACGTTGCCCAGATAGCGCCCGGCGGGGCTGCCGCGCAGGCTGTTTTCGCCGCCCAGGGAAAGTAGCGACTGCAGTTGGAGGTCCGAATCCCTGCCGTTTCCGGCTACGTGCTGGCCCAATAGCCTGAGCGCCAGAACGGTGTTGGGATAAAACAGCACCGAGTAGGATTGCGCGTTGAGGCTGTATCTGGCCTTGGCTTCCCGCAGCCGCGAAATGAAGTCGCCGGGTACGGGGGAATAGACGGTTACGGGTTCCACCTCCTGCTGCAGAAGCAGGCCGCGGGTGGGATTGTCAAAGCTGTCGCGCGTGTCGTAACGGAGATTTTCAAACAGGCTGGAATACTGCCTGGCGGACGCGTTAGCCGGGAAAAATGCATCCAGCAGGCCGTCCCTTTCGAACCCGGACATTTTGACCGACCGGAACAGGTAGCCGAGTTGCCCAATGATGTGGGAACTGAAAGACCGGCTGAGGGCGGGCCTGACCTCCCACTCCTCCCTGGCGTAGTATTCCCTGTCCCGATACTCCGAGGCGGAGCCCAGTCCGTAAAAGGCGGTTTTGCCCCTTTTGGCGTACTCCGTTCGCAGGTCGATGGCATAGCCGTATTTGCGCCTCTGCCTCAGATCGTAGTCCGGCAATGAGAAGTCCAGCTTGCCCCTCAGGTCGCCCAATGCGTTGCCGGACAGGTTGATCAGAAAGGATTCATTTCGCTTTAGCGCGCTCAGCAGGTACATTTCGAGGTTCAGGCCAATGCTGCCGCTGGATGGTTCCGGCAGTGGCATGACCGACAGGCTCCGGGGGTGGATTGACAGCGGCCCGTAGAGCCTGGGAACCCCTTCCAGGGATCTGCCGATGTCCAGGTCGACCTGAATGCCGTAGTGGTCCGAGGCGAAAACGCCGGCCACGGGCTGATCCAGGATGACGCTGCTGCGGATGCTATCCGTGCCGGCGAATTTTTCGTTCAGAAAGATGTAATCCAGCCGCCGGGGCAGTTTTGCCGCGATGGCGTTGAACTTGTACCAATTGTCCCGTTTTCGCCCCCGGGCGTCGGTGAAGCGCTGCGACCAGAAGGTGTTGGTGTTGCGCGCGGCGTCCCAGGTGACCGCCAGCGAGTCCGGCGTGAGGGGCAAAGGCACAAAGCGCCCTCTGGTGATGAAATCCCTAACGACGTCGGACTGCGGCTTCTCGTTGAAATCCGCCCCCACGATCACGGGCGTGCCGGCGGGCAGATTTTGGATGCCTTCCAACAGCCTGGCCATTTCCGTCTGCCTGCGCCTGATGCCTTTCTGCCAGCGCCGGTAAAGCTCTTCATACTCGTAATTCAGGATCTCGCCATTGTCCCGCAGGCTGGTCAGGCTGTCCAGCAGAGCCTGTTCATCCCGGGGGGCGGCATTGAGATGGGTGCAGATGAGATAGACCGGTTTGCCATCGATGCTGATCCTGCCTAGCAGGGCGGAGACGGTCTCGTCGAGATGCACGGTCAGCCTGTCGCTGTAAATCCCGGGCGCTCCGGAGAGCTTCCAGTCGTCCAGCCTGGTCAGATCCAGCCCTTTTCTGGCCAGGATGCAATTGCCCTCCTTGAAACCCCAGGGAGCTCCGAAACCCAGGATCTTGATCCCGGCGATGCAGACCTGGTGGATCTCGTCCATGTTCAGATCCCTGGCCAGGCGCTTAGCGTAGCGGTCCACCGGGCTGGTTTCCTGGACGAAAACGACATCCGGGCCGGCCTCTTTCAAATTGGCGAGCAGTATCTGATAACGCTGCTCGATCTGGGAGGGGCTTTCCCACATCCGGAAAGCCAGCCGGCCTTGATAATCCGTCCCGGACCAAACATTGATGTCAATGATCCTGAAGGGCTTTTCACCTTCGGCCAGAAGCGGGCTCAACAGACTGAGCAGAACCAGAATGAAGACGCAAATTCGTAACCTTGTCATAGTTTTCTCTCTATCGACTGGTAACACAATACGAAAACACTTTTAATCGACACTCAAAAAATAGTCAAGCAAAATTAGTTGCTTCGTGATATTCGTCCCAACTCGGATCTATCTGCCCATGAAATCCCTGGCCAGCGGGGATTTTTCGCCACGATCGGTTGCCCCACTCCTTGCAGAAGCAACGGGACGGTTTATCGATAGCCTGACAAACACGCAGAAGCAGCCTGAAAGTTCATTCAAAGCCGCTCTGCTCACTGTTCTCCGTTAACTCTGCTTCTCTGTGGTGAAAAAACCCCTCTGTTCCCTCAAATGCCTTTTCCGGGGTCAGATCACACGATTCCCAGGATCAACTCTTCTTTGCCCACCGGCTCCGGCTTGATCTGATAGGCAGAGCGGATCAGCTCCGCCACCTCTTCCCCGCGCGAGGCGTCGTTGCAGAGCAGTTCTCCCAGCGGGTCGCCTTCGCTGACGCGGTTGCCAACCTTGGGGATCAGCAGGGCGCCGGCGCCGTAGTCCAGCTGGTCCGAAACCTTCATCCGGCCTGCTTTCACGCGCACCAGGGCATAGCCGATGGCTTTGGAATCGATGCTGTGGATGTATCCCGTCTTTGCGGCTCTGACCGGCAGATGGTATTTCGCCGTGCCCAGCAGGCTGTAATCTTCCAAAACCCTGGGATCGCCGCCCTGGGCGGTGATGATCTCTTCCAGTTTTTGCAAGGCCCTGCCGCTGGAGACCGCGGCTTCGATCCGCTCCACGGCGTCGGCCGCGTCTGTGGCCAGGCCAGCGCTGATCAGCAATTGGGCCGTCAGGGTGTTGGTGAGCAGGGCGGTGTCCGCCAGGGGCCGCCCCTTCAGGTATTCGATCGCTTCGATCATCTCCAGTCCGTTGCCCACCGCCAGGCCGAGGGGTGAATTCATGTTGGAAAAGACCACGCTGACCTTTTGGCCAAAGCGTTCGCCGGTGGTCTTCAGCAAATCCGCCAGTTCGTGGGCCCGCTTAAGATCGGGCATGAAGGCCCCGCTGCCGACCTTGAGGTCGATCACCAGATGGCGGGCGCCCTCGGCGATCTTTTTGCTCATGATGCTGGCGGTGATCAGGCCCGGGCTCTCCACCGTGCCCGTGACGTCGCGCAGGGCGTAGATCTTGCGGTCGGCGGGCACCAGTTCGTCGGATTGCCCCACCAGCGCGCAGCCGTGCTCTTCCGTCAGTTTTTGAAATTCGTCCATGCTGTATTGCACCTGGAATCCGGGGATGGCTTCCAGTTTGTCCAGAGTTCCGCCGGTATGCCCCAGCCCGCGGCCGGAAATCATCGGCACCGTCAGGCCCAGCGAGGCGGCGATGGGCGCCAGCATCAGGCTGATCTTGTCGCCGACGCCGCCGGTGGAATGTTTGTCCGCCACGGTCAGGCTTTCCGGGAAAGTCAGCGTCTGCCCGCTGTCGATATAGCTTTGGGTGAGGGCGGCGATCTCCTTGCGGTTGAGGCCCTGAAAATAGGCGGCCATCAGCAGCGCGCTCATCTGGTATTCCGGGATGCCGGCAGCCACGAAGCCCTGGACAAACCAGGCGATTTCGTCTGCGGTCAGCGCCCGGCCATTGCGTTTGGCGAGGATGATTTCCACGGGATTGGGGGCATTCATGATGGCTCCTTCAATTGGTGAGCAATTTGGCGCGGATGTAGCCGCTGAACATGTCCATCACCCAGACCACCAGCGCGATCAGCCACATGATCAGGCCCACGTTGCGCCAGGCCAGCATCTGCTGCTGCTGGTTGAGGGCCAGGCCGATGCCGCCGCCGCCCACAAAACCGACGATGGTCGCCATGCGGACGTTGATGTCCCAGCGGTAGATGGTGAAGGCCAGATAGGGCGCCAGGATCTGCGGCGTGATGGCATAGCGCCAGACCTGGAGGGTGGAAGCCCCGGTGGATTTGATCGCTTCCACGGGGCCGGGATCGATGTTTTCGATCTGTTCGGAATAAAGCTTGATCAGCGAAGCGATGGAATGGATCCACAGCGCCAGCATCCCGGCAAAGGGGCCGATCCCCACCCAGACGCAAAAGATGATCGCCCAGACGATCGCCTCGATGGAACGGAACACCGTTGCCACCGTGCGGATGGCGAAATAGGCGATCCGACCCGGCAGCGAGCCGTACATCAGGTTTTTGGCGGCGAAGAAACTGAACGCGAAGGCGAAGGGGATGGCAAAAACCGTGGCCAGCAGCGCCAGATAGATCGTTTCCATCAGCGCGGCCAGCATCGGCAAAAGCTGGTCTGGATTGGGGTTGAAGATGCCCTTCAGGATGCCGGTCGTGTTTTGCGCGTTCATCAAAAAATCCAAAGGCTTGACCTCCACGATCACCCAACCGACCACGAAACTGATCGCTATCGCCCCAGCGAGCTCGATCCTGCCGGCCAGGCCCAGCCTATCGCTGCCCGGATCGGCCAGTTTGCCCCCCAGGGAATCCCGGCGCAGGCCCAAAACGATCGCCGGCAACAGCGGCAAAGCCAGGATAGCCCAGCCCGGAACGCTCCGTTCCGCCAGGCGTAACAGCAGCCAGGCCACGCAGCCAAAGACATACAGATAGAGCAGATACCCGATCAGGCAAGCTTTCAGATTTTTCATATTCGTAACGCTGGACAGGGGGGATTTATCGTCAAGCGGTTTTTTCGAAGTTCCCTTCCAGCCGCTGGATCGCGCCCCGTTCAACCGCCCCTTTGTCAACGCCCGTCCGCTTTATTTGCTTGACACTGTTCCGCCGCCACGATTTGGGGTTATTTTCTGGCAATAAACAGTAAACATCCGGATGATCCGGAACATCAGGAAGGAAGCTCATGGAGATCAGCAAAACTTACGAACCGCAGCAGATAGAGAAAAAGTGGTACGCCTTCTGGGAAGGGCGAGGCTATTTCAAGCCGGGCGGAGACGCGGCCAAACCGCCCTTCACCGTCCTGATCCCGCCCCCCAATGTGACCGGCATCCTGCATATCGGCCACGTGCTGAACAACACCCTGCAGGACGTGGTGGTGCGCTACCACCGCATGCTGGGCGAGCCCACCCTCTGGCTGCCGGGAGTCGACCACGCCGGCATCGCCACCCAGAACATGGTGGAAAAGAGCCTGGCCAAAGACGGCGTTTCCCGCCACGACATCGGCCGCGAAAAGCTGGTGGAAAAGATCTGGGCCTGGAAACACGAAAAAGGCAACATCATCATCGACCAGCTCAAGCTGCTCGGCTCTTCCTGCGATTGGGACCGCCTCCGCTTCACCATGGACGACCAGCTCTCCCGCGCGGTGAAGGAAGTTTTCGTCTCCCTCTATGAAGACGGCCTGATCTACAAAGGCAAATACATCATCAACTGGTGCCCCCGCTGCGTGACCGCCCTGGCCAACGACGAGGTCAACCACGCCGACGAATCCGGCAACCTCTGGCACATCCGCTATCCCTTTGCCGATGGCGAAGGTTACCTCGTGGTCGCCACCACCCGTCCGGAAACGATGCTCGGCGACACCGCCGTGGCCGTGAATCCAAGGGACAAACGCTTCACCTCCATCATCGGCCGTCAAGTCGCGCTGCCCCTCACCGGCCGGACCATCCCCGTGATCGCGGACGAATACGTCGATCTGGAATTTGGCACCGGCTGCGTGAAAGTGACCCCGGCCCACGACCCCAACGACTTTGAGATCGGCCTGCGCCACAATCTGGCCCAACTGCTGGTGATCGACGAACACGGCATCATGAACGCGGCCGCTGGGACCGATTTTGCCGGCCTGGACCGCTACGCCTGCCGCGCCAAAGTGGTGGACCTGCTGGCAGAGCAGGGCCTGCTGGAAAAGATTGACAAACACGAGCACGCCGTCGGCCACTGCTACCGCTGCGACACAGTGATCGAGCCCTACCTTTCGGACCAGTGGTTTGTGAAGATGAAACCCTTGGCCGCGCGCGCGATCGAGGTGGTCGAAAGCGGCGAGGTGCGCTTTCAGCCGGAACGCTGGACCAAGGTCTACATGCACTGGATGAACAACATCCGGGATTGGTGCATCTCCCGCCAGATCTGGTGGGGTCACCGCATCCCCGCCTATTACTGCGACGCCTGCGGCAGGATGACGGTCGCCAAGGAACAGCCCTCCGCCTGTCCGGATTGCGGCCATGGCAGCCTGCATCAGGACGAAGACGTGCTGGACACCTGGTTTTCCAGCTGGCTTTGGCCCTTTTCCACCCTGGGCTGGCCGGACGATACCGACGACCTCAAGCGCTTTCTGCCGACCAACGTGCTGATCACCGCCCCGGAGATCATCTATCTCTGGGTGGCGCGGATGATCATGAGCACCCTGCATTTCAAGGACAGGATACCCTTCGGCACCGTGCTGCTCCACGGCACCGTGCGCGACGACCTCGGCCGCAAGATGAGCAAGTCTTTGGGCAATTCGCCCGATCCGATCGACATCATCGCCAGCGTGGGCGCGGACGCCCTGCGCTTTTCCATGATTTTCAACACCCCCAAGGGCGCGGACGTGGTCTACAGCGACGCCATCCTGGAGACCGGGCGCAACTTCGCCAACAAGATCTGGAACGCCTTCCGCTTCATCATGATGAACCTGCCGGAGGGCTATGAACCCCTGCCCAGACAGGAACTCAAGCTGGAACTGGCCGACCGCTGGATCTACTCCCGGCTCAACGAGACCGCCCGCGAAGCCGCCGACCACTATGCCAATTTGCGGCTCAACGACGCCGGACAGTGCGTCTTCAAGTTCATCTGGGACGAATTTTGTTCCTGGTACATCGAGCTCAGCAAGGACCGCCTGGCGGATCCCGACGCCGCCCCCACGGCGCGTTTCATCCTGCTGGAGGTGATGCAGGCCTCGATGCGGCTGCTGCATCCGATCATGCCCTTCATCACGGAAGAGATCTGGCAAAGCATCAAATCCGTGTTCCCCCAGCCGGAGGAAGCCCTGATCGCGGCGGCCTTCCCGGCCTGCGACCCCGCTTTGGTGGATCCCGAGATCGCGGACGACATGGCCTTCATGCAGGAGACCATCTCCGCCGTGCGCAACCTGCGCAAACAGCTCATCCTCAACCCCGGCACCGCGATCCCCCTGGCGATCCGCATCTCCGAACCCCGCCAGGCCGAACTGATCAACCGCTACAGCGCCTACCTGCAAAAACTGGCCAGGGTGGAAAGCCTGGAAGCCGGCCTCGGCATCGCCAAGCCGCCCGCCTCCATCGCCGCCGTGGTGCGCAACATCGAGATCTTCCTGCCGCTCAAGGGGTTGATCGATCTGGACGCCGAACGCCAGCGCCTGGGCAAACAGATCGAAAAGCTGGAGCGCGACCTCGCCGGCGTGAACGCCCGCCTCGGCAACCAGAGCTTTCTGGCCAACGCCAAACCCGAGGTGGTGGAGCTGGAACGCCAGCGCTTCGCCGAAACCCAGACAAAACTGTCCTTGACAAAAGAACTGCTTAAAGATTTGAAGTAACGTCTGCCTGCAAGCCAGGCTTTGGCAATATCCAACCAGTATTTGGGGCTATAGCTCAGTTGGGAGAGCGGAACGTTCGCAATGTTCAGGCCAGGGGTTCGAATCCCCTTAGCTCCACCATGTTATACGCGCGGGAACACCCTCCCGCGCTTTTTTTGCCTATCGTTCCGTTTCAAAAGGAGGGTAGACTCAGCCTCTCCAGCCTTCCTTTCGGCTCAAGTTCAAACTGGTGGGTACCCAGATAAGGAGCGTCTGTCATTCCGGTGCAGACCGGAATCCAGGTTTTTTATGACAACACTTTAAGGCTATTAAGTGTCATCCGGATCACCTATGCTGGACAGTTTGGCTACTTATCACCCACCAGGTTTGAATGAGAGCCTTCCTTTCCGGTTCAGTGGCATCTCTTTCTGCTCATCCCCACCTTACATACCATCTAACAATCTGTGTAAGTAAATTTTATTTCTTGACATCTGAATCACGTTCGTAAATATTGGCGTGGATTTGAACCGGCTTCAACTCCGGGACCTGAGCTTCCGGGAGCCGGAAATCCTGGGAGGAACGATGAAACATGCTCTATTGATTTGTCTTGTGGCGCTCGCCGCCCTGGCCTGGGCGGAAGCCCCCGCTTGGGATTGGGCGCGGACCCCCGACGGAACGAGGGCGGAGCGGGGCGAAACCATCGCTCTGGACAGCTCCGGCAATGTCTATGTGGCTGGCTGGTTTATGGAATCGGTTGTGTTTGGGTCAACCACGCTGACCGCCCACGGTTCGAACTATTGGGACATCTTTGTGGCCAAGGCCGATCCCGCCGGAAACTGGCTCTGGGCCGCCAGCGCCGGGGGATATGATTCCGACTGTGCCCAGGGCCTGGCCGTGGACTCCGCCGGAAACTGCTTCCTGACCGGTTTTTTCGCCGGAAGTGCCAGTTTTGGCGCCACCACGCTCAATACCGCCGGCGACAGCGACATCTTCGTGGCCAAGCTGGATCCGCTGGGAAACTGGCTTTGGGCCAGCCGGGCAGGAGGCGGGGATT
The DNA here is from genome assembly GCA_964583755.1 of uncultured Candidatus Cloacimonadota bacterium. Taxonomy (GTDB): domain Bacteria; phylum Cloacimonadota; class Cloacimonadia; order Cloacimonadales; family Cloacimonadaceae; genus Syntrophosphaera. The sequence continues at coordinate 10,270 of CAZOVZ010000062.1, forward strand.
CTGACCGGGGCTATGACCTTGTGGTGGGCAGCGGCGGCCTGATCTATGTGACCGGCAGCTTCGAGAATGCCGCCAGCTTTGGCGCGGCCTCGCTCTCCGGCTACGGCAGCCAGGACATCTTCCTGGCGGTGTTGGGAGCGGCCGGCGCCTGGATTGGCGCGATCAAAGCCGGCGGACCCGGGGCGGATGTGGGTTATGGCATAGCCAGAGACAGCTCTGGCAACACCTATGTGACCGGCCTGTTCAGCGGCTCCGCCACCTTCTACACCAGCACCCTCGACAGCCATGGCTCGACCGACATTTTCCTGGCCAAATTCGATCCCAGCGGCCTCTTTGTCGGCGTGGCCGGAGCCGGGGGAGGAGGCATGGATAGCGGTAACGATGTCGTCACAGACAGCGCCGGGAATGTGTATATGACAGG
>CAZOVZ010000063.1:0-6026 GCA_964583755.1 uncultured Candidatus Cloacimonadota bacterium
CAAAGCCTGGGGCACCCTGATCAACCAGCAGTACCCCAACAACGTCACCTGGACCCTCACTTCGCCGGAAGTCTACATCGGGTCAAACTTCGTCCTCTCCTTCTGGCACTGGTATGACATGGAAAACACCTACGACGGCGGCAATGTCAAGGTATCCTCCAACGGTGGCAACACCTGGAACCTGTTGACTCCCGAGGACGGCTACCCCCTGACTAACGTCGCCGCCCTCAACGGCCCGGGATTTTCCGGCAGCAACCAGAGCTGGACCGAGGTCCGCTGCGCGCTGTCCTCCTATCAGGGCCAAAATGTCCGCTTCCGCTGGACCTTCGCCGCGGATACCATGATCCAGGGACAGGGCTGGTACATCGATGACGTCCAAACCACCGGATTCTTCCCCTTCGCGGGCGAGGTCAGCGGGATCGTCTCCTGCACCAATCCGGACTTCGATTTCGGCAAGATATTCGTGAAAAACACCGCCGGCATCACCACCCAACCCGCCCCCGCCGGAGACTACACCATCTATCTGCCCGGCGGAATCCACAACCTCACCGCCTCCGCCGCCGGATGCCTGGCCGAAAGCTACTTCCCCGTGGAACTCAGCCTAACCACTCCCGCCGCGACGCACGACTTCCACCTCGGCTGGTTTGCCCCCGTCACCGGACTCAATTTCTCCGTTGCCGGCGACAGCCTGCTGCTCACCTGGACAGCTCCGCAGGAACCCCTGTTCCCCGTGACATCCTACCAGGTCTTCCGCCGTGTCAATGCCGGCGGCGACGAACTGATGGGCTTCTACTCCGATACCGTCTATCAGGAAACCCTCTCCCTGCTCGGCAGTTACCGCTACTACGTGGTCACTGTCTACGCGGAAGGGGAGAGCGAACCCACCGAACCGGTCCAGTTCGCCTATCCCTACGTGGATGCCGAGGATCCCCTCCCGGTCCCGCTGGTCACCCGGCTGGCCCAAAACTACCCCAACCCCTTCAACCCCAGCACCACCATCTCGTTCGACCTCGCCCACAGCGGCCGGGTCACCCTGAACGTCTTCAACGTTCGCGGCCAGTTGGTGAAGACCCTCGCCAATTCCAGCTATGCCCCCGGCGCCTACCGCCTGGTCTGGGACGGCCGGGACGACCGCAATCGCCCCGTCTCTTCCGGCGTCTATTTCTACCGCCTGCAGACCCCCGGCAAGACCTTCACCCGCAAGATGCTGATGCTCAAATAAACCTGCTCACAAATCTGATACAAAGGCCCGGACATCGCTCCGGGCCTTGCTTTTGAGTTAACGGGTTAACTGGTTAATGGGTTAACTGGTTAATGGTTAATGCTCCGCTTGAAGTGTTGGACATCGCTCAACCCCCCACTATCTCACCACTTCATCACCCCCCCCCTAATTCGCGTAATTCGTGCAATTCGTGGACACCCCCTCTGCTCCCTCTACTCTGTTCACTCTGTTCCTCTGTGGTGAAAAAGATTCTCTGCTTCCTCAAACCCCGCTCTTAACCTATCTGTTCAGATCCCTCCAATCCTGATCATCCTGTTCATCCCTAATCTATTCTCTTTTCTCTCCAAGCCTCCGTGCCTCTGTGTTGAAAAAGAAAAGCCGGGAGCTTTCACCCCCGGCGTTTGATGCATTTCCTGACTCTATTTCGCAGCCACGCGAAAACCCAGCCGGTTGAAGATCAGTTCCATCACGATCAGGATGATCATTTCGAAGAATGCCTGTTCGTTTTCTTCGCTCACCAGCGGGACGTCCAGGGCGGCGTTGACTTTAGTAGCCAGGCTTTTGGCTAGATCTTTCAACAGATCGCTGTCCATGTGTACTCCATGTTTTTTAACACAGAGACGCAGAGAAACAGAGAAAAGAGTTTAATACGGATTGAACGGATTTAACGGATTGAACGGATGAATCGTTTCATGGAGTGGCAGACGTCCTCGTCTGCCCCTGTGAACACCACTTCACCACCCCACCACTTCATCACCCGAAGATCATGCAGATCATGTCGATCCCGTTATCAGAGTTCTATTCTTTTTTCCTATCAATCCTCTTTTTCCTATAAATCTGCGTTCTCTTTTTGTTTATGGACGGAGCGAGTAGCCGCTTTCGCAGCCGCCCACCCCGTCCGTTTGTTGTTACTTCACGCAGCGCAGCTTAGTAGCTCGTGCTGAGGTCTTCGTAGTTGGATACCACGGGCAGCAGGCCGAGCTCGATCGCGTTGACCACGGTCGCCACGGCCGCACCGACGGTGGCCATGTCTTCCGGGCTGATCGCGGTGAGGTCGACGTGGCTGGGATCGCTCGCCTGCCAGGCGTACATCATCTTGATGAACAGCGCGTAGCTGCTGGCCGGGATCGCGGTCTCGGGCACGTTTTCGGTACCGTTGCGTCGGGCGTAGGTCTGGTAGTCGGTCTTGAACCCGGCGGAAGCCGCGTTCCAAACCGCTTTCAGGTTGCCAGCAACGGTCGCCAGCGTTTCGTTCTGCGCCGTCAGGCGGGGATACACGTATTCCCTGGCGATGCAGACTCCGCCGCCCCTGTAGGAGCCGTAGACCATCTGGTCGATCGTGCCGCTGTAGGTAGCGATGCCGTACTTGAATTTGACCTTCATGTGATTGTCCTCCAATTTATTAGTAGAGAGAAACGGTTGAACGGATGAAAAGATTAACAGAGCCTGCCGCGGCGATGGCCTCTTTTTCTCTTTTTCTCCCTTTCTCTTTTTCTCCCTCTATATAATAGGGGTGTGAAATCCCACCCTGCTCCACAAAAAAAGCCCCGGATCGTTCCGGGGCTTGTGTATTGCTTGGGTTGGCTTTGTTACTTGATGATGACCAGCTTTTTGGTTTCGCTGAGGTTCGCGCTGCGCAGGCGGTAGAAATAGATGCCGCTGCCGCAGGCCTGGCCCAGGGAGTCCTTGCCGTTCCAGTTGATGGTCTGGCTGCCTTCGCCGATGCTGTAGGTGCGCACCACTTGCCCCGCCAGGTTGTAGATCGTCAAGGTTCCGTTCTCGCCTCTTTTCAGGCTCACTTCAATGCTCGTGCTGCCATTGGCCTTGAAGGGGTTGGGATAGGCGTTCTTCAGGGAACTGATCCCGGGGGCGGAGGGCGCGTTATCGCCATTCAGCGTCACGCTCAGCGGTCCGTAATACTCCGTTCCGCTCATGTCCACGCTTTCCAGCCAGTAATAGTAGGTGTGGCCGGTCTCGACCTCGCCGTCGGTGACGCTGTAGGCCTGGGTGGTGCTGGTATTGGTGGCGGGGATCAGGGTCGGCGTGATCAGCGCGCTGCCGGAGTGGTCTGAGCTTTCGTTGCGATAGACCCGGTAGCCCATCAGGTTGGCTTCAGACTGCGTGGTCCAGCCCAGTTGAACGTCGTTGTTCGCGGTGACCACGGCGTTGAAGCTGCTCAGTTCCACCGGCACCGTCGCCGCTTCGATATAGATCATGAATTCGTAGGAAGAGGACAGCGGGGGTACGCCGTTATCCGTGGCGATCACGGTCACCAGATGCGCGCCGCCGTTATCCGGCGTGGCGGTGATCGAGAAGTCGACCGTGCAGGTATTGCCGGGGTTCACCACGTAGGTTACTCCGGAGGGGATCGAATGGTTGACAACTGCGGTGGTGACCTCGTTCTGTTCAGGCGAGACGATGCTAAAACTGAAGTTCCAGACATCGCCCTGGTTCAGGTTCACCGCCGCGGGAGGGGTGGCCACAAACACCGGCGCCACGTTGGAGGCCTGACCGCCCGTATTGAAGAGGAAGAGCTGGCAGTCCAGCCAGTCCACGCCGTCGTTGAGGTCAAAGGGACCGTCGTAGGCAATGCCGGCCTGATCAAATCTGCCGATCTGCGCGTAGTAGACCCCGTCGCCCTTGTTGATGCCGACCGTGGCGGGTGTTCCGCCCAGTCCGCCGTAGCCGCCGGAAGCGCCGCCGGTGGTCCAGTCCATGTTCACATAGCTGAAAGCCACGTTATTGCCCAAACCGATGGCATCGTAGGTGCCGTCGGAGATGATCAGCTCAAAGGTGTTGAGCCTGTCGATCCCGTTGCTGTAGTAGCCGACGGAATCCCAAACCACAACCATGTAGTTCGGGCCGGTCTGATACCAGACGCTGCCGGTGCCGCGGGTGTCCACGTCGGCAAAGAACGGAGCGACCATCGGCGAATAATCGATGGGGAAGCCCCAGGGCGTATAGGAACTGTAGCCGGTGTCGAAGGTGATGTTGCCGTTGTTGTTGATCCAGCACTGGGTATAGGGCTGGCCATAGAGTGAAAACGTGAAAGGAAGCGTGATCGGCCCCAGATAACTGTCGTCATTGGGCGACATCGCCAGAGTGAAGGTGGTCTCGTCCAGGGGGATCAGCAGGGTGCAGGGATCTTTGGCGTCGCCGCCGGTGTAGCCGGAGGATGCGGCCACGGGCGGAACCACCAGTTCGGGAGTGAAGGTTTGTTGCCGTTTCCAGGCGTCGTAGCCCTGGGAATCGGGGCTCGGCGTGGCGCTCAGAAGGGCGGCCCCGGCGAGCGCCAGGGCGGTTAAAACTACGGTTACCACAAGTTTTCTCATGGTGTTCCTCCTTAGGTCATTTCTCTCCTTACTTCTTTTCCAGGAGTCCCCCTCGTGTCAAGTGAAACTTTGCCAAAATCCAAGGTTGCGTCACAGGTCAAAAATACTATTGTGAGATGTTGTTCAGTCCGTTTATGAGTGAAAGGTTGTTCCAGATTCACAATGCCCTGCCGCGCAACATATTTTGAATCCAGCAAACAACAGGAACTTTGACGCAACTTAACGGCTTTCTGCTCTAAAGCCTTTGGCCTCAGCAGGATTCTGCTCTCGGAACGCTTGACCCTCACCGCTCGGGACGTGTCCGTTTTCCCGACACCGCGGCGGGTTTCAGGGTCCCCAAAAGTCAAGCCTGGTCAGGATAATTACGAATTCCATAATAGACTATCCTATAAGATGATAACGTTAGCAGTATAAAGTAATGGTTTATCTGCGTGTTGCTGTTTGATGTGATGCAAGCCTTTCAATTGTAGCAGAAACATTAACAGAATATTTGCACAAAGAAAGGCAAAATCGACAATTCCGAGCGGGATAAAAACTTACCGCTCCGCATGGCCGGATAGCCGAAAAAGGAGGTTGACAGTAAACTCGGGGTTGATATTTTTGGTTTTCAAGTTTCAGTGATGAATGCCCAGACTCGCGGTCAGTCCCGCTGGAAAGCGCGAGTCCCCAACCAGGGTCGGTTGGGACCACTGATCCATAGGGCGGGGGGACAGGCTTGATGCCAGCTTCGGAGGCCTGTCACTGTCCGGTTGGCCCAAGTTTGTCAGCCGCTTTCTGGTGATGTAATTATAGCTTATATAACAGTAGCCGATCGCGCTGGCGGTGGCCTCAGGCAATTTTAACGGCGCGGGCGAAAACAGCCTGGCCAGGGGTAACCATTCCCCGATCAAGTTTAGGGAGGAAATATGGAACCTGACCTACAGTGGTCTCGTGACGCGGAAAACTGCGTCGACTGGCTTTCACGGCATCTCAATCTGGACGCGGCCGCGACGGTCCGCGATTACCTGGTCCAAAGGCTGGAAGATCTCAGCCTGGGCCTCAACAACTACGATTACGAAGAACGGAGCCTCAAAGCCAGGCTCGATCCCGGACTGGTTGAGATCGAGCCCCAATCCATCTGGGACTCGCGGGCGCTGGCGGAGATCATTTCCGCCTACAACGCGAAGCTGCGCTACGTGGCGTCCTGCCTGGAACTTGGCCACACCGCCGAAGCGGAAGCCGCCCAGGCCGAATGTGCCATCCTGCGTGGCCAGATCCGCAAAGTCACCTTCAAAGGGCGCTCCAAGTCCTTCGCGGACAGCCGCAGCAAAGCCCGGGAAAGCGCCCGGTTCAAACTTCGCTATCTTCTTCGCCTGGCCGAGGCCGAAGCTCCCGCGGTCGCGGTGTTCCTGCGCCAACTGGCAGACGATTAGCCAAACCTTCAACCCACACACCCTCGCCGGGGCCGGGAGGCCCCTTCCAGCCCCGGCGGC
>CAZOVZ010000063.1:6126-10125 GCA_964583755.1 uncultured Candidatus Cloacimonadota bacterium
TCCTGGCAGGACTCGCATCCCCGGGCCTATTACAGCCCCTACAGCAGTTCCAACACCATCGGCTACAGCGGCGATACAGAGCGCACCAACCGGGAATTCACCCTGCTGGTCAACGCCATCAACGGGATCAGTAGCCAGGTGCCCACCAGCCTGAATTTGGACGGCGATAACGACGGCCTGGTCGACAACGTCTGTTTCATCATCAAAGGCGGACCGGATGGCTGGGCGGAACTGCTCTGGCCCCATCGCTGGGCGATCTACGACCGCACCGTGAACATCAACGGAAAGCGCGTCTACGACTTCAATTTCCAGCTTTCGGATTATCTGGGCAGCAGCGGGGTTGGTGTCCTTTGCCACGAAATGTTCCATTCCCTCGGCTCTCCCGACCTCTACCACTACAGTTACGACGGGCTTGTTCCGGTCGGGCCCTGGGACCTGATGGAAAACGACGGGAACCCGCCCCAGCACATGAGCGCCTACATGAAATTCAAGTACGGCCACTGGATCCCCTCGTTGCCGGTGCTGAGCACGGACGGGACCTACTCCCTCAACCCCCTCACAGCATCGACCGGCCAGTGTTACCGGATCAACTCCCCCAATTCGACCAGCGAGTTCTTTGTGGTGGAATACCGGCGCAAAACCGGCACCTTTGAAAACAGCCTGCCCGGCAGCGGATTGCTGGTCTACCGCATCAATACTGGCTATGAGGGCAACGCCGATGGCCCGCCCGATGAAGTTTATCTCTACCGGCCCGGCGGCACGACCACCGCCAATGGAACCATCAACTCCGCCAATTACAGCTCTGAAACCGGCCGGACCGCCCTCAATTCCACGACCAGCCCCACTCCCTTTTTGACAAATGGCAGCGCGGGGGGATTGAACATCAACACCATCGGTTCGGCGGGAGCCACGATCAGCTTTGTCCTGGGCAACCCGGTCCCCGGAATGCCCGTGTGCAGCATCACCGCGCCCGCCAACAACTCGTTCTTCAACCTCAACAGCGTCATCAGCGTGACCGCGACCGCCTCGGATACCGACGGCACCATCACCGGCGTCGCCTTTGCCGTGAACGGCGTCACCCAATCCACGGACACCACCAGCCCCTACGCCTGGACCTGGAACACCACCGGCAGGCCCGCCGGGGAATACACCCTATCCATCACGGCCACGGACAACGCTGCCCAGACCGCCACCAGCAGCATCACCGTCACCCTGCTGGCCCCGCCGGATGAGGGTTTTGAGAGCGGCGGCTTCGGCTCCTTTGCCTGGAATAATTCCAGCGCAATGCCCTGGACGGTCCAGAACTCGACCAAACTGTCCGGAACCTATGCCGCCAAATCCGGAGCCATCGGAAACAACGCCAGCACCACTCTCAGCCTGCCGCTGACCGTCTCCGCCGCGGGAAACATCAGTTTCTACTACAAAGTTTCGTCCGAAGCCAATTACGACTACCTGAAGTTTTACATCGACGGCGTCCAGCAAGGCGAATGGTCGGGCGAAGCTGGCTGGGCCATGGCTTCCTATCCCGTCAGCTCCGGCAACCGCACCTTCACCTGGACCTACTCGAAGGATGGATCTATGGCTAATGGCAGCGACGCCGCCTGGCTGGACCACATCATCTTCCCGCCCCACGGCACCTACTACGCTCCTCCGCAAAACCTGACCGCCAGCGCCGGCAACGGCTTTGTGAACCTCGCCTGGCAGGCCCCCTCCAGCGGAACCCCCACCAGCTACCGCGTCTACCGGAACTCCAACCTGCTGACGACGGTTACCGGCCTGGCCTACGCGGATAACGCCGTGGTCAACGAAACCACCTATCAATACTACGTGACCGCGGTCTATGGCGGCGGCGTGTCCGAGGCTTCCAACACCGTCAGCGCCACGCCCACGGCGGCAGTTTCCGCGGATGCGATCATCGGCAGCGGAACCGGCAGCAACGGCACAAACACCGCCTGCCCCGTGAATGTCTACTACGAAAGCCTGCACGGACAGTCCGTCTACACCGCAGCCGAACTCAACGCCGCCGGCATCACCGGACCCACCCAGATCACCGCCCTCGGCTTCAATGTGACCGGCCTGCCAACCCTCGCGATGCCAAACTTCTTGGTGCGAATGGGACATACAACCGCCGCCAATGTGGCAAGCTGGATATCCACCGGCCTCACCACTGTCTGGAGCTCAAGTTCCTATCAGCCCACCGCCACCGGCTGGAACATGTATACCTTTTCCGCTCCCTTTACCTGGAACGGGACCAGCAACCTGATCGTGGACACCGCTTATGGCCTGATTGGAGATTGGAGCCAAAGCGGCACCACCCAGTATACAAGCGTCAACAACGGCTACCGCTACGTCCGTAATGACAACAGCGACCAGACCAACGTCTTCACCGGCGGTTACACCTCCACCAACCGCCCCAACCTCAAACTCAGCTATCTGCTTCCCGTGCCCCAGGCCCCGGAGATCGTGGTCAGCCCGTTGGCGCTGGATTTCGGCGCCGTGGAAGTGGGGGAGACCGAGATTCGGGATTTCACCATCCAAAACACCGGAAACTCCGCCCTGACCGGCAGCATCGCCACTCCAGCCGGCTACACGGTGTCGGATTCCCGCTCCGGCGTGGCCCTCAAAGCCGCCGCCAATCAGCGTTCCGCCGGCCCTGAGCGCAACGCCATCTCCTTCAACCTGGCCTCCGGCATCACCTGGAGCTACCAGCTCACCTTTGCTCCCACCGCGGCCCAGGCCTATCCCGGCAACGTGGCAATCACCAGCAACGACTCCGATGAACCCACGCTGAACATCGCCCTCACCGGCAGCGGCTATGTCCCGCCCACGATCAGCATCCTGGACAGCGACCTCTACGCGACCCTGGCCATCGGCGCTACTGCCAACGACGGCTTCGCGATCGACAACCTCGGCAGCCTGCCGCTCACCTTTTCCATCACGGAAACGCCTGCGGCGCCCTGGTTCAGTCTGGACGCGGTTTCCGGGTCAGTCCCCGGCGGCGGGAGCGTCCCCCTCACCGGCACCTTTTCCTCTGCCGGCCTGGCTCCCGGCGAATACCAGACCACCCTGGTCATCGCCTGCAACGACCCCCTCAGCCCCGAAGCGCAGGTCAACGTCAACCTCGTGGTCACAAACCGCGCCCCGACGATCGCCCTGCCGGTGGATGGCTTCGAGTTCGACATGAATACCACTCTTACAATCGATTTCAGCCCCTACATCGAGGATTTGGACGGACACCCGGTCACCCTCGCGGCGACACCCGGAAGCTTCATAGACGCGGCGATAGACGGCCTCAGCGTGACCTTCTCCGCTCCCGCGGACTGGTTTGGCTCGGAGACCCTGGACTTCAGCGTTTATGACGGCTACGACTACGGTTACGGCAGCGCGGAAGTGAGCGTCCTCTTTGTCAACCGTCCCCCTGTCATCGCCCTGCCCGAGGGTTTCGAGTTCGACCTGAACGGCAGCCTGACGGTGGATTTTGGCCCCTACATCAGTGACCCCGATCCCCAGAGCCTGACGCTGGGCTACTCCGGCAACAGCAACATCCAGGTGGCCATCGAATCCGCCCAGGTCACCTTCACCGCCCTGGCAGGCTGGCATGGCAGCGAGGAGGTCACCTTCTCCGTGTATGACGGCTATGCCTACAGCTACGATACCGCCACGGTCACGGTCAATTTCGTCAACCAGGCGCCGACCATCGCCCTGCCGGTGGATGGTTTCGAGTTTGACATGAACACCACGCTTACGGTCGATTTCAGCCCCTACAGCGAGGATTTGGACGGACACCCGCTTACCCTCGCGGTGACGCCCGGAAGCTTCATAAACGCGGCGATTGACGGCCTCAGCGTGACGTTCTCCGCCCCCGCGGACTGGTTCGGCTCGGAGACCCTTGAGTTCAGCGTTTATGATGGTTACGACTACGGTTATGCCAACGCGGAAGTGAGCGTCCTGCTCACCAGCCTCGACATCCCCGCGGTCAGCATCGCCAAAACCGCCGGC
>CAZOVZ010000064.1:0-9370 GCA_964583755.1 uncultured Candidatus Cloacimonadota bacterium
TGGAACATGGTGCCCTTCGACGTCCAGTTGATCGGCGGCATGGCGCTGCACGACGGCAAGATCGCCGAAATGGCCACGGGCGAGGGCAAGACCCTGGTGGCCACCCTGCCGCTGTTTCTGAATTCGCTGGTGGGCCGGGGCGCGCATCTGGTGACGGTGAACGACTATCTGGCCAGCCGCGACGCGGAGTGGATGAGCCCGATCTTTGGCTTTCACGGCCTCCGGGTGGGCTGCATCACCACCGGCATGGACCACGAGGGCCGCCAGCAGGCCTACCGCTGCGACGTCACCTACGGCATGAACAGCGAATTCGGCTTCGACTACCTGCGCGACAACATGGCGGTGCACTCCAGCCAGTTGGTCCAGCGCGACTTTTACTACGCGATCGTGGACGAGGTGGACAGCATCCTGATCGACGAGGCGCGCACGCCCCTGATCATCAGCGGCCCGATCGCCCAGGACAAAAACTTTTACCCGGAGATCAAGCCCCAGATCCACCAGTTGGTGCAGGCGCAAAACGCGCTGGTGCAAAGGTTTTTGAGCGAGATCCGCGAAGAGACGCGGGAGGACAACCCCGCCCCGGACAGCCAGAACCTGGCCACCCTGCTGCTGCAGGTGCAGCGCGCGGCGCCGCGCAACAAGGCGTTTTACAAGCTGATGCAGGACGGCGAGCTGAAGAAGATGGTCAACGACATGGAGGGGATATATCTGCGGGACAAGAAGATGCACGAGCTGGACGACAGATTGTTCTACGTGGTCGAAGAGCGGCAAAACAGCGTCGACCTCTGCGAAAAGGGGCGTGAACTGCTGGCCAAAGCGGACCGGAACCTGTTTGTGGTGGAGAGTTTGGACGAGCTTTACAACCAGATCGAGGGCGACGAGAGCCTGAGCGAGGCGGACAAGGCCAAACGCAAGACCCAGGCCACCAACCTGTTCATGGATAAGAGCGAGAAGCTGCACAACATCAACCAGCTCCTGCGGGCCTATACCCTGTTTGAAAACGACAAGGAATACGTGGTGATCGACAACAAGGTGATCATCGTGGACGAATTCACCGGACGCCAGATGCCGGGGCGGCGCTTTTCGGACGGGCTGCATCAGGCGCTGGAGGCCAAGGAAAACGTGGCCATCGAGGCCGGCACCCAGACCTTTGCCACCATCACGCTGCAAAACTACTTTCGCATGTTTGAAAAACTAGCCGGCATGACCGGCACCGCCGCCACCGAAGAGGCGGAATTTGACGAGATCTACAAGCTTCCGGTGATGGTGATCCCCACCAACGTGCCGGTGACCAGGATCGACCACGACGACGTGATCTACCTCACCAAAAACGAAAAGTACCAGGCGCTGATGGACGAGATCGTCTATTGGCACGAGCGGAAAAAGCCGGTGCTGGTGGGCACGGTGAGCGTGGAAGTATCCGAAACGATCAGCCGGCTGCTGCGGCGGCGCAACATCGCCCACAACGTGCTGAACGCGCGGCAGCACCAGCGCGAGGCGGAGATCATCGCCCAGGCCGGGCAACCCGGCGCGGTGACGATCGCCACCAACATGGCCGGCCGCGGCACGGACATCAAGCTCGGAGCCGGCGTGGTGACCGGCGCCACGGAAAGCTACCGGGGCCTGCCGCAATCCCTCACCGACGAAAATCCCTACGGGCTGCCGCTGGACGGGCTGCACATGATCGGCAGTGAGCGCCACGAAAGCCGGCGCATCGACCGCCAGTTGCGCGGCCGCGCCGGACGCCAGGGGGACCCCGGCACCTCGAGGTTTTATCTCTCGCTGGAAGACGACCTGATGCGGCTGTTCGGTTCCGACCGGATAGCGCCGATGATGATGAAGCTGGGGCTCAAGCCAGGCGACGCGATCCGGCATCCCTGGATGAGCAAGGCGGTGGAACGCGCCCAGAAGCGGGTGGAGGAACACAACTTTGAGATCCGCAAAAACCTGATCAAGTACGACGAGGTGATGAACCAGCAGCGGGAGGTGATCTATTCCTACCGGCGCAGCATCCTGAAGGGCTACTCCCTCAAGTTTGAAGTGCAGGAAATGATCGAAGAGACGGTACGCTATATAGTGAAGGAACACATCCCGCCCAACAGCTATCCCGAGGATTGGCCGCTGGACCGGCTGTGCGGCTGGTTTAAGGCCTCGCTCAACGTGTTCATCGCTCCCGACGACCTGGCCAGCGATCATCTGAGCGAAGAACTGCTGGCCCACACGCTGGTGGAGCTGGTGAACGACGCCTACGCCAAAAAGGAAGCCCAGGTGGGCGAGGAAGCCCTGCGCGACATCGAGCGCCGCAGCCTGCTGGAGGTGGTGGACGACGAATGGCGGGACCACCTGCACGAGATGGATCTATTAAAGGAAGGGGTGCACCTGCGCGCCTACGGCAACAAGGACCCCCTGATGGAATTCAAGCGGGAAAGCTATGACCTGTTTCAGAGCCTGATCACCCGCATCCAGGAAAACGTGACCCGCAAAGTGTTTACCACCTACCTGCTGAGCCAGGAAATGATGGACGACATGCTGCGCAACGCCCAGACCCAGCACGAAGACATGAGCGCCTTCATCCAGGCGCAGGAGATCCAGGCGGCGCGGACGGACGTTTCCCAACCGCCCCAGTTTTCCGGACCCTACGCGGACCAGGGGCAAAAACAGCGCCCCGTGCGCGTGGGCGAACGCATCGGCCGAAACGACCCCTGCCCCTGCGGCAGCGGCAAGAAATACAAAAAATGCTGCGGACAGCACGAAGACGACGCGTCCTGAGCGAGACCAGAAAGGATGGTTAAAATGGCCAAAGGCCTGATCATAGTCGAATCCCCCGCCAAGGCGAACACGATCTCCAAGTTTCTGAACCACAAATTCATTGTGAAAGCCTCCATGGGCCACGTGCGCGACCTGCCGGCCAAGAAATTTGGGGTGGACACCGAGCACGATTTCCAGCCGGTCTACGAAGTGGACAAGAGCAAGAGCAAGGTCATCGGCGAACTGCGGGAAGCCGCGAAAGAAGCCTCCAGCGTGTATCTGGCCAGCGACCACGACCGCGAGGGAGAGGCCATCGCCTGGCATCTGGCGCAGGTGCTGAAAGCCGAGCTGAAGGGCAAAGAGGTGCACCGCATCGTCTTCAACGAGATCACCTCCAAGGCGATCAACGCCTCGATCGGCAATCCCGGCGAGGTGGACATGGCCAAGGTGGACGCGCAGCAAGCCCGGCGGGTGTTGGACCGCATCGTCGGCTACACGGTTTCGCCGCTGCTGTGGCGCGTGATCGCCAAGGACCTCAGCGCTGGGAGGGTGCAATCCGTGGCGCTGCGCCTGATCTGCGAGCGGGAAGCGGAGATCACGGAGTTTGTCCCGCGGGAATTCTGGAAGCTGGAAGCGAAGTTTTGGAAGGGTGAACTGCCGCCCTTCAAGGCCAGCCTGGAAAAATGGCAGGGCAAGAAGTTTGAGATTCCGGACGAGAAAGCCGCGGTGGAGATCATGAAAAGCGTCTCCAAGGGCCAGGCCACTCTGGAAGAGCTGAAACGCGGCACCCGCAGCCTGGAGCCGCAGCCGCCCTTCATCACCAGCACCCTGCAGCAGGAAGCCTCCAAACTGCTGAACCTGAGCTCGGACCGCACGATGCGGATCGCGCAGGAACTGTATGAAGGCATCGACCTGGCGGGGGAACGCACCGGCCTGATCACCTACATGCGCACGGACAGCCTGCGCGTGGCCGACGAAGCCCAGCAAAACTGCCGTGCCCTGGTCAAGGACCGCTACGGCGAAGCGCTGGTGCACGGAACATTGCGGGCTTACAAAAACAAATCCAGCGCGCAGGACGCCCACGAGGCGATCCGGCCCACGGACGCCTTCCATACCCCGGAAAGCGTGGCGGCGAGCCTCAGTAAAGAACAGCTCAAGCTTTATACCCTGATCTGGCAACGCTTTGTGGCCACCCAGATGAAGCCCGCCAAACTGGAACAGACCACGGCCCAGATCGCGCTCGGCGAAGCGCTGTTTTCCGCCAGCGGGTCGCGCGTGAAGGAAGAAGGCTTCCTGCTGGCCTATCCCCACGTGATGATCGTGGCCGGCGAGCAGATCGATCCCGGCTATGCCGGCAAGGACCTGCTGGAGCACGACGCGCTCCAGAAGTCGCAACACTTCACCACTCCGCCCCCCCGCTTCACCGAGGCATCGCTGATCAAGGAACTGGAGGCCAAGGGCATCGGCCGGCCCTCCACCTACGCCTCGATCATCGGCACCATCAAAAACCGCAAATACGTGGCGATGGAGAAAAAGAGCTTTCTGCCCACGGCTTTGGGGATGGACGTAAACAAGTTTCTGGTGGGCAGGTTCGACAGCATCTTCAACGTGCGCTTCACCGCCCAGATGGAGGGCGAGCTGGACGGCGTGGAGGAAAAAGGCGTGGTCTGGCACACCCTGGTGCGCGGCTATTATGACGAACTGATGAAGCTGGTGGGCGAGGTGGACGTCAAAAAGGAAAAAGGCGCCTACGTGCAGGAAACCGGCATCGCCTGCGACGTCTGCCAGGAAGGCCAGATGCTGATCAAGCGCTCCCGCGGGGGCGAATTTCTGGCTTGCAACCGCTTTCCCGCCTGTAAAAACAGCAAAAACTTCAGCCGCGACGCCGAGGGCAAGATCGTGATCAACGTGCCCCGGGAGCTGAACGAAACCTGTCCCCAATGCGGCAGCCCGCTGGTCGAAAAGACCGGCCGCTTCGGCGCCTTCATCGCCTGCAGCAACTATCCCAAATGCAAGTTTTCCAAGCCCAAGACCACCGGCATCAAATGTCCGGAATGCCACGAGGGCGAGATCACCCAGCGCAGAAACAAGAAGGGGCTCACCTTCTACTCCTGCAACCGGTATCCGGACTGCAAGTGGATCTCCAACGACGAACCGGTGGCGATCGCCTGCCCGGAATGCGGCAACTCCTACATTGTGAAGAAATTCTCCAAGGCCAAGGGCGACTACAAGCAATGCCCCCAGTGCAAGGCCATCCTGGCCTGACCCACATTCCGGCCTGGGACGCCCTGCAGAGCGCGCTGCAAAGCATCCTGAGCCACAAACTGCGCTCGCTGCTTACCCTCACGGGGATCGTGATCGGGGTGATGGCGGTGGTCACGATGTTTTCCAGCGTCTACGCGCTCAAACACCTGATCAGCAGCAACATGGAGGGCATGGGCTGGAACTACTCGGTGGTGATCACCGGCGCCCCGCAGGAAAGGGTGACCGGGCCGCGCAGCCTCAGCCGCGCCCTGCGCCGGGCCAACCAGAGCGTCCACATGATGAACTACCCGGATTACCTGGCCCTGAAGGACGGCGTGCCCCACAAAAGCATCTACGGCAGCATCGAAAGCTCCGCCACCTTCCGCGCCGGCGGCAAGGACCTGCAGGTGACCCTGCGGGCCACGGATGCGGAGTTTTTTCGCAACAAGACCTATCCGATCAAATCCGGCCGCTACTTCAACCAGTATGAAAACGACAACCTGATCCCGGTGGCGGTGTTGGGCCACAACTTCGCCCGGGAACACTTTCCCGGCGCCGATCCGGTGGGCCAGGCTATCCGGCTGGGAGATCACCGCTACAGCATCGTGGGGGTGCTGGCCGACGACGTGCTGAACAGCCGCAACGGGATGAACTTCAACACCTTCGAACGCAGGCAGGACCTCAACGCAGTCTATGTGCCCCTCAAATATGGGGCCTACAACTTTGGCACAAACAAGGGCCTGCACATGATCTACCTGCAGGCGGCGTCCGAACCGCAGTTTCAGGCCATGAAGGCCCAGGCGCGGCAGCTCCTGATGGCGCGGCACAGCATGTTTCCCAACTTTGGCTTCATGGATGTGGGCCAGATGATCCTGACTATCACGGATGAGATCAGCGGCTACATGGAAAAGTGGAACGTGACCCTGATCGCGATCGCCTCGATCTCGCTGCTGGTGGGGGGGATCGGGCTGTTTAGCACCCTGTTGATCTCGATCCAGGAACGGATGACGGAGATCGGCGTGCGCAAGAGCATCGGCGCCACGGAGCAGGACATCTTTTTTTATTTCATCTTCGAGGCGGTGGTGCTGGCGCTGCTGGGGGCGTTGATCGGCATACTCTGCGCCTGGCTGCTGCTCACGCTGGTGGGCGGAGCGCTGAAGTTTCCGCTCTACCTGCCGCCGCAGGGAGTGGCCATCGGGCTGTTTTTTTCACTGCTGACCGGCTTTCTGTCTGGCCTGTATCCCGCGCTGAAAGCGGCCCGGGTCGATCCGATCCAGGCGATCTTTTACTTTGAATAAGCTGTTCCCGAGGGGAGGAAACATGAAACACAGCCTAATCGCGCTCCTGCTGCTCACCCTGGCTGGCGCCGCCGGCGCCGGCCTGGCGGATTACACGTTTGTGCAAACGCCGGGCTCCTATGGCGAGCTGACCGCGCCTGTCACCATCCATGGCCCCGGGGTGGACGAAGCGCTGTCCGCGCCGCTGCCGATCGGCTTCAGCTTTGTCTACGACGGGGTGGCCTACACCCAGTTTCGGGCCAGCAGCAACGGTTTCATCACCCTGGACCTGGCCTCCGCGGCCTCCGGCGCCAACCATCTGGACACCCAGCCCCTGATCCTGGCCCCGTTTTGGGACGATCTGAAAACCGACGACGCCAATTCCAACGTGTCCTACCAGCTTACGGGCAGCGAGCCCAACCGGGTGCTGACGGCGCAGTTTAAAAACCTGAGGTGGTACTATACCACGGTGCCGGCGAATCTGGTGAACTTTCAGATCAGGCTGTTTGAAACCGACAACCGGGTGGAATTTACCTATGGATTGATGGGCACCGCGCCCGGTGCCCTGGCCTCCGCCACGATCGGGATTTCCGGCGCCGCCATGGGCGATTTCATCAGCGTGACCCCCTTTTCGCCGCAGGCCATTGTTTCCCATACGGTGGAAAACGACCTGATCGACGAGGCGCAGCTACCCCATCTGGCCAACCGGCTCTACTCCTTTATTCCGCCCGGAACGAGGCAGCACGATCTGGCGGCGGTTTCCCTCACCGGCAATCCGACTCCCTCGGAGGGTACCCCCACCACCCACACCGTGACGGTCCGCAATCTGGGCCTGGTTACTGAGGCGGTTTACAGCGTGAAGCTGATCGACGGCGCGGGCACGGAACTGGCCACGGCGCCGGGGCTGACGGTGAGTCCGCTGCAGACGGTGATGATCCCGCTGGCCTGGACTCCCCAGATTGCCGGAGCGATGACAATCTTTGGCAAGGTCGTGCTGGCCGGGGACGAAAACTCCGCCAACGACCAGACTCCGCCGCTCAATCTGTCCGTGCAGCAGGAAATCCCCAGCTGGAACGGGATAGTGGGCTCCGGCAACGAACTGGCGCGGGTGCCGGTGGACATGTATTACAAAAATTCGCTGTTTGAAACCCTCTACTACGCCAGCGAACTGGCAGAACTGGACGGCCAGATAACCGCGCTGCGGTTTTTCAACGATTTCTACACCACCTACCTGAACGACATGCCCACCAAAATCTGGCTGGGGATCACCAACCTGCCGGATCTGAGCGCGGGTTGGATCACCTCCGGTCAACTGACCCTGGTCTTCGACGGCACAATGGACTACCCGGAGGGAGAACAATGGATCCAGTTCAACCTCCTGCAACCCTTTGCCTATACCGGCCAGGGCAACCTGGTGCTGCTGGCGCAGCGGCCCCTGGATACGGCTTACTACGCGAGCTCGGATTACTTCCGCTGCCAGACTTGGGGCACCAACCGCGCCCGCAAGGCCCAAAGCGACAGCACGGTGCTGGATCCCGCCAATCCGGCGATGCCGGGGGCGCTTTCCGGCCAGTTTCCGATGACCGGTTTTGTCTATGTGCCCTATCTCTACGGCAGTCTGGAGGGGACGGTGCGAAGCGCCAACAACCAACCCTTGGCGGGCGCGACGGTTCAAGTGCTGAACACCGCCTACAACGCGGTCACCAACGCCAGCGGGGAGTATGGACTGCAACTGCCGGAGGGGATCTACAGCGTGACCGCCTCGGCCGCCAACGGATACATCGCGCA
Source organism: uncultured Candidatus Cloacimonadota bacterium (assembly GCA_964583755.1). Classification (GTDB taxonomy): domain Bacteria; phylum Cloacimonadota; class Cloacimonadia; order Cloacimonadales; family Cloacimonadaceae; genus Syntrophosphaera. The sequence goes on from CAZOVZ010000064.1 coordinate 8,058, forward strand.
GACGGTGGAAGGAGTGAGCGTCACCGGCGATCAGGTCACGGTGCAGGATTTCGTTTTGGCCGCGGTCGCCGCGGCTGACGGGGCGGTTCCCGCCATCCCCACCGGGCTTACCGGCATCCGGCCCAATCCCTTCAAGCTGCAGGCGGAGATCAGTTACTCGCTCAAGGAAGCAATGCCGGCGCGATTGGCGGTGTATGACCTCCGGGGGCGCAAGGTGCGCGAACTGGCCGGCGGCGAACTGGCCGGAGGGGAACACCGCTGCGTTTGGGACGGCCGGGACGGCGCGGGCAGGCCTGTTTCCAGCGGAGTCTACCTGCTGAAACTGGAAGCGGGTAGCTACCGCGACGTCCGGAAACTGATGCTGGTGAAGTGATTTTCGCCGCTTAGGCAAACGGAGTAGAAGCTTAGTTTTATAAATTATTAAAACAGAGGGACAGAAGGGCGGAGAAAGTGATGGAGTGGCAAACGTCCCCGTTTGCCATGGGGCCGGAGGGATGTTGGCGAGACAGATGAATGATGCATCCAGATTGAGACCATTGAATATTGTTCGCTGATTCCCGATCTGGCCAGTCCGGCGTGGCCGCCAGCCTGGAGATGGCATTGTGGTTTCATCGCTCGTGCTGTTTGAAGTCCAAAGCCCCAAATGAAGCGGGGGAAGGGATGAAGCTGGATTAGGGGCTTTGAACTCCAAACTGACATCGTGGAACCTTTGTTAGCGGAGACCTAAAGGCGCTTGGACTTCAGGCGTACTCTGGGGTTGGCATTGTGGTTTCATCGCTCGGGCTGTTTGAAGTCCAAAGCCCCAATTGAATAGGGGGGAAGGGATGAAGCTGGATTAGGGGCTTTGAACTCCAAACTGGCATCGTAGTACCTTGGTTGCTGAGGTTGGTTTTATGTGCAACGCTTTTAGATTACTTTCAATTTTTGCTACTGAAGTCTCCATTGGATGGGTTTGATCCGGGATTCGGATAATTCTTGCGATGACATCCCAGCCTCTACAACCAGCCCCGCTGCTTGTCATTCCGGGCTTCGACCCGGAATCCAGAAAACCCAAAGACGACAATCGGGCCCAAACACCCCCACCCCCAGCCACAGCGTGTCATTCCAGCCAGCCGCCTGACCGGTGACCTGCACACTTACAGTGACTTGCGGCTGGCGTGGAATCCAGGCCTTCAAGCAATGTGCGACAGAAATGGTAACCCGGCAGATATGCCATCCCTACGGGATTCAAAGCCGGTGTCGAAGGACCTTATCCTCCTATCCGAAGTTTCGCACAAAAAACGCTAAAAAGCCATTATGAAATTCGTAACTCA
>CAZOVZ010000065.1:0-9075 GCA_964583755.1 uncultured Candidatus Cloacimonadota bacterium
CAACCCAGCCCCAGCGTGTCATTCCAGCCAGCCGCCTGACCGGTAACCTACATACTTACAGTAACCTGCGGCTGGCGTGGAATCCAGGCCTTCCATCATTAATCAACCCTCGCGTAACGGAAATATCAGCCCGATAGTGGAAAACCCTCACTCATTGAAAAACAACGCACCAATCCAAGGGGAATTACCCCCCCCAAGCCTGGATTCCACAGCGGCCGCGGGTCACCATAAGTGCAAAGGTCACCGGTCAGGCGGCCGCTTGGAATGACACACTCCGAGGCCCGCGAACTAAAGCGCAATTGCTTACTCACTAACCATCATTAACCCCTCCAATTCGCGTAATTCGTGCAATTCGTGGACAGCCTCTTCATCCCTGATCCATTCTCCCCCATTAACCCGTTAACCCATTAACCCGTTAACCCAAAGAATTATCCGTAACCCACTATATATAGAGGGCATTGTTCCTTATTGCAATCCTCAATGAATCGTGTAATCCACCCGAAGAGTTCCCGTCCCACGCTCGCCAACTCTCACGGTGGATAAGGACATTCAAAAGGGAATGGAATGAGGGTGAAAGGGTGGAAAGGTGGAAGGGTGAAAAGGTGAAACCCCCACCCGATCCGCCAGACTGGAGTTCAAGCGCCCGGCAGGGGATGACGATCGTGGTCCCCTCCGGCGATCCAGACGACCACACCCGTCCACCGGAATTTTATGACCCCATCTATGCCTATCTGAAAGAGATCGGGTTTCTTGAGATAGAGTAGAATACGCCCGGAATGACAGAGTGGTTTTGTCCACGAATTACACGAATTTCACGAATATGAGGGTTGTGGGGTTGTGGGGTTTTTACCGTTTTGACGATTGGCAGCGGGGTTGGCGGTGGGGTTTTCTGGATTCCGCCCTGCGCAAAACGCTTGACACAAAGCCGGACTGGAAAATCGTTCACAATAACCAAGTATTGCAGTTCTCAAGGAGCGAGGATGATTCAAGTAGAGAATCTGGTGAAAGAGTTTACCAGAAAGGACGGCAGCCGGCTGCGGGCGGTGGACGGGGTCAGTTTTGACGCCGCGCACGGGGAGATCGTCTGCCTGCTGGGGGTGAACGGCGCCGGCAAGACCACCGTGATGCGGGTGCTTTCCACCATCTTTCAGCCCAGCGCCGGCACGGCGTCGATCGAGGGTTTCAGCATCAAGGACCAGGCGGATAAAGTGCGCGAAAACCTGGGCTTCCTTTCCGGCGACACCGGCCTCTATGCCCGGCTGCAGCCCAAGGAATTCATCACCTATTTCGGCCGGCTCTATGGCATCGCGGACCGGGTGATCCACCAGCGCATCGACGAAATGGCGGAGCTTTTGGACATGCGCGACTTTTTGGACAAACGGATCGAATTCCTCTCCACCGGCATGCGCCAGAAGGTGTCGATCGTGCGGTCCATCATCCACGATCCCCGGGTGATGATCTTCGACGAGCCGACCTCCGGCCTGGACATCCTTTCCGCCCGCAACATCGTGGCTTTCATCCGCAGTTGCAAGGAAAAGGGCAAGTGCGTCCTCTTTTCCACCCACATCATGCGCGAGGCGGAGCGCCTGGCGGACCGGATCGTGATGATCCACAAGGGGAAAGTGTTGACCCAGGGCAGCCTCGAAGCCCTGCGCGAAAACTCTGGGAAAACCGACCTCGACGACATTTTTGTGCATTACGTGAACCAGGTTGAGACCGAAACGGAGGTGCAAGCCCATGAATTTTAGCAAAGCGATGATCGTTTTTCGCAAAGAGACGGCGGAGATGCTCCGCGACCGGCGCACCCTGTTTACCACCATCATTTTGCCCGTGGTGATGTATCCGCTGCTGTTCATGGGCTTTTCCGCCATCATGAGCCGCCAGGCCGGAGTGTTGGAAAAACGCGGCGCCACGATCGCCTTTCAGGACAGCCTGAGCCTGCGCGACGGCAGCAACCTCGCCGTGCGCGACAGCATTTCCCGCCAGCTGGGCGCGATCCCCTACACCACGCTGATCCCCAGCCCGCCCCTGGCGCAGCAGCTCTACGCGGAAAAGGAACTGCAGGCCATCGTGACGGTCTCCGATTCCCTGACCCCCAGCGGCCTGAACACCTACCAGATCAAGGTGCAATACGACGCCTCCAACGAGCGCGGGCAACTGATCTTTGGCAAGATCCGGAACGCTGTGCAAGAGACGGAAAAGCTGATCGTGGCGGAGCGGCTGCAGGACCGGAGAGTCGATCCCCAACTGATGCGGCTGTTTGACGTCCAAACCCGGGACACCTCCACCAGCCAGAAAAAGATGGGCATGTTCCTGGGCATGTTTTTGCCCTACATCATGATCCTGACTTTGGTGAGCGGTGCTGCGACCGTGGCCGCGGACCTGGTTGCGGGCGAAAAGGAACGCAAGACCCTGGAAACCCTGCTGGTCTCCTCCGCCTCGCGGGGCGAGATCGTGCTGGGCAAATACCTCACCATCATCAGCATGGCGATGATCAACGTGGTGATCAACCTGATCAGCCTCAGCTTTTCGATCCGCTTCCTGCTCTCGCAATCCGGCCTGGACACCGGCGAGGTGCAGATGCCGGTCAAATCCTTTCTGATCCTGCTGGTGGCGATGGTGCCCCTGGCCACCCTGTTCGCCGCGCTGCTGCTCTCGATCTCCACCTTTTCGCGCAACATGAAGGAGGCCCGCACCTACGAGCAGCCGATCATGATGGTTTCCATGATGCTGGGCATGGTGAGCTTCATCCCCTCGGTGGACATCAGCAACCTGCTGGCGCTGGTGCCGGTGGTCAACATCGCCCTGCTCTTTAAAGCCGTGCTGATCAACGAATACGAGATTTCCCACCTGCTGCTGACCATCGGCTCCACCCTGCTGCTGGACGCATTGGCGATCTGGATGACGGTGAAGCTGTTCGCGACGGAGGCCGTGCTCTTCCGCACCGAAGAGGAAGCCAGCCTGAAAACCATGCGCAAGGGCGGGCTGAGCCTGTTCTCGCCGCAAAACGGATTGATCTATTACGCCCTCGCCCTGGCCGCGCTCTATTACATCGGCGGCAACCTGCAAAGGGCCGACCTGATGGGCGGGCTGGTCCAGACCCAGCTTTGGATCATCCTGATCCCCGTGTTCGTGGCGCTGAAGATCTTCCGCCAAAAGCCGGCGGCGGTATTGCGCCTGAAGGCTCCAAAGCTCAAAGAACTGCTGCTGATACCCTTCATCACGGTCTCGGCGGCGGTGGTGGTGACCCTGATCGCCCAACTGATCAATCTGGTCTATCCCTTTCCCAAAGAGTATCTGGAGCAACTGGGCAAGCTGTTCACCGCCGAGCTGCCGCTTTGGAAGCAACTGTTGATCATCGCCGTGGCGCCGGGGATCTGCGAGGAAATCCTCTTCCGCGGCTTTCTGATGCGCTTTTACGAAAAATACGGCAAGGTGACGGCGGTGGTGGCCAGCGCGCTGCTCTTCGCGGTCTTCCACCTCGATCCCTTCCGCTTTCTGCCGGTCCTGCTGCTGGGCGGGCTGCTGGGGTATCTGACCATGCGCTCCGGCAGCATCATCAACAGCATGTTTTCCCACGCCGTAAACAACTCCCTGGCCCTGCTGCTGGTCAGCTTCCAAAGCCAGGCCTGGCTCAGACCGCTGGTGAGCGGGGAAGACAACCTCCGCTACTGGCTCTTCGCGCCCGCCGCGGCAGTCCTGGCGATATCGCTCTGGGCTTTCCACAAAGCAACCGCAACCAACGAGGTAAACAGATTATGTGCGGAATAGTCGGATACATCGGCTGCCGGAACGCGCTTCCGGTGGTGATCGAAGCCCTCAAACGCCTGGAATACCGTGGCTACGACAGCTCCGGCTGCGCCCTGATCCACGCCGGCGAACTGCAGGTCTATAAGAAACAGGGCAAGATCATCGAGCTGGAACGCTCACTGCCGGAGCCAGGGCTCTGCACTTCGGACATCGCGATCGCCCACACCCGCTGGGCCACCCACGGCGAGCCGACGGAGTTGAACGCCCATCCCCAGGTGGATTGCTTTGGCGAGATCGCCCTGGTCCACAACGGGATCATCGAAAACTACAAGCTGCTCAAACAGCAACTGCTGGAGCTGGGCCACACCTTTGTCAGCGATACCGATTCCGAGGTGGTGGTGCACCTGATCGAGCAATATCTGAAGGCCGGTTCCGGCTTTGAACACGCCCTGCACGAAGCCCTGCAAAGGGTGGAAGGCACCTACGGCCTGGTGTTGCTCCATAAAAAAGAGCCGGACCGCCTCTACGCCGTGCGCAAGGGTTCGCCCTTGATCATCGGCATCGGCGAGGGCGAGCACTTTCTGGCCAGCGACGTCAGCGCCATTATCATCCACACCAAACGGGTGATCTATCTGCAGGACAACGAGATCTGCGTGGTTCGCAGGGATGGCTTCGACATCACCAACATGCATCTGGAACAGGTGCATCCGGAGATCTCGGTGGTGGATTGGGACATTTCGGCGATCGAGAAAGGCGACTATAAACATTTCATGCTCAAGGAAATCTTTGAGCAGCCGGTCACGGTGGACAACGCCTTCCGCGGCCGCATCGACGAAACCAACGGGACCTCCCGTCTGGGCGGATTGCACCTGACTCCGCCGGAATTGCGGGGGATAAAGCAGATCCATCTGATCGCCTGCGGAACTTCCTACCACGCCGCGCTGATCGGCAAATACATCATCGAAGACATGGCCCGCATCCCCGTCCACGCCGAATACGCCTCCGAATACCGCTATCGCAATCCGATCATTCCGGACGACACGCTGGTCTTCGTGATCAGCCAGTCCGGCGAAACTGCCGACACCCTGGCCGCCCTGCGCGAAGCCAAAGCCAAAGGCGCCAAGGTGTTGGGCATCACCAACGTGGTGGGCAGCACGGTCGCCCGAGAAAGCGACGGCGGCTCCTACATCCACGCCGGCAGCGAGATCGGGGTGGCCTCCACCAAGGCCTTCACCTCGCAGGTCACGATCCTCTCGCTTTTAGCCGTCCTCTTGGGGCGTTTGCGCAGCTTTTCGCCGCAACAGGGGCTGGACTACATCCGCGAATTGCAGGACATTCCCCGCAAGATAGAGGCGATCCTGGCCCAAAACGACAAGATCCGCCTGATCGCGGACAGCATCAAGGACTGCCGCAACGCCCTCTACCTGGGGCGCGGAGTGAACTTCCCCGTGGCCCTGGAAGGCGCGCTCAAGCTGAAGGAAATCTCCTACATCCACGCCGAGGGCTACCCCGCCGCGGAGATGAAACACGGCCCCATCGCCCTGATCGACGCGGACATGCCGGTGGTCGCCATCGCCACCAGGGACCCCCTCTACGAAAAGATACAAGCCAACCTGCAGGAAGTGCTGACCCGCAAAGCCCGCCTGATCACGATCGCCAGCGAAGGCGACGCGGAACTGGGCCGAATGTCCGAACACGTGATCCACATCCCGGACACCCTCACCAACCTGCAACCGCTGCTCACGGTGATCCCCCTGCAACTGCTGGCCTACCACGTGGCGGACCTGCGCGGCTTCGATGTGGACCAGCCCCGCAACCTGGCCAAGAGCGTGACGGTCGAATAGGGGAGAGGGCTGGCGGAGATACCGCGGTTTTATTGGACAAATATTGCTTGACTAAAAGCGGCGGATACATTTCGGTCGATTCAGACCGTAGGTCAGGTAAGACCGTTGCACGCGGTAATATTCAAGAAACTTCGATTGTGTAAGTATGACATTGGTTACGTGTCATTCCGGCGCAGGCCGGAATGACAGGCGACAGGGATGATGCTTTATAGGGCTGGATTCCAACCTGCGCCGGAATGACAGCCAGGCGGAGTAGCTAGTATTATTCAACGGTTTCCAGGATCAGATAGAGGATAGTAATGACCTTTAAGACCACGCTGCTTGTATTGCTGTTAGCCGGTTTGGGCCATCATGCCGCCGGCTTGGATGCGGATCGCACCCTGCGGATCAGTGGGACACATCATGTCTTTTCTTCTGCGGTCAACGCGACGGATCACCATACAATTGAGGAGTATTGTTACAGGCCGGGGCAGTATGCTGTGCTCGACAGCTTGCTTTGTACGTTTTTCATCATTCCCGGAGGTGGTCCAGCCGTTTACTACACGACGTATTGCCAGACCCAGATCATCCAGACGGATTCACTGACCACGATTTACGACTATACGATTCGCGGGGCGCAAGGAAACCTAAACCGCAGGTCGGTGCTGGAAATAGACCAGTGGGGACGCAAGATCAGGCAACAAGAGTACAACAGCAACAATGTCCTGATAAGCCAGGTGAATTGGTTTTTCCCGCCGGGACCGTCCACCCAGGCCGACAGCGTGGTCACATTCGCTCCAGGTTATCAAACCGGATATCATAAGAAGTATGTTTTCAGTTATGACCAGTTTGGCCGCAAAAGCACTGTCGGGCTTTGGACTTCCGCAGGAGAGGACTGGATCTACCAGGGCTACTACGAAAACCAGTATTCCGGATCGCTTCCCTTTGCCATCGACACCCAGCAGCCCCCGCTGGATTTTTATCAGGACCTGTTTGCGATGTTTCCGCTGTTGCTTGATGAATCTGCCTGTATCATTTCCTACACCTTCAATCCGGTCTCTGGAGATCCGGTTACGTTTTCCTTGCAATGCGAAACAAACGGGCAGGTGCGCTACACAGGCCAATGGTCTGGCTCTTATGAATGGTCTTTGGAACTTGCGTTCGGGGGCACCGGAAAGATATCGTTCCGCTCATTGGCTTACTGGGTGAGCGAGGTCGAATCGGTTGAGGGTACTCAATACACCGATCAATACTTCTGGGAGGATGTACCGGTTGGTAATTCCGATCAATCTCAGACTCCGGGACTTTCTGCCTGTCGCGTTTTTCCCAATCCCTTCAAAGAAACTGTTACGATTGCTGCAGACGGCAAAGGCGCCGCCGACGTGTATGTTTACAATCTCAGAGGCCAACTGGTCAGGATCATCCATGGTACGGCAGACACGGACGCGGTCTGGGACGGCACCGATTTGCAAAATGAACCGGTTGCGGCCGGAATCTATCTCATCATGATCAACCAGAACGGGCGAAACAACTGGCTCAAAGCCCTGAAGACCAGATAACTGGCAGGAGAAAAAAATGACCTGGACCAAAGCCATTCTCGCGATCATCCTCTTGGCGGTCTCGGCCCTGCCAGCCCAAATCCCGGACTGGCTCTGGGCGGTGAGCGCGGGCGGCTATGTGCACGAATCCGCCAAAGCGGTAGCCACCGATTCATTTGGCAACATCTACCTCACCGGGTACATGGAGTGGACGATCGGTTTTGGCGACCTCAACCTGACCGGATATGGCAACTACGACATCTTCGTGGCCAAACTCGACCCCGCCGGCAACTGGCTCTGGGCGGTGCACGCCGGGGGAACCGGCGATGACGGCGGCGGTGGCATCGCCATCTGCCCCAACGGCGACATCCTGGTCTGCGGCAGCATCTCAGGAGCGGCGCAGTTTGGCACGATCCAGCTCAATGGCGTGGGCACCGACGGCTTCGTCGCCAGGCTGGATAGCGACGGCAACTGGCTTTGGGCGGTTGCTTGCGGCGGAACTGGCTGGCTAAGCGCCTACGCGATCGGGACGGACGCTACCGGAAACTGCTACGTTACCGGCGGTTTTACCGAGGTAGTGCAGTTCGGAACGGGCTTTTTGACCTCCCAGGGCGGCATGGACGGCTTTGTGGCCAAGCTCGGTCCGGATGGCAACTGGATCTGGTCAATCCGGTTCGGCAGCGACGTTGATGACTGCGGCTACGGATTGGCGGTGGACGCGGACGCCCAGGTCCATGTCTGCGGCAATTTTCACCTCACCGCGAATTTTGGCGCCACCAGCCTGACCAGCCTGGGCGGAGCCGACATTTTCACCGCCCTGCTGGACAGCGGCGGCAACTGGCTTTGGGCCAGGCAAGCCGGGGGAAACAACAATTCCGATTTCATTCCCGATGTCGCCCGGGGCGTCGCCTCCGATGACGCGGGCAACACCTACATCGTGGGCAATTTTCAGGAATGGGCGGAGTTTGGCCAGATCATCCTTTCCAGCGGGGGAGCGTCCAACGCCGATGTCTACGTCGCCAAACTTGACCCCGAGGGAAACTGGCTCTGGGTGGCGCACGGACAGGGCGACAACACGAATTCCGGCTATGCCATCGCCCTGCATTCGCCGGACCGGATAGCGGTCTGCGGCGCTTTCTACGATACCGCCGTCTTCTTCGGGCCTGGCGAAATCGTCAGCGAGGGCAATACCGACATCTTCTGCGCCGGTTTGGACGCCCTGGGCAATTGGACCTTCGCCCGCCGCGCCGGAGGGGGTTACATAGACCTGTGCTACGGCATCGCCTTCGACGCCGCCGGAAACACCCTGGTGGCGGGCTATTTCATGGCGGAGGCGGTCTTTGGGGATCACCCCATAAACAGCACTACGGGAATGGATCTATACGTGGCCAAACTCGGTTTCGAAACCGCTGCCGGCGATCCCTGCCAGACGGTTCCGGCGTTGGTTTCCGGGCTTCAGTGCCAGCCCAATCCATTTCATGCCTCTGCCCGCGTGTCTTTCAAACTCAGGGACGGCGTGGAAAACCTGGACTGTGGCGTTTACGACCTGCGCGGCCGGAAAGTGGCGAGCCTGCATCAGGGCCGGTTGGAGCGGGGAGAACACGCCCTAAGCTGGGAGGGGAGAGGGCTTCCAGCGGGGATCTACCTCTACCGGCTCACTGCCGATGGCTTCAGCGCCAGCGGCAAGCTGGTGAAGTATTAGGGGCTTAAAGATCGATTAAAACAGAGGGACGGAGGGGCAGAGAAAAGAGGGCTCACACAGATTTCACGGATTACACGGATGGAATAGATTGGGGATGAACAGGATGATCAGGATTGGAAGGGATTGTCCACGAATGGCACGAATTGCACGAATCTGAGGGTGATATGGGGGTTAGGGATCCAATTTATCTATGAATCCGTTAAATCCGTATCCGAAGTTTCGCACAAAAAACGCTAAAAAGCCATTATGAAATTCGTAACTC
>CAZOVZ010000066.1:0-8552 GCA_964583755.1 uncultured Candidatus Cloacimonadota bacterium
GCAGGTGAGCAGTTCAGCTATTGGGATGGCAGGGATGAAGCTGGCAGGCAGTGTTCCAGCGGCATCTACCTGCTCAACCTGAAGGTCAATGGGATAGGGGCGTTGAGTAAAAAGGTTACCCTTGTCAGATGACCTCTTTAGTGTTATTGCCAATCATATAGATACCATAGTCGTCGTTCTACACTTCCAATGAAACGGTGGAAACGGCGTATGCGCCCCTGATACGCCTACCGGGTTCATCTCTGAATCGTATTCGATTTGATCGTCTTTGATCCAAGGTGCGAGTGCTTTGATGTATTCCCGGGCATCATCCAGGCTGTTTGACTTGGTATCCAGAGCCATGAGCTTGTCCATCACTTCGAGGGCATCGTTTAGGGGATAGACTCTATCCTGGGCAGCCAGAGCCCGGCAGATATCACTGGTGCGGTCATCCAGGATCACCACCAGCTTGTAGTATCTGGCTTTGGCTTTCTAGTAGCCTTACAGCCTTCCGAACTCTCTGATCCTGATGGCTGTATGCTCTGCCAGTCCTTGCCAGTAATGGGATGAGCGATTGGCGAGGTCATTGAACTGGTCTTTGAGGGTATCTGCAAAGTTCTGCCGGACATCCGCTTCGAAGTGATTCCCGATCCAGAACAAAGCTGCATCTGGATGGCAAGCCTGGTAGCATCTCTGATCTCGGTTCTTTCTATTCTCAGGTTCTTGTTATCTATACGCTTGATCCGGTGGCTTAGCGGTGGCAGATTGTTATCCGTAGCCCACCGATCAAAGTCGGCAAGGATACGAGCCTGACCGTAGGTGGTTTCACAGGCTGCTTGCAAGTTTCCATAACCAGTCCAATCTATCTACCAACCACATAATGCGTTATACCCCTTTGTCCAAGTGATCGCTACTTGCAGCTTTGGGTGTCTGTTTATGCTGATTTAAAGGCATTATTCTCCCATGCCCACAGCTTGATAGCGGCATGATATCACGGTAAAGATGATTCTAAACATCCTGCATTGTGTTAGCGATGCGATTGCTCCAAGCTCCCTTGCTGTCATGAAACAATGGATGTGCTTGACATACGTAACCCAAATTCACGCTGTAAGCGGCTGCATAGTTGGCGAAACGCGCCACCGGGGTGAAAAGAGTCACTGAAATCTGCAAATTGGGTCACCGAAAACTGCAAATTCCAAAATAGATACAAATCCAAGACTCTAAATACTACCTAACGAAACACGTACTGGTATATTGCATATATCATTACGGGAATTGTTATCTTGATTTGAAGCTGATTATAGTGACAACCACTTGGACAAAACATTGCCCGATTTGCAGGTTTTGGTGATCAAAACAATGAAATTTACTAAAACTATGTCCAAGTGGTTTTCTGCAAATGCTTTTCGGATATCCTATTCTCTCTTAGACTTACCTATTTTGTCCAAGTGATCGCTATTTGCAGATTTCAGTGACTCTTTATAGCCCCCTGCCCCACCTTCCCGCCCCCGGACCGGGATTTTGCTTGACAGCCTCCCCCGGCGGCGGCTGACTGGCAAAAACCAGTTTTCTCATCGCCGAAATAGTGGAGGAACGATGCTTCAATCCAAGCGGAACCTTATCTGGCCGCTGATCCTGGCTTTGCTGCTGGCCGCCGGCTGCGCCAAAAACGTCCGGCTGCACCAGCAGGCCGCCAAAGAATTCAAAAAAGGCCTCTTTGAGCAATCCCTGGACAGCAGCGTGCGTTCGCTGGAGCTCAAACCCGGCTATGCCAAAGCCCAAAAGCTGATCAAACAGAGCTATCCCAAGGCGGTCGCCGCCCGCGAAGCCCAGATCCGCCAGCTCGACGCCACCGGCAAACCCGACCGCTGGGACCTGATCGTCCCCCACTATCGGGCCTTGCTGGAGATCCAAAACAAGGTCGCGGTCTTCGATTCGCTCTACGATAAAAAATCCGGCCAGAGCTATCGCTTTGAGCAAAAGGACTACGCCTCCCAGCTCCACGAAGCCCTCCAGCGCGCCTCGGAGTATCACTACGCCAGGGGAACCGACATCGCCGCCAGCGACACCTATCCGGACGTCCAACGCGAAGCGGTGGCGGAGTTTGAACTCACCCAGACCTTCATCCGGGACTACAAACAGGTGGTCCCCAAGCTGGCCGCGGCCCGCAAAGCCGCGGTGAAACGCGTCGCCATCATGGCCTTCGCGGACCGTTCCGGTTCCGAGGGGCGTTACGGCGGCGTGGTGGACCTGCTCACCGAAGCCATCATCGGCAAACTGGTGCGCGATCCCGAAGCCATGCGCTATCTGGAAATCGTCACCCGCGACCAGATCGATGCCATCCTGGCGGAACAGCAGCTCACCGCTCCGGACCTCACCGAAGCGGATAACGCCGTCAGCCTCGGCGCCCGCCTGGGAGTCCACGAAATCCTCACCGGCAAGGTCATCCAGATCAACTACATCCCGCCGCGGGTAACCTCTACCGACCTCAAGGAAACCGCCACCATCGAGGAAAAGCAGGAATACACCACGGAGTCCGGCAAGAAAAAGACCAAAAAGGTCAAGACGGAAATCTCCTGCGACTACCGCAAATACACCAAGACCGCCTCCGTGAAGATCATCGCCTCCTTCAGCATGGTCGAGGTCGGCACCGGCAGGGTGAAGCTGCAAAACACCGAAACCGCGGAGTTTCCCTGGACCGGCGAATGGGGCCGCGTCCTGGGCGGCGACGAACGCGCCCTCAAACGCGAGACCAAGGATTTCTGCGCGCGCGAAGAACCCTGGCCGCCCACGGAAACGGAACTGGTCAACAGCGCCCTGGGCGTTCTTTCCGGCAGCATTGCCGCCAAAGTGCGCGACTACGTCAAATAGTCAAAAGGATTGACAATCCGCCGCGGCTGAAAAAAAGAGTACTCAAGCAAAAAACTAATATTGGAGCCATAAATGAAGAACATCCTCGTCCTCGGCGCCGCCGGCCAGATCGGCAGCGAACTTGTCCCCTACCTCAGAAAGATCTATGGCGATGCCGCCGTCGTCGCCGCCTATCGCAGCACCCCCCTGCCCCAAGAAATCATGGAAGGCGGACCCTGTGAAAACATGGACGCCCTGGAAGCCGACAAGCTTCACGCCACGGTCAAAAAATATGGCATCGACACCATCATCAACCTGGTCGCCGTCCTCTCCGCCAAAGGCGAAGCCAATCCGCCCCTGGCCTGGAAGATCAACATGGAAAGCATGCTGAACTCCCTCGAGGTCATGCGCGAGGTCAAGGGCGCCGTGTTCACCCCTTCCTCCATCGGCGCTTTCGGGCCCACCACCCCCATGGACAACACCCCCCAGGACACCCTGATGCGCCCCACCACCGTTTACGGCATTTCCAAAGTCGCTGCCGAACTGCTGGGCGATTACTACTTCCTTAAATTTGGCGTGGACGCCCGCGGCCTGCGCTACCCCGGCATCATTTCCAACGTGACCCTCCCCGGCGGCGGCACCACGGATTACGCCGTGGAAATCTACTACGACGCCATCAAAAAGAAAAGCTATACCTGCAACCTCGGCGCCGGAACCTTTTTGGACATGATGTACATGCCGGACGCCCTCCGCGCCCTCGCCGAGCTGATGGAAGCCGACCCCTCCAAGCTGAAACACCGCAACTGCTTCAACGTCTCCGCGATGAGCTTCGATCCCGAAATGATCGCCGCCGAGATCAAGAAACACATCCCCGAATTCAAGCTGGAATACGCCGTCGACCCCATCAAGCAATCCATCGCCAACAGTTGGCCAAACAGCATGGATCACAGCGCGGCCCAGCAGGAATGGGGCTGGAAACCGGAATTTGACCTCAAATCCATGACCGCGGACATGCTCGCCATCCTCGCCAAGCGGCTGCAGGGCTGATGTTGAAGATCGGCGTAGCCGGAGTCGGACACCTCGGCCAGTATCACGCCGCCAAGTTCGCGGCCAACGGCCGTTGCCGGCTGCTGGGGGTTTTCGACGCCAAGTTCGCCCGCGCCCAAGAGATCGCGGATAGACACGGCGTCGGCGCCTACGCGGAGTTCGACGCCCTGCTGGCAGACGTGGACGCGGTGGACATCTCCGCCACCACCACTGCCCACTACGCCCTGGCCAAAGCCGCGCTGGAAGCGGGAAAGCACGTCTTCATCGAAAAGCCGATAACCTCCGAGCTCTGGCAGGCGGAGGAACTGGTTGCCCTGGCCCGCCAGCGTGGGCTCAAGCTCCAGGTCGGCCACATCGAACGCTTCAACCCGGTCATGCTCAAGGTCGCGGACAGCATCCACGACCCCGTCTTCATCGAGTCCCACCGCCTCTCCACCTTCCAGCCGCGCGGGACCGACGTCCCCGTGGTGCTCGATCTGATGATCCACGACATCGACCTCATTTTGGATTTCGTGGGCAGTCCGGTGAGCGACGTCCGCGCCAGCGGCATCGGCATCCTCACCCCCAGCATCGACATCGCCAACGCCCGCCTGGAGTTTGAGGGCGGCGCCATCGCCAACGTCACCTCCTCCCGCGTTTCCATGAAACAGGAGCGCAAGATCCGCTTTTTCCAGCGCGACGCCTACTTTTCCCTGGATTTCAGCGGCAAACGCGCCACGGTCACCAAAAAGAGCGCCGACATCCTCAAATTCCTCCCCCAGATCATGCTGGGCAACACCGACATCAAGGCCGAGCAACTGGTCGATATCCAGACCTTCGACCTCGCCGACGCCCCCAAAGACGCCCTCACCCTGGAACTGGAATCCTTTGTGGATGCCGTGCTGGACGGACGTGAACCGGTGGTCGACGGCGAAGCCGGCCTGCGTGCCCTCCAGGTCGCCATGCGCATCCTGGAACACATCAAACTGCAAAGCCGAACCCATATCTGACCAACAAGTCCGGAGTATAAATGAGCCATATCCTGATCAAAGACATTCCCGCCAACCTGGGCGGCCCGATCACCCTCAAAGGCTGGGTGCGCAACATCCGCCACAGCGGCAAGCTGCTCTTCATCGTCCTGCGCGACGGCACCGCCGAGGTGCAGTGCGTGGCCTTCAAACCAGACCTCGGGGACGAACCCTTTGAGGCCGCCACCCATCTCACCCTGGAGTCGTCGATCGTCGTGACCGGCACCGCCAGGCCCCACCAGAAACTGGCCGGACAGTTCGAGGTCGCCGTCAGCGGCATCACCCCCATCCAGGTCGCGGAGGAGTATCCCATCGGCAAAAAGGAGCACGGGCCGGACTTCCTGCTCTCCAACCGCCATCTCTGGATCCGCAGTTCCAAACAGTGGGCCGTGCTTCGCATCCGCCACACCGTCTACTACGCGATCTGCGACTGGCTCAACCAAAACAGCTTCGTCCGCTTCGATTCCCCCATCCTGACCCCCAACGCCTGCGAAGGCACCACCACCCTCTTCGAGCTGGATTATTTCGACGAAGGCAAGGCCTATCTCTCCCAATCCGGCCAGCTTTACCTGGAAACGGGGATCATGAGCCTCGGTCGGGTCTACGATTTTGGCCCCGTCTTCCGCGCCGAACGCTCCAAGACCCGCAAGCACCTCACCGAATTTTGGATGATGGACGCCGAAGCCGCCTTTGTCGAACACGCGGAAAACATGCAGATCCAGGAAGGCCTGATCCGCCACGTCATTCGCGAGGTTTTGGACAAGTGCGACAACGAACTCACCGTCCTGGAGCGCGACAAAGCCGCCCTTGCCGCCGCCGACGCTCCCTTTAAAGTGATGACCCACCGCGACGCCATCGATTACCTGCGTTCCCAGGGCTCCCAAATCACCCACGGCAGCGACCTCGGCGCGGCCGACGAAGTGTTGCTCACCGATGGTTCTCCCGTGCCCATCTTCATCGAGAAATGGCCCAAGGAGATCAAAGCCTTCTATATGAAACGCGATCCCAACGACCCCGGCCTGGTGCTGGGCAGCGACCTCATCGCCCCGGAAGGCTTCGGCGAGATCATCGGCGGTTCGCAGCGCGAAGACGACTACGACCTCCTGCTGGGACGCATGCAAGCGGAAAACATGCCGATCGAGGACTACCGCTGGTTTCTGGACCTCCGCCGCTACGGCTCCGTGCCCCACAGCGGCTTCGGCGTCGGCCTCGAGCGCCTCGTGACCTGGATGAGCGGCATCCACCACATCCGCGAGACCATCCCCTTCCCCCGCATGATCTATCGCATCTATCCCTGAGGTTTTCTCAGATCCCAAGAGATTCTTATCACAGAAAAGCGGAGTTTAAACTGAACCAAAACAGAGGCAACCGGAACGCGGATGACGCGGATGAATAGGATTTGCGCCCCTCACAGCCCAATTCCCTGTTCCCCCTCCG
The DNA here is from genome assembly GCA_964583755.1 of uncultured Candidatus Cloacimonadota bacterium. GTDB lineage: Bacteria > Cloacimonadota > Cloacimonadia > Cloacimonadales > Cloacimonadaceae > Syntrophosphaera. Next base: position 6,321 of record CAZOVZ010000066.1, read on the forward strand.
TGTATCCAATCCCTGCTGGGGCAGTCAGGCCCAATACCCTCCTTTTATGTTTATCTCATTTTCTCTCTACTCTTTTCTCCGTTCCTCTGTTTCTCTGTGTTAAAAATCTCTTTTTCTCTCTTTCTCCTTTTCCCCTTTTCTCGATTTTCAAAAAAATAACATAGAGGCAACCCCATGAACTACCACAGCGAGTTCTCCCAGGCCACCCTGGCCATGAAATCCTCACTGATCCGGGAATTGGTGGCTTCCACCAAAAACATCCCAGATCTCATCTCCTTTGCCGGCGGTTTTCCCGCGCCGGCAACCTTTCCCAGCCGGCAACTGTCCCAAATCTTCGCTTCGGTGGTCGCCACCGAGGGCGGTGACGTCCTCCAATACGGCGCCAGCGAAGGCGACAGCTTGCTCAAGAAAGCCCTGGCGGAGTGGGAAGGCATCGAGCCCGACCCCAACCGCATGATCACCACCGTCGGCGCTACCAACGCCCTCTACCTCTACACCCGCACCCTGGTCGAGCCCGGCGACGTCATCCTCTGCGAAGCGCCCAGCTTTTTGGGCTCCCTGGTGGTCTTCGACGCTCTTGGCGCCGACCTCCGCAGCGTTCCAATCGATTCCGCCGGCATCGACCTCGACGCTCTCAAAACTGTTGTAAAAGACCTCCGCGCCCAGGGCAAACGGATCAAATTCATCTATGTGATCCCGGATTTCCACAATCCCGGCGGCATCAGCTACAGCCTCCAGCGCCGCCGCGACCTGATCGCCTTTTGCTGGCAGGAAAGCATCCCCATCGCGGAAGACAATCCCTATTCCCGCCTGCGCTTTTCCGGCGAAACCCTGCCCACCCTCTATCAGCTCGAACAGGCCGAGTTTCCCGGCTCGGACATCGTCACCGAAGTGGTCTCCTTTTCCAAAATCCTCGGCCCCGGACTCCGCGTCGCCTACGCCAAGGGCAATCCCGAACTCGTCGGCAAGATGGTCTCCTGGCAGCAAAAGGTCAACATCACCCCGGATTGCGTCTCCCAACGCGTCACCGCCCGCTTTCTGGAGCAGGGGCACATGGAACCGCATTTGGAAAGCATCCGCGCCCACTACCGCCCCTATCTGCAAAAGATGCTCGCTTGCCTGGCCCAATACATGCCCTCCACGGTGTCCTGGACCCAGCCCCAGGGCGGCATCTTCCTCTGGCTCACCCTCCCGGAAGGCGTCAATGCGGATGAACTCTTCGCCCAAGCCCGCGAAGCCAAAGTCTCCTTCATCCCCGGCTCCAAGTTCTACCCCGCCGGACAGGAAAAATTCAACACCCTGCGCCTGAACTTCACCTTCTCCACCCTGGATCAGATCGACGCCGGCATCAAACGCCTGGCGGAACTACTGAACTGACAACCTGGACGCCTGCCAACCCGCAGGAATCATCATTGGGGATCCGGTTTCCGGGTCCCCCGTTTAATCAATTAATCAATTAATTGATTAAACTGCCCACCCAGTTTGGAGTTCAAATCCCCTAAGCAAGCTTCACTCCTTCCCCCACCTCATTTGGGGATGTGGACTTCAAACAGCACGCGAGCTATTTTTCGCGTAAGGATGACCAATCTCCTTCCGCATGAAGTCCAAGCGCCCCCAGTTTGGAGTTCAAATCCCCTAAGTAAGCTTCACTCCTTCCCCCACCCCATTTGGGGATTTGGACTTCAAACAGCACGCGAGCTATTTTTCGAGTTAGGATGACCAATCTCCGTCCGCATGAAGTCCAAACGCCCCCAGGTTGGAGTTCAAATCCCCTAAGTAAGCTTCACTCCTTCCCCCACCCCATTTGGGGATTTGGACTTCAAACAGCACGCGAGCTATTTTTCGAGTTAGGATGACCAATCTCCGTCCGCATGAAGTCCAAACGCCCCCAGGTTGGAGTTCAAATCCCCTCCACCAGCTTCACTCCTTCCCCCACCCCCATTTGGGGATTTGGACTTCAACCAGCAAGCGAGCTGTTTTTCGCATTAGGATGACCCAGTTCCTTCCGCATGAAGTCCAAGCGCCCCAAGGTTTACTCCAAAGCCAAGCCCCGATCCGGGCGCTTGAACTCCATGCTCAGCTCCCATCGGCAAACATGGACGTCTGCCACTCCAACCACCCTGGGTCAGACAACCCACTCCCCATCCTTCCGCCGATTTACAGCGCAGGGCATAACTATATAAGACCGTTGCACGTAGAAATGGACAAAAAGTATACGTAAATATCTCTTGA
>CAZOVZ010000067.1:0-8089 GCA_964583755.1 uncultured Candidatus Cloacimonadota bacterium
GATATCAGTCCCAAAAAAGGGACTGAGAAAATCCTACTGCATTATTTGGGTTAAAAAGGAATCAGGTCACAGCCCCAGCGCGGGGTAATCCAGTCCCAGGTCTTTCAGCATGAATTCGATGTCCTTTTGCAGGTTGGGAATCACCGGCACGCCCAGTTCGCGGACTTCCAGTTCCTTTTCGTATTCCTTTTCGCCCGCCACCCAGATCCGTTCCTGACCGGGGAATTTGCGGGAGTTTTGGAGCTCGCGGCAGATGGCGCCGGCGGTCTGTTTGAAATCGGCGATATCGGTGAAGAAATCGATGTTGATCGCCAGGAAGAAGTGGCCCAGCTTGTAGGGCGCGGCTTTGCCCTGGGCGTCCTGACCCAGCAGTTGATTGAGGTATGAACCCTGTTGCAGCGCGGCGCAGAGGATCTCCACCAGGGTGGAAAGCCCGTAGCCCTTGTGGGAACCGGCCAGTTCGTCGGTTCCGCCGATGGGGAGCAACGAGGCGGTCTGTTTCACCAGGTCCACCAGCAGGCGCGGGGTATCGGTCTGGGGCTGGCCTTCCAGGTTGATCGCCCAGCCGGAGGGGGTGTCCTTTTCCTCGCGGGCGTATTGCTCGATCTTGCCACGTTGGGAAATCGAGGTGGCGGCGTCGTAGATAAAGGGAAAGGGGAGGTCGGTGGGCGCGCCGAAGCAGATCGGATTGGTGCCCAACAGCGGTTCCACGCCGTGGGTGGGGCAGACCGAGGGGCGGGCGTTGGTGAAAGTGAGGCCGATCATGTCGCGCTGGCAGGCCATGCTGGCGTAGTAGCCGCAGATTCCGTAGTGGGTGGAATTGCGCACCGCCACGGCGCCGAGGCCGTATTGGGCGGCTTTGTCGATCGCCGCCTGCATCGCCTTGTAGCCGATCACGTGGCCCATGCCGTGGTTGCCGTCCCAGACGGCGGTTGCGTGTTTGTCGCGAATCACGTCGATTTGGGTTTCCGGTTTCTGTATCCCCGCCTTGATGCGGTCGTAATACATCTTCAGGCGGCCGATACCGTGGGATTCGATCCCCCTCAGGTCACTGGCGATGAGGATTTTGGCGCAGATGGCGGCGTCTTCGAGGGGGACGCCGATGCGGGTGAAGACTTCGATCATGAAGTCGCTCAAAACGTCGATGGGTAGCCGTTTCATGGTGTTTCCTCCACTTTTTTGATCAGTTCCCGGTCGTAGATCTCATCGGAGAAAATGATGGCCCTGAGAGGCGGGAAGCCGTTGAAATTGACCGAACTGTAGCTCTGGGTATAGGCGCCGGTGGTGAAGATGTAGACGCGGTCGCCCGGTTTGGTGGTGTCCGGCATGTGGTATTTGTAATATTCGTACATGATGTCCATGCTGTCGCAGGTGGGGCCGGCGAGGATGATCTCGTCCGCCATGCCTTCGCGGTCGAACATGATGGGGAATTTGATCGATTCGTCGATGGTCTCGATCAACCCGCCAAACTTGCCGACATCCAGGTAGACCCATTTGTAGAGGTTGTTTTTGGCCTTGCTGCTGATGTTGATGATTTCGGCGACGATGATGCCGGCGTCGGCCACCAGCGAGCGGCCGGGCTCCATGTTGATCTGGGGCATGTTGTCGCCGAAATCTTCCTGGATGAAGCGTCTGATCTCGTCGCAGTATTCCCGCACTGAAAAGGTCGGGTCCACATAGCTGGCGGGAAAGCCGCCGCCGATGTTGATCATCTTGAGTTCGATCCCCTCTTCCGCCACCGCGTCGAAGAGGTATTTGCACCTGGCCACGGCGTCGTCCCACTGGCCGATGTCGCGCTGTTGGGAACCCACGTGGAAGGATATCCCCCAGGGGTCGAGTTGCAGCTCCGCGGCTTTCAGGATGAGGTTGTAGAGGACGTCCGGGTGGGCGCCGAACTTGCGGGAGAGGGGCCAGTCCGCGCCGGTGCCTTCCGTGAGGATGCGAAAGTAGACCTGCGAGCCGGGGGCGTTGCGGGCGATGGCTTCCAGGTCGTGATCGCTGTCGGTCACAAACTTGCGGATCCCGTTCTCGAAGAAAAAGCGGATGTCCTTTTCCTTTTTGATCGTGTTGCCGTAGCTCATGCGTTCCGGCGCCACGCCCAGGCGCAGCAGTTGTTTCAGCTCGTAGGGCGAGGCCACGTCAAACTTGGAACCCAGGGAATCCAGCAGGGTGATGATCTCATCCCGGGGGTTGGCCTTGACGGCGTAGTAGATCTGGCCTTGTGGCATGGAGTCGCGCAGCTCCACATACTTTTGCCTGATCACGTCCAGGTCGATCACCAGGATCGGGCAGTCGTGGGAACTGGCGAAGTCCTTGATCCGGGCGAACCTGGCCGGATCGATGTAGCGGCTCACGTTGAAGCTATACGGTTCTCTGTACATCGGCTTGTCCTCTGTTTAGTATTTTGCTGCCAGCCAATCTGCCGGCGGATAAATGTCAATCTTTCTAACCCCCGGTTTCCGCCGTCGCAGCCTGAAAGTGGCCAGCAGCGGGGCAGACGTGGACCACCAGCCGTTTTTGGCTGTTGCTCCGGGAGAGGCGTGGTGGGTGAGAACGCTCAATATTCAGGCCGGCTGTAGTTGGCCCGGCTCAGTCGCTGGCGGAATTTCGGGGCAAAGATGCTGTTCGGGTTTTCTTTCAGAAACTCCCGGGCCATGCGTTGCTCGGCCTCGCTGTCGGAGGTGAGCATCAGTTTCAGCAGGGCGGCGTATTCGGCGCAGACTGCGTCGGTCCACTCCCGCTCAAGCAGGTTCAGGGCGCGGGCTTCGTCCGAAAGCAGGATGGACCATTCGACCGCCAGGATCAGCAGTTCCTCGTCCTGGCTGCTCTCATGGAGGCTGGCCAGGCTGTCCACGGCGGCGGTGTCGCGCAGCAGCATCAGCCGGTTGGCGGCAAAAAACCGCTCGCGGTCGGTGCCCTGCAGGCCCAGCACGAGCATGGTCTGGTAAAAGGCGTCGTTGACAAAGTTGCCGGCTGGGTATCTGATCACATACTCGTTCATCAGGCTGTCCGCCGCGGGCACGTTGCCCTGCATCAGTTCGGTGGAAAAGCGCAGGTAGTCGCGGGTTTCGGCGAGGGTGGGATCCGTGACCGCGGCCAGCAGCCTCCGGGCGGCGGGGTAGTCCTCGCGGATCAGTTGCAGCCTCACCACGGCGAGGTCGATGCCCTGGCTGTCGTAGCCGCTCGTGCTATACTGGCGGGCGTTCTCATACCAGCGCAGGGCGGCTTCGATGTCACCGCCGAGGGCGAGGGCGGTCTCGGCGAGCAGTTTGCGCGCCTGGAGGTTGATCCCCTTGCGGAGGCGGTTTTGGCGGGTCTGCAGCAGGGAATCGGCGGTGATCTGGTTCAGGATCTCCCTCGCCGGGAGGTAATCCCGGTTGCGGAAGCGGACGTTGGCCAGGCGCAGGCGGTATTCGTTGCGGGTAAAGGGATCGGTGGCGGTTCGCGCCAAATGTTCGTAGGCGGGCTGGGCGACCTCGTCGTTGAGGGCGGCGTACTGCTCATCCGCAAAGCGGACCAGCTTGTCTCCCGGCAGGTTTTTGTAAATCTCCAACGCCGGCTGAAACTGGTTTTGGCCCACCAGCAGGTTGGCATAGAGCTCCCTGATCACGCCGCTGCCCGAGGACTGCAGATACTTGCCGATCTCGGCCAGCATGGAGGGGTCTTCGTTGATGATGATGCCGCACTGGTTTTTGATGAAGAAGAGATTGGCGGGATTCTTTTCCAGAAAGTTCAGGTACTCGGTCAGGGCTTCCTTGAAGAGGCGGTAGTTGAGGGCGGCGTTGGCGATCTCCAGGGTGAAGAGCTCCGGCTTTCCCTGCCTCTGGCGGGCGTCTTTGTAGAGCCGCAGCACCTGGTCGTAAAAGCCGCGGCGTTCGAAGTAGGACGCCAGCACGCGGTAGGCGTTTTCGCCGTGGTTGAGGCGTTGAAGGTAGCTTTGGCCCAAATCCCAGGCGTCATCGGGCCGGCCCTGCATCACCAGCAGCAGGATTTCCTGTTCCTGGGCAGTGTTTTGGGGCAGGACGCGGCGGGACTGGTTCAGGATCGCGGCAGCCTTGTCCAGTTGCGAGGTCTGAAAATAGATGTTCAGCAGTTGCAGCACGCTGTTGGAGTCGTCCGGGTACTTTTCCAGCACTTGTTTGAACAGCTTTTCGGCTTCGGCGTAGTTGCGCATGGCGAGCTGCTGATAGGCCTGCTGGGAGATGATCTCGCGCTCGTTGTACTGCGCGAAGGCGCACGTTGCGAACAGGATCAGCAGGGCGAGGGCGACGGTCTTGCGCATGGCTTATTCGTTGAGCAGTTTGAGGTATTTCAGGATGACCTGCTGGTAAGAGGGCGGGAAGAGGCGATAGGCGTCGTCCAGCATCGCTTTGCGTTTCATGGCCTCGTAATCCGCCGCGGAGGGCGCCTGCGTGAGCCGGGGATCGGCGGTTTCGCCCTTGCGCTTTTCCGTGAATTCACGCTTGTTGATGGAGCGTTGGGCGTCGAGGAGGCGGGAAACGATGTTTTCCTGGCGCTTCAGCAGATCCTCGGAAAGCTGGTTGGCCCTCAGTTGGCGGGATACCGCCTCGGCTTCCTCGATGATCTGTTTGATGGCGTTGCCCTGCTTTTGGGCCGCGGGATCGTTTTGCAGCGCGCGCTTGAGGTTGTCCGCCAGGCGCTGCTGGTCCGAGGCGAGCTTTTGGATTTGCTGCTGCATCGCGGGGGTCATCCCGCCGCCTTGCTGCATCTGCATCATCAGTTGGTCGGCCAGCATGTTCATCGCCATCTGTTCCTGGCCCATCTGCTCCAAAGACTGCATCAGCGATTGCATTCCGCCCCCGCCGCCGGAGCCCGCGGAGGGATTGTTCACCGCCTGCATCAGGTCGTAGACCATCAGGTTGAGGCCGCGCTGCACCTGTTCCAACTGCTTGGGGATGTTGGCATACTGCATCTCGTTGACGCCGGTGAAAGTCTCGCGGTAGGCTTTGTTCGTGTCCGTGAGGTCGATGTAAAACTTGGGGGGCACAAACAGGCTGACCTGCGGCTTGCTGAACAGGCGGTTGAGGGTGACCTGCACGCCCTCGTACTGGGCGATCAGGTCCGCCACGATGGGATAGGGGTCGGAGCCCAGGCGGCCGCGCAGTTCCTCGTGCTTTTTGGAAAAGATCAGCAGTTCCCGGATGGCGTTTTGCATGGCCAGCAACACTTCCTGCTGGCTGCCGCCGCCCATCGAGGATTTCATCTCGCCGAGGCGTTGGGTGAACTGGCGCATCTTTTGCAGGATCTGGGACTGCGTCTGGCTGGCGGCATTGCGCTGGTTTTGTTGAAGCTGGGACTCGCTTTGCTGCATCTGCTGCTGCATCTGGCTGGCCTTCATCTGTTGCTGCAGGTCCTGCAGTTCCTTCATGATCTGGCTGTCTTTGGCGGGATCGAGCAGCTTTTTGGTGGCTTCCAGCTGTTCCTGCAGGTTTTCAAACTTTTCGCCGATGCTTTTTTGTTCGCGGGCGAGCTGGTCCTTGTCCTGTTTGGGGTCGCCGGTCTTTTCCTGCAGGGCGGACTGCATCTTTTCCATTTCCTGCGCGATCTGCAGCGCCTTTTCCATCGCCTGCTCTTTTTTGATGCTTTCCAGCAGTTGGAGGGTCTGGTCTATCTTTTTGCTGAAATCCTCCATGGAAAACTTCATGTTTTCCATCGCCTTGCGCACCGCGTCCGGATTCATGTTGCGCAGCGCTTCCGCCATCTTTTGCATCGCCTCTTGCAGTTCCGCGGTGTTGATCTCCTGCATCAGTTCCTGGATCTTTTGCATCTTTTCCATCGTGTCCGGGCTGAGCGTGGAGTTCATCTGCATCTTATCGATCAGCTCCTGAAAGTCCTCAGCCACGTTGTCCACCTGCTCGCTCAGCTTTTCCTGCTCGGTCAGAAGCTCTTCCAGCTGTTTCTTGTCCTTCCATTCCAGCTCGTTGTCCTTCATGATCTCGCGGCGTTTCTGCTCAAAGTCCTTTTGCAACTCGCGGGATTCCTGGAGGGTGGCTTGCAGTTCGTCGGTTTTCTGGCTTTCCTGGCGTTCGATCTCGCGGTAGATCTCCTCGATCGAGGGGAAGCGGGCCTTGAACTTGGCGCTGAGGGCGCTCTGGCGGTCCGGCGAGTTGTCGAAAACCTCCGCCCAGTAGGTCACCACGTCGCCAGGCAGCAGGTTCATGCCGTTCAGGTCCAGGCTGTAATCCATGGTAAAGAGCTTGGAGGCGATCAGCGACCTCAGGATGCGGGCTTCGGGAGGATTCCCGTTCACCTGCAGGTGCAAAGTCAGGTTGCGCAGGCCAAAATCGTCGTTGGCGGATATGATCAGCGGCAGCAGCAGGTTCTGGTTGAGGGTCACATCCTCGCCTGGGAAGAGGATTCGCACCTCCGGAGGCTGGTCCGGGGTGATGGAGATGGTCTTTTCTTCGGGGTTGGATTTCCGCCCCAGGGCGTCAGTGAGCTCCAGATACCAGGTCTTGGGTTCCAGGAGGGTCAGTTTGGTCGAAAACGAGGTTTCGTCGATCCGCTGCAGGGGCTGGTCCGTCCCATCCGAAAAGCGCATCACGGCTTGCTTGACGGGGATGTTGGTGCTCACGGAGAGGACCGCCTCGGTATGCTTGAAAGCTTCCAGGTTGCCGTAGCTGAGGGTGTCCCTGGCGGTGCCGAGGCCGGTGTAGGCGGGATATTTATACTGCACTTCCCAGCCCCGGGCGAAGGGCGCGTCCAGGCAGGTCACTTTGTAAACCGGGGATTTGGCCACCTCGTTTTGGATGTAATACTCGATCGAGTATTCCAGGGCGTTGAAGCTGTAGCTGTTGTCCGTCATCGCCAGTTCGCGCCATTCCTTGTCCCAACGGTAATAGAGGCGGTGATTCAGCCGCAGGTCGGGGTTGAGGACCTCGATCAGCAGTTGCTGGTTTTTGCCGATGGTGGCGTTGCCGGGGCTGACCTCGATGCTTTTCTTGAAGGCCACGGAATCCGCCCGGTTGGTGTAAAACTGTTTGAAAGCGTAGCGGAAATCCGTCCAGGACAGCGCCCAGACGCTGCCGAGGCCGATCAGAATGAACAAGATCAGAAACCATTGATTGGGTGAAAACAAACGGGGAAGCCGGTAGGCGGAGCCGGAGAGGCGCTTTTCCGCCTGGGCCGCGAGGGCGTCCAAGACCGGCGGAGCTTCGTTTTGCTCCATCAGTTCATAGAGATTTTGGTATAGGTCGTCGTCGTGATCAATCTGCAAATCCAGCCAGCGGGCGGTTCCGCGCCGGTCGAAAAAGCGGCGCATCGCCTCCAGGATCAGGAAGAGGATGAACAAAGCCAGGCCCACCCGCAGGCAGAGGTTGAGGTAAAAGAGGATTTTGGACGCGGCGGGCAGGTTCAGCCAGGCCAGAAAGTAGGCGTGCACCCCCGCCATCAGGCAAAGCAGGGATACCGCGATCGCCCTGGCCATGATCCGCAGGTTCAGCCCCTGCTTGAATTTATGCAGTTGGTTCAAGAATTCATTCATAAATGTCTGAGGTTCCAAAACAACGCTTCCGATAAGCCCTGTTTTCGTCAATCACTATTTGTCCCCTCACCAGTTCTTACCCGCGGGATCCGTGTTTACTGCGGCGGATCTATCCCCCGGCGGGCGGGTCGGCCCTTATTGCCTCATCCTCTGCCCACGATCAACTCTCCCAAGAGTTCCCGAACTTGGTTGGGAATGTGTAGGGCGAGGCTTTCCTCGGCGCATGTTCTGGCAGAAAGAGTGGATGCGCCGCGCAGTTGGTTGGGGCCGATGTGTAAACAGGTCAACAAAAGCATTGATTTTGTCTTCAAAAATGGCTTGACATATTTATTCGTTCCATAGATAAGAGTAAACATGCAGTGCTTGGCGGCGGCCCAGCGTGAAAGCAGACGGGGCGGCACTTCCGGGCTTATGAAAAATTGCAATGAACCAAGTAAACAAGTGAGGTGAAGGTCATGAAACAAGCAGTGATGATCGCGGCGATGTTATTTTTCTGTATTTACGGCTTTGCCCAGAGCACGGGCAATTACAAAGACCGTTGCACATAGAAATGGACAAAAAGTATATGTAAATATCTCTTGACAA
>CAZOVZ010000068.1:0-8077 GCA_964583755.1 uncultured Candidatus Cloacimonadota bacterium
ATCCTACCTAAAAATTCCACTACTCTGTCAGTCGAGACGTTATTCAACGGTCTTCTGCTTCATTGCCATATTCGAATCTCTTTCAAGTGATGACATCTGACCTCCGCATCGGGGTTGACAAAATTCCCCCCGCGAAAAAACTACTCCCGCCCGGCGATTGTTCACTTCGGAGCGAAAATTGTCCGGACCTGACTCTGTCAAATAAACCATATAAGGAATAAAACCATGAACCACGATGCCAGATTCTCCACCCTGCTGATCCACGCCGGCCAAAAGCCGGACGCCCTCAAAGCGGTGATTCCGCCCATCTATCAGACCTCAACCTTTTCGTTTTGCGACGCCCAGGACGGCGCGGATTGCTTTTCCGGCGCCAACGACGGCTTTATCTACACGCGGCTGGGTAATCCCACGGTGCGCGTGTTGGAAGACGCCATGGCCGTCCTGGAGGGCGGGTTTGGGGGCATCGCCACCGCCAGCGGGATGGCGGCGGTGACCACGATCTACATGGCCTATCTGGGGGCCGGGGCGCATGTGGTTTCCACGGACGCGGTCTACGGAGCCTCGCGCAGCGTGCTCGAAAAGCACTTTTCCCGTTTTGGCGTGGAGGCCAGCTTTGTGGACACCAGCGATCTCGCCAGGGTGGAAGCCGCGCTCAGGCCCAACACCAGACTTCTGTACATCGAAACCCCCGCCAACCCCACCATGGCGCTCACAGACATCGCCGGCTGCGCGGAGCTTTGCGCCCGCCGGGGGATCAAGCTGGCGGTGGACAACACCTTTTGTTCGCCCTACCTGCAACGGCCGCTGCAACTGGGCGCGGACATCGTCCTGCACTCCATCACCAAGTTCATCAACGGCCATGCCGACGTGATTGGCGGCGTGATCGTCGCCAAAACCGAAGCCGACCATAAACTGATGTACAACGTGATGACCAGCATGGGGCCGAACATGGACCCCCACCAGGCGTTTCTGGTGATCCGCGGGCTCAAGACCCTGGGCCTCCGGATGGACCGTGCCCAGGCCAACGCGATGCGGATCGCCCGGCATCTGGAAACCCATCCCGCCGTGGCCTGGGTCAAATTTCCCGGGCTGGAATCCCATCCGCAATACGCTTTGGCGCAAAAACAGCAAAGCGGCCCCGGAGCGATGATCTGCTTTGGCCTCAAAGGTGGCCTGGAAGCCGGCAGAATCCTGATGGACAACGTGAAAGTGGCCACCCTGGCGGTGTCTTTGGGCGGAGTGGAGACCCTGATCCAGCATCCCGCCTCCATGACCCACGCCAAGGTCGGCGCCGCGGACAAGCTCAAAGCCGGGATCAGCGACGATTTGGTCCGCTATTCCGTGGGCATCGAAGACGTGGACGACCTGATCGCCGATCTGGACCAGGCTCTGAGCCATATTGGGGCTTGAGCCGGAGGGTTGCCCCCAGCCCCTTTGCCCGGTAGATTGGCAGCCCCAAACCCCGCTGATGTCATTTCGCGGAGGTCTTGGAATGGATATTGCATTCCAGATGCCTGACCGGAATGAAAATTTCCGGCAACAGAGATGTGCCCAGACTAACACAGAGGAATAGATGACTGTTTTAATCCTTGCGACAGCGCTGCTTATCGTGCACTGGATGTTCGAATACCGGCGGCATCTGCGCAACGTAAACTCCATACCGATAAGGGTCCATGTGAACGGAACGCGCGGGAAATCGAGCGTGACGCGCCTGATCGCGGCCGGCCTGCGGGCAGGCGGGATCAAGACGGTCGCCAAGATTACCGGCACCCTGCCGCGGGTGGTTTTGCCCGATGGCCGGGAAGCGGCGATCATCCGTCTGATGGGGGCCAACATCATCGAGCAAAAGTACATCTTCCGCCAGGCCGCGACCGAAAAGCCGGGGGCGGTGGTGATCGAGTGCATGGCCGTGAACCCGATCTTCCAATGGATCACGGAGCGCAAGTTTGTGCGCAGCACGATCAGCGTGATCACCAACTGCCGTCCGGACCATTTGGACCAGATGGGCAGCACGGAACAGAGCATCACGATGTCGCTATCCAACACGATCCCCACAGGCGGGGTCTGTTACACGGCGGAAAACAAGCATTTCGGGCTGTTGGAAAAGGTGGCTAAAAAGCGCCAGTGCAAAATCCACCAGGTGCGCCCGACCGACGTGACCCCGGAAGAGCTGGCCCGGTTTCGCTACATCGAGCACGCGGAAAACGTGCAACTCGCCCTGGCGGTCTGCGCCGAAGCCGGCGTGCCCCGCGAGGTCGCCATCAGTGGCATGATCAGCGCCAATCCGGATCCCGGCGCGCTGAAAAAATACATCATCCACGACGGCGCCAAGACCATCCAGTTTTACAACGTTTTCGCCGCCAACGACCCCGAATCCACCGCCCGCGTGATCGACATGGTGACCGGGCACCTGAAAAACGTGGAAAAGATCATCATCCTGAACAGCAGGTCGGACCGGCTGTTTCGCTCCCACCAACTGGTGGACGCGGTGAAAGGGTTGGATTACTCCTATCTGCTGCTCACCGGCGAGATTCCGGACAAGGTGGAAGCCTATGCCCTCAGCGCGGGCATCCCGAAAAACAAGGTCTTCGCCCTGGGTGAGCCACTGCCCGAAGTCATCTACCAGAAAGTGCTGGAGCTGACCCGCAGCGAAGCCCACGTGCTGGGAATCGGCAACATGGCCGGCAGGATAAAATACGGCGCCCAGATCGTGGCGCATTTTAAACACAAGATCCACTCCAACATCAAGAAGAAATGAGGATAGATTTGTGGTTGACGCAGTAATTCAGGCAGCCGTGGGGATGGGGGTGATCATCAGCCTCCTGTTCTCCGAGCTTTTAGGCGCCTCCGCGGGCGGAATCGTCGTCCCCGGATACCTGGCCCTCTATTTGGACAAACCCATGCAGATCGTGGGAACCCTGATCGTGAGCCTGCTCACCTGGGGCATCATCAGGCTGATCAGCCAGTTCACCCTGATGTTTGGCAAACGCAGAATGGTGCTCAGCATCCTGATCGGCTTCATCCTGGGCTGGGCCACCCGCCTGCTGGTGTTTGACACCATAACCGTTTACACCTACCAGATGCAGTCCATCGGCTTCATCGTGCCCGGCCTGATCGCCAACTGGTTCGAGCGCCAGGGCTTCCTGCGGACCCTTTCCACGATGGGCGTGGCGGCGATCCTGGTCCGCCTGCTGCTGATGGTCATCTTCGGCGGGGAGGTCTGATATGTTCCGTCCCTCGCTTAAATCTGTCCACTCGCTGTTTTTGCTGTCTCTCGCCGGCATCGTCCTCTACCTGATCGCCCAGTTCAGCTACGTGACGATCAAAGCCGATTTTTATGACCAGAAGATGGAAGCCGCCAACCTGATGACCGCCTGCATCGACACCCTGCGGGCGGAGCAGGAACGCGCCGGCATCCCCTTTGACCCCATCAACGACCCCTTCCGCACCGGCCTGATCGGCGCGGCGCGCAGCACCATCACGACCGACCGCGGCCTGCTTTCCGAAAAACAGGCGGCCATCAATCCCAACCTGGCGGCCGTGTTTGTGGAGGAATTTTCCAAGGCCGGTTTGAAACCCGGCGACCACATCGCCGTGGGGATCACGGGCTCCAATCCCTCCCTGAACCTGGCCCTGTATAGCGCGATCAAGGTGCTGAAACTGCAGCCGGCGGTGATCGTGAGCCTCTCTTCCGCGGCCTATGGGGCGAATTTGGAAGAGTACACCTGGCTGGACATCGAAGCGGTGCTAAAGCGCAAGGGCATGTTCGATTTTGGCTGTTCCTACGCCTCCCTGGGCGGCAAGGACGACCTCGGGATCGGGCTGCCGGATGACGGCGTGACCGCCCTGTTGGCCTCCATGCAGCGCAACGGGGTGCCCCTGCTGGCCGGTTCCACCCTGGAAGAAAACGTGAAAGGCCGCGACGCGGCGTATTCCTCGCTGCTGCCTGATGGAGCCAGCTACAAGCTGTTTGTGAACATCGGCAGTGGACTGGCGAACCTGGGCAGCGAGCCCAACGCCAACCTGGTTCCGGAAGGCCTGAGCCACAAGATCGCGGAAAAGGAATACTATCCCGAGGGCGTGATGATGGTGATGGCGCGCAAAAACGTGCCCGTGTTCAGCATGCAGCGCGGCTCCCGCTGGATCAAGAAATACCAGCTGGAAACCAACGCCGCCCAGATGCCCAAACCCGGCGCTGGGCCAGCTTTCAGCGTAAAACGGCACAACGTCCTGGTGGCGGGAATCTGCCTCGCTTTGCTGCTGGCTGCCATCATCGCGGTAATCATCTACGACCGCCACGACCGCCATTTCATGGCCAACATAGTCGACCCCGACGAAGAACTGTAACAAATTCGGAGTATAGATGCCAAAACGCTTTTTACTGTATCTGACCCTGACGCTCGCCCTGGCACCGCTGGCGGCGAAGGTCAAGGCCCTCAATTTTGAAAACCCCGGCAACCGCAGGCTGCTCAAGCTGGAGACCGGTAACTTCTACTATTTCCGCGCCAAGCCGGAAAAGTCCATGACCCTCGATGTGAGCGGGATCAAAGAAGTGGAGCTGCGCTCCTTTGCCATCGAACCCCTGGCCAAACCCCAGGTGATCGCCATCATCGGCAAGGAATCCAGCACCCACGAACTCACCCTGCAACAACGCCTGGAAGGCTTTTACATCTACAATCCGGTCAAGATCGCCGTCCCGAAGGGGACCAAGTCCATCCAGATCCTTTGCTATGAACGCAGCGTCTATTTCCGCGCCTTCCACAACGTGACTCCGCCGCCCAAACCCAAGGCGGTGAAGCCGAAAAACCTGGTCGTCAAAGCCCACGGCGGCATCCTCAATGTCGCCAACAACGGGTCCAACAGCAACTACTACGTCTTCAACCCCTCCCAGAGCCTCAAGTTTGACCTCAACAACGGCAGGGAAGCGGTGGTCTATGTCCGCGCCCGGTTGCTGGACCGCAGCCTGCCCGCCTTTGAGGTCTGGCGCAACGGCGAACGCCTGAAGGGCTACGAATTCACGCTCAAACGCACCACCAAGTACAAAGCCACCGGGATCGACCACCTTTCCACCGGAATCAAGATCACCCTGCCGGACAACCCCGGCACGGACCGCTATGAGCTGCGCGCTGCCAGCGACCACCTCTTCATGGCCAAGCCTGTATTGCTGAAAAAGAAATAGGAACCCCCATGCCTGATCCCCGCAAAGACCAGCCAAACCTGAACCTGCCTGATCCGGACCCGGAAAACACGGACCCGGTCAAGCAGCCGGAATCGCCTTCCGACAGCGGTAAAACCGGCAAAAAAACCTACCGCGCGCCGAAGAACTTCCGGCCCATCATCCTCTGTCTGGCGCTGTTCCTCACCTTGGGGGCGACCCGGCTTGGGGCCCAGGCCAGCAGCTCGGTTTCCCTCGGCGCTGCCTATTCGGACAACGCCTTTCAGCTCTCCGAAACCGACCTCGGCCGTTTTGACGACGAGGACCCCGACCTGGCTTACGCCAAAACCACGGACGACCTGACCCTCTCCGCCCGGCTTGACGCGGGCTATTCCTTCCGCTACAAGTGGTGGAAGTTTACCCCCTCCTTCACCGCCACAGTCTCCCAAAACGTTTCTAATACGGACAAACAGCGGCGCGACGCCCTGCTCCGCTTCCGGGTCGACCGCTACTATTGGAACGCCACCGCGCTCTACGGTTTCTACCCCTTCGCCTATGTGCGCGACATCACGGATTCCGACGGCTCCAACGCTTTGGAAAGCTACAACAACGGGCGCAACCTCTACCGCGGGGATCTGAACCTCCGGCCTCTGCGCGGCACCACGGTCCAGCTTCACGGGCGCTATGAGCAGTATTTTTACAACGAACGCTTCACGGAATACGACGGCGACGCCATAACCCTCGGGGCCGGCCTGCGCCACAGCTTTCCCATCTTCAGCCTGGGCGCGATGTACTACTGGCGAGGGTTCGACAACACCGGCGCCCAAACCCTGGACTGCTCCTACGAAAGCAACCGCTATAGCGGCAGTATCCGCCTGAAGGCCATGCCCCTTTCGGAAGGCAAAAAGAACGGCCCCGCCTGGCAGCCCTCGCTGGGCCTGTCCTACGAAGAGCGCTTTTACCAATCCGACGACTCCTGGTATGGCGGCAGGATTTACAAAAGCTACAGCACCGACGCCGGGATCGATTTCCTGATTGACCGCAACTGGAATTTATCTCTTGACTACTCTCACATCTTCAGGAATGTAGAATCCGACGTGCAAGCGGTGCTGGACTCCAAGGAATACGCCGAGAACAAAGTATCTGCCACGTTGAAATATAGCTTTTAGGACGTAACATGGTCTTCAAGCAGGAAACCGAGGTCAAAAAGATCCGGGAATTCGTGGACTTGGTGGAAAACCACAAGATCGAACTACGCCATTACAAAAACCCGGTCCTGGTCTGGGCCGTGCAGGATGGGACGGTCTACTACACGATCTGGGAAGAGGAAACCCTGGGCCGCTTCGGCCTGGAAAACGTCGACGGCTGGGACTACGAGGAAGACCTGCTCTTTTGTCCGGACTGGATGAACCCGGAGGATGACGCCGATGACGAGTTTGACGACGACGATGACGACGACGAAGGGCTGATCTGCGATCTAAAGCTGAACCTGGACAAATAACCAGCCTGAATTCATGCGCATCGCGGTAATCGGCGGAGGCGGCTGGGGCCTGGCATTGACCCAACTGCTGGCGGGTAACGAACATCAGCTGATGGTCTGGGAGCATAACCCGGAGTTTTTGGAAACCCTGATCCGCACCCGCTCCAACCCCCTGCTCCTGCCCTCTGTGACCCTGCCGGATAGCGTCCGCTACACCGGCGATTTCGCCGCCCTGGCGGAGTTTCGGCCCCAGATCGTCATTCTGGCCACGCCCTCCCAGTTTTTGCGCTCCACCCTGCGCTCCATCCCCGCCAAACTGCGCGATGAACTCTGGCTGGATCCCGGTCCCCTGGCCGTGGTCAACGTCGCCAAAGGCATCGAGGAAGGCAGCCTGCAGACCCTGGACCAGGTCCTGAAACAGGAACTTCCACAGGAGATTCACGACAAGCTCTGCGCGCTATCCGGGCCCAGCCACGCCGAAGAGGTGGCCCGCCAGATTCCCACCGCCGTGGTCATCGCCGGTGTGGACGACGATCTCCTCAAAATGCTCCAGAGCGTATTCAGCAATAGCTTTTTCCGTGCCTATAGGTCCGACGACCTGCTCGGTGTGGAGATCGGCGGAGCGGTCAAAAACATTATCGCCATCGCCGCCGGAATCATCGCCGGGTTGGAATTTGGCGACAATACCATCGGCGCTCTGCTCACCCGGGGCATCGTGGAGATCCAGCGCTTCGGGACCGCCCTCGGCGCCCAGGCGGAAACCTTCATGGGGCTTTCCGGCATCGGCGACCTGATCACCACCGCGACCTCCAAACACAGCCGCAACCGCTTTGTGGGCTGCGAACTGGGCAAAGGAATCCGCCTGGCCCAGATTACCGCCGGCATGAACATGGTCGCCGAAGGCGTTGCAACCACCCGCTCGGTCTACCAGCTGGCGCGGAAAGACGGCATCTCCATGCCCATCGTGGAACAGGTCTACCGCGTCCTCTATGAAGACAAGGACCCCCGCCAGGCCATCGTGGAACTGATGACCCGCGAACTCAAGGCGGAGTAGAGAACGGACGATAGAACACTGATGACAGGACCGACGGGATTCTTGGAGTGGTGAAGTGATGAAGTGATGAAGTGGTGTCCACATAGGCAGACGAGGACGTCTGCCGCTCCAAGAAACGATTCATTCGTTAAATCCGTCTAATCAGTTCAATACGTGTTAAACTCCTTTTGATGGAGTGTTGTCCACATAGGCAGACGAGGACGTCTGCCGCTCC
Organism: uncultured Candidatus Cloacimonadota bacterium; assembly: GCA_964583755.1. GTDB lineage: Bacteria > Cloacimonadota > Cloacimonadia > Cloacimonadales > Cloacimonadaceae > Syntrophosphaera. The sequence goes on from CAZOVZ010000068.1 coordinate 7,904, forward strand.
AAGAAACGATTCATCCGTTAAATCCGTCTAATCTGTTCAATCCGTATGAAATTCATTTTGATGGAGTGGTGCCCACATAGGCAGACGGGGACTCTGCCGCTCCAAGAAACGATTCATCCGTTAAACCCAATTAATGCAGTAGTCTCCTAGCACCAAAAGAAAAGTGTTGCATAT
>CAZOVZ010000069.1:0-7875 GCA_964583755.1 uncultured Candidatus Cloacimonadota bacterium
AATTTCATAATGGCTTTTTAGCGTTTTTTGTGCGAAACTTCGGTTAATGGGTTAATGGGTTAATGGGTTAATGGGTTAATGGGTTAATGGGTTAATGGGGGGGGGCGCGCAAAAAAACCGGGACCAAGCGGTCCCGGTGATTCTATGATGAGGAGTTTGGATAGTTGGGGTTATTTGGCCAGTATCGCCTTGCGCGTGAAGCTCTGCTTGCCGGCCTGCATCCGGATCAGATAGAGTCCGGAACTGCACTGGCGGCCGAGGTTGTCGCGTCCGTCCCAGAGATAGGTATAGAACCCGGCTTCGCGGTGGCCGCTATGGATGGTTTTCACCAGTTGGCCCTTGGTGTTGGTGATGTAGATTTCGGTTTGGGCGGGGGTTTGCAGTCCGTAGCGGATGGTCAGGTCCGGATTGAAGGGGTTGGGATAGAGCGCGGCGAGGCCGGTCTCCAGGGGGATTTGGGGCGCGTTGGAGGCGTCCGTGGGGGTGGTGATGCTGACCGGGCCGTAATACTGGCCGACTCCGTTCATCTCCTGCGCTTCCAGCCAGTAGTAGTAGATCTGGCCGGCCTGGATCTCCGGATCGCTGAACTGGTACATGGCGGTCTGGGAGGTGTTGGTGGCGGGGATGAGAGTGTTTTGGTCCGCCGCTTCCGCCAGGACGTCATTGTTCCCGCGGTAGACGCGGAACCCGGCCAGGTTTTCCTCGGATTGGGTGACCCAGGTGAGGTTGACCGCGCCGAGGGTGTTGCTCATCATTGCGGTAAAGGAGGTCAATTCCACCGGCAGGGGCGGCTCTTCCAGGATACCGGTCAGGATGAATTCACCGGGGAAGAGATCATTGCTGGTTATAGTGATGGTGATCGTATTGGTGACAGGATCATAAACGCTGGGCACTTCATAGTAGTAAGCGGTGCCGTGGATGTCCCGGCGGTAAATGCCCACCGTTTCGGTGTCCATGGTATAACCCTCGGGCAATACCTCGTTCAGAGCAAAAGTAAGCTCATTCGTGATTCCAGTAGCAATGTAAAACTCCAGTATGCCTGGATCTATGTACCAGCCGTAGTTGGTAAAATCCTCAACCGGTACCGTACCGCCAAGATTCAAAACAGGATAGGAGGTGTCCTCTCCTACCACCTCGTAGTACTGGTCTGTCGAGAGCTCATCGAAGGCGTGAACTGTCATGTCTCCAGTTACGCCGGAAAGTAGCCACACATTAACGGAAACTCCAGTACCTTCAAAGGTCTCGATCACCGAACCGCCAAAGGGGCCGGCAGGAGCTGTAAATATTTCTGTGTCCGAAGCCACCGGGTCCCAGTATTCCGATGTAACAACGTAGGTGGTGCCGCCGCCTTCGAAGAGGTAACCGGAGTAAGGATCTTCCCACCAGGAGGGGGGTTCGTTGAATTGCACGGACATGATCGGATAGGAGTATTCGAGCCCGGCGGACGCGTCCCAAAATTTCAGGATGACCATGTCTCCGATCTCAGCGCTGCCGGGGACTTCGCCCCCTTCGGTGGAACAAATCACTCCGATCGGTGTATCGATGCTCAGGGGCAGGTCGGCCGCGGTGATGGTTACCGCGCCAACCAACAGGCTGGTATCGAAATCTCCCAGAGTGGTGTCAAAAATGCCAATCTCGTCACCCGGTTCAAGGTCCACTCCGTTGATCTTGGCGCCGGAGATGAGTACATTGTGGGCAGTGTACGGATTTTGTCCATTAGGCGGTGGGTCGATCCACCACTGCGGAACAAAGTGGGGCTGCGCGGATATCGCGGATATCCCCATGAGAGCGATAACAAAGAGTAGAACTGCGTTTTTCATATCATCCTCGACTTTAACTTAACATTACTATATCTTTGAAATACAGCTAATTGACGTGTCAATATCTGTCAACCTATTTTTTACTGCGCCATTAGGGCAGATCAAAAACGATCTGGGTATCCGACGCTACCCTGACATAATAACTCTCACCTTCTTCGAAGTTTCCGATGCCGTCGATCCATACTCCGGAGAGGTTTTTAACTATCGCGTTGCCAGCTTCATCCTGGGCTTTGATCAATACGTTGGCGTCGATCAGCGGCTGCAGCACGGACATTGCGGCTTGTGGATCACGATAGGGGAAGGGAATCATGTTCCAGCCGGCGTAGAGCTGCACGGTCAGGGGCAGGATGATGCAGCTTCCCTTTATCACCAGGTCACAATCTGCATTCACCCGTACGTAGTAGCCTTCGTCCATTTGATAGTCGCCGATCGTGTTTTGCCAGATGCCGCTGAGTAATTTCAAAAAGTAGTTTCCCGAGTCATCCTGGACTTTGATGAGATGCCCGTCCTCCATCAATTGGCCAAACACGGCTGGAAGCGACAGGTCTGACGGGATCACCCAACTGGAGATACGATTCCAGCCGGTATGCAGCGGGATCACCAGGGTTGGTTTGATATAGATTCCCGCGCCGGAAACCGCGTCCGGCAGGATGGGGTGGTTGATCTCGTTGCGCAGGGTGATGTCGCTGAGGGTGACCGGGACGGCGTTGTAGCAGCTGGGCCGGTGGAGGGCGGTGAGGGTGAGGGAAAAGAGTTCACCGTCGCCGGAGGCCCCAAAGGGGAGCACCTGGGTGCCCGGAGGCACGCTGAGAATGGAGCCGGAGACGATCCAGGCGCCGTCTTCGCCCCGCACGTAGAACTGGGTTCCCAGGCCGTAGACGGAGGCGAAGGAACTGAGGTAGGGTCCTTCGGCAAAATCTCCCAGTTCGCAGGTCAGATAGCTGGGGTCATAATCCACCTGGAGCTCAAATCCCCGCAGGGGGTCAAACCAGCGGACTTCCGAAACGTTGATGCTGAGGGTCACGGTCTCCTCGTAGTCCAGATAGCTGACCAGGGGCGTGACGCCGAGATTGACGCCGGCCCAGGGATCCGCGGCGAAATTGACCAGGCTGCCGTCGACGCCGTTGGCGGAGCTATCCGCGGCGCTGGCGCCGGCGGTCTCGTTAAACATCCAATAGCCGATCAGCCCAGGCTGGGGCAGGGGCAGTTCGCCATTCAGGTCAGCCGCGATTTCGGCCGTGGAACGGGTCTGGCTCCAGAGGCGAAACTCGTCCGCCTGGCCCCGGAAATACTGCAGGCCGTTGTACATGCCGAGGGTTTCGACGCCGCCGGTTCCAGCCTGGTAGGTGGTTTGGGAAAAATAGGTGTATTGGGCCAGGGTCTGATCCGTGGCGTTCAGATAGAGCTTGATCGAGGGCACGGAAAAATCCACCGTCGCCGCCACGCGGTACCACTGGTTGATGCCGATGATGCCGGCGCCGGTCATGGCGAATGAGGTGTTGGCGTCCAGCTCGCTGCTTCTGGCCCGGCAGAACAACTGGCCGTTGGGGGCCACGCAGAGGGAAAACCCCTCCAGAGTGGGGGTCAGGGGTATGGTGATGAGCCGGCTGTAGGGCGCGGTGGGGGTGTGGGAAAGTTTGAAGAACCCCTCAAAGGTGATCCCGGCGCTGCCGTTCAGCATCTGGTTGAAAACGTTGGTGCCGAGCAGGACATAGTCGTCGGCCGGATCCGCGGGGTTGAAGGCCAGGGCGTTGTTGTGGGCCTGGAGGCCGGAGGCCAGGAGCAGCAGCAGGGCGGAGAGGATGACAGCTAGAGCGTGTTTCATGAGGCACATCCTTTGGAGGGGCATACGGTCCGGGCTTTGGCAGAAACCCCGGCTGAAAAAATGATACGGCAACAACTACTTGATCGCAAAATCTCCTCCTAAACGGTTCTTCAGGGATTGGGGCGCGCTCCAAAAAGGGTTGCCAGCCCGCCTGACCAAGTGGCTCAAATCGATGCGCCCGACGTTATTTTCAATTATTTGTATGCGGCAGATAGTGTCAATATTTATTTTGGACAGCGGAAGAAGATATTCTCCCCGCACGGGCGCAAGTGCTTGCCTGGCGGGGCTGCACCGGTAGTTCCGGAGCTTGGTTACGTTCATCTCCGCGCTCCTTTGGCGGGGGCGGGGTTCGCCGGCGGCGGGGTGATCGTCAGTTGGCAGGGAGCGGAGACCTGCACGTAATAGCCCTGTCCGGGCAGGCAGTCGCCGATGGAGTTGATCCAGGCTCCCGAGGCCGATTGGTAAAGCGCTTGCCCGCCGCCATTCTGGGCTTTGACCAGGAGTCCGCCGTCGATCAGGGGTTGCAGCACTGCTTGCGCGGACAGCGGCGAAGCGCAGGGGTAGGCGATGATGTTCCAGCCGGCGGCCAGAGACAGCGTGAGCGGCAGGGAGATCCGGCAGCCCAGGATCCGGAGGTCGCAGGCGGCGTTGACCCGCGCGTAGTATCCCTCGTCGGCGGCATAGGCGCCGATGCTGTTGATCCAGGCTCCGCCGAGGTTTTGTTCATAAGTCTGCCCGGTGGAATTTTGGACCTTGACCAGTTGGCCAGCCGTCCGGAGTTCCGCGAAAACCGCCTCCAGCCCGCTGTCCGCCGGAGCGACGGGGCTGGAAACCAGGTTCCACCCTTCCTCCAGGTGGATGGTGAAGGACTGGGGGGCGTAGGGTTGCGTCAGGCAGTCCCCAACGCCCACCGGGCTGTAAAGGGTTTCCGAATCGTCGGTATACTGCTGGCCAACCATGTACACGTCCCAGAGTTGATCATCCATCTGGGGCCAGAAGCAGATGTTCGCGCCCGGAACCGGGTCCTGCACCCGCAGCCTGACGGTGAGCAGGGTTTGGGCGGTGGTGGTCAGCGGGATGCCGTAGCCCGGGAACGAGAAATACTCGAAGGTGATCCCCAGGATGTTGGCTTCGGTGTCCGCCAGTATGTTCACATAGAGGGGATGCTCCGCCAGCGGGCCGCTTAGGGACACGTTGCCCGCGCCGGCGACACCGCTGCCAAAAGCGGCGGGGTTGTAGCCCAGGTAGACGATCCCGGCGCCGATGTTGCTGCCTTCGGCATCCGCCCTGGCCAGGAGGTCAAATTCATAGCAGATGGAAGTTCCGTCGTGGACAAAACCGGAGCCCTGGAGGGAGTAGGTGATCCCAATCCCGGCCAGGACGACGGGAAAGAGAAACGCGAGGATCAAAAACTTCATCTATTCTCCCTGGTTGCCGAGCGCTACGACGCGGTAGAATTTTCTGTCGGCGGAGGGCGCGGCCGCCCAACCGGACCCGGCGATCCCCTCCGCCTCGGTCTGCCAGGCGACGGGATCAGGCCGGTCGGCGGAATAGACGTTATAGGTGCAGCCCGGCCAGGTTTCCCAGGCCAGGACCAGCTCGCCGCCGCTGGCGGAGAGGGTCAGCCCCTGCGGCTGGGGCGGCAGCATCAGGTTGGCCGTGTCGGTGGCCACCACGGGGCTGAACAGGGTCGCGTTGTCATCCAGATACTGCTGGTTGGACATCAGCGGAGGCTGAAAACTGAGGCCGCTGTAATGGCCCAACTCCGCCACTTTGATTTTGAGGTTCAGCAGCCGTTGGGGCTGGGAGCCCAGCAGCGAGCCGCCTCCCGGGGTGAACAGGTATTCAAAGGTCACGGCCAGGCGGGTGGGCGAATTGTCGTTGGGGATCAGGTTGTAAAAGGGGAAAGGGCTGGTTGTGAGCAGTTCGCCGCGGCCCAGGATCAGGTTGCCGGAGGTTTTCACGTTGTAGCCAAAGGCCTGGGGATCGTAGTTCAGCTGCACGATTCCCGTTCCCAGCCGTTGGCCCGCCTGCGGGCTGGAGGCCAGCACGTCGATGCTGAGGTAGTCGTATTCGCCGACCTCCACCAAGGCGGCGTTGTCCAGGTAAAATTCGATCCCGCCGCCAAACAGGCGGAGGGGTGCCAAAACCAACAGCGCTGCCGCCAGGATCAGTGCCAGGGCTGTTGATTTCGTTTTCAGGGCCGCGAACCTCCGCTGCCGGCACATCGGGATCGCTCTCATCGGGGCAGGGGCACCGAGGTCACCCGGCCCGTGTTGGCGCGCCAAAAGTCGTTGCGGTCGCTGGGAGAGACGTAGGCGTCCAGGTTGAAATCCGCGGAGAGGTATCCGCTCTGGCCGGTCTGCAGCCGCCAGTGGTTGTTGCGGTCGGAGGGGCCGACGGCGCCGTTTTGGTCGGCATCGCCCGCCACCAGGGCGCAGATCCCCGGAGCCGGTTCCGCAAAGCCCGTACCGTAGAGGTTGGCCGCCAGGCTGAAATCGAACACCGGCGCCTGGCCGGCGCTGGCGATCTGGAAGGGGGCGGCGCCCATCACCGCCAGGTGGTTGCGGTGGCGGAGCACCGGATACCCCGGTCCGGGCGGAACTCCCGCCAGGATCAGGTAGGGCTTGCCCGGCGTGCGCAGCCAGCCGTCGCTGCCCAGCCAGAGGGACTTGCTGAAAAAAGGTTGCCCGGTGGGCGTGGCCCGCAGCTCCAGCAGCACCCAATCCACCACGTCGGCGGGGATGGCGGCAACCGTGGCGGGATCTGCCGGATAGGGCGAAGTGAGGGGAAGGGCGGCGTTTTGGGCGGTCAGCATCGCGCCCTGGGACCAGGGTCCCTGCAGCCAGCCTTTGAATTTGGCAAAGGAATAGGGCCCGCCGGTCAGCACCGGCAACACCCAGTCGCCGGAAAACAGATTGTTGTTGCCAGCAGTGTCATAGATCTTGATCCAATCGATCACGATCTCGTTGTAGTCGCCCGTGAGATGGGTAAAATTGATGGTGAAGAGGGTGGCCGGGCCCGCGATGGTAGCGTTTCCGGTGAGGATGAAAACCAGGCGGATGACGTTGAGGGTGTCCGTTTCGACCGTGTCCCAAAAAAACGGCTGCCCCGCGAACGCGCTTCCCTCCTGCGCGGAATTGAAAGTCAATTTGGTGGAATCGTAGAGTATCCGGCACCAGTAGCCGTGGATGGGGCCTGGGGCGTCTTCCCGGAAGGTGCTGGAAAAGCTTTGCCCCGGGCTGACAAACTGGGGATCCGGAGCGTAGCTGAAGCTGAAAGCCTGGGCGCTGAGGCCGGCGAGGCCCAACATCAACCAACAGGCTGCCAGGAACAAAAATCTTTTCATGTAAAAGGGGGAGTCCGCCCCGGAGGGCGGACTCCTCTATGGGTTTATTTAAGCATCAGAGCTTTGTGGGTTTTGACCAGGCCTTTGGTCTCCATGCGGAAGAAATAGATACCGGAGGAGGCGGGCTGGCCGCTGTTGTCCCGGCCGTCCCAGACGATCTGGTAGGTGCCGGGGGCCTTGCTGTCGTTGACCAGGCTGCGGATCAGCTGGCCGCGGGAGTTGAACACGTTCACCTTCACGCCGCCGGCTTCCTTGACGCCGTAGGTCAGGGTGGTGGAGCCGCGGAAGGGATTGGGATAGCTGCCGCCGAGGTAGCTGCTTTCCGGGATCACGTTGATCAGGTCGTCGTTGTCCACGTTGCCGGTGGGGTTGTTGACGATCTCGATCTCGTGGTTGTCGTGGGTGCGGGCGATCATGCGGCGCAGTTCCAGGCCGGTTTCGGCGCCCGTGACCGCGAAGGTCAGGGTCACCACCGTGCCGTTGCCGTCCACGATCAGGTCAGCGCCCAAAGTGGCGCCGGATACGGTCACCACGCCGTCACGGTCGGTGTGCAACACCAGGCTGCCTTCCGGCCAGACGCTGCCGCTCTCCACGCTGATCAGGCGCAAGCCGCTGCCATAGGCCAGCGGAAGGTCGAGGCCTTTCACAAAGCCGGTGTTTCCACCCAGTTCCAGGCTCACGGTCAATTGATCCGCCTGGCTCTGCGCGGTCATGGCGATGGTGATCGGCTCCACCTGCGGGAAGTTACGATCGTAGTATTCGTAATCTGTGTTGTTGTAGTTCATGGAGAACATCATCAGGTCTTCGATGTCGATCAGGTTGTCCGGCATCGGGCGGGACCTGCGGGCGTAATCCGTGGAGGGGCCGACGTCGACGATCGG
>CAZOVZ010000070.1:0-7546 GCA_964583755.1 uncultured Candidatus Cloacimonadota bacterium
ACAGGCTCCTATTCCAACACCGCCTATTTTGGCCCCTTTACCCTGACCAGCGAAGGCTACGACGATGTTTTCGTGGCCAAGGTGCTGCCCTCGGGATTCCTGGAAGGCGTGGTCAGCGGAGGCGGCGATGGCATGGACATGGGCTTTGGCATCGCCGTGGATCCCGCCGGCGACATCTACGTCACCGGCTTCATCTACGGCAGCGCCGCTTTCGGCGCCACCGTCCTGCCCTGGCACGACGGGGACAACATCTTTGCCGCCAAGCTAAACCCCACCGGCACCTGGCTTTGGGCGCAGTGGGCGGGAGGAAACTACAGCGACTGGGGCTGCGACATCGCCGCCGACAACGCCGGAAACAGCTATGTGACTGGCGATTTTGTCAATTCCGCCAGCTTCGGGCCTTTCCCTTTCCAATTGACGGACGCCCTGAGCACGATGTTCCTGGCCAAAATCAAGCACGACCCCTACATCCCCCTTGCGCCCCAAAACCTGGCCATCACTTCCAGCGATTTCATCTGCGCCTTGACCTGGGACCCGGTCACCGAAGACGCCAACGGCCATCCGGTGACCCCCACCCACTATCAGGTCTACCGGTCCACTCTGCCCGGGGGTCCCTTCACGCCGGTCCTGCCCCTTGCCACCGGATGCTGGTGGTATGGTTCGGCCGATCAGTCCACCCTCTTTTTCAAGGTGACGGCGGTCCTGGAAAACTAAAAAAACACCCCTTTGGCTCCTATGACCATTGCGCTATCATTACGGGACCATTACGGGTGAAACCCGCAATGGTCCCGTAATGGTCCCGTAATGGTTATAAGGGACAATGAGTTGCAAATCGGCAAATCTCCGTTCTGGGTTTAACCATGGTATCAGGGATAATGCACTAAAGAAAACCGTTGCGCAAAGTAAACAACAAACCAATGTCAGCCGGAAAAGCGCCACGGAGTCAGTTTGGAGTTCAAAGCCCCTAAACCAGTTTTGCTCTGTCTCCGGCGTCATTTGGGGCTTTGGACTTCAAACAGCATAAGGAGTAATGTCACTCAGAGCCAGTTTGGAGTTCAAAGCCCCTAAAACAGTTTTGCTCTGTCTCCGCCGTCATTTGGGGCTTTGGACTTCAAACAGCATAAAGCGTAATGTCACTCAGAGCCAGTTTGGAGTTCAAAGCCCCTAAACCAGCTTGGCTCTGTCTCCGCCGTCATTTGGGGCTTTGGACTTCAAACAGCACAAAAGGATGGATTTAAACAAAAACTAAACGATATTCCAGATCAGCGCTGTTTGAAGTCCAAGCCGGCTCTGAGGCTTGCGATAGTTGTAAAAATCTCGCAGCCGGCTTGAACTCCAAACTAACAACAGCCTCAATCGAGCAAAAATATCCCTGCATCAAGCCCAGACATAGCACGTAATCGCCAGCCTCCCTGAACAGTAGAGAGTTTTGGGCGGCGTGGTTGTAGATGTGTTAGAATTTTCCTGGTTCGAACTGGCCGGAATTAATCCTCATGGCTGCTATCTCACTTTAAAACTGGAATTCAAAGAGCTTTCTTAGATTGCTTTTTGCCACCAGATGCTTGGGCTCTTTGGGCGCCATGCAGGAGGGCTGCGAACTGTTTGAAGTCCAAGCCGGCAGTGGGATTGGCGAAAGGTGTGAAACTACCATTGCCGGCTTGAACCCCAAAATGCTGCGAGCACGGAGTTCAAAGAGCCTTCCCAGGTTGTAAATTGCCACCAGATGCTTGGGCTCTTTGGTCTTCATGCAGGAGGGCTGCGAACTGTTTGAAGTCCAAGCCGGCTGTGGGATTGGCGAAAGGTGTGAAACTCTCATTGCCGGCTTGAACTCCAAACTCGATCAAGGGAAAAACCGGCTATTTGAGCAGCGCCATCCTGAGGTTTTCCACCCGGCCCAGGGCCTCGATCCGGCAGAAATAGATGCCGCTGGCGACGGTTTGGCCGGCATCATCGGTGCCGTACCAGGCCTGGCTGTGCTTTCCAGCCGGCAGGGATTGGGAGATCAGGTTCCGCACGAGGCGGCCCTTGACGTCAAAGATGTTCAATTCGGCTTCCCCGGCCCGGGGCAGTTCGAAACTGATCGTGGTGCTGGGATTGAAGGGATTGGGCCAGTTTTGCAGCGACAGGCTTAGCGGGGGCGCCTGGGCCGGGTCGTCGGCCGCCACCAGCAGGTTAATGTTGATCTCCGTGAACATCATCTCGCCGCCGTCGGGATTGGGATGAACGGGGTTCGGGATGGAGTTGCAGCCCCAAGTATAGTCGTTGTAGAGCAGCAGACCCAATTTGCCGCCCAGGATTCCGTTGTTGTAGCCGGTGTAGATCATCTGGTCGGCGGGATAGACCCAGAGAGGCTTGATCCCCGCCAGTTGGGGCGTATCGACGTTGTTCAGCACGATCGGCGAATACCAGTAACCGCCATTGTTGGGGGAATAGGAGATGTAGATTTCCGGGGTGTCGGCGTAAGCCGCGTAGGCGGGGTTCTGGGTTCCGTGATACTGGCGGGCGCGCCAGCTGTCCACCCAGACCGCCGCCATCTGGCCATGAGGGTTGGGACGGGTCAGTTTGACGTTGTTGTAGTGCGTCGTCATGGCGTTCTGATGGGCGGTTTCGTCCCAATAGGGAAACGGCCAGTCCAGCCCCATCAGCGGGTAGAAGCCATCGTCGGGATTGCCGCCCCAGCCATCGACCACGCCCCAGGGTTGTTCGTTGTCCCAAGGCTGGTAATACACGTTGACATAGTCGGATGGATCGGCCTTGCGATGGATCTCCCGGATCTGGAACTGCTGCAGGTCCGGGCGCCAAACGGCTTCCTTGACAAAGTGGAGGTTGGGATAATAGCCTTCGGGGTTGTTCAGGGCCCAAAGCCCCGGCAGATGCAGGTTGCCATAGTTGTCCGCGACCGCGTTCAGATGGCTGGAATTGGTCACCCTCCAGACAAGTTCGTTGTTCGGGTAGGGAACGTTGTCGTCGTCGGTGAAATAACCAATGGTGCCCGTTGGCGTTGCGGGAGGGTTCCAACTCGGCAGATTGCTGTTGAAGCTGATGTGGGTCCAATCTCCCTCTCCGTAGAGGGGGCAGGCAAAAACCTCCAGGTCGGTATCGGTGATCCCGCTTTGATACCGGTTGCCCGCGCAGTAGACGCTTCCGCCTGCATCGGCCGCCAAAGCCAGGTTGAGGCGAGGCTGACCGGGGGTGACGTTCCCGGTGTCCAGCTCGGAGATGCTGGTCCAGGTCCAGTCCAGGGCAGTGGCGTTTTCGATGTCGGATGCGTCAAAATCCGCCCGGCCGAAGTAGACGTTGGCGAGGGTGGAACCGTTGTGCATAGCGGCATTGCGCGCCAGCGCGTAGAGCCGGCGCTTGCCCGCCACGGGGGAAGGGCCGATGGCGAGGCTGGGCCAGATGAACTGGTTGTCCGTGGTGGTGCCGTTGGGCGTTGTGATGCTGACGGGGTTGTCGATCAGGACCGTCACGGTGAAGAGGCCCGCAATCCCGGCGATGAAGGCGTCCGAGGCGAGCAGGACTTCAAAATCGTCATCCGCGTCGATATTGGCGTGCCAGGCGTAAAATGGTTTGCCGGAAACCGGATCGACCGCCAGCGCTGGGTAACCCTCCTCCCCGTTCGTGTTGGTGATCACAGAGTTGTTGATAATGTTGCCCATCGGGTCGAGGTAGGCATAATGTATGCGGCGGTGCGCCGAGGGATCCGCCTTGCCCTGCCAGGTCAGGAAATAGCCTCCGCCCTGGGTTGGTGGGATCACGCAGAGGGGCAGGTCGTTGTAGCCGGCGCTGAAGTAATCCCAGTAGCTGTCGCCCAGGGAGGTGGGGGCTACGCTGAAACTCCAGTCCGGCGGATAGCGGAGGGCTTCAGCAGCCGGGTCCGCTGCGGCGGCAAGCGCAGCCAAAGCAAGGATCAGCATGAACAAAAGCGATTTTGCCGACATCTTGATCTCCTTTGACCACAGGGGTCTTTGGACAGGTTAATCCTATCCGCCATTCTGTCAATCTTTATTTTATATGAGGGGGGGGTGAAAGATAAGGCCAGCCGCCTCCTACGGCGTCACCTCCGTGATCCAGCCGTCGCTTTGGATGATGTAGGCAGGAAAGCCGTCCGCTGCCAGACTGGCGATGAAACCGCGGGAGGTGGTTTCGATCTTTGGTTCGAAGCTTTTGCCGGCGTGAACGAAAGGCGGCAGGCCCAGTTCGGAGCGCTGGCTGGAATAGCTGGCATGGTCCATCCAATGCTGCTTTTGGGCGTAGTAGAGCCGGCGGAGGTAGTCGCGGGCGGATTCGCTCTCTGGGATCGGCGGCAGCAGGCTGGCGGAATCATTATCTGTGTCGAGGAAAAAGACATAGCCCCAGCGCTCCGGATAGTGCATCGCGATCAGGCCCTGGGGGCTCCAGACCCAGTTGTGTTCGGGCTTACCGGGCAGCTTGGCGTAAGCGCCGTCATGGGATTCGAGTTCCCACTGCACGCGGGAAAAGTTGATCCGCCAAAAGTCTCCGGGGCGGGGTGGGCAGGCGGTGTGGGCCATCTCTTCAAAGGCCTTCCAGGGCAGGAACATTTCGACCGACCAGCCGTTGTCGGTATCCGAGGGATCGTTGAGGCTGCCATCCAAACCGACAGCGCAGAGCGCGCCGGCGGCTTCCCAACCGGTCAGCGGGCTGTGGGAATCCCGGTAGGGCCGGATCAGAAAGAGGTCCCACAGCGTGCCCAGGGCGTTGATCTCCAGCTCAAAATATTCGTGGGTGTCGCCATTGGGGTCGATGAAGACCTCGAAGTCGTTGTCCTGAAAGATCACCGCGTCGTGCTGGGTGAGGGTGGCCCAGAGCTGAGGCTCCTCCAGGCTGGCGCCGATATAGAGGCCCGCCTGGTCCCAGAGCATTTGGACCCGCGTTTCCAGCCAGGGAACCGGTTTGAGCTCGCCCTCGATGTCCGTAAAAGCTTCGCTGAAGGGCGCCAAACCCCAGGCGGGATCGCCCAGGCGGCCGTCGATGGCTGGGGCTTCGGCAGTTTTGTAACAGGGATAGCGTAGCGGCGCGAAGGGCAGTTGGGGCACGGGAAAGGTCTCCGCGGCCAGCGCCGCGCAGAACGATAACAGAATCAGGATCGGTGTTTTAGGTTTCACCGGCTGCCTCCCATAGTTCTTTGATCGTGGTTTGGGCCAGGGCCACGCAGGTATCCGCGGCGCCGTAATAGACCAATACGGGGCTGTCCTCGTCCGCGCAGCCCTCCGCGTCGGTCCGCAGGGGGATGGCGGCAGTGGGAAAGACCACGTTCGGCACCTGTCCAACCTGTTCATACAATTCCCGCGGCTCCAGGATGTTGCAGCGGCCGCGGGAGAGGGTTTTCCAGGGTTCCCGCAGGTCCTGCAGCGAGACCCCCATCTGATAGATCGGGGCAAAGTGGGTGGCGACCCCGTGATAGAGGTGGATCCAGCCCCGGCGGGTTTTGAGCGGCGGCGGGCCGGAGCCGATCAGCTCGTCCCAGAAATGCGGCCTTCCTCTGAAAACCGGGGCGACGGGCGACCAGTGGAGCAGATCGGCGGACCGGGAGCAGGTGATGGCGGCGCCAGTCTTCACGCCGCTATCCAGAGTGACGGCGTTGGGACGTTCGAAGCGCAGATAATCGCCCTCGAAACGCTGGGGAAACAGCACCCCGTTGCGGGTCTCGGGGCCGGAGACCAGGCCCCGGAAGGCTAGTTCGGAAAAATCCTGGGTGCTGAACCAGCCCAGATAGCAGCCCTGAGCGGTATCCATGGCGCAGATGGCGTGGCAGGTCCCCTCCAGCAGGGTAAGGCGGGGATCATAGATGTGAAAGATCCGGTGGGGACAGGCTTCCAGGCCGGTGACGCGGATGGGATTGGGGTCGATATCAAATTCATATCCATTCGTGGAAACCGCCTTGAGCAGAAAGGTTTCCCGCGCCCGGTTCTGAACCCGCAAGAGCAGGAGTATCCTGCCATCCCAGAGCAGGCCGCCGGGATTGAACACCGAGCTTACGTCCCGCAGCGCGGGATGGCTGGAAACTATGTCCGCGCGGGTGATGAGGGGGTTTTTGGGGTGGCGTTTCATATCCAATCGTCCAGGATGGCCCTGCGTTCGGCCAGATCCGCCCAGTTCTTTTCCCGGGGATCGCTCCAAAACAGCTCCGCCAGCGGATAGATGCGCTCCTGAAACATCAGTTTGGCGCGGAAGATATCGGAGATCCGTTCCGTCCAGAGGTTGGCCTGTCCGCCCAGAAAGAGCGAGGGATCAACGAAGCGGAAGCGGTCCAGGTCCAGGTTGTAAACGTCTTCGGGTGTGGTGACGCCAAAACCGCCGGGCTGGTCGTCCCCGGGGGCGAATTTCCAATCGAAATAGAGGCGGTCGTTGGGGCAGATCACATAGCGGTTGCCGTTGTCGTGGGCCCTGCGGGCGGCGTCGACGCCATCGCCGCGCCAGCACATCACCACGGGCTCGGGGCCGATCTTGCCGTCCAGGATCTCGTCCCAGCCGATCACGGTCTTGCCGAGGCCGCGCAGGTGTTCCGCCAAAGTGCCCAGCAGCCAGCTTTGCAGCTCTTCCTCGTCCTTCAGTCCCAGCGCCGCGATGCGCCCCTGGCAGCTCGGACAGGCCTTCCAGCGGTCCTTGGGGGCTTCGTCGCCGCCCAGATGGACGAACTGGCCGGGGAAGAGCTCCGCCAGTTCTGAGAACAGCTCCTTCAGGAAGTCGATCACGGCGTCCTTGCCGGCGCAGAGGATGTCCTGGGAAATCCCCCACGTGTTGAGGGTTTCGAACTCCCCGGGGAAACAGGCGAATTCGGGATAGGCGGCCAGAATCGCCTGCGCGTGGCCGGGGATGTCGATCTCCGGGACCACTTCGATGCCGCGCAGGGTGGCGTAGTTCACCACCATTTCCACGTCCCGCCGCGTGTAGAAGCCGCCGTAGCGGCTGCCGTCCGCCTCTTTGCGCCAGGCGCCGGTCTTGGTGAGGAGGGGAAAGCGCCTGCTCTCCAGGCGCCAGCCCTGGTCGTCGGAAAGGTGCCAGTGGAATTTGTTCAGTTTCAGCGAGGCCATCCAGTCCAGATACCGGTAGACGAAGCCGGTGTCGAAGAAGTGGCGGCTGACGTCCAGATGCATGCCCCGCCAGGCAAAGGCCGGCCAGTCCTCGATCTCTGCGCTGGGCAGGTCGCCCTTGCACTTCGCGGCGATGTAGAGGATCTGCCTGAGGCTTTGAACGGCGTAGCGCAGGCCTTCCTCCGTCGGCGAGGCAAGCTCGATTTCGTGGGGCTTGAGGCTGAGGCGATAGTAGCCCGGAGGCTGGTTTCGGAGCTCGGGTTCCAGATGGAGACTGATCCTGGTTTCGCCGAAATCGGGGTACTTTGTGTTGATCTTCAGCCCATAGAGCGAGCTGTCGAGGTCCCTGACGATCTGTTGCCAGGGCTTCAGGGCCTGCAGGCTGGGGGCTTCGATCCTGTATGCGTCGGTGAGTAGCCAACTGGCATCGCCGAGTTCGATCTTTTTGGGCCAGGGTATCATGGTTTGTCCTTTAGCAGCAAGGTTTTGAT
>CAZOVZ010000071.1:0-7295 GCA_964583755.1 uncultured Candidatus Cloacimonadota bacterium
CGAAGCGTTCAAACTGCTCCTGAAAGGTCTGAAAGAACCGCTCTATCACCTTGGCTTTGGCATTGTAGCTTTCGGCAAACACTGCTTCGATCTTCAGCTTGGGAAAGATGCCTCCCAATTCCTTTGCCAGATCATGGTTTTCCCATTTGTCATGAAAAAGCTTACTCTTGAAGGCTTTGCCATTATCCAGATAGACATATCGGGGTAAGAAGCCAAAGGGCTGGTTGGTTTCTTCTCTGAAATTGATATTACATACTCTATCTTGCCACTGGGCTGTATTCAGAAAGCCGTTTCGGAAGGCAGCCAGGATATGCTGACTATCCTCGGTGAAGGCAAGAGAAGCTCCCACCGGATAACGGCTTGCCCAATCCAGCACCAGGATCAACATCATCCGCTTTGCCTTTCCGGTTCTGGGGTCAAGGATATCAAAGGCAAGCTTGTGTCCATCTGCAACCCAGACATCACCAACCCTGAGCAAGCTGCTGTCTCTGTGGATGGTCTTGATGATATGCTCTGCCACGAACTTACTGCCCATGCGAGCCTGTTGCCAGATATCGGGATTGTTATTCCTGAAGTCTGTACACCACCTTCTCAGGGTGGGAATGCTGCTCTGTGATTCAAAGTAGCCAAGCCGGGCTTGTGCTTTCAGCAGCTTGATGGCTGAACCAATCTTGACCCGATTGGGATGCAGCAGCATGCTCAGCAGGATTTGGCTCTCGATCTCTGATACCTTGCGTTTCCTGGAGGTATTCCAATTGCTGTGTAAAAGAGCAAACATGTTGTAGTCCGATTGCAGATATTGCTCTATCCAGGTGCGGATAGTTCTCTCACAGCGTTTATCCCGTATCTGATACAGCTCCGGTACCAGTAAGCCGTTGTTGTAATCAAGCACTATCTGTTTCCATTCCCCAGTTCTGGATTCACAATCCCGCAGCCGGTTCAGCACAACAGAGCAGAAATGCCCCAGCACCTTTGCCTCTTCCAATCTCCGCATAGGCAGATTGGCATCGTTGCTCAGATCTGGATACTCCGTTACCGATTGATCTTTGTCTTCAGCATCGGTATCTGGATGCTCGTCAATAGAGATGAGAAACTCGTCGCTTAATCTCACTTTGGATTCATGGATACCATGCACTGTGACACATTTCTCGGGTGATAAATTGTCACAGCGTTCAAAGTATCTCCCATTCAGCATCTCCGGCATTTCATGCTCTTCCTGAACCACTGTGACAGTTGTCACAGTGCTTAATTTGTCACAGTGGTCTTGCCATAAACCGCCCTGCCGATGAGCTTCAAAAGTCGCTTTCATCAGCGCCTCCCTTATCACAATAGTAGGTTCTACTATCCCGTACTGCAATAAGTTGGGAAGTCCTTTCTGCTATACTTACGCCGAAAATGAAAGAAATCTGCCGACCTAATCCTGGTTAGCGATCCGACCCTCATTGGTCTATATACCCAGCCTGTTTTATCTCCCAAGAACCAGACATAAGCAAAAGAATCAGTGAAGCAAACCCCTGCTCTAAGTCCATAAACAAATAGCATAAGGACTTTTCCCCAAGCGCTTTAGACCAGATTCAGACTTGAACCAGTTCTCCCACACAACCCACCCCTGTGACAATAAAAGCCTTAACAAATCTGATGACCTCTCCCAAAAATCTGATCATCCGAAACCAGTCCAAAATCAGCGCATATTTGCAATAATCGTGATACAAATACGTCCAGAAACGTCCAAATACCACTGTGACACAATCCAAAGCCAGTCTTATCTATCTCTCTGCCTCCTAAACCAATACGACCACTGTGACATGTGATACCGATTTGAAGGTTTGGGTGAGACTTTGTAGGGGCGAAGACCAAAGATTTATTTCGGAATGGGAACGATTATTGCTTTCCTTCATACGCATAGCGAATCTGACTATAATCTATACCGATAAATGTGGAGGAAACTTGAGCAAGAGGAAGTTTATTCTTCTGAGCCTGGCCGTCCTGGCGCTGCTCGCCGGCTGCGCGAAGCGCAACACGGAGTATAAGCCGGACGACGCCGTCACCCGGGTGCGGCAGATTTCCGTAGTGGGAAATCCGCTGGACATCAGCTTTGACGCGAACAATATCTACGCTGCGCTGGATCAGGGCGGCATCGCCGTGATCAACAGCGAGACCTACGCCCAAAAGTGGTTTCCGGAAGTGGTCGCTTCAGACGGGTCGCACCGGTTTTTGGGGCAGATCAAAAAGATCTCCATGCTACCGGAATTCAACCGCCTGTTCATCAACGAAGTGCTGGGTACGGACAAGATCACCGTGTTGGATACCTCCGACCCCGACACCCTGGTCTACAAGTTCGATTTCACCGGTGGCACCGGCGGAATCAAGCATCTGGAAAGCTATCCGCTCAACCCCCCCAGCGGCATCTATACGATGGCCGTCGGCTACGGCACCGGCGAAGGCTTTAGGTTTGACCGCTACGACGGCAACCTGGACAACGGCAACGTTTACACGGTCTATTCTCCGGCCCCAGCCTCCGGCTTTTACCTGACCGCGGACAAGATCTACCTCGCCTGCGAACAGCGCGGCTTGCAGATCTATGACCACGCCAGCCGCCAGCTGTTGGGCCAGATCGCCCTGCCCGGTGAAGCCCGCAAGGTCGAGGTATCCGGAAACTACGCCTTTGTGGCCGCCCGCCAGGCGGGATTCCATGTGGTGGACATCTCTGACCCCGCCACGCCGGTCCTGGTCAGCACATTCAACACCACCGGCTACGCCTCCACGGTCGACGTTCAGGACGACAAGGCTGTGGTGAGTTCCACCAGCGGCGGAGTGTATATCTTCGACATCACCTACCCGGCCAGTTTCTTCCTGCTGCAAAGGCTGGACGACATCGGCTACGCCAACAACGCCAAGTTTTATGGCGACCAGATAGTGGTCGCCACCCGAGATCAGGGCATCCTGATCTATGAGTTCGAGTAAACGATACACAAAGATTTCCCCATACCTGAAGCCCCGCTTCAGGTTTTTTTAATTTATCCCACAGAGGTATTTGAATGAAATCACTCACCCAGCTCCTACTGATCGCCATCCTGCTCTGCGCTGCCGCGGCCAATGCCGAAACAGCCCGCAACATCAACGTGATCAGGCAAGACAGCCACCAGGTCAAGCTCTCGCTTTCCGCCCCGCAACCGGAGCTCAAAGACGCCGTCCTGGCAGGAAAACAGGTTAAAGAGATCACCGCGGCGGAGCTGCTGAGCACCGCCACTCCGGGATGCCCGGAACTGCCGGTGATGAGCACCCTGGTCGCGATCCCGCCCCAAGGCAGCTACCAGCTCAGTTTCAGCTATTCGGATGTCCAGGTCATCCCCCTGGCCAATCCCAAGCTCGCCGAAGGCTCCGAGCAGTATCCGGCGATGACTTCCGGCATGTTTCCCGCCCAGATCGCCGAAGCTTCGCCACCGGCCGTGCTGAGGGACTTTCGCGTGGTCCAGCTCAACGTCTATCCCTACCAGTACGACTTTGACGCCCAGGAACTGCGCTACTACCAGAACGTCCAGGTCACCCTCAACTTCACCGACGAGCCCGGCCTGAACGAAGTGGCGGATTACACCGGCTACAGCTACGCGTTTTCCAATATCTACGAAGCCCAGATCTCGAACTTTGAACAATACCGCAACCTGGTCATTGCCCCCGCCAATGCCCGCATCCTGCTGATCCACGGCAATTCCTCCGATGCCACCTTCCTCGCCAAGCTGAACGAATTCGTGGCCTGGAAACGCCAGAAAGGATTTGAGGTCAACGTCGTCAGCACCCAGGTGGCGGGAAGCTCCAACACCCAGATCAAAACCTACATCCAGACCCAATACAACAACGCGGACACCCGGCCGGACTACATCATCCTCCTGGGCGACACCAGCGGCAGCTACACGATCCCCACCTGGATCGAAAGCTACAGTTCCTACGGCGGCGCGGGGGATTATCCCTACTCCCACCTCGCCGGCAGCGACCTGCTGGGCGATGTCCTGATCGGCCGCATCTCGGTCGAAAACCTCTCCCAGCTCACCACCGTGCTTGGCAAGGTCTATGCCTACGAAAAGAACGTCAACAACGCCGGCGACGCCGCGGCCTGGCTCAACCGCCTGCTGCTGATCGGCGACACCAGCTCTTCCGGCATCTCCTGCAAATACAGCAACATCTACATCAAAGAAATGTCGCAGCAAGTCAATCCGGATTACACCTACATCGAAAACTACTCCGGCGGATTTCCCAACACCATCAACACCGGCATCAACCAGGGCGTGGCGTTTTTCAACTACCGCGGCTACATCGGCATGAGCGGCTGGTCGCCCTCCAGCAGCCTGTCCAACGGACCCCGCCTGCCCCACGCGGTGATCCTCACCTGCGGCACCGGCTCCTTCAACAGCACCAGCACCTCGGAAGAATTCATCCGCCTGGGCTCCGAAGCCCAGCCCAAAGGCGCCCTGACCGCCATCGGCATGGCCACCTCCGGCACCCACACGATGTTCAACAACGCCCTTTCAGTTGGCATCTTCGACGGCCTTTACCTTTACAAAATGCGCACCATGGGCGAGGCCCTGCTCAACGGCAGGCTCTACCTTTGGAGCATTTACGGCTCTTCGAACTCCAACCAAGCGAACTATTTTGCCCACTGGTGCAACCTGATGGGTGACCCCACGGTGGAAGCCTTCATCGGCATCCCCGGAAATCTCAACGTCAGCGCGCCGGATACAGTGGCCGCGGGCACTTCCCTGGTGGACGTCTCGGTGACCGACGACCTCGGCGCACCGGTCGAGAATGCCAGCGTGACCCTCTTCAACGCCGCCTACGGCAATGTGGTCAGCAAGGGATTCACGGACGCCGCCGGCAACGTGACCCTGAACATCCCATCCTTTGTGATGTCCCAATGCCTGATCACAGTCTCCAAGCACGACTGCAAACCCAAACAGCAGACCCTGGAGATCGACCCGCTCGGCTCTTTGGTCTACTTCGATAAAGTGGTGCTCGACGACGGCACCTTTGGCTCCATTGGCAACTCCGACGGCTTCATCGATGCCGGCGAAACGGTCGCCCTCTGGGTCAACGTGAAAAACACCACCGCCGCGGAAGTTTCCGGCATCGGCAGCGTCCTCACCAGCGCGGACCCCTATGTGACCATCACCCAGTCCGCCAGCGATTACGCAGCAATTCCCGTCAACGGGGTCGCCCTCAACGCCACCCCCTTCCTGGTTTCCTTCGCGATTGACCTGCCCGCGTTTCACGACGCCCGCCTCACCCTCAGCCTCTCCGACGTTGCCAATACGCCCTACACGGACATCTTCCACCTGGGCGCTTACAACGCGGACCTGAGCGTGATCAATTACAGCGTCAACGCCGGCGGCAACGGAGTCCTGGATCCCGCGGAAAACGGCATCCTGACCCTGAGCGTCTTAAACAGCTCGGTTTTCGGCGTGGAAGGCATTCAGGGCCAACTGACGGCTCTCAACGACCTCGTGGAAGTCACCGATTCCACCTCTTACTTTGGCAACCTGCCGGCTGGCATGACGGTGAATTCCGTGGACGGCTTCGGTGTCTTTGCCCGCCCCTTGCTGATCCCCGGCATGAGCATTCCCTTCCGCCTGCGGCTTTACAACTCCAGCGGCTTCGAGCAAGTCTCCGTCTTCAATGTACCCATCGGCACCGTGGCCCAAAACTCTCCCCTCGGCCCCGATTCCTACGGCTACTTCATCTATGACGTCACCGACACCGCCTATCCGGATTGCCCCACCTACGAGTGGGTGGAGATCGTGCCCAGCCTCGGCGGAAGCGGCAGCCAGATCTCCGGGTTCAACGACTCAGGCACCAGCGGCGACGAAGGCGACCAGGTCGGCAGCGACGTCCTGGAAACGATCGATCTGCCCTTCACCTTCCCCTTCTACGGCATCGATTACAACCAGATCACCGTCTGCGTCAACGGCTTCATCGCCCTCGGAGTCACCGGCAACGGTGAATTCCGCAACGGACGCATGCCCGGCGGCCAGGGTCCCGCGCCGATGATCGCCCCCTTCTGGGATGACCTGATCATCCTCTCCGGCGGCGGCATTTTCCGTTATTACGACGCGGACAACCATACTTTCATCGTCACGTTCAACAACCTCAAAAACGGATACAACCGCAGCTCTGAAGAAACGTTCCAGGTCATCTTCTACGATCCCATCTATTACCCCACCAGCATGGAAGACGGGATGGTCAAGATCCAGTACAAGGTCTTCAACAACATCGACACCGGCGGCGGCGGATACACTCCCGCCCACGGAAACTATGCCACCGTCGGAATCCGCGACCATACGAACACCCGCGGCCTGGAATACACCTACAACAACCAGTATCCGATGGCGGCCCAGCCCCTCAGCAGCCAGAAGGCCCTGCTGATCACCACCGTGCCCATCCTGCACCAAAACGCCCACCTGGTCGTGGGTGAGGTCATCCTCAACGACGCCAACGGCAACGGACTCCTGGAACCCGGCGAAACCGCGGGCATCGGCGTCAAGCTGAACAACCTCGGCCTCAACACCGCCACCAACGTCCAGGTCTCCGCCTCCACGATGAGCACCCAACTGACCATCAACAACCCCGCCAGCGTCTATCCAAACATTCCCGGCAGCGGATCGGCGGTCAATCTCGAACCCATCACCGTCACTGCCGCGCCCGACTGCCCGGACGGCCTCACGGTCGCCATCCAGTATGAAGTGAACATCGACGGCAACAGCTGGACCTACCCCATCAACGTCACGATCTCCCGCGCCAGCCTCCAGATCGGCCAGATCTACATCAACGACATCACCGGAAACTGCAACGGCATGGCCGAACCCGGAGAGACCTTCAAGCTGATCATCAACTATGCCAACAACACCGCCGTGGATACCTACAACCTCACCAGCAACATCATGTGCCTCAGCGAAGAGGTCACCATCGGCAATCCCCAGCAACTGATCCCGATCCTGCCCGCCAACACCACCTGCCAGGCGGTCTACGAAGTCACCCTCAGCCAGAATGTGTTAGTTGGCAACAACCTCACCTTCTACCTCACCTTCCTGGGCGACCAGATTCCCGCCGAAAACGAGCAGGTCATGCTCAGCGTCGGTACCACTGGCATGCTGACCGATTTCGAAATCGACAACGGCAACTTTGTCCCCTCGCCCGCCATGAACGGCTGGCAGTGGGGCACGGACACAGTCGCCGGAGCTCATTCCGGCGTCAAAGCCTGGGGCACCCTGATCAACCAGCAGTACCCCAACAACGTCACCTGGACC
>CAZOVZ010000072.1:0-7139 GCA_964583755.1 uncultured Candidatus Cloacimonadota bacterium
GCGAATATATGCAACACTTTTCTTTTGGTGCTAGGAGACTACAGCATTAATTGGGATTAACCCATTAACCCATTCTCCCCTGCCGCCCTGATCCATTCTCCCAACCGGTCCATCCCTACAAAAAAAACAGAGCCCGACCGCCGGGCCAGGCTCCCTGGTTTGGCTATCTGCCGAGATTATCTTAGCAACAGCGCTTTGTGGGTTTTGACCATGCCTTTGCTCTCCAGGCGGAAGAAGTAGATGCCGGAGGCGGCGGGCTGGCCGCTGTCGTCCCGGCCGTCCCAGACGATCCGGTAGGTGCCGGGGGCCTTGCTGTCGTTGACCAGGCTGCGGATCAGCTGGCCGCGGGAGTTGAACACGGTCACTCTCACGCCGCCGGCTTCCTTGACGCCGTAGGTCAGGGTGGTGGAGCCCCGGAAGGGATTGGGATAGCTGCTGCCGAGGTAGCTGCTTTCCGGGATCACGTTGACCAGGTCGTCGTTATCCACATTGCCGGTGGGGTTGTTGACGATCTCGATCTCGTGGTTGAATTCCGAGAAGGCCAGCATCCGCATCAGTTCGAAGCTGTCGTCGGCGCCGGTGATCGCGAAGGTAACAGTGGCGATCACACCGTCGCCGGCCACCGTCGCTTCCGCGCCCAGGGCCGCGCCGGAGAGGGTGACCACCCGGTCCGCGTCGGTATGCAGCATCAGGCTGGTTTCCGGCCAGATCTCGCCGGCCTCGTAGCCTTGCAGGCTCAGCCCGCTGCCGTAGCGGATGGGGATGTTAAGCCCGCGCAGGTTGCCGCCGTTATCCGCCAGCAACAGGGTCAAGGTCAGGGTTTCTCCGCTTTGCTCAGCATTCATGGTGATGGCAATGGGAACTGGCTCTTCCTCTTCCTGGCGGTAGTAGAGGTTGTAGTCGGTATTGTTGTAATTCATGGCGAACACCATCATGTCGTGGATGTTGATCACGTTGTCCGGCACGGGACGCGAACGGCGGGTATGATCCAGGGTGGGGCCGACGTCGGCGTAGCTGTTCCAGCGGGGACCTCCATCCACAGCTCCCCAGGCAACCGACAGGGCGCTGATATCGTCGGGGTTAACCGCGCCATTATCTGCAACCACGTCGCCGGGCCAGTAGGAGATGGATTCGCGGTAGAAGGTCCCAGCCGGCGCTGCGCTGAGGTTGCCGGAGGCGTCTTCGGCGAACAGGGTGTAGTAGTAATACCCCCGCTGCATCGAGGTATCCGTGTAGGTTTCGCCGGCAATGACGGTGGCAACAAGGATCCAGCCGTTTTGAGGGCTGGCCAGATTGGGATCGGGAGCGTCGGGAAGGGTAAACGCGGCAAGATCATATTCCGGATAGGTGCTGTCTTCGCCATGGCAATGGCGCCAGATCTGCACTTTTTGCGTGCCAACGGGGTTGATCCACTTCAGGTCGATGGAGTTGTTTGCGTTGACCGTGGTCCGGCAGGGCGAAGGGTCGCCCAGTTGCACTGCTTCCGGCCACCAGACGATCGGATCGGGTGGTGTGGATTCGATGTAGATCAGCTTTCCGAGGGTTGCCGGGCAGGGAATGGATTCCGCTTGATCATTGAGCAACCCCACTTCAGCCTGGGGAAGTTCGATCAGGCTGCCTTCGGGTGCGCTTGCTTCCGGTTTACAGGTCAGATGGAAAGTGAGGAGTTCGAGGTTATCCCCTTGCACGCTAACGTTTGAAGCGCTGCTGCAGTCGACTCTGACGTCGTAGTAGTTTTCGCCGGCCTCTATCACCACGGGCGTCAGGGCGGCCGGAGGATCGAGGGTGGCAAACGCCTGCCCGAGAGAGAAACTGCCCGGCTCAAAAAAGTCGTCGTTCGGGATCCTGATCAGCAGGCTGAAGCCGTTTAGCCCGATAACGTGCGAGACCCTGACGCTGTAGGTTTGTCCTTCATTGCCATGCATCAGGGAGTCCGGAGCATCGACGTAGAGGATGGACGCGGTTCCGTAGATCGCCTGGTCCACCACAAAGTAGCGGTCGAAGACGTTGGTCTCAGGCAGTAGGGCCTGGATGTTTATCGGCGCAGGTTGGCGGTTGACGATATGGATTGTGTTGTCTTCCATGTCGTTACCTGTGACCGCCAGGTTGGTTATGGAACAGCCGGCGGTGGCGATCCCTTCAGGATTTCCGCCGACTTCGTTCGAGTTGATTGATATGGTTGAAAGTGCGTCATTGGCAGTTTCATCTTGTCCGCTGACCAGGATGCCAGTCTGAAGGCAACCGCTCACGATGTTGTCATCGACCGTTACGCCGCTGACGGTTTGGCCCGTTGAGTAGTAATCGAAATTCTGGACGGTAATACCATAATCCGCTCCCCCAACGGTGTTGCCCTGAATCAAGACATTGGAACCGTTCACGTCCAGGATGGCAGAGCTGCCGTAGGTCGGATCTTCGGTCGAATAAGAAGCTCCGACAACCGTGTTGCCGGTAACCTGGGAGCCGTTTCCAGAAACCTGGATCCCGTTGCGCAACAAACCGTTCGTGGCCACGATGCGGTTGTCCTTTACGATTGAAACTGTTCCGGCAGAGGCTGTCCAGGACTGGGCGATGCCCAGATGCGTAAAGTTCGAGACGGTGAATCCTTCGATCGTCACCGTGCCGGCATTGGCCGGAATGCAGAGCCCCATGTAGGCTCCTCCCGCGTCGATGGTGGTGGCGAGGGCGCCCCCGGAAGAGCGGAGGGTGACGCCTTTGTTCATGATAACGCCATGACTGGGCGAGCCGGAGGGGACCTGGGCATGAGTCCCCGGCGCCACTTCCAGCACGTCTCCAGCCTGAGTGGCATCCGCGTCGATGGCGTCCTGGATCCGGTTGAAATTCAACCTGCGGGTAAGGTTCGCCACTTTGGACTGCCACAGGCCCGAAGTTGGGCTCCAGTGGAGGTCAAACACCTCGGTCACCACTCCGCTGGCCAGGCCCAACGTATTGCCGGCTGGGATATTCAAAGTTGCGCCTGGCATTACGTAAAGGTTGCTGGCAGTTGTGGAGCCAAAGATGTCAACCCCCGGATTCAGGATCAACGTTCCTTTATCCACAAGGGCTGCCGCGTTGGAGCCATCACACAGCTTCAGATTGTTCAGGGTGATGTCATTGCTAAAGGTCAGTTTCCCCGAGTTATCGATGTCATAGTACTGCGTTCCATTGAAAGTACCGCCGGTAATGGTCATCAGTCCGTAGTTGCCGACAGCTGTCAGGCCCGATATTGTTCCACCGTTAAGGTAAGCTTTGCCGTAAACTGTAGAAGAGAAATAGTTGTTTGAAAGACCATGACTACCACCAACGATGCTTCCGCTTTGGAATGTTAGGGTGCCATGATTGCCCACAGCTATGGCTATTGGATTGATGACATGCCCATCCTGTCCAATGCTCGTATCCTTAAGAGTTAGGCCACCGGAACTGGTCACGGCAATAGTTGCATCAGACTCTGAACTTATATCGTGTCCGTTAAGATTTATAGTGAGTGATTTGTCGAAAACCCTCAAGGCATATCCAAGATACATATTATCGACTGGCAGTATATCAAAATCAGCCTGCAGGACAATCTCGTCACCATTTACCGCAGCACTGATAGCATCTTTGATCGTTGCGTGCGTTCCAGGCACATTTCTGACGACCGCGCCAACATCATTGACCAATCCCAACCCCAAGGCCAGGAACAAAACTAAAACCAACTTGTAGGACATCTTTCCTCCCTTTTTACAACCTTAATATAGCTTATTGTCTCGTCGCAGAGGCCGAACATTCCGGATAGATCCACCTCCATCCGGAGAGTGGCACGCAAGTGGACTATCGATACTCTGACCTGACCTGCGCAAGTCTAATTTCTGTAGTGGGCAACAATTGGCAAGGAGCCACGGGTCCGCTTTTTAGTATCCGTAACACAGCCTGGGGATCTGCGAAGTTTGCCACCAGGGCGGGCAGATGGCCATCGGCTGTTTGTAAAACATTAAACCAGAGACACGATGTACTCGTCAAGATATTTATTGGGCTCAGTGAAGGCGACTGGGATTGGCAATCAGGCGGCGGTGATGGGGGTGGGGGTTGGCTGGGGTTCCGGCGGATTGGAATTGGGCGTTACGTGTGGGGCTGGGGTTCCGGCGGATTGGAATCCGGCGTTACGTGTGGGGCTGGGGTTCCGGCGGATTGGAATCCGCCGCCACGTGGGGGAGGGAGGGGTTGGGGCGGAATGGCAGCCTGTTGGTAACCCGCTCAGTATGAAACTTTAGCCAAAAGATCCTCCTCTCCTCCTTTTCCCTCCTCCGCCCCCCGATCCGCGGGGACAAAAAAAACCCGGCCGGTTAAGGCCGGGTTTTGTATCTTTGGGTTGATTTGTTTATTTAGCCAGGACCAGTTTCCGGGTCTGGTTGTGGGAGGGGGTGCTCAGGCGGAGGAAATAGATTCCGCTGGAGCAGCTGGCGCCGCGGGCGTCCCGTCCGTCCCAGGTGAGGTTGTTGAATCCTTCGCCGACTTCATAGGTCTTCACGACCTGGCCGGTGATGTTGTAGACGGTCACGGTGCCGGTTTCGCCGGCCTTGACTTCGGCTACGATGTTAGCCGAGCCCTTGAAGGGGTTCGGGTAGATGTTTTTGAGAGTAGTGACCTGGGGCAGCAGGGAAGGCACGTTGCCTTCGACGGTCACGCTGACGGGGCCGTGGTAGGCGCTGCTGTTGTAGTCGACCGCTTCCAGCCAGTAGTAGTAGGTGGAGCCGACTTCGACCGCGTTGTCCGTGGCGGTGTAGGTCTGGGTCGAGCTGGTATTGGTGGCGGGGATCAGGGAAGTGCCGATCAGTTCGGAGCTGCTCTGGTCCGGGCTGGTGTTGCGGTAGACCAGATAACCCATCATCTGGCTTTCGCTCTGACTGGTCCAGGTGAGCTTCACATTGTTTTCCGCGGTGACGGTGGCGGTGAAGGAACTCAGTTCCACCGGCACGGTGATGGCGGTCTGGATGCAGAAGTTGTCGATCATCAGATCGTTGTCGCCATTGGAGAGGGTGGATTCGCCGTAGAATGCGAAGTATTTGATCCCGGTGGCGGGGATGGCCACGTGGTAGGTGGCGCCTTCAGCGGGGATGCCGTCGAAGACGAGGGGCGAGCCGGTGTTGTTGAACTCCGCGAGGATGACGGGGTTGGCCATCATCGGGGTGTCGCCCATGACCACCAGGAGCCTGTCGTCAGGCTGGGTGGCTTCGGGCGGTGTGGAGTTGTTCCAATCGACCAGGCAGGCGTCGAATTTGATCTCGAAGCTGCCATCGGCGGGGATGTTGACCGGAGGCGTGATCAGCCAGCCATAGCGGGAGCTGCCATAGATGTTGATCTTGGCTGCTTTGTTGACGGGATCGAGGACGTTGAGCCAGTCATCCTGGTACCACTGCGATCCGGAGACGAGTGTGCCGCCATAGAGGCCGTTCAGTTGGGTCCAGTTGAGCACGGGCCAGTCGATCGAGGCGGTGCCGAAATCGACGCAGTATTCCGGGGTGACGGTGGGATCGTCGCGGACCGTGAAGCTCCAGACCGGGCTGTCGGAATCGGCGGCTGTGTTGGTGGCGGCCACTTTCCAGTAGTATACGGCGCTGTAATTGAGCACGCCGGGATAGGGGAAGCTGGTATTGGGGCCTTCATAGAGCGGCGCGGCGAAGGTGGCGCTGCCTTCATTCAGATACAGTTTGTAGCCGGTGGGGATGCCACCGGTGGTGGGAGCGGACCAGCTGAAGGTGGGGGACTGGCTCACATTGATGGCCAGGTCTGCGGGCAGTAGCAAGCTGGGCGGACCGGGAGGGCTCACCAGGGCGTCCAGGAACCTGATGTTGGGGCGGTTGTAGTAGTTGGTTCCGTTGGTGGTGGGCATGGCGGTATCGGCGTATCTGTAGCAGGCCAGGTAGGTGGGGGTGGTGCTGGTATAGCGGAAGTTGGGTCCGCTGGCATAATCGCCATCCCAGTTTTGCCAGTAGATCTCGACGTTGTCGGTGCCGTTCCAGACGAAGGGGGTGGTGAACGTGATGTTGTGCCAGCCGCCGCCGTTCCAGGTCAGGTCGCCGATATAAGCCGCGGTGAAGGGAACAGCCTCAGCCAAAGGATCGGCGATGTAGGTGAGGTCGATCGCGGTGGCGGTGGTGCCGCGAACGTAGACCCGTTGGTCCACGGCGACGTAATTGGACGGTGTGTTCCCCACGTAGTAGGAAACTCCGGTGATGGTGGTGCCAGCGGCGGGCATGCCGGCGGCGATCATTTCGGTGGAGGTGTGGATGGTCTTGCTCCAGCCGTAATCATACAAACCGTAGAACGGAATGTAGCTTTCCGTGGAGGTGCCGGTGCCGATCGTATAGGCGTCGGCAAAGGCGCTGACAGAAACTCCCAGCGCGACGGCCAGGAAGAGGACGAAAAGAAGGGTTCTTTTCATTGGACGCTCCTTATTTGATTGTTGATTTTTGGGATTTGAGGGATGGGTGAAGAGATGTGGGCGGAGTCCGCCAAAGACAGGCGCAGAACTCCCTTGAGATCGAAAACCTGACATCGCGTTGGCTGGCAAGATCGCATAACAATCTTATCCTCCATTACTTTAATACTCGGTCCGAGTTGCGCGGCAAAACCGCTGATAATCCGCTAAAACACTACTGCCCGCATCGTTATGAATGCGGAGCTATCTGTCAAGTTATTTTTTTGATTTTGTTAAAAAAATGTCAGATCACGCAGATTTAATGGATTAGGGATGAACAGGATGATCAGGATTTAAAGGGATGTTTTGTATGGGTGAATAATCCGTTTAATCCGTTGAATCCGTATGAAAGAGGGAGTGTCACGCAGATTTAATGGATTAGGGATGAACAGGATGATCAGGATTTAAAGGGATGTTTTGTATGGGTGAATAATCCGTTTAATCCGTTGAATCCGTTGAATCCGTTGAATCCGTATGAAAGAGGGAGTGTCACGCAGATCACGCAGATTTAATGGATTAGGGATGAACAGGATGATCAGGATTTAAAGGGATTTTGTGTCTACAATTAGTTATCCGTTTAATCCGTTTAATCCGTTTAATCCGTATGAAAATCTTTTACCACCCCCACCCCCCAGCCTCAGCGTGTCATTCCAGCCAGCCGCCTGACCGGTGAACTGCACACTTA
>CAZOVZ010000073.1:0-6989 GCA_964583755.1 uncultured Candidatus Cloacimonadota bacterium
AATACTCTCCTTGTTTTACAATGACTTAGCAGAAAATATGCGAAACTCCGGCTATCTAAAATGCCATCCCTACGGGATTATCCCCTGAGACGGGACGGCAAATCAGACAGGACAAGTCCAAAAGGGACATTGCCCCCACAAGCCTGGATTCCACGTCATCCATCCCAGAGGTCCCCCCTCTGGGATGGATGACTGGAATGACAGATCAGGACTGACGTTTTCTTGATCTTTACTACCTGCAACGGTCAATTTCAATCAATGCCAGAGCCTAAATAGACCTGGATTCCGGTCTGCACCGGAATGACAGACGCTCTTTATCTGGTTACCCACTCAGTTTGAACTTGAACCCAAAAGAAAGGCTCTCTTATCGAAAAGAGAGCCATTCCCATTATTCTTCTTTACTCTGTTTCTCTGTGCCTCTGTGTTGAAAAAAGGTTGAAACGTTACTTGGCGGCGGCTTTGGGAGTTTCTTTGGGGGTTTCTTTGACGGCTTCCTTGGGGGCTTTAAACTGGTCGATGCCGATGTACGCGCCCTGATCGACACAGTACCACTGGGAACCGGTGCTGTTGTGCATCTTCATAAAATCCACCGGTTGGCCGATCACTTTGCCGCTTTCCGGGTGAACCCGTTTGATCAGGACCTGACAGCTTTCCGCGGGTTTGGACCAGGCCAGCAATTCGACCGGTCCGCCGGTGTAGGCGGTTAAAAACGTGCGGAATTCTTCCACTGGCAGGGGCGCTTCTGCGAGGGACTTTTGTTTCATGTCCTGGTAGGTGGCATAGGCCTGAAAAAGCAGTGATGCCGCGATCAGCACTGAAATGATGGCTGCGAATGTTTTCATTTTTTCTCCTGGTTTGGCTCTCCGGCCGCTGCCGGAGGCCATGCTTAGTTTGGGTTTCAGTTTTAAAACATTATCAAAACAGAGGGACGGAGGAACAGCGAAAGACAGGTTCTATATTCAGACATTCTCGCCTAAATCTTCAACAGGTTCTCTGTCTCTCTGTCCCTCTGTTTTAATCAATTTACTCAGATCTTCACGCTCACGTTGATGTCGCGGAAACGGGCCGGCGCCACGCCGTGGCTGAGCAGCATCACCTGCCCGGGCTCGCCTTTGCCGCAGTGGAAAGTGCCGTGATAGCGCCAGTCGGATTCCCCGCAGACCTGGTCGCAGGCATTCCAAAAATCCCTGGTGATGCCGAAATAGGTGGGTTCCTTCACGATGCCGGTGATCTGGCCGGATTCGATCCGGTAGCCGATCTCGGTGGTGAACTGGAAGTTGTTGCGGTTGTCGTCGATGCTCCAGGTCTTGGTGAAATCGAGCAGGTAGCCGTGTTCGGTGGAGGCGATCAATTCCTCCAGGGTGCCGGAGCCGGGCGCCAGGCAGAAATTGGTCATGCGCACCAGGGGAAAGTCGTCCGCGTAGGAGGCCTTCATGTTTGAGGAGGGCTGCAGGCCAAGCTGGGGCGCGATCTGGCGGGAGGTTTGCTGGTCCACCAGGATGCCGTCTTTGATGATGTCCACCCGGCGGCCGGGCACGCCTTCGTCGTCCACGGGGTGATAGCCCATGCCGCGGGGGTCGGTGCTGTCGCTGTAGATGTTGACCGCGGGCGAGCCGTAGTGAAAATTGCCCAGCATGGCCGGTTTGATGAAGGTCTTGCCGGCGTAGGAGATCTCCATGCCAAAGATGCGGTCCGCCTCGGTGGCGTGGCCCACGGATTCGTGCAGTTGCAGGGCTAGGTGTCCGCCGCCGATGATGATGTCCGCCCGTTCTTCCGTGATGGTGGGGGCGTCCAGGAGGTCCGTGGCTTCCTTGATGATGCGCTCCGTGTTTTGCTCGAAACCCTGATCGTAAAAGAGTTCAAAGCCGCCGCGGCCGGCGCCCATGTGTCCGGGCCAGGTGCGGGATTGGATCTGGCCGCCATCCGCGGCCACCACTTCCATCTGCGGGAGGGTGTTGAAAAACGTGGTGTGGGAATAGGTGCCCTCGCTGTTGGCGTAGAACTTTTCCTGGCGTTGAAACTGGGCCATGACCAGGGAGTGGACGATCTTGCCGGCGGGCTTGATGGCGTCCGCCAGTTTGCCCAAGTAGCCGATCTTTTCCTCTTTGTCCATGGTGAAGGGGTCGATCCGGGGGCTATGGTGATATTCCGCCTGGGTTGGTGGCAGGGCGGGGAAGCTGACGGGCTCCTTGGTGAAGTTGCCGCCGCTTTTGGCGTTTTGGATCGCGGTCCGCACCAGCCGGTCCAGGGATTTTTCCGAGAGGTCGCGCGAGCCGGCAAAGCCCCAGCAGCCGTTGATCAGCACCCTCACGCCGATGGCGGTGGAATCCATGCTGCTGCCGTAGTTGCGCAGGAAGCCGTTCATGAAAAAGATGCCTTCGGTGTCGGTCCGGGTCACGCGGACATCAGCAAACCGGACTTCCGGCAGGGCGGTTTTGGCCAGAGTTTGTTTTACTATCGCTTCCATTTCGACCTCCTATATCGTGTGGGTGGAAGATGTGACGTTGAAATCCTTCACCAGGGCGTGAGGCGCTTTGACGGTTTCCACGTCGAAGACCTCGTAGTTGTCCGAGAAGGGGATGGCGTAGCAGCGGTTTTCCAGGGCCAGCACGTTGTTCAGGATCCGCTCGATGCGTTCCGTGAAGCGCAGGTTGTTCACCACTTTGCTGATGGCGCCGTGTTCGATCAGGAAGGTGCCGTCGCGGGTGAGGCCGGTGAGCGAGGTTTCCTTGGGATTGATGAAATTCATGTAGTGCAGGCTGGAGATATAGAGGCCTCTCTGCACGCCGCCGATCAGCTCATCCAGGCTTTTATCGCCGGGGGCGATCTTCAGGCAGCTGGCGAGGTTGCCGTTTTTGGGCAGGCCGGTCTTGTGGGAGTAGTAGTTGTTGCAGAGGAAGTTGCGAAAGACGCCCTGTCCGATCAGCTGGAGGGGGCGGTAGATGTGGCCGTCGGAACCGTAGTCCAGGCGGATCAGTTCCGGATCGGTGGGATCGTCTTCGATCGTGATGGAAGCGGGGAAGACGGCAGCGCCCACCTTGCCCTCGAAAAAGCTGCTGCGCTGATCCAAAGCGCGGGCGCTCATGCCGTAGGTGAGGTATTGCACATACTCCGCCAGGCAGCGCGGAGCCAGGATCACGTCGTATTGGCCGGGCTCGGCGTCGACCACCGGGTTGCCGCAATAGCGGATCTTTTGGACCAGGCGCTCGCTGAAGTCCTGCTCGTCGAAATTGGCGAAGTCGTCGCCGCCGAAGGTTTCCAGGACCGTGATCTGGGATTTGTTGTGGACGGCCTTGACCTCCAAATAGATGGGGGAGACCGTGCTGGCCTTGTCCATTCCGTTGCTGTTGATCAGGCGGGTCTGTTTGAAATTGCAGATGAAGGTGCCGTAGATGTCAAAGTCATACATGGCGGCAGCGGCGGCCATGTTGGCGAGGATGCCGGTCTTGCGGGCGAGGGGGATCGCCTCGATGTTGTTGGCGATCTTGCGGGGCGGGGCCAGGGTCAGGTCGCTTTCGAGGTCCACAAAGTCCGGGTCTTCTGGCAGGTGGTCGATGATCCCCAGCGCGGCGGCCAGAGCGGTGTCCAGCTTGGCTTGGGAATCGCCGTCCAGCTGGAAGCTGTAGGACTTTTTCCCCTTGTAGATCGTGCAGTCCAGGGAGCTGTTGTCCTTGGTGATGTTGTAGTTGGTCTGGCTGTGGTAGAAACGCAGGAAATCGGTGGACCATCGGGTCCCGGCGATCTCGTATTGCAGTTCCGGGTGGGCGGCCAAAGCGGTTTTCAGGTAACTGATGGTATCCATTTATCCTCCAGGGATTGCTTATAACCAGGTGGTGGAATTGTGGCGGCGTTTGGGCACGGTGTGGCGGGGTAAAAAGGAGCCGGCCGCGGCGGCGGTCTTGCCCTTGGTGTGGACCAGCTTTCCTTTCAGATAGACCTCGTCGATGCTGCCGGTGAGGGTGTGCTTGTTGCCGTCCGGAGAGGGGAAGACGGTGGTCTTGGCGGGGTCGTAGATGGCGAAATCGGCATCGGACCCGGCTTCCAGGCAGCCCTTTTGGGGGTAGAGCCCCAGCCGCTTGGCAGGATTTTCGCTGGTCATCTTGATCACCGTGGCCAGGGGGACCTTGCGCTTTTTCCAGAGCTCGGAAAGCACCCACAAATAGCTGTAGGGCAGCAGTTTCTCGCTGCTGCCGGCAAAGGCGTAGGAACGCTCTGCCGGGGTTTGGGCGGATTCCGCGTTGGTGGACAGCATATACAGTTTGTTGCCGCGCAAAAGGTCGAAAAACAGATCGTGAAAATCCACGATATCGAGGGGCCGGCCATCCGCCAGATGGCTGTAAAAGTGCATCAAATCCGAGATGCAAAACGAGAAGCTGATGTCCGACCGTTTGGAGATGCTGTTGATGAATTCGATGGTGGGATAGTTTGAGACGCGGGGGATGTGGATCGGGTTTTCCTGCATCCGGCGCAGAATCTTTTTGATGGCGTCGCACTGGGAGCCAAAGCTGAATTCCGGGCTGGACTCGTAGTCATAGCCCTGGAAGGCGAAGGTGGTGTCGCTTTCATAGATGTCGATAAACAGGTCCATGATCTCCGTGAAGCTGAGGGTGGTGATGGCGGGGTTGGGCGAGGGGCTCATCAGGGCCAGGCCGACCACTCCGGCAGCCCAGAGTTCCTGCGCGGCTTCGGCATGATAGGGATAGTCGTCGATGTCCACATTGCCCCAGACGGCCATGTCCACAAAGGAGTGGGAGTTGATCGTGTCTTTGAGGGCGGCCAGGTCCTGCAGGCTGAACACCGGGCGGGGGTTGAAATAGCTCAGCTCGGCCAGAGTGGTCCAGCCGCCGGTCAGGGCGGCGCGGGTGACCTTGCCGAGGGTTTTGCCGGGTTCCGCTTCCGCGATGACGTGGCTGTGGGCGTCGACTCCGCCGGGCAGGAGGATCCTGCCCTGGAGGTCGATCACTTCCGGCGGTTCCTCGGTGGAAATCCCATCGGCGGAGATGCGGAGGATCCGCTCGTCGAAGAGGACGTTAACCTTTTTCAAGGCTGTGGAAGACGTGGGCAGCGCGGCGTTGATGAATAACTTCATGACGCCTTCAGCAGCCTGCCAGCGGGATTGTCGTCCAAACCCTCAAAATAGAAGTTGCCCCGCCCCGGTCTTTTGCTTTCCAGGGGCATGCCAGTTTTCCCGGTGATGCTCATCACACTTCCTTTTTTACCAGGCGCCCGGCTCAGCGCAAACTCCATGCCTTTAAGCAGTTAAAGGCGAGGTTGATCTGGGGCGAGCGCGTCAAAATCAGTTTTCCACAAACTGTCGGTATGATTTTACCAAGCTCAAAATCTGTCAAGGATTAGCTGCGCTGCCGGGTGAGTTTTTCCGCGAAAGGCGAATATCGGGGCTGAAAAACGAAAAAGTCCCCCAGGGACTTTTTCGTTGTACAAACGCTTGTTGTGAGTAAGCTTGGGTTATTTCAGGATGATCGTTTTCTTGGTCGAAGTATAACGGGCCTGATGGTTTACCATCAAGATGTAGTGGCCGCTGGGGGTGTAGCTGCCATCGTCGCCGATGCGGTTCCAGTTGATCTGAAGCACCTCGTCGGCAGGGCCCCAATAGAGGGTCTTGATCACGTCGCCGGCTTCGGTTTCGATGTTCACGCCGACGTTGGTGGGCTGGTTGAAAGTGATGGTGATCTGGGTGTATTTGTCCATCGGATTGGGGTTGATGTTTATCGTGTTCACCAGAGTGGTTCGCTGCGCGCTCAGGCCAACGGCCAGCAGCAGCAAGGCGGCGAGGGCAATGGTCAGCATCTTCTTGTTCATTTTACACGCTCCTGAAAATGATGTGAAACAGAGGATGCACGTTTCATTCCGATTGTGGGGAAATCATCTGCGAGGCGAGGACCAGCGCCCCGATCACCCCCGCCCGGTTGCCTGTTTTAGCCATTTCCAGAGCGGTCCCGGCCCGGTTCAGGGCGGGCAATTGGGATCGGATCTGGGCCGCCAGGCTGTCCAGGTCATACATGCCGCCTTCCATCGCGCCGCCACCAAAGATCACCGCGTCCGGGTCCAGCAGGATGATCAGGTCCGCCACGGCATCCGCAAGCCTGGCCTGGCCCTCGGCGATGAGCGCCGGGACGGCGGGATGTTCGTTGGGATGATACAGCAGTCGGGAGATGGCGGTTTCGGTCGCCGGGGAACTTTCAGATTCCAGCAACGCCGCGATCCGGCGCTTGATGCCGTCCACCGAGGCGTAGGCCTCCAGGCAGCCCCGGCGTCCGCAATTGCAAGCCAGGCCGCCCCGGATGGCGTTTACGTGGCCCAACTCCATGGCATAGCCGTGGGCGCCGTGGAAGACCTTTCCGTTTTCCACATAGCCGCAGCCGATGCCGCTGCCGACCGTGATTCCCACCACTTTGCCGTGAGGATGGCTGCCCCAGGCCTCGCCCAGACACATCAGGTTGGCGTCGTTGTCCCAGGCCACGGGCAGCTTGAGCTCCGCGGGGATGAGCTCGGCGGGCGAGCGGTCCACCCAAAAGGGCAGGTTGGGGTTCACGCCGGAGATCTTGCCGGTCCGGCTGTCCAGCGTGCCGCAGGTGCCGATGCCGACGGCGGCGATCCTGTCCAGTCCAAGGCGGGCGTCCACGTTGGCCAGGATGCGGGCATAAGCGCCGTGGAGGGCGGAGAGGGTTTTGGGGGAGATGATGACTTTGTCGAAGTACTGTAAACCAGCTTGACAGGTGCCGTACCCGTATTTGACGCTGGAAGCGCCGATGTCCGTGCCGAGGAAAAATCTATCTGAAGTCGCCATAATCAAAAAGTGGGGTGGGTGATGGGAGTCGAACCCACAACGCCCGGAACCACAATCCGGTGCTCTGCCATTGAACTACACCCACCACAAACAAGACTGTCTATCTTCTTATATTGCGGGATTTTATGGCACGCCAGAAGGGATTCGAACCCCTGACCCGCAGCTTAGAAGGCTGCTGCTC
>CAZOVZ010000074.1:0-6957 GCA_964583755.1 uncultured Candidatus Cloacimonadota bacterium
CAAACCCGGTTATATTGTCGGCAGTGAATCATACATTAAAAGAGGTAAACAAGATGGCTAAAACAATGCTCAAAGGCAATCCCATCAACACTTCCGGTGCCCTGCCGCGCCTCGGCGCCAAGGCCAAAGACTTCCTGCTCACGGCCACTGACCTGAGCGATAAAACCCTGGCAGACTACAAAGGCAAAAAGATACTCCTGAACGTCTTTCCCAGTGTGGATACTCCCGTCTGCGCGATGAGCGTCCGCACCTTCAACGCCGAAGCAGCCAAGGTCAAAGGCGCGGTGATCCTCTGCGTGTCGCGCGATCTGCCGTTCGCCTTGGGTAGGTTTTGCGGCGCCGAGGGCATCGACAAGGTCTTCACCCTTTCGGACCTGCGGGACCGCTCCTTTGGTCGGAACTATGGCCTGGAGATCGTGGACGGGCCGATGGCGGGGCTGTTGGCCCGCGCCGTAGTGATCATCGATTCCGACGGCAAAATCGCCTACCGTGAGTTGGTGGACGACATCATCCATGAGCCCAACTACAAGGAAGCTCTCAAAGCGCTGAAAGGCTAGCTGTTACAACCAATCGCCTGGTTTCAGAATCCGGCACTGGGTTCCCATAGCGCGGACACCGGCAGCAAAGCGTTCCGCGTCCGCCGCCAACGCCGGCCAGGTGTTGTAATGCATCGGGACTGCGGTCTGGGGCCGGACCAGTTCCACTGCCTTGATTGCGTCTTCCACGCCCATGGTGTAGTTGTCTCCGATGGGCAGCAGCATTAGGTCCACCTGGCTCAGTTCGCCGATCAGCTTCAGGTCGGAAAAGAGGCCGGTGTCGCCGGTGTGGTAGACGCAAACGCCGTCGAGCCAGATCAGCGCGCCAGCCGCGAGTCCGGCGTAATGGCCGTCCGGGGTCTGGCTGCCATGCAACGCCTGGGTCAGCTTCACCCTTCCGAAGGGGAATTCGTGAGCTCCGCCGATCTGCATGGCGTGGGTCTGCAGCCCTTTCGCTTTCAGGTATGAGGCCAGCTCCGCCACGCAGATCACTTCAGCGCCGCAGCGCTCCGCGATCTTGATCGTATCGCCCAGATGGTCGCCGTGGGCGTGGGTGACCAGGATGTAGTCCGCCTTCAGGTCCTTCGATCCCACCGTCGCGGCCGGATTGCCGTCCAGCCAGGGATCTATCAGTATCCGCGTCCCCGCTTCCGCGACCAGTTCAAACGCGGAATGTCCCAAAAACCTCAGTTTCATCATTTCTCCCTATCTGTTCTGCCATCCTCAAATCACGGCGGTCATCCGTCCAGGGAAACCCGCTGCCGGCCTGACGGATGGCTGGGTTCAGGCGGGCGCGGCGGGTTGGACTGAAGGCGTGCGTCACCGTCCCGCGGTCACCCGGTAGAATTTGTAGTCGGAGCTGGGGACCAGTTCATGCCAGACAATGCCGTCGCTGAGATCATTGTCAAAAGCCTTGGTGGAGAGGGCGGTAAAGGGCCCGGCGGGGGTGGCTGAAGCGTAAACCGTGTAGTAGGTCGCGTTGGTCACCTGGCCCCACTGTAGCTTGACTAAAGAGCTAACGATCGCGGCGGAGATGTTTGGGGGGGCGGTGAGGCTCCCGGAAGCGGTTCCGATCACGATGTTGCGACCGAACACGCTGCCATTGAAAGGTCTCCAGGTGCCGGAAGTGGCCGGATTGACGCTCTTGAAGAGCAGGTAATTGGAGTCGTTGAGGGTTCCGTTGAAATACCATTGGGCATAGCCGACGTCCGACCAGAGCTGAAATCCGCCCGGGCAACTGATTGTGGAGCCGGTTCCCCGCAGGACTTGCTGGTTGGCGGTGCCTTCGATGTAGACCACCTGGTTCAAGATCGATCCGTAGTTGTAGAGGTTTTTCAGGCAGTGCAGGTTCAACTGGTTGGCGGCGGAATAGTTGGCGATGGTGCCGTAGTTGGTCAGATTGCCGTTGCAGTATAGCGACCAGGAAAAGTAATCCCGGTTTTTGAGAGTGCCGTAATTGACCAGGTCGTCGAAGGTGATGTCGCTGCCGATCAGGGGCGTTCCGCGCAGGATGATGTCCGCCTCGTGGGCATCGACATATTCCAGCCAGGCGCCGCCACCGAGGTCCAGGGTGCTGAATCCGTTGGTCTGCAGCACCGCGTGGTGGAGCCAGCCGCCCTGCAGGGTGATGTTTCTGGAAGCGTAATCGTCATACAGGCGCAGGGGCCGGTCGTTCAATGAAATCTGGCAGTTGCTGAAGACCAGGTTGGAAAGCAGTTGGATCGGCGCGCTGTAGCTGTAGGTGGAGATGCTGCCGCAGGCGATGGGGCTGGAAGTGGCGGATTGCCAGAGGTGTTGGGTGGTCATGCCGACCAGCAGAATTTCCTGGTTGGCGATCATTCCGTAGTTGTAGAGGTCTCCAAACAGGGTCAGGTTCAGATAGTTGGCCGGGGACTCGTTGCCGATAGAGCCATGGTTTATCAGCCTTTCGTTGACCGCCATGGCGTGGGACGAGCCGCTCACGTTGCGCAGGATGCCGTTGTTGACCAGCCTGTCGACGCTGATGTTATCCCCCACCAGGACGGTGCCGTTGAAGATGATGTCGTCCGCGGTCACCCCGCCCAGCCAGGCTGAGTTGGATAGATTCAGCGCGCTGTCCGGTCCTCCCGACAGCGTGACCCCGGCCAGACTGCCTCCGGACAAAGTGATGCCGTAGCAGTTTGAGCCGTTTTGCATCAGCAGGTTGTGGCTGGTCCAGTCCACCAGGCCGTTGGCAAAGGAGAGGTTGGAAAGCATCTGGTAATGGCCCCAGGAGGTGATGTTGGGAATTGACAGGGTTGTTGATGAATAGATTTCGCGGGTCAGGTCGCTGTTTCCGTCTCCCAGCCCCAGATATTGGGGGGTGAGAGCCTGATAATTGTAGACATCCCCCCAGAGATAGAGATAGAGGTAGCTGCCAGCGGGATTGCTGCCGATGGTGCCGCGGTTTTCCAGCCGTTGATACACGTAGAGGCTGTTGTCGAAGTCGCTGCGGTTGTAAAGGTTGGAATAATTGATCAGGTTCTGGAAATTCACAGCGCCAGAGACCAGGACGGTTCCAAACAGCACGATCTCGTCGGCGGTCACTTCCGACAGATAAGCGCCGTTGGAGAGATGCAGGGAAGCGCCGTTGCCGCCGTGGATATTGGTATATACCAGCCAACCGCCGGAGAGCGTGAGGTGGCTGGCCACGCTGCTGTTCAGGTTCAAATGGGGCAGCTGGACCCGGGTTCCGGCGAGGGACAGATCGGTGAGCAAGGTGACTTGGGCGTAGTCCTGATTTAGAAAGTAGGCGGGGTTAAACGTGCCGTAGTTCCAAAATGAATGGTTGGCGTCGCCAGCAAAGTAAACGTATTCGCAGGTCAGCGTGAGGTTGTTCGTGATGTTGCCCAGCACGACAATGCGGGTTTCACCGCTGGCGCCGCTGTCCACGATCTGGCCGTTGTTGGTCAGGTTGCCGTAGACGGTTACCTGTCCGACGTCGTTGCCGGGATTGGTGATCCTGCCGTTGGCTGTGACGGTCAGATTGTGGCAAGGGTTGGTGGTGTTTACATAGACCGGACCCTGGATGACTACGTTGGCCCCTTCCGGAGGAACGACGCCGCCGAGCCAGGTGGAGGTGAGGGTCCAGTTTCCCCCCGCGGTGGTGGAATAATAGTCTGCCATCAGGGCGATGGCTGCCAGACAGAAGATGGCGAGCAGTATGGTTTTTTTCACGGGCGTACCTCCCAAAAAGGTTTCATTGTGAATAGTCTAACGGACTTGGCCGGTCGACCACGGGTAATGTCGTCACGGGCAATCCGATAGGGCAAGCAAAAATGGCGGATTGGGAATCCGTCAAGTTGTTTTCTGCGGGAGGGATCGATCCGGGGCGAAAATCAGCGGCTTCCATTATGCTTAGGGGGCTCGGAAAATGTTGCGTTTTGTCAAAAGGCCACCCCTTTGGGCCTCAACGTGATCATCTGTAACCGATTAACCTGTTTGCACTTCACGGGCTGATTGGTCATCCTCTTGCCGGTCCGGTCCGGGAACGCCGCTCTAGGCCGGGTGAAAATTTGTTTCTGAGAGTCCAATTGCCGAAGG
Organism: uncultured Candidatus Cloacimonadota bacterium; assembly: GCA_964583755.1. GTDB lineage: Bacteria > Cloacimonadota > Cloacimonadia > Cloacimonadales > Cloacimonadaceae > Syntrophosphaera. The sequence goes on from CAZOVZ010000074.1 coordinate 4,098, forward strand.
AAAAATCTTGACAGTTAATCGCGTACCCCAAAATAAGCCAAAACTACGACTGAAGGAGACTGACCATGAAGTTTAGACCCCTTGCACTGTTTGTGACGCTCCTGCTTTTTGTCCTTGTGAGCGCTTGCGACAAAGACGACGACAATCCACCCCAACAAACCGCTGCTGAAGCCCTGGGCAATTATTGGGAGTATCAGAGCGGGCTGAACGCGACCCTCGATTCCCGCGAGGCCACGATGAACGAGATCGAGGCCAGCATCGCCAATCTCAGCACCCGGGGAGACCGTGACGCATTCAGCGACATCGACGCCCTCGTGAACACCTACGTAGGCCAGTGCGACGCCGCGGCGGCGGGTTTTGACACCATGCTGCAGGCGGAAAACGCCATAGTGCCCTACGGCCAAAGCAAAGGCATCCTTTCCAGCATCGCCAAGGGCATCTACAACACCGCCAAAGACGGCGTAGTCTCCAGCGCCAGCATGGTGCGCGGCGGCTGGCGGGTCCTGAGCGGCCAGCAAAGCCTGGGCCAGGTGTTGCGCGATCCGGAAACCCGCATCCCCATCTTTTCAAATTTTGCCGCCGTGGTCCAGCGCCGCAACTCAGCCCGCGACGCGTTGATCCGGCAAGCAATCCTGGCCAACGACAACCACGAAGACGAAGTGCCGATCAGCGAATTGCCCGGCGCCACGCCGCAGGAAAAAGCCAACGCCTACATGAACCTCAGCGACGACGACCCGATCAAGCTGCGGGCGCGGGCCAGAGTGATGATCTGGCATGAAGACGAAGCCCAGGCAACGGCCCAGACGGCTGTGGAACTGGGTGAAACGGGCGTGAAGACGATCGCCAACGCGACGGGAAACGAGTATGTGAACGAGATCCTGATCCAGCACATGGAAGAGGGTCAGCCGCAGACCCAGCAGGGAACGCTGGGCGTGGAAATCAACGGAGAAGGCACCACCAACCCGCCCGTGACCGCGCCCAAGACGATCATCATCGCCAAGGCCAACCGGCCGGACGAGGATCCCCGCATCACGGTTCTAACCAGCGCTCCGGGCGAGCTTGATCAGCCCCTGCCCACCGGCGATTACCACGTGATCGTGATGGCGGAAGGCTTTATCCGCGGAGTCTATGAAAACCTGCAAATCGCGCAGGGACAGGTGAATTCGGTGATCACCCAACTGCTTAAACTGGCAGAAAACGCCATCATCATCGAAGGCATGACCGTGGACAGCGGCTGCGTCACGGCCGGCCAACCCCTCACGGCGCATATCAGCTGCCTGAGCAGCATCGGCAAATCGCTGTCCTTCGCCTGGACCGTCAGCGGAGGCGCCTACAGCGGTTTCGATCCCAATGGCACCGACCTGACCTTTACCCCCACCGAGCAAAAGGAATACACCATCACCGTCACTGTTTCCGACGACGTGGGCAATTCCAAGGTGCGCAGCATCGCGGTGACCTCGCTGGGCGGACAACTGGCGATCGACGACTGGGAGATCAGCGCCGAGAACTTTGTCGACGGAAAGATCAACCCCGGCGAGACGGCCACGGTGACTCTCTTCGTCTCCAACACCGGAACCACGGAGATCAGCGGGACCCAGTCCGTCACCGGCGGCGAAGGCATCAGCGTGAACTTCAGCCCTGGCCAGGTCACCTTCCCCGTCGGGGGCACGGTGCCGGTCAGCGCCACTCTGACCGTCGCGCCGAATTTCTCCCTGGAAGAGGGGCGCCTGCTTTACTCGCTCAGCACGGTCAACGCGAACCAGATTCCCGCTGTGATCAGCGACGAACAGGCCTTCCCGATCGATTTCTACGTAACTGTGAACCCGATCACGGAGTTGGTGACCAACCGCGTGGTCAGCATCACCGGCAAGGTCGCCAATCCCCAGCTGACGACAGCGGTCCTGATCGTGGACGGCGACATCGAACACGCCTACGACCTCAACCTCAACCAGGGCAATTTCTACCAGCAAGTGGTGTTGGGAGGTTCCACCGAAGAGGTTGAACACAATGTGCGGGTGATCGCTGTTTCCGGCGCTCTGGCCGCGGAGGGGACGATGAGTTTCGATTCCCTGGTGCCGCTGATGGCGCTGCACGCCACCCTGACCTGGAATACCAACGGCACGGACGTCGATTTCTGGATCACCGACCCCAATGGCGAAAGGTGTTACTACGCGCATTCCAGCACGGCCAGCGGCCTGATGCTGGACGTGGACGACACCAACGGCTACGGTCCGGAAAACATCACTTCCCCGTCCGTCATTCCCGGCGACTATCTGGTCCAGGTGCACTACTACAGCGACCACGACTATGAAAACGCCATCGGTACGGACTGCCAGGTGGTGATCAGCAAAGATGAAAACTCCAATGAACCGCCGGTCAATTACTACGGTTTTCTGGCCGATACCGGCGATCTTTGGAACGTGACCACCCTCCATTACGATCAAACCCGCGGCTGGAGCGTGAAGCCCGCCAATACCCACGGCAGGGTCAACCCGGCCACGCTACCGGCAAAGTAGTATCCAGTAATCAGTTACCCGGGGGAGGCTGTGACGGCCTCCCCTTTTTTGGCAGCGTTTTAATTCCCCCTCGGTTCTGTGTCTCCGCGCCTCGGTTCCTCTGGTTTGATCAGTCTTTTGTCTGCTTCCGTCCCTTTGTTTTCTGTTGCCAGTCAGAGAGTGGCAGACGTGGCAGAGCAGCAGCCAGAAACGCTTGTTGCCTGGCTGTTGGTCTCGGGATCCACGGTTTGGGGAAGGGCGGCCACATTGTCCTTGACAGAAAAAGGCCGTGAAAAAGGATGTCTCTGCGTGCGCCCTTGGCTCAATTGGATAGAGCATCTGACTACGGATCAGAAGGTTGGGGG
>CAZOVZ010000075.1:0-6563 GCA_964583755.1 uncultured Candidatus Cloacimonadota bacterium
ACAAAAGCGCGAAGACCCAGAATCCAGAAAGCCCCCTTTCGACAACCCAGCCCCAACCCCCCACCACCCAACCCAGAACGTGTCATTCCAGCCAGCCGCCTGACCGGTGATCTTCAAATCTATAGCAACCTGCGGCTGGCGTGGAATCCAGGCCTTCAAACATCTTCGTGCAAAGCGTCCGAGGCTCGCTTACAAAAGCGCGAAGACCCGGAATCCAGAAAGCCCCCTTTCGACAACCCAGCCCCAGCCCCCCACCACCCAACCCAGAACGTGTCATTCCAGCCAGCCGCCTGACCGGTAACCTTCACATCTATAGCAACCTGCGGCTGGCGTGGAATCCAGGCCTTAAAACATCTTCGTGCAAAGCGTCCTGGAGTTGTCAGCGCTTTAGTGCCCCCCTACTCCTCACCAGTCTCAGCAAACGGACGACTCCAGTATGGGCATTACCCAAACAATGCTGGATTCCACATCGCCCGCGGGGTCACTATAGGTGTGATTGTTACCGGTCAGGCGGCCAATTGGAATGACAAAATCAAGACCCGCGAACTAAAGTGCTGTTGTTTTATCACACACCCACTGGCAACGGACTAAAGCCCCCACCGCCCCCCCCACTTTGGAGTTCAAATCCCCTAAGCAATCTTCCCTCCTTCCCCCACCTAATTTGGGGATTTGGACTTCAAACAGCACGCGAGCAAAAGTTTCGCGTTAGGATGCCCCAGCTCAACACACATCGGCAGACGGGGACGTCTGCCCCTCCACGCCCCCCATTAACCCATTAACCCATTAACCCATTAACCCATTAACCCATTAACCCCAATCCTCAAAGATGGAATACAGCACCGGAATCAGCAGCAGCGTGATAAAGGTCGAGCTCAGCAGTCCCCCGATCACCGCCCTTGCCAGCGGGGCCTGGGTTTCGCCGCCCTCGGCCATGCCGATCGCCAGGGGCAGCAGCCCCAAAACGGTGGTCAGCGCGGTCATCAGGATCGGCCGCAGGCGCCGGCGTCCGGCTTCTTCGATGGCCTGGCGGGTGGCAAGCCCTTCCTCGCGGCGCAGGTGGTTGGCCGTGTCGACCAGCAGGATCGCGTTGTTCACCACTATCCCCGCCAGCATGATGATGCCCAGATAGGACTGGATGTTGAAGGTCGTGCCGGTCAGAAACAGCGCCAGCGCGATGCCGATGAAGCTGAAGGGGATCGAAAACATCACGATGAACGGGTCCAGCAAGGATTCGAACAGGCTGGCCATCACCATGTAGATCAGCACCAGCGCCAGGATGAAGCCCACCAGCAGCTCGCGGAATGACTCCTGCTGTTCCTTGTAGTCGCCCGCGATCTCCACGCTGTAGCCGATCGGCAGCGGGATGGCGTCCAGGCGTTTTTGCAGGTCGCCGATCACGTCGCTGAGGCTGCGTCCGCTGATGTTGGCCGAAACGTCGATCATTCGTTCCTGGTTCAGTCGTTCGATCACCGTGGAACTCTGGCTGCTCCGCGTTTGGACCACGTTGCGTAGCACGATCGGCTCCCCGGCGGAATTGGTGACCGTGAGGTTCAAAATCTCGTCCAGCGGCAGTTTGTCGGCATCCTTGACCTGCACCTGCAGCGGATACTCGCGCCCCTGATCCACGTATTCGCCAGCCTGCCGGCCGGACAGCACGGTCTCCAAAACGGTCGAGATTTGCTGCACGGAAAGCCCCAGTTCGGCGGCTTTCTGGCGGTCGATCAGGACCAGATCCTCAGGCGCTCCCGCGGTGCGGCTCAGATTGGCGTCCGTAACCCCCTCGATCCCTTCCGCTGCCGTACGGATGCGTTCTGCCAAAGCGTAGGACTGCTCCAGGTCGTGTCCGCGCACCTGGATTTCGATGCGACCCCCGCCGCCCCCCATAACCCGCGAAAGCTGGTTGTTGCTGGCCGTGCGCACCCTCACGCGCACTCCGGCGAGGTTGCCCAGCCGCTTGCGAATCTCGTCCGCCACCTCGCTGTCGCTGCGTTTGCGGTCGCTGCGGCTCAAGAGGCTGACGCGCAAGCTGCCTGTGTTGGACGAGCTTCCCGCCCAGCCCCCGCCGCCCACGCTGGTGATCACGTGCACGATCTCCGGGATGCCTGCTATCCGGTTTTCCGCCAGCGAAACCTTGGCGTCGACCACTTCCAGCCGCGTCCCGGCTTCCATGTCCAGATTGACCCGGACTTCGCCTTCGTCCGAGGTCGGCATCAGTTCGGAATCGATGAAGATTGCCAGGCCCACCGCCGCGACCACCAGTCCCAACCCCGCCAGGATCGTGTTCCGGCGGTGGTTCAGCGCCCAGTGCAGCGCTTTTTTATAGAGGTCTTCGATCCGCGCCAGCAGCTCTCCGGCCTTGTGAAACAGGATTTTCCGCAGGCTTTTGTCGCTCCCCGCGGGTTCGCTGCTGACCGTGATCAGCCGCGCGGAGAGCATCGGCACGATCGTCAGCGCCGTCACCAGCGAGCAGATCAGCGCGAACACGATCACGAACGCCAATTGGCTGAACATGATCCCCGTCATCCCCCGCATGAAAATCAGCGGCAGAAACACCACCACCGTCGTCAGCGTGCTGGCGATGATCGGCGAGGTCACCTGATCCGCGCCTTCGATCGCCGCCTCGTGGGGCTTTTTGCCCTTTTCCCGCAGCCGGAAGACGTTTTCCAGCACCACGATGGAGTTGTCCAAAAGCTGCCCTACCCCCAGCGCCAGCGCGCCGATGGTCATCAAATTCAGCGTGAATCCGCTGAAATAAAGCAGGATGAAGGTCGCCATGATCGAGATCGGAATCGCCGTGCTGATGACGGTCGTGCTCTTGATGTTGCGCAAAAACAACAGCAGGATCAGGATCGCCAACACTCCGCCGAGCAGGACCGACGAGGTCACGTTGTTGATGGCGTGGCGGATGAAGACGGATTGATCCACCAGCGGCACGATCTTCAGTTGCGGCAGGGCGCGGTTGATGCGCTCCACCTCGGCCAGGACGCCTTTCGCGACCTCCACCGTGTTGGTGCCGGATTGCTTGTTCACGGATATCTGCAGGCCCGGCTTGCCGTCGATGCGCACCAGGCGGGTCTCTTTGCTGGATGTGTCGGAAATCTCCGCGATGTCGCCCAGTCTGATCTGGCTGCCGCCGCGGCTCAGGACCGCTGTCTGGCGCAGCTCGTCCAGGTTTTCATAGACGCCCGGCACGCGAATCGTGATCTGATAGTTGCCCCGCTCGATGTTGCCCGTGGGCTGGTTGACGTTTGCCGCGCGGATGGCGGCGATCACCTGATCCAGCGAGACTCTCAGGGCTTTCACCTTCTGCGGGTCCAGATTGATCTGAATCTCCCGCGTCAGCCCGCCCCAACTGTTGATGCTGGCCACTCCGTCCACCCGTTCCAGGCGGTAGGCGACCTCGGTGTCGATCAAATTGCGCAGCGTCAGAGGGTCCAGATCGCTGACCACGCCCATCATCACCACCGGCATCGCCGCCAGGTCAAACTTGCGCAGAGAGGGGCGCGAGGCCCCGTCCGGCAGGCGGGAAATGATCCGGTCCACCCGGTCGCGGACGTCGTTGGTTGCTTCGTTGAGGTCCGTCCCCCAGTTGAAGCGCACGGACACGTTGCTGCTGCCTTCCGAGGATTGCGAGGTGATTTCCTGCACTCCCGCCACCGCGCTCACGGCTTCCTCGATCGGCCGCGTCACCAGTTCCTCCATGGAAAGCGGACTGGCCTTGCCGTAGTTGGTGGAGATGCTGATCGTGGGCGATGTGACGTCCGGCATGGCGTCGATCGGCAGCCGGCTGAGGGCCACCGCGCCCAGGATGATCACGATTAGCGCCACCATGATGGTCAAAATCGGGCGATTGACGGCGTTTTGGGCGATCTTCATCCTTTCTGGCCCTTCTTCCCTTTGGGCTCCTTTTGCTTTTCGTCCTCCGGCAACAGCACCTTGCGCCCGTCTTGAAGCTGGTCCTGGCCCAGGGTCACCACTTCCCCCTCCAACGCGGGCGAAACGATTTCCACTCGTCCCAAGGTCGCGATTCCCTTTTCCACCGGCACGAAACTGACCGTCCGCTCCGCCCGGTTCAGCAAAAACACGCCCTCATCCCCTTTCAGCTTGAACAGCGCCGCCGCCGGCACGGACGTCACGCCCCGGAGGCTGCGGTAGAGCAGTTCCACCCGGGCGAACATCCCCGGTTTCAGGCGCTGGGAGGGATTGGCGACCTCGATCTCCACCCTCGCCTGGCGGGAATTTTCCTGCAGCAGCGGGGCGATCCTCGCCACCCGGCCGCCAAAGCTTTCGCCGGCAAAGGCGTCGGTCGTGATCTTCGCCGCCTGGCCGGGCCTGACGCGCTGGTAGTCGCGCTCGATCACCTCCACCACCGCCACCAGGCTGTTGATGTCCAAAACCGTCACGATCGGGCTGCCGGGATTCAGCAGCGCGCCTTCGTCCGCCAGCCGTTCGCCGATCACGCGGTGGGTTCCGGCTCCGCTCCAATCCGCCTTCACGCGGGTAAAGGAAAGCTGGGTCTCGGCCGCGCTGAATGCCGCCAGGGCGCTGTTCAGGCTGGCCTGGGCCACGTTGTGTTTGGCGCGGTCGGAGACGTATTGGTTGTTCGCGCGGTCAAACTCCGTCTGCGAAATGTAGTTGTTTGCCAATAGCTGGCGGTTGTCGGCGAGGTTTTTTTCAGAGAGAGCCAGAGCGCTGATGGCCTGGTCCAGGTTCGCCCTTGCCACTTCCACCGCCGCGCGGGATTTTTCGTATTCCTGGCGGATGATGCGGTCGTCCAGCTCCGCCACCAACTGCCCTTTGGCCACCGTGTCGCCGATGTTCACGTGCAGTTTCAAGAGCTGCCCGGAGGTCTTGGAGGCCAGGATGAAGCTGTTTTTGGCGGTCAAAGTGCCGCTGAAGCTGGCCGTTTCGTCCAGGTCCCCCACTTCCACGGCGCCGATTTCCACCGCCACCGCCTGGGTTCCGGGCCGGCCACCGGGCCCGCCGCTGGTTTCTTTCTTCCGCGAGTTCAGCCAAAAGCGCAGTGCGATCAGCGCCAAAATCACCGCCAGGGCGATCCAGAGATATTTCTTGAATTTCATAACTTTCTGTCCAATAATGATTTTGCCTTCCCCACCGGGGGCCGGGGCCGGCTTCTGTCCTGTTTAAATATAGTAATCCGTCAGGGCGCTGCCAGTCAAGCTTTTTATCCGCCGCCGCTTCCTGACGCCCACTTCCGGACCATCAGCCGTTAAGGCTGGTGCTCTGGAGCTGCTCTGGGTTATCCGCATTGGTTGGAAAAGAGAACGGGGATTCATAGGAAAAAGAGGATTCTAAGGATATGTAAGGGAGAGCCCCTTCGGGGGCGACAGATGTGAAGCCCACAGTGGAGCAGAGCGGAACTGTGGGACACTGTGGGGACGCGACGGAACCCAGATAGATAATGGAGCCCCCCGTGGGCGACATAACATCCCCTCCGCCCCGATAGTAGAGCCCCTTGGGGGCGACAGATGTGAAGCCCACAGTGGAGCAGCGCGGAACTGTGGGGGGGGGTGGGTGCGGACGCGAAACATATCCGAGCCCCTCGGGGGCGACATAAAATCCCCCCTCGATGGCGATATACGCGCGGTTGATTCGTGCTAACGCGATATACACCCGAACCCCCCGTGGGCGACATAAAATCCCCCTCGATGGCGATATACGCGCGATTGATTCGTGCGGCCGCGATATACACCCGAACCCCCCGGGGGCAACATAACATCCCCGTACGCGGAATATGTATCCTGCCCCTACCCCATCTCCCCCAACGGAACAATCCCGCAGGCCCTCAACAACGCGTCGTATTCCGCCGAAAAATCCCGTTTTTGGTGGTGTTCCGCCTGATTCCGGATGTATCCCTTCACCTGGTCCAAACTCGAAACACCCACCGAAAACGAGCCGTATCCATCCTGCCATTGGAATTTCGGCGAATGGGACTGGCTCGCCCAGCGGCTGCTGTTGGCCTTGATGTCGCGCAGAAACGGCGCCACGGCGGTCTCCTTGGGCTGGCTGCAAAGGATGTGGATGTGATCGGCCGTGCCGTTGATCAGGATCGGTTCCCCATGGAGGTTTTTGATGATGCCCCCGATGTAGGCGTAGAGGTCATTTTGCCAGGCAGGCTCGATGAAGGGGATCCTGTCTTTGGTGGAAAACACCAGGTGCAGGTAGAGCACACAGATCGAATGGGCCATGATAAGCTCCTTTGTGTTGTTTTGGGGGGTATAATGCTGCCCCCGAAGGGGCTAATCCGATGATTTAACCCCGGCCACCAATCGGCAGCCGGGGCTATGTCCAGAGTTGCTGAAATCTACTTCGCGGGCGCCTCGTAGAGGGCTTTGACCCGGTAGAAGGCCCGGTCGAAATCGCCCAGGTCCGTATAGGCGGGCTGATCCGCGTAGGCCAGGTGTTCGTAGGTCCCATAGGGGTCGAAACTGCGCAGGATCTGATAGCGGTTGGCATTGGTCACCGCGGGCCACCAGACGTCGATGCCGCCGGCGGTTTTGGCGATGCTGACCGCGGGGATGTCGAGGCTGGTGAGCAGGACG
>CAZOVZ010000076.1:0-6022 GCA_964583755.1 uncultured Candidatus Cloacimonadota bacterium
ATACTCTCCTTGTTTTACAATGACTTAGCAGAAAATATGCGAAACTCCGGCTAATCCAGCTTCCTTCCCATCCCCCGCCTCATTTGGGGCTTTGGACTTCAAACAGTACACGCCCCAGCTTAGCCACTTTGGAGTTCAAAGCCCCTAAACCAGCTTCCTCCCCATCCCCCGCCTCATTTGGGGCTTTGGAATTCAAACAGTACGCGCCCCAGCTTAGCCATTTGGAGTTCAAAGCCCCTGATCCAGCTTCATCCCATCCCCCACCTCATTTGGGGCTTTGGACTTCAAACAGTACACGACCCAATTTAGCCATTTGGAGTTCAAAGCCTTATCCCGGTTTTGCCTTGGGTGGAGGACTCAAAGGCGCTTGGACTTCAGGCGTAACCGGGGGATGGAGTTGTGGTTTGAACGCTCGTGCTGTTTGAAGTCCAAAGCCCCAAATGAAGCGAGAGACAATGCCAAGCTGGATTAGGGGCTTTGAACTCCAAACTGTTATCCAGGGCCACGTAGGGCTCTTTACAAACCTCTTCTCCCCTCCCTCCGTGCCTCTGTGTTGAAAAAAACCTACAGCCCAAACTCCGCCGTCATGGTCACCGAGATGCTTTTGGCGCGGGTGTTGGTGTTGTAATAGCCATAGTCCGAGACATCGGTGGAGTAGGGTTCGGTGATCTGGAAGACGCCGGCGCGGGCGGATTGGACCTTGCCCAGTTTTGCTTTGGCGGAGGCTGTGATTTCGGTGGCGCGGGCGAGGGCATCGGCGGTGGCTTCGCCCAGAAGCTGTTTTTTGAGCTCAGGCAGCTTGGAATAGAGGTAGGCGAGGCTGGATTGCTGGAGCACGAGGCCGCGTTTGGCAAAGAATTCCGGGTTGAGGGCGAGCGCTTCCACCTTTTTGATGTCGGCGCTGAGCACATAGATGGTCTGGTTGACGGAATAGCCAGTGATCTGGCCGTATTCGGCGAAGATGGGGTTGCTGGTGGGGGGTTGGATGTTGATGTCCTTTTCCTTCATTCCGGATTGGAGGAGGAGGTTTTTGAAGGCCGTCATATCCGCGGTGAGGCCGGTGTAGGCGCCCATCAGGCCGTTGATGTCCGTGTTTTTTTGGACGGTGAGGGTCCACTTGACCAGGTCGGATTCGAAGTTTTTGCTGGCGTAGCCGACCACGCGGAGCTTGTTGTCCACCTTGCGGCTTTGGAGAAAATAGCTGCCAAACATGGCCATGCCGATGATGAAAGCGATCCCGACGACGAGCCAGGGGCGCAGGGGGGATTTTCCCTTTTCGAAGACGTCCCAGAGCGCCACTCCCACGATGATGGCGACGATGATGACAAACGGGCTGAACTGCATGTCAAACCTCCATGGCTTGCGATTTCAGATAATGTATCCGGAGAAGCGCCCGCTGGCAACCACTTCAACGCTGCGGCGGGAGCCGTCGAAGGCGAAGCGGAGGTCGAGATCGTGAGGTGGGATCAGGCTTTGCGCGCGTTGGGGCCATTCGATCAGGGTGACGCCGCTTTCCAAAAAATCGAAGATTCCCAAATCCAACAGTTCCTCCTCGCTTTTAAGGCGGTAGAGGTCCAGATGGTAGACCGGGAAACGCGGGCAGCGGTATTCCTTGAGGATCACGAAAGAGGGGCTGTCCAGATCCTCCGCCACGCCCAGAGCGCGGCCGAGGGCGTTGGCAAAAAAGGTCTTGCCCGCGCCGAGGTCGCCCCAGAGGCAGACCAGGTCGCCGGGCTTCAGCAGCGGCGCCAGCCAGGCCGCGAGGTCCAGGGTGTCTTGTTCGATCTTGAGTTCTATCAGTTTGCTCATCAGGTTCTCCCGGGGGTGGATTCAAACGGAGGGGGTTAAGAGATTCCAAAAACTGGGAAAGGCCATTCGCCGCGGATGGCGTCGCTCTTTATCTTAAATCAAGGCGCTCGTTGTGCTTAGTTTGCAGTCTAATAGTAGGTTATCTCGCGAAGTTCTGTTGCTTCCAGGCTGCCATCCAAGTAGGTCTTACTGCTTAGCCAATTGCCCTGTTCGTCATAAATGTAAACAAATTTCATGGTTCTCACATAATCAGATTCGATATAGTGTTCTTCCCGGAGTGTCAGGTTGTTGTTTGAATCGTATGTATACTGAGTTTGGACATCAATTTCGCCAACGGTATAGCTGGTTTCATCCGTTACCAGTCCCCGGAAGTCGTACTTAATCAGCTCAAGCAATTCTTCCCTGTCCTCCCCCCCATACCGCCTTTTTTCCGTCAGCAGGTTGGCTTTATCGTAAGCATAAACATAGTGGTAGACAAGGATTTGGTCTTCGTCGTAATATTTTTCGCTTGTCATGTTGCCGGAGGCGTCGTAAGCGTACTCGTAGGAACTCATTGGTCTGCCATCATAGGAGGTTTTCACCCACAGCTTTTGCTGATTGGCGTTGTATCCCACCAGGTCTGTTGCAGTGCCGCTTCCGTCCCATCTTTCCTCTTTGATCAGCAGACCCGCGTCGTCAAAAGTTCTGGTGATGCGGTATGTTTCTTCCTGGTTCTCAGCCCTGGTTATGGCTGTAAGCAGGCGGTTGCCGGCATCGTAGGTGTAGCGCTCGTCGCCGCCGAAACCGCTCCCGTTACCTGTGGTGATGGATTCCACATATCCTTGTTGGTTGTAAATGGTTGTTGCACAAACCGTTTGGTCGTACATAGGGTTTTCAGCCTCAGATTTGATGGATCTGACCCTGCCCCGCAGATTGGCTTCCTGCCAATCCGTTTTGGTCGCCGCTGCCAGAAAAAGGGAGAGCAACACACTTAAAGCTGTAAGGAACGCGCGCTTGTTCATCTTCACCCCTGTTGTTTGTTTTAGATTGGCAGCAGCCGCGGTTTTGGCTATCCTGTCAAGCAAAATTCTCCGCAACAGCGTAACCGGTTTATCGCCCGCGGAGGATCTACCGCTAACCCATTAACCATTAACCCCTTGGGCCCCTATTGCACTCGCACCTGATACCCGAAATCCACCGTGAGAGTTGGCGAGCGTGGGACGGGAACTCTTCGGGTGGATTTAGGGTGGCTTTGAGGGATGCAATAAGGGGGTTGGGGAGGGACTGGGCGAGAGGGGGGAGATGTTTTGCGGACGAACATAATTGAGAAACCTTTTCAACTACGCAACACTAAGCAACACTAAGCAAGGGCTTGCTTAGTGATTAACCATTGTGGCACAGCACATTAACCCAACACTAAGCAACTAAGCAGGGGGTCTCCCCCCCCCCCGGACCGAAACTAAGCTATTTGACCCAACATTTGTCATTCCGGGTCTACGCGCTTTAGTTTGCGGGCCTCTGAGTGTGTCATTCCAAGCGGCCGCCTGACCGGTGACCTTTGCACTTATAGTGACCCGCGGCCGCTGTGGAATCCAGCATTGTGGGGGTAATGCCCGTTACTGGTTTCTGTCTGTTATGTCGTCCCGAAGGGACTCGCAATAAGGTTTGGAGAGGGTGGGTTCTATCTAAAATGTCGTCTCGCTGGGACTCACAATGATGCTTCGGGTGCGGGGGGTTCTATCTAAAATGTCGTCCCGCTGGGACTCAAGGGAGAATCCCGTAGGGATGGCATATCGGCAGGTTTGGCGTGCTTGTAGTGCATCTCTCTGCGGAGCATTAACCCCTAACTCATTAACCATTAACCCTCCGAGGGATGCTGTCCAGGAAGAAGAGAAGAGAGAGTAGAGACCTATATCCTATTATATAATATTAAAATATATTACTATATAATATATGTATATATTTAAATAGATTAATTACAATAACTTACACCTTACCATACTCAAACCTGCATACTAACCCCAACCGGGAGGAGAGACCCTCTGCTTAGTTGCTTAGTGTTGGGTTAATGTGCTGTGCCACAGTGGTTAATCACTAAGCAGACCCTTGCTTAGTGTTGCTTAGTGTTGCATTGACGTGAATATTGACAAAAAAGTGAGGGTTGAAAACAACCCTCACCTGTCAGTCTTTTTTTTACCATTCATCCCCCGCGAGGGAGACGACTCCCAAGAGTCCATCAACTCGGGGTCGATCACATACATCTTGCCGCTCACCTTATTGGGGACCGCATAGGTCTCCACCCTTATGGCGCCGCGTTCGATCAGGGTCTCGATCACTTCGTTGAATTCCCTCTTCCGCATGTGGGAGAGGTTCATCAGGTCCATTCGTTTCGCCTTTCCGCGGAACTTCTTCACCAGCAGGTCGATCAATTTGCGTTCGCCGGCCAGCTTGTCCTGTTCGTCCAGCATCTGCAAGAGCGGCATGGTGTTGGCGAAGTAGAAGTCGCAGAGGTAGAAGGCCTGCTCCGCGGTTTGGGCGGTGACCGGATGGGCGTCGATGAAATCCGCCGGCCAGCCTTCGCGGACCGCCTCGGCGAGGCCGGTGGGGTCGCTGGCAAGCTGGATGATGGTGGCGAATTTGTACCAGTAGCCGTCGTAAACGCGGGTGAAGTAGCTCATCAGGGTGTCGTTTTTGCGTTCCAGTTGGGCGCGGTAGAGATCCGGATAGACCTGGCCGCGGAGGGCGATCGCCGCTTCGCTGAGGTCGAGCTGGATGGGTCCGCCGAGGCCACGCCACCACTGGAAGTATTCCGTTTCGAAGACGCCCAGCCTGGCTTCCAGGTCTTGCGCCGATACGGTATCGAGGTTCATCGTAGCGGGGTCGATGTCCTGGACCACGAAGTAGATGAAGCGCTGGAGGAAGCCGCCGAGCTGATCCGCACTGCTCATCAGGTCGCGAAACATCCATTCCGCGGTGGACGCGGCGGCGATGGAGAGGGCGGGCCGCCTGATGCGTTCGGTGCGTTCGCGGTTGACGCAGCTGCGGTCGACGCCGTCGAAGAGCTCCGTGATCACCTGCTTGAAGCTGGCGTTGTAGGTCTTGCCCATGTCGGCCAGCCAGCCCGAAATTTCGTTTTGGACGAAGAGCCGGTTGGGGTTTTGGGCCAGGTAGCTGAGCAGCATGGAGAGCGTGATGTTGTTCAGGATCTGGGTCTGCTGCTGGAACTCATCGTCGGGCGCGTGGTCCAGGGCGTCCTGGTAGGGGGCTATCGTGTAGCCGGCATAGCGCAGGGCGGTGGATTTGCGGCTGACGCTGGAGGGGCCGATCAGGGTGGCCCAGATGTTGGGATAGATCCGGGCCGCGTTGTTGAACATGAACACCCGGTTGCCCAGGTTCACCGCCAGATGGGGCAGCCAGGCCGTCAGCAGCAGCCCCGGAAGGGCGTCTGTGTAGGCCGTGACGAGGTCCAGATAGCGGTTCATGAAAGCCGGCAGCTTGGCGCGGTCAAGCGCCAGTTGGCGTGGCTTACCAAAGAGGTCGAGTAGGGTGTTTCGCATAAAATCCTCCGATTCTATGTTACGGTGGTTGGTGCCCCGGAAGGTGGGGCGGAGACGCGTTTAAACGCGCGTTTGATGGTGAATTTGGGGGTTAGATTCCGCGTTGGAGGAAGGGGTGGTTTCCCCTTGTTAAACGTGGAATTTGGCCTATTTGGGCCGCCGTGCGAAGATCGGCGATTTGGTTGCGAATACCCTTGTTGCTCAGACCCGGGAACCTGCCCCGGCAGTTTAACCTATGACATCTGGTTGGACCCGCGGGACTTGGCCCACTGCCCGGTCCGCGAACGTTCCAACTGGGTGCCAAAGTAGGGAGGGCGGAGTTGGTGTCAATGATTTTCGGAGGTAATTTTGAGAAAGTTTGGAGTGGATGAAAGAGTTGATTGGATGTGGTTTAGAGGGGTGGGATGAAGGGGGTTCGGGAGGGGTGGGGAAGGTGATGGGATGAAGGGGTTAAGCTGGGTGGAGTGGCAGACGTCCCCGTCTGCCGTGGCTTGCGGGCCCTGGCGCTTTAGTTTGCAGGCCCTGGAGTGGCAGACGTCCCCGTCTGCCGTGGCTTGCAGGCCCTGGCGCTTTAGTCCGCGTGCCCTGGAGTGGCAGACGTCCCCGTCTGCCCTGGCTTGCAGGCCCTGGCGCTTTAGTTTGCGGGCTTCGGAGTGTGTCATTCCAAGCGGCCGCCT
>CAZOVZ010000077.1:0-5813 GCA_964583755.1 uncultured Candidatus Cloacimonadota bacterium
GAGCGCTTTCCCAAACATTTGCGGTTTTCGCTGGCGCAAAAGCTGGACAACCTCTGCCTGGAGATATTGGAACTGATAGTGGAAACGATCTATAGTTCCACTAAGCGGGATCTATTACAGAAGATAAATCTGAAACTGGATGTGCTGCGCTCGCTGGTCCAATTGAGCCACAAGTTGAAGCTGCTGGCTGACAACCAGTATGAATATATCAGCCGTGAACTGCTGGAAAGCGGTAAAATGGTGGGGGGCTGGCTGAAAAGTGCCTAAACGGATAGGATTTTTGTGGGAAGAGCTGACAAGCTGGCAAAATCTGTATTGTGCCTACCGGAGAGCCTGCAAGCATAAAAAATCCAAGCCGGAAACGGCTGAGTGGATGTTCAATTGCGAACGGCAGCTGCTGGAATTGCAGTCTGAGCTGCTCGAAAAGAGATATAGGCCGCAAGCATACAGGTATTTTATGATCAAAGAGCCCAAGGAACGGCTGATCAGCGTGGCGGCTTTCAGAGACAGGGTGGTGCATCACGCGCTGGTCAATGTTATCGAAGCGCAGTTCGAAAAGGCTTTTATATATGATTCCTACGCAACCCGTAAGGACAAAGGTTTGCATCTGGCAGTGCAAGCCGCGCAAAAATACGCAGGTGCATACCAATGGTATCTGAAACTCGATATCGCCAAGTACTTTGCCAGCATCGACCATACAATACTGCTGGGGCTGATTCAAAAAAAGATCAAAGACCCCCATGTGATCGATCTCTGCTCGACCATCCTCGACAACCAGAATCTGAGCATGGGCTGCAGCGAGGGGACCGGCCTGCCGGTGGGTAACCTCACCTCACAGTTCTTTGCCAACATCTATCTCAATCAGCTTGACCACTTTATCAAACAGGTATTGAGGTATAAGGGCTATGTGCGCTACATGGACGACTTCATCTTGTTTACCGATGATCCTAAGCGCTTGAAATCTGATCTGCCCTTCATCCACAAGTTTCTTGTTACCTACCTGCGGTTAGGCATCAAGGATGGTTCGGCACAACTGAACAGGGTTAGCCAAGGCATGCCGTTTTTGGGTTATCGGGTCTTTCCACACTTGATCAGGCTTCGGCGGGAGAATCTGAAGCGTTGCCTGCGAGGCATCTATCTGCGGGAATCTGCGTATTCCAAAGGAGAAATCGATTCGGAAAAACTCTATCAAAGCACTCGAAGCCGGCTTGGTTTCATCGGCTTTGCCGACAGCCACCGGCTGCAAAGTAATATTTGGGGCCAGGATCAGCAAGCGGTTCCAACCGTGTGAAACGAGGCGGTAACTTCAACAATAATGCCAACAACTGCACCGTTTCGAATCGGAACAACAACAATGCCACGAACAGCAACAACAACATTGGCTTCCGCATCTGCAGCATCTTTCAACACAAAGCCTGCTCTGCACGCACAGCAGGAAGATGATGGGAAATCCAGATCCTGGTCCTGTTCCTGCAAGGGACAAATAACGACCATGCCACTGGCCAAGTAGGTCCAAGGTCTCGAAAGGCCGGTTTTTGCAATTACCAAAGCTAAAATAACATCCTGTATTGCAAAATCCTCAATACTGGGGTTTCACGATTAGCGTCGATTTGCAGCGAAAGTGAGACTATTTGCTGATTTACTTGATACTCTATAGCGAAATTGTAATTCAGGCGGAAATAAGTTGACAAAAATGGACTTTCCTTTGCCGATGGTCTGATTAACGCGCTAAGAGGATCAATGGCCCGTCTATTCAGCAAGGACTACCACGAGAAATCGGCTTCCTGGTACTTCAACCATGCCGTGATCGGCCTGGACAAGGGCGATTTGCAGCACTGGCTGTCGGTGGATGAAGCCGGCCTTTACCATCTGCATTTCTTTGCCGCGCCGGACAAGGCGGGCATCTTCGGCTCCCAGCTGGATGTGGTCTACGATCCCGCCAGCCAGTTGATCTCCAGCCACCACTGCAGCGAATGCAAACAGGATGAGAGCTGCAGGCACTATCTCTCCGTATTGCGTTACGCCTATCATTTTCTGCATACCGAGATCTTTGACCTGCCGGTGGTGGAAACCTGCGACGGCGCTTTCCTGCGGGGCCGCGAGCAGTGGCAGCAAGTGCATCAAAACGCGGTGTTGGAGCTCGAGGGAATCTTTAACCCCGCGCTGGACAAGATCAGGTTTTACCACGACCGCTACGAGCCGATCGATCTTCCCCTGTTGCTGAAATGGCGGCAGGACGGCAGTTTGCCGGAATCCGCGGCGCTCTCCAAAACCGATTGCCAAGCCCAGCTGGAAGTGCTGTCGGAGTCCGAACTGGCGCTGCTGCAGTATTTGCAGGACCACAAGGCGGCCTACAGCGGCAAGGGCAAGTTTTACAGCCTCTACAAACGGGATTTCGCGGGCGCGCTGGGGCTGATGCAATCCCTGCGGGACCGCCTGGTGGTGCGCGAAACGGGGGAGACCCTGCGCTTCAACCTGCAGCCGTATCCGCTCAGCCTAAGGATCGAACCCGCCGGGAAAAACAACTATACCGTCCTGCCTGTGGTGGTGGATGAAATTTCCGCGGTTTACCCGGGCAACCCCTGCTGGCTGTTTTTTCGCGCGGAAGTACGGCGGATCGCCGTTCCCCTGGCGGACGAGGTGTTGCGCCAACTCTTTGACCGCGAACTGATCATCTCCTCCCGGGACCTCATCTACTGGCGGACCATCGTGCACCGGGAGCTGCAGGAACACGACATCTATCTGGATTTTGATCCCGCCATCAAGTTTCCGGAAATCATCGGTTCGACGCCGGCGATTAAGCTGAAAGTCAGCGCCAGAAACGAACATATCCTGCTGGAAGGCAGCCTGCGCTATGAATCGCCGGGGAGCCTGGGGCTGGGCGAACCGCTGCACATCCCGCTGTCCGTGACCCGGTTTCGGGCCCCGCTGGTGCGCAGCGATTACAGCTCCGGCGAGCAGTCCGGCAATGCCTGGTTTTACCTGCCGCCGCGAGTCTTCGCCAAGATCGGGGCTTTGCTCAAACAATTGCCCGAAGCGGACAACAGCCGCCTGGAACAGTTTTCGCAATTGGTCTTCGACCGCGGGGAAAGCCTGTCCCGCCTGCGCAAGATCCTCTTTGAACTCAGCGACGAGGATTGGGATATCGAGATCGCGCCGGACCTCGCCGGCGACTTTATCCAGAAAGTGACCCTCCAGGTGGAGATCCAGGCCAGGCGCAGCGAGGAGATCGACTGGTTCAGCTACGACGTCCACTATCACTACCGGGATTTTCGCTTTTCGCACGAAGAGCTTAGCCGCTTTTTCAAGTCCCACGAAGATTTTTTGCATACCGGCGACGGCAGGCTGCTGCACATCTCCAACCCCGAAGTGTTTCGCGAAACGGAAAAATTGCTGCTGCGCAGCGAACGGACCGCGGACAGCGTGTACCGGGCCCGGCTGATCCATCTGCCCTATTATCAGCGCTACATGCAGGACAACCCCAGCTTCCGGATTTTTGGCGACGACTGGTTGAAACAGCTGGCGATCGACCTCCTGCGCGGACAGCTGGAACACACGGAATCCCTGCCCGCCTATCTGCAGACTGTTTTGCGCGGCTATCAGAAGGCCGGATTCGCCTGGCTGAAAATGTTGCAGCACTACCGCATGGGCGGCATCCTGGCCGACGAGATGGGCCTGGGCAAGACCATCCAGGCGCTGTCGGTGATCCTCTCCAGCCCGCAAGACAAGCCCAACCTGGTGGTCTGCCCCAAAACCCTGCTCTACAACTGGGCGGCGGAGATCGAAAAGTTTCACACCAACATCCCCTTCCAGATCGTGGAGGGCGACAAACTTAGCCGGCTCGATCAGTTGCAAAACCCCAACGCGCGGCTGTTTCTGATCTCCTACACGGTGGTGCTCAACGACATCGCCACACTGCGGGAAATGAGCTTTGAATGGATCATCCTGGACGAAGCGCAAAACATCAAAAACGTAGGCGCCCAGCGCACCTACGCGATCAAAAAGATCCCGGCGGAATACAGGCTGGCGCTGACGGGCACGCCGGTGGAAAACAACCTCACCGAGCTGTGGTCCATCTTCGACTTTCTGATGCCGGGGTATCTTGGCACCTTGAAACGGTTCAAACAAGAGTTCCTGGAGGACGAAACCGGTCCCGCCAGGCTGCAAAGGGCCGTGGCGCCGTTCCTGCTGCGCCGCGTGAAAAAAGAAGTGCTGCTGGAACTGCCCGACAAACAGGAACAGGTTTCCTGGTGCAAGATGCATCCGGTGCAGGAAAAGCTGTATCTGCAGATCATCGACATGGTGCAGAAAAAGCTGCTGGGTTCGCCGGAAGCGGCAGGATTGACCTACATCCACGTCTTGGCGGCGCTCACCAAACTGCGCCAGGTCTGCAACCATCCCCACCTCGCCAATCCGGACATCCTGCCGGAACTGGAAGCCTCCGCCAAACTGGAACAGCTGGTGGAACTGGTCCAGGACGCCATCGCCAGCGGGCACAAGATCCTGGTGTTTTCGCAATTTGTGCAGATGCTCAAGATAATCCGCAAGGTGTTTGACAACCTCGGCATCGATTACGCCTATATGGACGGGCATAGCAAAAACCGGCTGCTCGAGGTGAAACGGTTCGAGGAAAATCCGGAACTGAAACTGTTTTTGATCAGCCTCAAGACCGGAGGAACCGGACTGAACCTGACTTCCGCGGATACCGTGATCCTGTTTGACCCCTGGTGGAATCCGATGATGGAAAACCAGGCGGTGGACCGCACCCACCGGATCGGCCAGACCCGCAAGGTGCAGGTATTCCGGTTGATCGCCAAAGGGACGGTGGAGGAAAAGATCATGAATCTGCAGCAAAACAAGCTGCAGCTATTCGATGCCGTGGTTTCCGACGGCAACAAGCTGCTGGGCTCGCTTTCGCCGGAGGATATCAAAGCGCTGTTCTCGTATTGACGCTGGCGTGTATTGCGAGGTAATGTAGGGCGATGGCACCGGCTGGCTAAGTGGCTGGCCTGACCCCGGTCCGTGGAAGCAGCGGAAATATTGCTCCAGTAATCAGCAATGGACACGGAATGACATCCGCCCCGGCCGGCTGTGGGCGGGGAATTTTCGCTTGACAGTTTTAACCTGCAAATGCCTTTGGTATCTTGAGAAAATGATCACTGAAAAGGGAGACAGAGATGCTTACCATTGACTGGAAAGAACGCCTGAACAAGGATACTGCGGATTACCTCGAAAATAAGCTTCCGAAAAGCGACTTTGATTTTGAAATAATCTTTATCGCATTTCCGGAAAGAATAAATGGCAGGATCCCTCCGGAAGTGATCGTCCACGTGGCCAACAGCCTGGTTCGCGGCATGGGCAAAAACCACGAGAAATACATCCCCTTTTTCAAGCATCTGTGGGATAAAAAGGGCGACAACGGCCGCACCGCCTTCATCGCAATCCTGGCCAAACTGGCCGCCAAAAAACCGGCGGTCTACCTGCCGATGCTGGAAACCGCCCTGCAGACCGCCAAAGCGGCCGAACTGGCCTCATTGCTGGAAAAGGTGATGCTGCCCCTGCTGGTGAAACAGCCGGAAAAATACCTGGGCAAGGTCTACGCCTGGGCCCGCTCTTCCAGGGATGAGATCCGCAAGCAGAGTGTGAACCTGATTATCAAACTGCTGAAAAAGCTTCCTGAACTGAGCGCGGAGGTCGTGCAACACTTTGTGAACCTGTGGCTGCAGCCACTGGGAGACGAGGCGGCGCATCACGTTGTCCTGCTCAAGGCGGTGTATAAACTGGACGGCGAGCTGTATCTGAACATCTGGCGC
>CAZOVZ010000078.1:0-5430 GCA_964583755.1 uncultured Candidatus Cloacimonadota bacterium
GGTTACTGTAAGTGGGTAGGTTACCGGTCAGGCGGCTGGCTGGAATGACACGCTGGGGCTGGGGAATGTGATGGTGGAGTGGCAGACGTCCCCGTCTGCCAATGCCTCGGAGAGGCATGTTTTCCTCTCTGCCTGAATCGGGCGAAAAGGGCGGACCTCCGGTCCGCTGGCAGACGGGGACGTCTGCCACTCCGGGGGGGGGCTCGGAGAGGCATGTTTTCCTCACTGCCTGAACCGGGTGAATAGGGCGGACCTCCGGTCCGCTGGCAGACGGGGACGTCTGCCGCTCCGGGAGGGGGAGAGGGGGGTGGGGGGCTCTTAGCGGGCCTGGTATTCCAGTTCATCCGTTCATCCAATCACCTGTTAAACCCAAACTCACAACTCATTCTCCCCCATTACCATTGCGGGACCATTACGGGACCATTGCGGGTTTCACCCGCAATGGTCCCGTAATGATAGCGTAATGGTCATAGGAGCCAGAGGGGCCCCAAGGGGGGTTAATGAGTTAATGGGTTAAATGGTTAATGGTTAATGAGTTAATGAGTCAATTGTACGCGGGGCGGGAGAGCTGTTTTGGCAGGAGAGGGCGGACGACTATCAATCCGAATACTACCACGAGAGTCCGGTCTTTCGCAACTGGAACGGGCTCTGGCACTATGGCTGGCGGGCGAATCTGAGGTTCCGGGCGCATAAGTTTTACGTTATCCCCGAAGGCGGGGTGGAGTATCTGCGCCTGAGGCACGGAAGGATGATTCTGGAGCCAGTCTTGGGCCTGGGGATCGAGTTTTAGAAAAAACCGCCGGACCCTTGCGGGCCTGGCGGAATCGGGGTTGACCGTCCTGGGGTGAATCCAATCTGGGACGGCCGGTCGGGTTGGGGCAATCAATCTTTTTTGAAGAACAGCGGTGGAGTATCGGCCTCCTTGCCGGAGGGGTATCTCCAGCAGAATCTCTCCTTTACCTGATAGAAGGTTCTGGCAGCCGGGGCTGTGACGATCGTGTAGGAACCGGCGTTGACGTTGGTGGCAATGGCGGTGGCGTAGCTGCCGTAGGGATTGGTGTCGCTGTAGATGTCGTAGCGCATGACGGTGTTTTGGGTCCAGGAGAGCACAATCTGGCCGGACGCGTTCAGCGAGATCGTGACGGTTGGCGCCACCGGCGTTGGTGCCGCCGTCACCGTGAGGGTATAGTTACCCTGGTTCACTGAGAACCCGCTGACGATGATGTAGTAGGTGCCGGCCGGGACGGAGTTGCAGCCGGTGTCCACATAGGACACGTAGTTGACGGGGGTGGTGTAGTAGTCCTCATTGAGCAGCAGCACGTCGGTGGGGGCGGTGGCGGGGGCTGAGACCAGGGCGACGGCGGTGTCGTAGAGAGAGCCGGCCAGGTCGATGCTGAGCGAGGTCGGAGCGCCCAATACCAGTTTGTAGACCACATCCGCGGCGCCCAGGGTCGAGCTTGCGTAGTAGCCTCCGGTCACGGGTTCGATCAGGTTGGTGAGGCCGGTGAGCGCGCCGTAGGGTCCGTAATTGTGGTTGTAGCCGACGGTGGTGGAGGATTGGGAGTAGGGCAGGGATGGGATCAGGATGGCGTCGGCGAGGGTGTCTCCATAGAGCAGGACGGTGGCCAGCGGGAAGGAGATAACCTGTCCGCTGGCTTGCGACAGGATGGTGATCCCCTCGGTGTCGAGGGCGAAGAGGGGTGGGCCGCCGGCGGGTGTGGTCACTTTGACCACGAAGTTGTAGGTTCCGCCGGGGGGGAGGGTGATGGGCACGGTCAGCGGGGTGCTGCCATTGGCTTCGAAGAAGGCGTAGTTCCAAAGCCCCGTTAAAGCGAAGCCGGGCAGGTAGCTATCCGGATTTTGGCCGGTGTTGAAGATGGCCACCGGATAGTCGTGGCTGAGCCCCGCTCCGACTGAGGCGCCGGAGGGGTTGGCCACGCTGAAGTCGAATTGGGGCAATTCTTGCACCCGCACGTTGTCTATGGACCAGCCGCGCTGATGAACGGAATTGTCGGATTTGAGGCGGAAGCGGAGCATGACGGAATTGCTCCACTGGTAGTTTCTCAGGTCGAACTTTTCCTCGCGCCACCAGCTGTTGTCCGGCGTGGAGCCAGACCACTGCGGATAGGAGGAGCTCATGAAGCAGGGGCCTTCGGGATTGTTGTTCAGGGGTGGCACGTAGTTGCCCAGGCCACGATACTCGCTGGGGGGGAGGATGTTCCAGTTGCCGCCGCCGTTGGTGGAGATCTCCACATAGCAGTGGTCCCAGTTGTTTTCCGTCTTGGCGATGTGGTTGAAATAGAGCATCGGCCAGACGGAGGGGGTGAGGTCGAAGGTGTTTGAAGTTATCAGGATGTTTGAGTTGTTGGCCGCATAGGCGTTCCAGGCAGATTGGACGCCGCTGGAAAAGAGGCTGGCATCCAGGGTCCAGGGCAGGGAACTGGCGGGATCGCTGACCAGATTGACCCAGCCTGCTTCAAAATCCTCCTGCCAGGGATAGGGCAGGCCGGGGGGGAGGGTCACAAACGAAGCCGGCCCGGCCCAGGGAGTGGTGGCGGTGACATAGTTGGAACGCACAAACCAGTCATGGGGGGTGTTGGGAGTTAGCCCGCCGATGGGCAGGGTGCTCAGGGGTCCAAACATCTGGATGGACTGAATTGCCGTCCCAGAACCGGGCAGGAAGCCGGGCAAGCCGATCTCGATATCCCAGAGATTCGCGGTGCCCGGTTCGCTCCAAGTGAGGACGGCGCCGGTCTGGGTGATCCCTGAGGTGACCAGTCCAAACGGCGGCGGGGGCGGGACCGCGAGGGTGATGAAGCTGGCCGGTCCGGACCAGGGGGTGAGATAGGTTCCGTATCTGGAACGGACGTACCAGTCGATGGGGGCGGCCGGTGGAAGCAGGGGCAGGGTGACGTATTGCGGAAGCCCGTTGACGGTCACGGTCTGAAAAGCCATTCCCACTCCGGGAAGAAACCCGCCGGGGCCGACTTCAACGTCCCAGGTGGTCGCGCTGCCGGCCTCGGTCCAGTCCAGCACCGCGCTGTTTTGGGTGATCGCGCTCGTGAGGAGGTTGAACGGGGGCGGGGGCGGCGTGGCCAGGGTCACAAAGGAGGCCGGTCCGGACCAGGCGGTGGCGCCGCTGACGGAGTGGTTGGAGCGGACATACCAGTCGTAGGGGGTGCCGAAAGCAAGTCCGGCCAGCGTGTAGGGATTTCCCACGCCGCGCAGGAGGGTTCCCGATCCCGGCAGGAAACCGGGGAAACCGTATTCCACGTCCCACATCAGCGCGCCGCCCTGTTCGGTCCAGGAAAGGGTGGCGGTGGTGTTGGTGACCGCCGAAGTGATGAGCCCGATCGGCGGCAGAGGCGGACTGCCCAGGGTGGTAAAGCTGGCGGGGCCAGCCCAGGCGCTGAAGGTCGCTCCGTAGTTGGAGCGGACATACCAGTCGAAGTTGGTGCCGGAGAGCAGGGGATTCACGGTCCAGATGTTTGAGGGGCTGTTGTAGGTAAATCCATAGGAGTTTCCGGTGCCGGGCAGGAAGCCGGGCGGGCCGTATTCCACGTCCCAGAGCCAGGCGGAGCCGATCTCTGTCCAGGACAGGGTGGCGCTGCTATTGGTGATCGCGGTCGTGGCGAGGTTGATCGGCGGCGGCTGGGGCGCTCCCATGGTCGTAAACAAGACCGGCCCGGACCAGGAGCTGGTGTAGCTGCCATAGTTGGAGCGGACATACCAGTCGTAGGGAGTGTTGGGCAAAAACCCGTTCAGGGTGATGGGGTTCTGGGTCACCGCCGTCAACCTGTTTCCACTGCCCAACGTAAATCCCGCCGGACCGAATTCGACATCCCAGGCCGTGGCGGTGCCCATTTCTGTCCAATTGAAGGTGGCGCTGGAACTGGTGATGTTGCCTGTCCAGAGATTGGCGGGCGGAGTGGCGGCGATGCTGCCGGTGTAGTTTTGCGCGGTCTGGTTGCTGGTGACGTTGGTGTAAGTGCGGCTGGCGGGTGTGAAGGAGTAGCCCGACAGGTAAGGGGTCGCCGTGCCGGAGTAGCCGCTGGTGACCGCGATGCTGTAAACGCCGTTGGTGCCGGTGGTGGCGTTTCCTGCTCCGGACAGGGATAGCCAAACTCCAGACAGGGGTATGCCGGAGGAATTGGTCACGGTTCCGGAAATGGTGGCCCCGGGATAGAGGTTGAAGTAGGCCCATTGGAAATAGGAATAGTCATACCCTGTGAGGGGAATCAGGCTGTTGAGCGCGAAATAGCCATCGTAGCTCCCGCCCCAACCCCAGTTGATGTGAAAGTAGTTGCTGGCGTTGAAACCGTCCATCACGAAGGTGTGGCCGGTGGTGTAGCCGGAATTGTAGCCGGAGTAGATGACCGGCCGGCCGGCTGTGAGGTCCCCCTGCATCATGCTGATCCAGGTGGGATCGGAATAGGTGGAGCGCCATTGCCACTGGGCGGCGGGGTTGTAGCCGAAAAAGACCTCCATCGAGTCGTTGGTCATCGCGTTGGCGGAAGAGGCGTAGGGGCCGTAGTCCATGTCCACCCCCACGCCGCAATGGTAGAGCAGGGTGGCGACGGCGGAGTTGTAGGTGGTGAGGGAGTTGGGCATGGAAGCCCAGTTGTAGGTGGTGGCGCCGAAATTGGCGGAGAGGGTGCCGTAGGTGTTTTCCACATAGCTGTGGGAGATCGTGCCCTGGGCGGGATGGTTCCACTTTTTCATCACCTGGCCCATCGCCGTGGCCGCGCAACCGGCATAGGCATGGCCGTTGGGTCCGGCGGCATCGGCGGGACAGGACTGGTTGTAGTAGGTGTCCTGATTCCAGGTGGTGGCCAATAGCGGGCTGACGGCGCGGGTGAAATCCCAGCGGCTGAAGATCCCGGCCCGGATGTCGTCCCAGAGCGGGCGTTTGGCTGCGCTGGAGATGCTTTTCTCCCTTGCCAGCAGAAGTTGGTCTTCATAAGTGCCCAGCCAGTATCTGACGGCTGGGGAATCGATGGGATAGACAAACTTGCCGGTGTCGGAATAACCCAGGATCGGTTCGCAGGCGTCATCCGCGGCAACCAGGACGTATCCGCCCCCCTCGACGTTCAAGATGTAGTACATTGCCAGGCCGTCTTTCTCCACGGCCCGGACCTCGGAAAAGCGGCTGCCGTCCTTTTCCGCAAAGACATGCCGCAGCCACTGGTAACCGACTTCCTCCGCCTGCGTCTGGGGGACAGTTGCCCCGCCCAGGCAGGCAAAAAACAGCAGTAAAGCCGGCAGGATCAAACCAAGCTTGTTCATCTCAACCTCCTTGGATGTCAATGCCAGTTACAGCGCCGACAGCTTCGTACCCACTCCACAGATACAAATTCAAGGGTTCGCCATTATCTTGTCAAGCATTATTTTCAGAGGATTGAAGCTTGTCCCATATAGCGGTTGGCGCCC
>CAZOVZ010000079.1:0-5245 GCA_964583755.1 uncultured Candidatus Cloacimonadota bacterium
ACAGATTTAATAGATTAGGGATGAACAGGATGATCAGGATTTTTGGGATCTTTTGATCCGTGTAAATCCGTCTTATCCGTCCAATCCGTGTGACAATTTTTTATCTGCGTGATCCCCCCTTTCATCCCCATGATCTGCGGGAAACATCTTTATCCCTCAAATCCTGATCATCCTGTTCATCCCTAATCTATTCAGATCATGCAAATCAGGTCGATCCTGTTATCAGAGTTCTATTCTTAATCCGTTCAATCCGTATGAAACTCTTTTATCTGCGAAATCCCCCCTTTCATCCGCGCAATCTGCGGGAACTATCTTTTATCCTGCTGATCCTGTCGATTTGGAAAAAAACTTATACCAGCTTGGACTCCGTGATGTCGATGAAGCGCGACAGGTTTTCGTCCATTTGGCGCAGGTCGTCGATGGTCTTGCGCTTGATCTCGACTTTATGTGGGTTCAGGCTGGCCAGTTCTTGCAGCTCCAATTGGATGGCGTTGTTAAAGTACTCCGCCAAAATCTTTTGCACCTCGTCCTTTTTCTCGTTTAGAAGGTTGAGGCTGGTGGGGCTGTGGATGCCCAAAGTGAGCTTGTTGCCTTCGCTCTGTTTGATCTCGGCCGATTTCAAGGTTTGGCCGGCGCCTATGGAAATGCCTCTGACCCGCGCCACCAGTTTATCCCAGACCTGGGCCAGGTTCGCGGTGTTAAAATCCAGTTTGGGGCTGACTTCCGGCTCGACGTGGCGCGGCGGCTCGGCCTTCTTTTCCGGGGCGGCTTTGGCGGTGGGGGAGACCGGTCTGGCGGGCGGATTTGACGCTGGCGTCCGGGGCACCGCGGCTCCGTAGACCAGTTGTTCGATCAGCTTGCCGAGGTCTTCCATCTGGTCCAGGCGGCAGAGCTTGAGCATCACCATTTCCAAGATCAGATACGGATTGGCGCTGCTTTTGAGGTCATTGCGCACCTGCATCAGCGCGCTCATCATATAGAGGAGGTCGGTCTGTTTGAACAGCTCCGCGATCTCGTCGTAGGCGGGATATTCTTCCGCGGCCACTTCCGTCGGCGCCATGCCCACCTTGCGGAGGATCACCACGCGGAGGAATTCCATCAGGTTGGTGGTGAGGTCCTGGAGGTCGGCGCCAGATTCAAAGATCTCCTGCAGCCTGCCGAGGAGGGCCTGGCTGTCGCGGGAGGCGATCAGGGTCAGCAGTTCGCAAAAAACCTGCGTGGGGATCAGGCCAAAGATGTCGCGCACTTTGTCGATCGTCACCTTGTCCGCGCAATAGGAAAGCACCTGGTCCAGCAGGGAAAGCGCGTCGCGCAGCCCGCCGTCGGCCTTGCGGGCCAGCAGGTAGAGGGATTCTTTGTCGATGTCGATGTTTTCCGCCACGGTCAGTTCTTGCAGCCGTTTGACGATCGCCTCGATCGGAATCCGCTTGAAATCGTAGCGCTGGCAGCGCGAAATGATCGTGGGGATCACCTTGAAGGGCTCCGTGGTGGCAAAGATGAAGAGGACGTTGTCCGGCGGCTCTTCCAGCGTCTTCAGCAGAGCGTTGAACGCGCTTTTGGAGAGCATGTGCACTTCGTCGATGATGTAGATCTTGTATTTGGCCTTGGTCGGCGCGTAGAGCAGCTCTTTTTGGAGGTCGCGGACGTCATCCACGCTGGTGTTGGAGGCGCCGTCGATCTCGATCACGTCGGAGGAAGTGCCGTTGGTGATCTCCAGGCAGATGTGGCATTTGTTGCAGGGGGTCACGGTGGGCCCATCCACGCAGTTGAGGCTCTTGGCGAGGATCCTGGCCATCGAGGTCTTTCCCACGCCGCGGGGCCCGGTGAAAAGATAGGCGTGCGCGATCCGGTTGCCACGGATGGCGTTTTGCAGAATCTCGGTTACATGCTCCTGGGCATATACCTCGGCGAAGGTCTGCGGCCGGTATTTTCTGGCAAGTACGATGTAGCTCATGGTGTCTCCTTCGTCATTGTTTTAAACCGTGAATTTCCGGCAAGCATTTTCTGCTGGACAAATAACCCAGCCGGAATTAACCGGTAATGTCACGCCTTGGAGACCGATGGCTCTCCGCGCGCGAGTCCAATACAGCAAATCAACATGGTGGAGGTATCCCTTGAAATTAGAAGGAAAAGTAGTGATCGCCCAGGGCGGCGGCCCCACGGCGGTGATCAACCAATCGCTGGTCGGGGTCACCCTCGAAGCCCGCAAATTTGCCCAGGTGACCAGGGTTTACGGCGCCCTCTACGGCGTTCAGGGCATCGTCGACGAACAGTTCATCGATCTCACCCAGGAAACCACTCACAACCTGGAACAGGTGGCGGACACCCCGTCCTCCGCGCTGCTTTCCACCCGCGACAAACCGGACGTCCAGTATTGCCGCGAGATCTTCAAGGTCCTCAAGGCCCACGACGTCCGCTACTTCTTTTACATCGGCGGAAACGACTCCGCCGACACCGTCCGCATCGTCAACGAAGAGGCCAACCAGGCGGATTACGAATTCCGCGCCATCCACGTGCCCAAGACGATCGACAACGACCTCGTCCTCAGCGACCACACCCCCGGCTACGGCTCTGCCGCGCGTTTTGTGGCCAGTGCCTTCACCGGCGTCAATCTGGACAATCGCGCCCTGCCCGGGGTCTACATCGGAGTCGTGATGGGCCGCCACGCCGGCTTCCTCACCGCCGCTTCCGCCCTCGCGCAAAAGTATCCGGACGACGGCCCCCACCTCATCTACATGCCCGAACGCGCCTTCAATCAGGACAAATTCCTCCGCGACGTCAAAGAGACCTACGACCGCCTCGGACGCTGCGTGATCGCCGTCTCCGAGGGCATCGTGGACGAACACGGCACCCCGATGATGACCATCCTCACCAAAAACACGGAGACCGACGCCCACGGAAACGTCCAACTCTCCGGCACCGGCGCCCTCGGAGACCTGCTTTCGGACCTGATCCGCGACAAACTGAAGATCAAACGCGTCCGCAGCGACACCTTCGGCTACCTCCAACGCTCCTTCATCGGCTGCGTTTCGGATGTGGACCAGCGCGAGGCCCGCGAGGTCGGCGAACGCGCCGCCCACTATGCCATCTGGTACAATCTGGACGGCTCCATCTCGATCCAACGCACCGGCTTCTATTCCGTCAATTACCAGCTCGAAAAGCTCGCCGACGTCGCCCGCAAGACCCGCCACATGCCGGATGAATACATCAACGCCGCCGGCAACGGGATCACGGACGAGTTCAAATATTACCTCCGCCCGCTGCTCGGCTCCGGCTTCCTGCCGGCCCATCGCCTGCGCGCCCCCAAGGTGGGAACGCTTTTAAAGGGAAATGCTTGACACAAACCGCCTGAATTTAAACGTGGAAACAAAGACAAAATACAAACATGGAGGAAAGTCATGACCTATCAGGAATTCATGGATAAGGTCGCGGCCAGAAACCCGGGCGAACCCGAGTTTCTCCAAGCCGTCAAAGAAGTCGTCGAAACCATTTGGGATGCCTACGAAAGCAACCCCCGCTTTGTGAAAGCGAACGTTTTGGAGCGCCTCGTCGAGCCCGAACGCGTGATCATCTTCCGCGTTCCCTGGCAGGACGACAAGGGCGAAGTCCATGTCAACCGCGGTTACCGGGTGCAGTTCAACAGCGCCATCGGCCCCTACAAGGGCGGCCTGCGCTTCCACCCCAGCGTCAACCTTTCCATTTTGAAGTTCCTCGGCTTTGAGCAGATCTTCAAAAACAGCCTGACCACCCTGCCCATGGGCGGCGGAAAAGGCGGTTCGGACTTCGACGCCAAGGGCAAATCCGACGCCGAAATCATGCGTTTCTGCCAGTCCTTCATGGCTGAACTCTTCCGCCACATCGGACCCGATACGGACGTTCCCGCCGGCGACATCGGCGTGGGCGGCCGCGAAATCGGCTACCTGTATGGCTACTATCGCAAGCTCCGCAACGAATTCACCGGCGTCCTCACCGGCAAGGGCCGCACCTGGGGCGGCAGCCTGATCCGTCCGGAAGCCACCGGCTTTGGCGTGGTCTACTTTGCCGAGGAAATGCTGAAGACCAAGGGCAAAACCTTCAAAGGCCTGCGCGTGGCCCTCTCCGGCTTCGGCAACGTGGCCTGGGGCGCTGCCCAAAAGATCAACGAACTCGGCGGCAAGGTCGTCACCATCTCCGGCCCCGACGGCTACATCCTCGATGAGGAAGGCGTCAGCGGCGACAAGATCGACTACCTGCTCGAGCTCCGCGCCTCCAACAACGACCGCGTGATCGACTATGCCGAAAAGTATCCCAACGCCAAGTTCTTCCCCGGCAAACGCCCCTGGGAAGTGAAAGTGGACGTCGCCATCCCCTGCGCCACCCAAAACGAACTTGACGAAGCGGATGCCAAAAACCTGATCAACAACGGCGTCTTCTGCGTCTGCGAAGCCGCGAACATGCCCTCCACCCCCAAAGCCGTGGAACTCTTCATGGCCGCCAAGATCCTCTTCGCACCGGGCAAAGCCGCCAACGCCGGCGGGGTCGCCACCAGCGGACTGGAAATGACCCAAAACTCCATGCGCCTGAACTGGAACCGCGAAGAAGTCGATGCCCGCCTCCACGACATCATGAAAAACATCCACGAAGCCTGCCGCGATAACGGCACCCAAGCGGATGGATTTGTGAACTACGTCAAAGGCGCCAACATCGCCGGCTTCCTCAAGGTCGCCAACGCCATGTGCGATCAGGGCCTGATCTAAACTAATCCCTGCTTACAATAAATGACCCGGCTGATAAGGCCGGGTTTTTTTGTGTCTGAAAAGAGAACGGGGATTTTCGGGAAAAAGAGGATTTTGGGGATTTTGTTTAAACAGAGGGACGGAGGGGGGGGATTTCGAAGGAAACTCCACACGTGGGTACAACTATCCGATGACATGATAGATAAGCGTGAGCGCTTTCGTCTGCGGGCCTTTGCGCTTTAGTGCGCGGGCCTTTGCGTTATAGTCCACGGGCGTTAGCGCTTTAGTCGGCAGGCCTTTGCGTTATATCCACTGGCCTTAGCGCTTTAGTCCGCGGGCCTTTGCGTTATAGTCCACGGGCCTTAGCGCTTTAGTCGGCAGGTCTTAGCGCTTTAGTCCGCGAGCCTTTGCGTTATAGTCCACGGGCCTTTGCGTTATAGTCCACGGGCCTTAGCGCTTTAGTCCGCGGGCCTTAGCGTGTCATTCCAGTCGGCCGCCTGACCGGTAACCTCCACATTTACAGTAACCTG
>CAZOVZ010000080.1:0-5196 GCA_964583755.1 uncultured Candidatus Cloacimonadota bacterium
CCGTCGGAGACGCCGGTGCGCACCATGATCAGCTCCGGGACCTTGTCTTTCAGCACCCAGATCATGGCGTTGGAACTTCTGCCGTCGGCTCCGTTCATACCGCCGCCCAATGCAGCTCGGGAGGGCATTTTGGAGGGATCGAAACCCCGCCGTGAGGGTCTGCCGCCCGCGGCGTTGCCATCCGCGCCATTGCCTCTGGCCGGGGCTTCGCGGTTGGCAAAGAGCGATTCCATGGCCTTTTTACGGGCGTTGGAGATGAAATCTTCCTCCCACTTGAGGCCAAACAGTTCCCAGACTTCCTTGCTGGGAGTGAAGCGGGTGGCGGTTTCCGGGATGCGGAGGACGTTTTCCTTGTTTTGCACGATGATTGTGACGTTGGTGGTCATGCCCGGCAGCAGTTTGTGTTCCGGGTTGTCCGCGTTGATGATCACGCTGTAGCTGACCACGTTTTGCTCGGTGGTGGATTTGAGGCGGATCTGCTTGACCACTCCGAGGAATTGCTCTCCGGCGTAGGCGTCCACGCTGAATTCCACCGGCATGCCCACCTCGATGCGGCCGATGTCGGCTTCGTCGACATTGGCTGTGATCTCCATCAGGTCGAGGTTGTTGGCGATGGTGAAGAGGGTCGGGGCGTTCATGCTGGCGGCCACGGTCTGGCCTTCCGAGACTTCGCGGGAGACCACCACGCCGTCGATGGGCGAGGTGATGGAGGCGTTGGCGAGGTTCTTTTGGGCGCGCTGGAGGTTCAGATTGGCGTTGGCCAGGCTTTGCTGCGCCTGGCGGTAGCTGTATTCAGCCTGCTGAAGGTCGTAGGCGGGGGCATAACCTTTGGCAACGAGGTCCTGATAGTTCTGGTAGTCCAGCCTGGCCTTGTTTTCAGATATCTTCGCCTTGCTGACCTCGGATTTGGCGGATTCCAGGTTGGTCTGCAAGATTTCCGTGTCCAGGCGCGCCAGCAGGTCGCCCTTGCGCACTTTATCGTTGAAATCCTTGTAAATTTTATCGATCTTGCCGGAAACCTCGGTGCCCACCTCCACCAGGATGTAGGGATTGATGGAGCCGGTGGCGGTCACGATTTCGCGGATGGTCCCGACGGAAGGGTTTTCGCTCCGCCATTCCGGGCGGTTGGCTTTTTTGCGGACCTGGACGTAGACGATGACAGCGGCCAGGATAACGGCCGCGAGGATGATGTATTTGAGGTATTTCTTCATTATGTTCAGGCCCCTGTCACCACTTGCCCAAAATCTTGTGCGAGAGGAGGTGGTTGATCGCCTCCTGTTTGGCGAGGATTTGGTAGCGGTTGTTGTTGTAGGCGATGTCCGCGCTGATGTATTCGGTGCGGGTCTTGTCCAGTTCCAAAAGTTCGATCAGGCCCAGGCGGTAGCGTTCTTCGGCGATGCGGATCTGTTCGCTGCTCTGGCTCAGGTTTTCCCGGTAAAGGGCGTCGAGGTTGGTCAGATACTGCAGTTCCTGGGCCAGGGTGGCGTATTGGCGGTCGATCTCGCCGAGCTTGTCCTGCAATTGCAGTTCTGCCTGGCGCAGGCTGAGACCGGAGCGTTTCACCGTCTGCCCCTGACGCAGCAGGTTCCAGAGGGAGTAGCTGAGGTTGAGGGACACTGTGTGGTTGGTGTCGTAGCTGTCGAGCTCAAAATCCGGTCCGCTGACATCGCGGGAGAAGTTGTAGCCCAGGCTCACGCGGGGAAAGTAGTCCAGGGTGGATTGGCGTTTGGCGAGTTCGACGCGGCGGATGTCCGCCTTCAGCAGTTTCACTTCCGCGCTTTGCTCCGCGCTGTAGGCTGGCATCCGGTAGCCGGCGTCGGGAGCGAGGTCCGCCAGTTCATGGCCGGCATCGGCGAGGTTGACCAGACTGAACAGCTCGCGGCGCCTGGTGGTGATCGTGTTTTCCTGGCGGAGGATGTCGATGCGGGAGTTCATCACCGCGATCTCGCTCTGCTTCACGTCCCAGGCGGTGTTCTTGCCGAGTTCGAACAGAGCTTTGTTCTGTTCCCAGACGCGGTTTTGGATCTCCAAATTCCGGTTCAGCGAAGCAAGCTGCTTTTGGGCGCTCAGCACTTCCAGATAGGCGCCAAAAACCTGGTAGGCAAAGGCGCTGACGCTCTGCGTGCGGGTCAGCGAGGCTTTTTCGGCGTCCAGCCTGGCGTACTTGTAGTTGAACCAGGCGGGGTCGTTCAGGCTGATGGTCTTGCTGACACTGAAGCCGGCGCTGCTGCTGAGGTCGGATACGGACGGCGCGAGGGGGTTGTAGAGCTGGTCCGTGACGCGGAATCCCAGGTCGGCTTCCGGCAGCAGGTTCAGTTTCGCGCTGACCAGGCTGGAGTTGCTGCTCAAGTAGCTGAGCTCGGAGCGCTGCATGCTCCATGAGTTGGCCAAGCCGTGGGAGATCAGGTCGTCCAGGCTGTATTGCTGGGCTGCCAGGGCCAAAGGCAGCAGGATCAGGAACAGGATCGTCCTCTTCATAAATTTCCTCTATGTTGCTGGATTGATAAATCTATAGGATCACTTCAACCGTCTGGTCGCGCACAAATAAATACCCGCGCGAAACGCAAATACTGCCTGATTTTCAGGCCGGGAGCGAATAAAACGACTGAGCAGGGACACAATTATCCGGGCCGGGAATTCCGACAAGGAAAATTACTTGCCGGAATAATGCGCGCCAAAAATCTGGTTTTCAAAGACAAACAACAAAGCAGACAAGGAGTCACCATGTCATTCAACCTGAGAAACCGCCATTTCCTGACGCTGATGGATTTCAGCCCCAAGGAGATCAACTTCCTGCTGGAGCTTTCCGCCGACCTCAAGAAAGCCAAATATGCCGGCACGGAACAGCAGCGCCTGAAGGGCAAAAACATCGCCCTGATCTTTGAAAAAGACAGCACCCGCACCCGCTGCGCCTTCGAAGTGGCCGCGCTGGACCAGGGCGCGCACGTCACCTATCTGGGCCCCAGCGGCAGCCAGATGGGCAAAAAGGAATCGATCGCCGACACCGCCAGGGTTTTGGGCCGGATGTACGACGGGATCGAATACCGCGGCTATGGGCAGGAGATCGTGGAAGAGTTGGCGCAATACGCCGGCGTCCCGGTCTGGAACGGCCTGACCAATGAAGATCACCCCACCCAGGTTTTGGCGGATTTCCTCACCGCGATGGAACACCTGCACAAACCCCTCAACGAGATGGTCTTTGTCTATTCCGGCGACGGACGCAACAACGTGGCCAACGCCCTGATGATCGGGGCTTGCAAGACGGGGATGGACTTTCGCATCGTGAGCCCCAAAGAGCTGTTTCCGGATGCCAAACTGCTGAAAAAATGCCGCGACGTAGCCAGGGAAACCGGCGCCACCATCACCGTGACCGACGATATCGCCAAAGGCGTGAAAAACGCCGACGTCATCTACACCGACGTCTGGGTCTCCATGGGCGAGCCGGACAGCGTCTGGACCAGCCGCATCAAGCAACTCAAACCGTATCAGGTCAACGCCGCCATGATGAAAAAGACCGGCAAGAAGACCACCCTCTTCATGCATTGCCTGCCCGCCTTCCACGATCTCAAGACCGTGATCGGCAAACAGATCAACGAGAAATTCAAACTGTCCGCCATGGAAGTGACCGACGAAGTCTTCGAATCCCCCAATTCCGTGGTCTTCGACGAGGCGGAAAACCGCATGCACACTATCAAAGCCGTGATGGTGGCCACCCTGGGCGACTGAGCCCAACCGGCCATCAGTATAAAGATAGGGGCAGCCGCCAGGCTGCCCCTCTTTATTTGTCGATACCTGTTTAGCGGATCAACAGCATCCGGCGGGTGACGGAGGTCCCGCCCTGGCTGGCGCGAAGCAAAAAGACGCCGCTGGCAACCGCTTCGCCCTGGCTGTCCTCTCCGTTCCATTCCAACGTGAGGGTTTTGGAGGCGGGGCCGTTGAACACGGTCTTCACCAATTGGCCGCGGAGGTTGAACACTTCCACGCTGAGAGGGGCCGCGCTTTCTTTGCACTCCACCCTCAGCGAGGTCTTGTTGGTAAAGGGATTGGGGTAGTTGGCCGAGAGCGTGATCGCCGGTCCGGGGAGGGCATTGGGGTCGTCGGCGGCGGTGAAAGTCTCGCCAAAATACTGCGTCAGGGCATAGCGGACCAAAGCCCGGGCCTGGTCTTCGTAGAGATTGTAGAGCGGGAAACTGACTGTGAGCGCTTTGCCGCTGTGGTCAAGGTTCAGCACGCCCACCGGCAGGCCGTTCATCACGCCCTGGGGGCTGTCGTTGGCATAGGCGGAGCCGTAGGTGTAGACCGTGGGGCAGCCATCTGCCGAGCCGATGCTTTCCACCCGCAGGATGTGTCCGTTCAGGCTGGCTCCGGTTTTGGCGGGGTCAATCTGCACCGCGGGGAACTGGTCGTGCGCCGGTATCGCCGCATTGAAGCGGGCGGCGTTGCTGTAAGCCACGTCCTGGATGCCCAGCACGTCATAGATAAAGTCACCGGGGCCAAAGGTTTCCGGATAGGTGGCGTTGAGCTGGAAAGCCATGGAGGGCTGATAGAGGCTGAAAAAGACGTTGCCGCCGCTGTAAAGGTAGTCTTCCAGCACTTCCCTCACGGCATAAGGGTAATCCATGCTGGCGAAATCGTTGCCATGCCAGATAATGCTGGAATAGACGCAGAGGTCGGCCAGGCGCAGGTTGGCGGCCAGGTCGTTTAAATCCAACTCGCTGATGGGGAAGCCCTGGGTGATCGATGCGTAAAAGCTGTCGACCTGGATGTCGTTGGGCTGCAGGGGATTGGTGCCGCCCAGGTTTTCCGTCTCGTCCACGATCAAGA
This sequence comes from uncultured Candidatus Cloacimonadota bacterium, assembly GCA_964583755.1. Taxonomy (GTDB): domain Bacteria; phylum Cloacimonadota; class Cloacimonadia; order Cloacimonadales; family Cloacimonadaceae; genus Syntrophosphaera. The sequence goes on from CAZOVZ010000080.1 coordinate 4,825, forward strand.
TGCCCTGGTCCAGCGTGATGGGCCGGCTGCTCACCGCCTGCGTGAAGCTGCTGGCGTTGCCGTCGGTATCCACGGCGCAGAGGGTGTAATAATAGTAGAGATGCGAGCCGCTGACGGCGGTGTCCAGATAGGTGTGAGAGCTGGCGGGAACGTTGGCCAGCAGGTCACCCAGCACGCCTTCCGCCTGTGAGCGGTAGAGCCGGTAGTAGTTGAGGTCCAGTTCGCTGTTGGGATCCCAAGCCAGCTGGACCGCGTTAAACAAGGGGTAATCGGTCAGATTTTGCGGTTCCAGGGGTATCGAGAGCGGCGTGCCGCTAGCGTAAACCAGGTAGCTTTCGTTGCCAAAGATGTCCACCGTGCTGACGGCGAAGT
>CAZOVZ010000081.1:0-5115 GCA_964583755.1 uncultured Candidatus Cloacimonadota bacterium
AGGACGGCCAAGCTCAACGCACATTGGCAGACGAGGACGTCTGCCACTCCAAGACCTTCACCACCCAGCCCCAGCGTGTCATTCCGAGGCCCACGGACTAAAGCGCAATTGCGTACTCACTAACCATCATTAACCCCCCCAATTCGTGTAATTAGTGCAATTCGTGGACGATTCCTACCAATCCTGATCATCCTGTTCATCCCTGATCTATTCTTTTCTCCGCATCTCCGTCCCTCTGTTTTAAAAAATCTTTTCTTTTTCACCTTTTCCGTGGCCTATTCGAAAAAAGCGTAACCCACTATCTATAGAGGGCATTGTTCCTTATTGCAATCCTCAATGAATCGTGTAATCCACCCGAAGAGTTCCCGTCCCACGCTCGCCAACTCTCACGGTGGATAAGGACATTCAAAGGGGATTGCAATAAGGGTGGAAGGGTATGGCGGTGAATGCAGTTCCGGCGCGTGGTTGGGGCCGCCGAAATCCGTTTGGCTGAGGCACGCACAGCTGTGGCAAACGGAATTTACCGCCCATTTACCCATTAACCCATCAACGCCCACCCCAAAATCCACTATTGTATTGACAAAAGAGCCTGTTTCCAATTTAAGGATACGATCCGGCTGTTCGGTCTAAACCGCCCTGCAGGCCAAGCTAAGTATCAGATAAACAAGGATATATAATGAAACAGGATCAGATCCGTAATTTCTGCATCATCGCCCATATCGACCACGGGAAGTCCACCCTGGCGGACCGTTTTCTGGAAACCACGCATGTGACCGGCAAGCTGGAAATGGCCCAGGTGTTGGACACCATGGACCTGGAGCGGGAAAAGGGCATCACGATCAAGAGCCACGCGATCCGGATGATCCACCAATACCGGGGCCAGGACTACATTTTGAACCTGATCGACACGCCCGGCCACGTGGACTTCAGCTACGAAGTTTCCCGCGCGCTGGCTTCCTGCGAGGGCGCGATCCTGTTGGTGGACGCCTCCCAGGGCATCGAGGCGCAGACGATGAGCAACCTCTACCTGGCGCTGGAAAACAACCTGGAACTGCTGCCCGCGCTGAACAAGATAGATTTGCCCAAGGCCGACGTCGAGGGCACCAAACACGATCTTTGCGAGATTTTGGGCTGCCTGCCGGAAGACATCCTGGAGGTGAGCGCCAAATCCGGCCTGGGCGTCGCCGAGCTGCTGGACGCCGTGGTGGAGCGGCTGCCCCATCCCCAGGGCGACCCGGAAGCTCCGCCGCAGGCGTTGATCTTCGACAGTTATTTTGACATGTACCGGGGCGTGGTGGTGCTGGTCCGCCTCTTTGACGGCAGCCTGCGCAAGGGCGACCGGATCAAGCTGTTTTCCACCAGCACGGAGTATGACATCGAAGAGATCGGCTACCTGGGCTTCAAGTTTTCGCCCCAGACGGAGCTCACCACCGGTGAGGCGGGCTACATCATCGCCAACATCAAAGAGGTGGCGGATGCCCGCGTGGGCGACACCATCACCCTGGCCAAAGGCGGCTGCCCGCAATCCCTGCCGGGCTTCATGGAGCCCAAACCGATGGTCTATTCCGGCATCTTTCCGATCAACGGCGAGGACTATGAAGACCTGGTGGAGTCGATCGCCAAGCTGAAGCTGAACGACGCCTCGCTGGTCTATGAAAAGGAAAATTCCCAGGCCCTGGGCTATGGCTTCCGCTGCGGCTTTTTGGGCATGCTGCACCTGGAGATCGTGAAGGAACGCCTATTGCGGGAATACAACCTGCCGATCATCGCCACCACGCCCAGCGTCCGCTTTCTGATCCGGCTCAAAAACGGACAGGACATCACGGTCAACAATCCGGTCGACTTTCCCGATCCCACCGTGATCGAGACCATCCAGGAACCCTTCATGGATACGGAAATCATCGTCCCCACGGACTATATCGGCAACATCATGAAGCTGGCGCAGGAACGCCGCGGCGTCCAAAAAGACATCCAGTACATCGACGAAAAGCGGGTGGCCCTGCACTACGAACTGCCCCTGATCGAGATCATCTTCGACTTTTACGACAAACTGAAGACCGTCAGCCGCGGCTACGCCTCGCTGGACTACGCTTTCAAGGAATTCCGGACCTCGCAGGTGGTCAAGGTGGACATCCTCATCAACGGCGAAAAAGTGGACGCCATGAGCTTCATCTGCCACAAAGACAAATCCCACAACTGGGGCAAAAGCGTGACGGACACCCTCTCCGAAGTGATCCCCCGCCACCTGTTCAAGATCGCCCTGCAGGCCGCGATCGGAGGCACCATCATCGCCCGGAGCACGATCAATCCGATGCGCAAGGACGTTTTGGCCAAGTGCTACGGCGGCGACGTGAGCCGCAAGCGCAAGCTATTGGAAAAACAGAAGGAAGGCAAGAAAAAGATGAAGGAGATCGGCTCCGTGACCGTACCCCAGGAAGCCTTTCTGGCGGTGCTGAAGGCGGACCGGGACTGAAGCCGTGAAGGCCTGGCTCGCGGGGACCGTTTTGCTGCTGGCCCTGGCCTTTTGCGGGGCGGTGGCGATCGAAAAGGTGAGCATCGCCGCGGATTTTCCCCTGGACGCGGAACGCCTGAAACAGGCCGCCAGCCTGCGCGCCGGCGATGAATATGACCCCGCCGCGCTGCAGGCATCCATCGAAGCCATGCACCAATGGCTGCAAAAGCAGGGGCATCCCTTTGTGAGCATCCCCAATCCGGAACTGATCCCACTCTCCGAGACCGGGCTGGAACTGGCTTTCACCCTCTCCGAACGCCTGCCGGCGGACCGCGTTCAAGTCAGTTTTCGCGGGCTGAAACTTTTCACGGAAGCCAAGCTGCGCGACCTGCTGCTCCTGCCCCGGACCAAGACCCTGGGGATCGCCGAACTGCCGGCGCTGATGGCCTCCGTGTTGGAAGAGTACCAGCGCCGGGGCTACCTCTTCGCGGCGGTGGAGCTGGATTCCCTGGTGCTGAAAGACGGACTGGAAGCGCATCTGGGGATCAGCGAGGGAAAACCTTTCCGCCTGGAAAAAGTTTACTTTCAGGGCAACCGCTACACCCGCGACAAGACCCTGCTCAAGCTCTCCGGGCTCAGCCAGAACGCCGTGGTCACACCGGACCTGCTCAGCGCGGCGGAAGCGGGGATCCTGTGCAAGAGTTACATCAGCAGCTGCCTGGTGGAGCCGATCGACTCCGGTAGCCTGCTGATCAAGGTGCAGGAAGGTAAAATGACCTTTCTGGAAGGCATCGCCGGGCTCGCGCGGAGCGACGGCAAAAACGAACTGACCGGCACCCTCAACCTGAACTTTCTGAACCTCTGGGGCAGCGATCGGGCCATCGCCCTGCACTGGCAGAAAAACGCGCGCAACGACGTCCTGCAGTTCAGTTACCACGAGTCCGGCCCCGCCAACTTTCCCCTGGCGGCAGATCTGAGCCTGTATCGCAACGTGCGGGACACGCTGTGGATCAAATCCACCGTGGGCGCGGACATCTATAGCTACCACGCGGGACAGCGCTATGGCCTCCATCTGGCCAGCGAAGGCATCTCTCCCGGCAGCGGCAGGCCAATCCAGTTTGTGCGCACAGCCAGCCGCAGCGTCGGCGCCTTCTGGCAGCTGGACAGCCGCGACAACCCCGTCAACCCCGCCCATGGCAGCCAAACCGGGTTTCGTTACCTGCTGCGCAACGCCGATTCCGGCAAACGGTGGTCGAACGCGCTGGAGGCGGACCATGCCCAATACCTCGGCCTTTCACCCCGCTGGACCCTCGCGCTGGGAGCCCACCTGCGCAGCCTGGCCGCCGCCGATACCACCCAATACCTGCTCTACGCCATGGGGGGATTCAATTCCCTGCGCGGCTACCGCGAAGACGGGCTGGCCAGCTGGCGCCTGGGCTGGGGAAGCCTGGAACTGCGCTACCGGATCGGTCCGCAATCCAGAATCTATCTGTTTTATGACCACGGACTGCTGATGGAAGCGGACGAACGCTTCCGCTCGGACCTCCTCGCCCCCGGAATCGGCCTGAAAGTGAATACCCGCCTGGGGATACTGAGCATCGAATATGCCCTGGGATACCGCGATCAGGGCTTTCCGGAGCTGGGCGCCGGAATGGTTCACGCGGGCATAGATACATCATTTTGAAAAAATTACTTGCCAGAAACATCGGCCTCTATAATATGGGGCTCAATTCACCAGTACATAGTTGTGAGTAAGGACTGTGTGAGAGGCTGCTAAAGGGTTTCGGCCCTTTGAGTCTCTCGGACAAAAAAGCCCCGGCAAGGCTTAAAACCGCCGAAAAAACAAAAACAACCAAAAAAAATATGGATTCTACTTATGGAGGAATCAAACATGAAAAAAGCTACATTACTGGCAATTCTCGCTATCCTGCTGATCGGCCTGCTCGCTCTCGCCGCCTGCAAAACCAAAGAAGAAGTCGTCGAAGAAACCGCTCCGGTGGAAGAAGTCATTGACACCCTCGCTGCCACAACCGAGACCATGGTCGACGGTGTTACCGAAGCCGCTGGCGCAGTCACCGAAGCTGCTGAAGCAGTCAAGAAATAAGCAACGCTGATTAACACATAGCGCAGTCCTTAAAACGGGCGTCATTGGATGCCCGTTTTTTTTGTGCCCGGATTTCCGAAAGGTGCAGATGCCGGGGGGATGGCCGGGCTTTCGGAGGGTTAGTCAAACAGGGAAAAAGAGAACGCGGATTGGGAGGAAAAAGAGGATTGGGAGGATTGAAGGGGAGTGGCAGAATGAAACTCAAACGGATTGCGCTGTAGGGGTGGATATCTCCTTACCCCAAAAAAACCGTTTCCTAAACATCCTCTTTTCCCTACCAATCCGCGTTCTCTTTGGCTCAAGTTCAAAATGAGTGGGTTACCAGATAAAGAGCGTCTGTCATTCCGGTGCAGACCGGAATCCAGGTCTTTTTATGACAACACTTTAAGGCTATTAAATGTCATCAAGATCACCCATGATGAACAGTTTGGCTACTTATCACCCACCAAGTTTGAATGAGAACCTAAAGTCGTATCCTGAACATCCTCTTTTCCCTACCAATCCGCGTTCTCTTTGGCTCAAGTTCAAAATGAGTGGGTTACCAGATAAAGAGCGTCTG
>CAZOVZ010000082.1:0-5062 GCA_964583755.1 uncultured Candidatus Cloacimonadota bacterium
GAATATATGCAACACTTTTCTTTTGGTGCTAGGAGACTACAGCATTAATTGGGTTAAATATGCCGCTGGCAGGCATTACCCGCCGTTTTGCGGGTCGTGTTTGCCAGCGTTTTTTGTATGCAGGGCCTGCTCCATGGTTAGTGGGAAACGATAATCACAGGCAAAACCACACTCCACAACTTCCCAATAACCAATTCTCCTTCCCTCTGTGCCTCTGTGCTGAAAAACAGACTATCGGTTGACTATGCCGTCGTAGACTGCTGTGTTGGCGGCGATGACCTCTTCCAGGCTGGGGTTGGCGATGTTTGGGTAACCCTCCACCGCTTCCGCGCAGACCCTGTGGATGTCCGAAAATCCGATCAGGCCTTCTTGAAACAGGCGCAAGGCGGCCTCATTGGCGCTGTTTAGCACTGTGGGCAGGATTCCGCCCGCTTTGGCGACCTCCAGGCCCAGATAGAACAGCGGATAGCGTTCCCGATCCAAAGGCGCGAAAGTGAGGGCGGAGAGGGCGGTGAGGTCGGTTTGCACCAGTTGTGAAGGCAACCGGCGGGGATGCGACAGCGCGTAGAGGATGGGCAGCTTCATGTCTGGAACGCTCATCTGAGCCAGCAGGGAGCCGTCGATGAACTCCACCAGGGAGTGGATGACGGATTGGGGATGCAGCACCGCGCCGATCTTTTCATAGGGAAGCGAGAACAGCCAGTGCGCCTCCATCACCTCCAGGGCCTTGTTGAACATCGTGGCGCTGTCCAGCGTGACCTTGGCGCCCATCTGCCAGTTGGGATGGCGGAGGGCTTGTGCGACCGTGATCCGGTCAAACTGATCCAGTGGCAGGTCCCGGAAAGCGCCGCCGGAAGCGGTGATGTGGACCTTGCGGATCTCGGAGGCGGGATGCGCGCCGATCGTCTGGAAGAGGGCGCTGTGCTCGCTGTCCACGGGCAGCAAAGGCGCTCCCTTTTCCTTTAGCAACGGGATCAGCAGGTGGCCCGCCAGCACCAGGGATTCTTTATTGGCCAATGCGAGGGCCTTGCCGCGTTCGGCGATGGCGAAGCTGCCGCGCAGTCCGGCGGAGCCGCTGATGGCGTTCAGCCCGAGGTCGTAATCCTCCTCCCGGAGGGCAATCAGCAGTTCATCCTCGCCAAAATGGAGGCGCCGGGAGGGATTTTCCGCCCTGAGCTTATTTTGCAGGTTGGGATCGGTGATCCCGGTAAGCACCAGGGTCGGGATCTTGAATTCCGCGGCGACGCGGAGTAGTTTCGCGTGGCCGGAATGGGCGGAGGCCAGGCTGATTTGGAAGCGGGGAGCCTGTTCCCTGACGACGTCGAGGGTGGAGGTTCCGATGGAACCCGTCGCGCCCAGCAGGGCGAGCTTTACCATCTGTAGCTGAGGGAGAGGCGCTGAGATGATCCGAGGGCGTCGGCGGAGCCGTTGCGCCAGGCATAATCCAGGCCCAGGCCGCGAAGCCGCAGGCCCAGCCCGGCGGTGAAGCTGTCGTAATCCCAGCCCGCCAGCACGCTGAGCTCCGGGATCGGCTGCGCCATCAGGCCGGCGTGGAGGTCGGCGCTGAAAGCCCCGGCGTCAAAGTTGGAGGCCTCGCCGCGGTCCTCGGCGTAGATTTGGCTTCGCAGGGCGAGGTGGATGGGCAGGCGCCGGCTGAACAGGCTGGCGTCGTAACCCAGCTCCAGATCCAGGTTGGGCACGGCGATCTCGTGGGTCCCGTTTTCCCAGATGATCTGGGTGGAAAAGAAATCGCGCAGGTTGGCGGCTGCGGAGAATCCCCCTCCCGCCTGCCAGAGCAGACCAAGATCCGCGCCGAAGCCAAAGCCGGAGTGTTCCGCCAGGTTGCGGTAGGCGAGTTTGGGCGTCACGCCCAGATGCAGATCTGGCTTCCAGGACCGGGCCAGGCTGCCGTAGAGGATCACGTCGTTGTTGCTCACCGTTTTCCAGACTATGGGCCGGTTTTCGTTGCTGAGCGAATCCGTGGGGTTTTCCAGTTGGGTCAGCTTGACCTTGTCGATGCCCAGATGGCTGATCTGGACGGCCATGCGGCTTTTGTCTCCCCAGATCAGGGAAAGTTGGTTTTGCTGCAGCAGGCCTTCGAAATGCTCCACCCGCATCAGTTCCACGCCATTGGAGGGGGCCACGGCCAACAGGGCCGGATTCCACCAGCCGGCACCGAGGGAGCCGCTCCAGGTCAGGCCGGTATTGCCCATCGCCTGGTTTTGAACGCCCGGGCTCAGTTGAAAGATGTCGCCGGCGTATTTGGCGGCGCCCAATCCGGCGCAGAGTGCTAAAATCAGTAGTATCTGTATGTATCTCATCGATTTTCACCTTGTAAGGACAATATATCCGGCGGCGGAGAATAGTAAAGCGAAAGTTTTGGCACAACCAATCCGCGGAAGCGCCGTGCGGGGTTTTCCCGTCCCCAAACCATGCCAGACACGCATATTACCGGCCTTGCCGACCCCCTTTCCTGGCCGGCCAACCCATTTCACTCTCAACCAATACAGTCCCAACTTTCCTGGGGATGTATTGGGCGAGTAATGGATGGGCGGACAAAATGCCAGAAAGAAGCTGATGCGGTATGAGCTTATCCAGACGCCACGCCAGCAGAGACAACCGCTGTGATCAAACCCTCAGACCTACCTACTGCTTGATGAGCAGCATTTTCTTCACTTCGGAGGAAAAACCTGGGCCTGTGAATCTATATAAATACATTCCCGACGCTACTGGATGATTCCAGGAATCCCTTCCGTCCCAACTGGTTGTCAAACTGCTGTTAACGGGCAAGTCCCGGATATTCTGCCCCTTGAGGTTGAAAATTTCAATGCGGAAATTCACCGTATTGTGGTCAGGCAGTTTATAGCTGAAGGTGGTCGAGCGCCTGAAGGGATTGGGATAGTTTTGAATCCACTCCCCGGCTGGCATGACGGGGTCGGCAGTGGCAACCGGATTCAAGGAGTAAACTGTCGCGGTATTGAAAGTTCCGCCGTCGCTCACCAAAACGTCATCGTGCTGATCTCCGTTCAGATCACCCAAATCTACGCCAATTCCACCACTTGATAGGCAGGGAGTTATCCCGATTGAGTAGGCCGGTTGGGACTCAAAGTAAGCTCCGCCCAGGTAAAAATCCACCTGGTCCTCACCCCACATCCGGATCCCCAGATCGTCATACGCATCATTGTTGATGTTGCAATAGAACGCGTTGGACTGCATCGGCAGAGGCTGGCTGTTTTCAATGTGGAAGGCGGAAGAATCCATGCTCATGCTCTCACTGCCCCAAAAGACATATAGCGAATCGTTGTAAGGAACACAGATATCGTCACATCCATCTCCATTGATGTCACCATTGGCCAGCAAGTCGGAATCGCTCATGAGTGGATGAGGCAGCGATAAGGACAAAGATACTTCTGGATTCTTGAATGCTGGCCCTCCGTTGTAGATATCAAGATAGAGAGGGGCGCCGTCACCAAAACCCTGGCGGGATAGTATCAGGTCATCCAGACCATCGCCGTTGACATCTCCGACCGCGTATTGGTAACCCACTCTGACCTGACCAGCTTCGGAACCCTGGATATGAACATCGACTGCTGTATCCATTGGATTACCACCAAATAAGATATCCACATTACCTTCCCAATACTCACTATCATTATCCACACATAGGATATCGTCAAACCCATCACTGTTGAAATCATATCCTCCGTTGAGGGCCTGGAACCCTCCCCAATAAGGGAACTGAAAAGTCAGATCAGGATTGATGTTGAAAGGGGAATCGCTAAATGATACCACGGCATACATACTCTCATACCCTTGATAGGTTGCGACAAAGTCGTTCAACCCGTCTCCGTTCAGATCTCCGTGCCAGGTCACGCATGCTCCGGAAATTCCCGCGCTTGGCCAGTTGTAGATGCAATCGGGGGTATTGCTGAGCACAGGTCTGCCCCAAAAACAGACTATGTCAACACCAGATAGATTTGTAAGTCCGTAAGCCTTGATAAAATCGTCATAACCGTCATGATTGGCATCAGAACCCCGCCTGGCAGGTTGATTCCCATAAAAGAAATTGATCTGGTCGATGTACGCTGCTCCAGGCGGCGCCTGGTATTGGCATAAGGGGGTGAGAGTGGTTTGGGCAGATAAAGCACTCAAAAACAAGGTTGCCAGGAACAACGGTAAAGTTCTCATCCAGTCCTCACTTGATCAGATTGCTGTTAGCGACATGCCTCGTTGTCCATATATTTGTCAATGACTTTCTCGTTCCGCTGCCTGCTCATCCTGATTTGTCAGCCCGCAGGGCGGGACTGACCCGGTTCCGGATCGATGATCTCTTCCGGAACAAGGAAACTGCTTGAGCTAAGCGCTTATTTACCGCGCCAATGGATTTGCGCACTACAGTCCGGGCGAGGCGTTTTTCCTTGACAAATCGGGGCGGGAAAATTCTTGGGAATGGTGAGTAAAGCGGGCCTATAGCTCAGCTGGTAGAGCTTCCGGCTCATAACCGGATGGTTGGGGGTTCGAGTCCCTCTGGGCCCACCACTCTTTTTTCGGCGGCGAGCCGCTGACAAGGGCAATAATAAACAGATCCGATCCTGCTATTGCTGTTTCGCCTTGAAGAAAACGCTGGTGACCAGTTCGATCACAAATCCGTAGATGATCCCCATGACCAGGGTCCAGAAAAACAATTGCCATTTCCCAAATTCGGGGGTCGCGCCGAGAGCCGCGCTGAACGCTACGGGAGCGCTGACGATCAATCCCATCAGGATGCCGTGCAGGGCCCAGTGCATCTTCCAGGCGCTGATCCCGATCACGAAACCGATCAGGACCCGGCTGGTGAAGATCGATAGCAGCAGCCTCAGGCTCAGGGAACTGGGGTTTCCCTGGCTGGACATCAGCACGCAGACGATGCCGGCGAGGACGCCCATGATCAGGGCGATGATAAGTCTCTTGTAAGTCATATCTCTGCTCCTTGCGGGTTAATCCGGAAAGTTTCACCTTTCCATATGCGGGGTTACCCATAAGTAAACTTCAAACAGCTGTCAAGTAAAATCTTATAATATTA
>CAZOVZ010000083.1:0-1233 GCA_964583755.1 uncultured Candidatus Cloacimonadota bacterium
CCACCTTGTAGCCGGGGATGGGGATGTCCCAGGCCACGGCCATCACGTCGTTGGTGTCGATCCAGCGCTGGAGGACGCGCCCATCCGGCTGTTCCTCGCTGATCACGCTGCCGCCGAAACGCACGCGGTAGGTGATGTCCGGCCGTTTGATCTCCCAGGGGCAGCCCTTGGCCAGCCAGTGGTCCGGCTCTTCCACCTGATAGCCCTGCACGATGTCCTGCTTGAAGATGCCAAATTCATAGCGGATGCCATAGCCGTAGGCCGGATAGGCGTGGGTGGCCAGGGAATCCAGAAAACAGGCCGCCAGGCGCCCCAGGCCGCCGTTGCCCAGCCCCATGTCCGGTTCCAGCTCGGCAATGTCTTCCAGCGCGTAGCCCAGCTCTTTGAGCAGGTCATAGCTGTTGTCGTATTCGCCCAGATTGATCAGCGCGTTGCCCAACAGCCGCCCCATCAGGAACTCCATCGAGAGGTAATAGACCTTCTTCGCGTCCCGCTTGCGGTATTCGTATTGGGTGCGCAGCCAGCGGTCGATCAGGCGGTCCCGCAGGCTCAGGGACAGCGCGAAATAGATGTCCCAAGGCTGCACCGTGGTGGTGTCTTTGGCCAGGGAATACTCCAAATGGCTCAAAAACAGGGATTTTATGTCGTCACTGCACTGCTCCGCCTTGTCGGTGAAGAAGATGGAGTGATAATCGTTTTTGGGTAAAAAACCTTCTTTCATTCGGTCCTCTGCTATATTTTACAAGTGTTTACCTGTCTGGGCGCGGGGCGCTGCTGTCAAGGGATTTCTAAAAGGGAACGCGGATTTGCAGGAATAGAGTGTTTGGAGGCTACGATTTCTTTCTAAAAGAGAACGCAGATTTGCAGGAAAAAGAGGATTTGGGGGGTATGATTTCTCTGTAAAAGAGAACGCAGATTTGCAGGAAAAAGAGGATTTGGGGGGTATGATTTCTTTCTAAAAGAGAACGCAGATTTGCAGGAAAAAGAGGATTTGGGGGATATGATTTCTTTGAAGGCAGGCGCGCTGATTTGGAGTTCAAAGCCCCCAAACCAGCTTCATCCCCTCCCCCGCCTCATTTGGGGCTTTGGACTTCAAACAGCACGAGCCCCTGCTTAGCCTTGGAGTTCAAAGCCCCCAAACCAGCTTCATCCCTTCCCCCGCCTCATTTGGGGCTTTGGACTTCAAACAGCACGAGCCCCTGCTTAGCCTTGGAGTTCAAAGCCCCCAAACCA
>CAZOVZ010000083.1:1333-4676 GCA_964583755.1 uncultured Candidatus Cloacimonadota bacterium
GACTTCAAACAGCACGAGCCCCTGCTTAGCCTTGGAGTTCAAAGCCCCCAAACCAACTTCATCCCCTCCCCCGCCTCATTTGGGGCTTTGGACTTCAAACAGCACGAGCCCCTGCTTAGCCTTGGAGTTCAAAGCCCCCAAACCAGCTTCATCCCTTCCCCCGCCTCATTTGGGGCTTTGGACTTCAAACAGCACGAGCGATGAAACCACAAACCCATGCCCGGAGTACGCCCGAAGTCCAAGCGCCCTTTGGGGTCCCGGCTCAAAGCGAAACTGGGCCAGGGCGCTTGAACTCCAGGCTGGCAGACCGGAAGGACAGACGTTCTTAACTGGTTACCCGCTCATCTGAACTGGCGCCGTTTGCTCGAGGCTTACTGCCCCGAATATCCGGCGGGCAGGGGGATTCAATCCCCCTGCACCCCCTGCTCACGGTCATTCTTAGCTTTGCCCCTTCGCCCTGAAAATTGCAAAAGCCAAAAAGGACAAAAAACAAAAATCAAGGGGAAACCCTGACGCAGCGGAAGCCTAAACTGACGCTCGTGTTGGTCGCATCGCTGACGCTCCGATAGGAAACGGTGCAGTTGCCGGCATTGCCGCCCCAGCCACCGCCGCGCCACACACGGTAAGACCCGCTATACACGTCCCAACACCACTCCCAAACGTTACCACTCAGGTCATAGATACCAAGTTCATTGGGAGCTTTGGTGCCAACGGTGTGAGAAGTGCTGCTGGAATTGGATGAATACCAGCCTACTGCATTCAAATCATTACTACCACTATAGGTATATCCATGTGTTTGTAAGCCTCCTCGTGCAGCATATTCCCATTCAGCTTCACTGGGAAGGCGGTAGCCACCCGCTGTCCAATTGCAAGAGACATTTACGGCGTTGTTGGAATTGGAATTCCAACCCGCAGGCCAGTTATCCGGATTAGTACCGTAACTGAGGTAGCTGTAGCAGGGTGTAAGCACTTCCTGCATGCTCCGCCGGTTGCAGTATTCAATGGCATTGAACCAGCTAACATAATAAACCGGATAAGTATCTCCATCTCCATAGCCACTGGCAGGTTCAGAGCCCATCACAGCTTGATATCCTGCTTGGGTAAGCTCATATTTGTCTATATAGAAGCTGGATACCGTGATTCCGGCAACGGTGCCACCCTGCACAAAGACAAAGTTCTCCGGCATGGGTGGTGAAGAACCATCATCCGCATACACCCGGTATAGATAGCTGCCATCCAGGGGAAAGCTTTCCGCACCGGCATTCCAGACTATATGTTTTCCTGTTCCGCCAAGCAGGTCATCACCAAAATCTCCGCTCAGATTGGCGGGACTGGGGATAATGTCATAGCTGGCACCGCCATTGGCACTTAGCTTGAAGCTGATGTCACAGAGCTCGCCATTGGCATCAAAGAGGTCATAGTAGATGTCCACGCTCTTGCTGCCATCCGTGCGCTGGATGGCGCTAACATTATATACCAGCGGGGCTGTTGGTGGAGCTGGCGTGGTTGTGATGGAGATGTTGTCCCAATGGGCATATTTGGCGAAACCGTCATATTGAGCTTTAAACTTCAACCTGACCGTTGTGGCCTGCTGAGGGATGCTTATGGTCATCTGCGTCCAGGCATCCGTATCTGGAGCCAGGGGCACCCAATCGATCCATTCGGTGCCAGTGTCGTATGCCAGGCAGAATCCGGATTGATCGGTCACCGGGTCAAGACCGTTGGTGTAGAACCAAAAACTAACGCTGTGGACGTAGCCAAAGGGAAGCGAGACATTGTCGAAAGTGAGGGTGTGTTCGCTGTTGTCCAGGTCCCAACTGGACCAATACCAGGAACCGTTTTGAGCGCTGGCCCCGCCCATGGGTTGGTCGCTGCGGCCCCACCAGACCAGGCGGTTCATGCCTTCCGGCATGGCGGCGTAGCCCCAGGTATCGTTGGCTGTACCTTCAAAGCTCTGCAGAGCGGTGGTTTCGGCGAAGGCGAGGCTGCCGAGCAGGATAAGCAGCGCCAGTACACAATAGATCCTCTTCATTGGTCACCTCCCACAGGGTACCCGCGCAGCGCGGCCTTAAGCTCCGCCAGGCTGATTCTGGCCTCCGGATTGGCCAGCGCGGCCTGGATCACGTTGTCCACATCGCCGCGGTAATTCTTGTAGGCCAGGACCTTGTAATACATCTGGTCCCGAAATTCCGCCACATCGTGATGGGTGTAGGTAGTGGTGTAGCTGCGTCCCAGGAAGTAATAAAACTGGTCATCCTCATAGGGCGTTTCGTTGTAGAGAATTATGTAGCCATCGGGGGTGATGGGGCTGTTGTAGGGCGGAATGGTTTGGGTGACGGCGTCCCAGGCGATCACCGCGTCCACATTGTTACTTGCATTCACCGCCACATTCTCCGGCGGCCGGGGCGGCACATAGGTGATGGAAAAAGGACTGGCGCTAAAGGCCTGGCTCTGGTTGCCAAAGCTGTCCGAGACACTGATCCTTACCCTGGCATTGTAGCTTTGCACGGCTGGCAGAACCCAGGGATGGCTGCCGTCGTTGAGGGTGTTCCCGGCGATGCTGGTGGAATCTGTGCCTCCAGTGAGGCTATACCAGATGTTTACGCCGCTTTCCAGGATGTTGGTGTCCGTGGCGGTCCAGATGATGTCTCTGGTGTCGCCGATGTACCAGATTTCCCCGCCATTGGGAGCGGTGAGGGAAAGGGCGGGATCCACGGTGTCGTTGATAACCGGTGCGGATGTGCCATAGCCGGTGCGCGCCAGCAGCCCGGTGCCAGAAATAAACAGGATGCAGATCAGCATGGCTGTTTTCATGTGTTCCTCCATTCTTGGGATTGATCTTTGCAAAACATTTCTTTTATAATGCAACAGAACTCCTCCGGATGTTTGTGTCAAGCTGAAAGTTGCGACAGGGGCTGGGTCGACATCCTGGGGGGGGGGTTCTGGATTCCGGGTCGGAGCCCGGAATGACACGCTGAGGCTGGGTTGTGGGGCGATGGGGGTGGGTTGTCGAAATGGGGTTTTCTGGATTACGGGTCGGAGCCCGGAATGACAGGAACATGAGGGGATTCCGGGGCTACGCGCTTTAGTTTGCGGGCCTCGGAGTGTGTCATTCCAAGCGGCCGGGTGGTGGGGGGCTGGGGGTGGGTTGTCGAAATGGAGTTTTCTGGGTTACGGGTTGGGGGCCGGAATGACAGTAACATGAAGGGATTCCGGGTCTACGCGCTTTAGTTCGCGGGCCTCTGAGTGTGTCATTCCAAGCGGCCGCCTGACCGGTGACCTTCACTCATATAAGACCGTTGCACGTAGAAATGGACAAAAAGTATACGTAAATATCTCTTGA
>CAZOVZ010000084.1:0-3854 GCA_964583755.1 uncultured Candidatus Cloacimonadota bacterium
AGAGGTTGTCCAGCTTTTGCGCCAGCGAAAACCGCAAATGTTTGG
The DNA here is from genome assembly GCA_964583755.1 of uncultured Candidatus Cloacimonadota bacterium. Classification (GTDB taxonomy): domain Bacteria; phylum Cloacimonadota; class Cloacimonadia; order Cloacimonadales; family Cloacimonadaceae; genus Syntrophosphaera. The sequence continues at coordinate 46 of CAZOVZ010000084.1, forward strand.
GAAAGCGCTCAGTTCTGGTCAGCAGCCATTTCGTCACATCCATCCACTTGACGTAGAGGGGGTAGTTATTCTTCTGATCCAAGGCCCGCTTCCTGCAAGAGCCGGATGATCGCCTCTCCGTACTTTTCGGCCTTGCCTTTCATGCCTCTGATGGCGGCAAAATCGCCAATGGAGCGGGGTTGTTTTTTCACTACGTCAAACAGCTGGGAGTTGTACATCAGGATATATGCGGGGATCCCTTCCGAGGAAGCTATGTCATTTCGCCACTCGCGAAGTTTTTCATATTGGCTTCGTTCCAACTCATTCAGACTTTCAAGGTCAGGCCTGCCTTGCTTTTCCCGCCGCTCCTGATACTCGATGAAGAAGGAGTAATAGATGTTGCCATCGCTGTTGATAAACTCTTTTTCTATCCGGACCACATTGTGCTCCCGGCAAAACCGGTTGAATTCCTGGTCTTCAAATTCTCCGCTGTCCCGGTTAAAACGCACTAACATCAACCTATACATATGTATTCCAAATTTTTAGAGGGCAGGGGGAAAGTTCCCCCTGCACCCCCTGGTTTAATTCCGCCTCGAATCATGTTTCTTTCGCTTTGAAGCCTGCAAAAGGCAAAAAGGGAAAAAAACAAAAGTCAAGGGGAAACCCTGCAGATGCGGAAGCCAACGTAGTCGTAGCCGTGCGTGGCATCGTTGCCGGCCCGATCCGAAACGGTGCAGCCGTAGGCATAATTGTAGAAGCCACCGCCTCGCCTCACACGGTATGAACCGCTATATACGTCCCAGCACCACTCCAACAGGTTTCCGCTCATGTCAAAGGTCCCCAGTTCGTTGGCGGCCTTTGAGCCCACAGGATGGGATGAGTACCCGCTGTTGCCATCATACCAACCCACCTGGTTGAGGTCGTTGCTGCCGCTGTAGGTGTAGCCATGGGTGTTGAGTCCGCCCCGGGCAGCGTATTCCCACTCCGCCTCACTTGGTAGCCTATATCCTATGGCGGTCCAGTCGCAGTTTACGTTCACATGGTTTTGGTAGGCTGTGTTCCAGCCCGCGGGCCAATCGGCAGGATTTGTTCCGTAGTCCAGATAGCTGTAGCAGGGCGGCAGACCTTCCTGCATGCTGCGGCGGTTGCAATATTCGATGGCATTGAACCAGCTTACATAGGCTTTGGGGTAGTTGTCCCCGCCGCCGGTTCCCATCACTGCTTCCCATTCGGCGTTGGTCAGTTCAAACTTGTCGATGTAGAAATCAGCCACCGTTATCCCGGCTACCGTACCGCCCTCTACAAAGACAAAGTTCTCCGGTATCGGTCTGGTAGGGTCGTCTGCGTAGAACTGGGCCATGAATTGACTGGCATCGAAGTCCCTGGTTTCGGAGCCGGCCTCCCAGACGATGTGTTTGCCAAAGCCGGGGGCAATGTTTTGGCCAATGTCTCCGCTCATTAGGGCTGGCGAGGGGATAATGCTGAAAGTGCTGCCGCCGTCCTCAGACAGCTTCAGCCCGATTTCACAGTTGTCGCCATTGGCGTCAAAAAGGCTATAGTAAATATCCACGATCTTGCTGCCGTCCGCGCGCTCGACTATCGATGTATTAAATACTACAGGCGCGGTGAATTCTGCCTGTTCCGCCTTGATGCTGAAGTTGTCCCAGTGGGCATACTTATCCATGTTGGGGTTGGTGTATTGGGTCAGGATTTTCACGCGCACAGTGCTTGCACTTGGGGGGATGTTAAAAGAAAACAGCGACCAGGCCTGAGTGTTGAGCAGCAAGGGGATCCAGTTGTTCCACTCGCTGCCGTTGTCGTATTCCAGGCAGACCTGCAGCTGGTCTATGGCGGGATTCAGGTTTTTGCTGTAATAGGAGAAACTGATGCTATGTGGGGTGCCGGGGGTGATGGAGACGTTGCCGAAGCTGACGCTGGCAGGGTTGGGGTCCATCAGCCAGCTGGCCCAGTACCAGGTTCCATTTTGGGCTGTAGCGCCGCCCTGGGGCTGATTGGTGCGGCCCCAGAAATAGGGCACGAAGCTGGCGGGGCTGGCGGTGTAGCTCCAGGTGTCGGAGGCGGTGTTTTCGAAGCTTTGCAGGGCCAGGGGCTGGGCAAAGAGGCTGACGCAGGCGATCGCAAGGATAAGGGTGAGTATTAAAGTTCTCATTTGACACCTCCATTTGGGTTCGCCATGGCTTGCCTGATCTCGGCAAAACTCAGTGGCCGGTCCGGATCTGCTTTGGCCGCTGCCAGAATATCTGCCATCCTGCCATCGATATCCTTGTAGGCCACCACGCGATAATACATCTGGGCGCGGCGCCGGGCCACCCCGCCATGGGTGAAGGTGCTGCCATTGGTCACATCCCAGAGGTAGTAATAGAGGTGGTCGCTGTCCTCATAGGCGGTTTCGTTGTAGAGCACGATATAGCCGTCGGGCACGATGGGGCTGCCGTAGATCGTTTGGGTGACGGGTTGCCAGGTGATCACGGCATCCACGGAGTTCGAAATGTCCACAGCTATGCCCTGCGGGGTCGCCGGCGGCACGTAGGTGATGGTGAAAGTGCCGGCGGAACTTTTGAGGCTGGAGTTGCCAAAGCTGTCGGTGCCGGCGATCCGGATCCGGTAGTTGCTGCCCAAAGTATCCGGCATCGGCCAGGCCAGGGAACCGGTGTCGGCAATGCCCAAAGCGATGGGCACGTTATCGGCGCCGCCGCGATTGTACCAGAGGTTGACGCTGTTGGGGACCAGGTTTGTTTCCGTGATGGACCAAAGGATGTTGTGTGTGTCGCCGATATACCATTCTTCGCCGCCGTTGGGGCTTTGGATGGTGATGATCGGGTCCACCGTGTCCAGGGTGAAAAGGGCCGAGTTGGTCGTGGAACTCAGCGCCATCCCCGCCGCGCAGACAAGCAGCAGCAAGGCCGTGAGCAAAAATCTTGCCATGATTCCTCCATAAAATATTGCTGGTTTGATAATGCTGGGATCGGCAGTTTTTTGTCAAGTTAGTATTTTTCGGGATTCTTTTGGGGTCGGCTGCGTCAGCTTGATGGCCTCAACTGAAACCGTTGAAAAATAAAGCTCTGTCATTTCGCCACTCGCGAAGTTTTTCATATTGGCTTCGTTCCAACTCATTCAGACTTTCAAGGTCAGGCCTGCCTTGCTTTTCCCGCCGCTCCTGATACTCGATGAAGAAGGAGTAATAGATGTTGCCATCGCTGTTGATAAACTCTTTTTCTATCCGGACCACATTGTGCTCCCGGCAAAACCGGTTGAATTCCTGGTCTTCAAATTCTCCGCTGTCCCGGTTAAAACGCACTAACATCAACCTATACATATGTATTCCAAATTTTTAGAGGGCAGGGGGAAAGTTCCCCCTGCACCCCCTGGTTTAATTCCGCCTCGAATCATGTTTCTTTCGCTTTGAAGCCTGCAAAAGGCAAAAAGGGGAAAAACCAAAAATCAAGGAGAAACCCTGCAGATGCGGAAGCCAATGCTGTCGTCGCTGTACGTGGCACTGCCGTAGGTCCGATACGAAACGGTGCAGCCGTCGGCATTATAGTAGAAGACACCGCCTCGTACCACACGGTAGGAACTTGTTGGAGAGTATCGATCCCAGCACCACTCCCACAGGTTTCCGCTCATGTCAAAGGTCCCCAGTTCGTTGGCGGCAAGCTGGCCCACAGGATGGGAAGTATAACCGCTGTTGTAGTCATACCAGCCAACCAGATTGAGGTCATTACTACCGCTATAGGTATAGCCATGCGTCTGCAAACCGCCCCGGGCAGCGTATTCCCACTCCGCCTCACTTGGTAGCCTATATCCTATGG
>CAZOVZ010000085.1:0-3644 GCA_964583755.1 uncultured Candidatus Cloacimonadota bacterium
TGTCAAGAGATATTTACGTATACTTTTTGTCCATTTCTACGTGCAACGGTCTTCTTATAGTGACCCCGCGGGCGATGTGGAATCCAGCATTGTTTGGGTAATGCCCATACTGGAGTCGTCCGTTTGCTGAGACTGGTGAGGAGTAGGGGGGCACTAAAGCGCTGACAACTCCAGGACGCTTTGCACGAAGATGTTTTAAGGCCTGGATTCCACGCCAGCCGCAGGTTGCTATAGATGTGATGGTCACCGGTCAGGCGGCTGGCTGGAATGACACGCTGAGGCTGGGTGGTGGGGGCTGAGCTTGGGCATTCTAACGCGAAACTTTGCTTGCGTGCTGTTTGAAGTCCAAATCCCCAAATGAGGTGGGGGAAGGAGGGAAGTTTGCTTAGGGGATTTGAACTCCAAACTGGGAGATAGACACGATTAAGGGGGGGGTCAAATTCATTAATTCCATTAATTCACTAATTCCCCGGCTCTACACCCCGGAAGAGCCGAAGTTGACCCCAACGGACAACAACAGCATCTATCAGCATACCAGACAAGCATATAGACTACCTAAATACTAATACCTACTAATATAGTATATATTATATATAAATACATATATATCATATAGATAGATAGACTATCTGTCCAGTTTTAGATTCTCCCCCCACCGGGGGGTGTAGAGCCGGGGAATTAGTGAATTAATGGAATTAATGAAATTGGGGACCCGGATTTCCAGGTCCCCAACGCATTAGCTTTACAGATTGATCAACACTGGATTGATGCGGTACTTTCTTGCCAACCTGTTATTGTATCCGGTTGTTTCCTCAAAGAGCACTCCCTGTTTCTCAATCAGGCTATCCATGCAGACCCGGAAATCCCTGGATCCCATCTTGCTCTTGCACAGCAGCCGGCTATGGGTCATTTCGTTGCCGGGGGCTTCCTGGAGGATGCGGATCACCTTGCGCTCGCTGTCCAGACGGGAGCCTTCGGCCAGGGCGCGGAGGAAGGGGCTGGTGTTTTGGAAGTAGTATTCGCAGAGATACCAGGCCTCGCGGGCGGTTTCGATCTCCACCGGGTTGGCGGCAAACCAGTGGGGGAGGCGTTCGGCGTCGCGGGCTTCGCGCAGGTCCTGCCAGTATTTGAGGAGGTGGATGAGGGTGCAGAAGCGCCAGAAGTAGTTGTCGAAGATGCGCGCACAATAGGCGGCCTGGGGATCGTCGGCGCTGAGGGCGATGCGTTTCATCAGATCGGCGTAGATGCCGTCGCGCAGGGCGAGGGCGTCGTCCGCGGCGTTTAAGCGGTGCGAACCGGGGAGGGAACGGAACACGGAGAGGATCTCGTCGTAGGCGTAGAGTTCGCGGTCCCATTCCGGACTGGCGTTGGAGGATAAGCGCAGCTTATTGACGTCGATGTTTTGGATCACGCAGATGATGAAGCGCTGGAGGAAGCCGCCGCGTTGGTCCGCCACCTCGCGCAGTTCGCGGTAAAACCAGTCCTCCGTGGTGGCTCCGACGATGCTGAAGGCGGGCTTTCGGATGTGTTCGTCGATCTCCATTTTGGCGATGGAGCGGTCCTTGCCGTCGAACATGTCCGTGATTTCCTGCTTCATACCAGCGTTGTAGCTCTTGTTCATCTCCTGCATCCAGGCGGAAAGCTCCATCTGGAGGATGAGGCGGTTGGGGTCCACGGCCAGGAGGTTGTAGAGGCGGGCCTGGGTCACGCGGCAGAGCTCGGGATCGCGCTCGTTGCGTTCTTTGGCGGAGAGGGAGGCGAGGGAATCCTGGTGGGGCTTGAGCATCTTCATCGCCTGGTTGATCACGGTGGTCTTGCGGGAAACGGTGGAGGGGCCGATGATCGCCGCCCAGATGTTGCAATAGTGGCGGGTGCCGGCGTTGTACATGTAGACGCGGTTGCCGATGCAGCAGGCCACGACGGGGAGCAGGGCGGTGAGCTTGGCGCCGTCCTGGGCGTCCGTGATGTTGTCCACGAGGTCCAGATAGCGGTTGAGCGCGGCAGGCAGGCGATCGCGGTCCAGGGGCACGCTGCGCTGGCGGCCAAAGAGTTCCAGCAACTCCGGATAGTCGTTCAGGTCGGGTTCACCCACGCTTACAGGATCCGGCAGGGCGAAAGTCCAGCCCGCCTGCTCGGCGACGTGGAAGAAGCTGCCGATTTTGACGTCGGGATACTTTTTCAGGCCTTCCCAGTCCTTGGCCAGGTCCGCGGCGGTGTCCTCGTAGTTGGGATTGTCCGCAAACTCCAGCCAGAAGGTCAGGCCGGCTTCGCCAAAGTGGTTGTAGAACGCCATCCCGCAATGGGACCAGTCGTGCCAGGACAACTTTTTGGTCCGCAGATATTTCACCGCGGAACGGACGTAGGCTTCGGTGAGGTTGGGCGCGTAGTAGCGCTGGGGAACCATCGCTGCGGCAGGTTTGGCGCCGCGGGGCAAAGGCTCGGCGACATCCGGCACGCTGTCCGGGTCGAAGGGAGTCCGTCCGGCCAGAGCGCTGAAATCTTCATCGTAGCTTACAAAGCAGGCACGGCTGCGGTCCGGGGTGTTGTCCGGCGCGGTTTCGCAGCGGGCGGTCAGTTCGCGGCGGAGATGCTGCCAGACGCGGGAGTATTCGTAGGGGTCGGTGACGGGGCGGGCGAAGGGTATCACGACCTTGAGGCCGTCGACGGGCGACCGGAAGATGTAACGCGCCCAGGGGACGCTGTCCGCTATCTTGCGGCGCAATCCGGGAAGGTCCGGCACGTGGTCGAAATCGAAGACCACGCCATGCACGCGGGTCACGTTGGCATCCTCGCGCTTGCCGTCGAACTCCGCGAAGACGAAGTAGGGCAGGCGTTGCTTCAGCTGGCGTTGGAGGGTGGGATTGGCCTCGCGGCGGATCGCCTCGATGGGCTTGCGCCATTGCCCGGACTGCATTTGCACCATCAGGTTTTGCAGGGGCAGCGGCTCGAGGGCCTCCGGACGCGTGATGGAAGGGCCAAAGGTGACCATCAGGGTGGGTTCCGGCTGGGGCTGGGGGGTTGGGGCGGACGCGGGCACAGTCGCGGGCAGTCCGGTGGGTACTGTCTGGGAGGGGATGGTGGGGTTGTCGGTGGTTGTCATGATGTCTCCAATTGATTAGATTGGAGGAGCTCCTCTATCACTTAGGGGTGTGAAAATGGGTTAAGGGGTTAATGAGTTAATGAGTTAATGGGGGGGGGGCGTGGAGTGGCAGACGTCCCCGTCTGCCGATGTGCGTTGAGCATGGTAATCATAACGCGAAAATTTTGCTTGCGTGCTGTTTGAAGTCCAAATCCCCAAATGAGATGGGGGAAGGAGGGAAGCTTGCTTGGGGGATTTGAACTCCAAACTGGGGGGAGGGGGGCTGCGTGTAGCGGCAGAGGTCTAATTTGCAAGGCGCTTTAGTCCGCTGGGCCTGAGTTTGTCATGCCAGGCATTCATTCCAGAGGGGGCCTCTGGGATGGATGGCGCGGAACCCAGCATTGTGGGGGTAATGCCTGTATTGGAGTTGTCTGGTTTGCAGAGGCTGGTGGAGAGGTCGGGTTACTAAAGGGCTAAGAACACCATAACGCTATGCCTTAATGTTTAACTGCCTGGATTCCACGCCAGCCGCAGGTTGCTGTAAGTGTGTAGGTTACCGGTCAGG
>CAZOVZ010000086.1:0-3463 GCA_964583755.1 uncultured Candidatus Cloacimonadota bacterium
TCAGCTTGATGGCCTCAACTGAAACCGTTGAAAAATAAAGCTCTGTCATTTCGCCGAAGGAAGTTGTGGGACTACCCCGGAGTCCCGTAGGGACGGTAGTTTAGATAGCAAGCGTATACCACCCCCCGTAAGAGTTTTAGAGTCCCGCCGTTGACAGGGTGCGAGTCCCGTAGGGACGGCAGTTTAGATAGCAAGCGTATACCCCGTTGATAGGGTGCGAGTCCTGTAGGGACGGCAGTTTAGATAGCAAGCGCATACCCCCCGTAAGAGGTTTCGAGGGACGGCATATTCAAGTCCCCAGCTAAAAATGCCGTCCCTACAGGACTCATATGGTTATTTCGGGGGCCGGGTATCTATCTAAACTGACGTCCCTACGGGACTCGCAAGGAGGGCTTCGGTGCGGGTTTCTATCTTGAGCGGTTTCTATCTAAAATGTCGCCACTCGGTGCCCTTTGGCTCCTATGACCATTGCGCTACCATTGCGCTATCATTACGGGTGAAGCCCGTAATGGTCCCGTAATGGTAGCGCAATGGTAATAAGGGAGAAGAAGTTATAAAACCGGAGTTCAGACGAAAAAACCCCGGCGCCAAGGCGCCGGGGTTTGGAAGGATCAGTTTGTGTTTAGAAGCCGAACCAGGGGCCCACGCTGAAGGTGAAACCCTGGAAGGGGGTGTCCGGAGAGCCGGTAACGGGGAAGGTTTCCTCGTTTACGCCGGTGACCCGCCAGCCGCTTTTGGGGCTGTAGCCGTAGGCATAGCCAGCTTCGGCGCGGATGGCCAGCCACCCCAGCAGGCGGTACATCAGTTCCACCTTGGGTTGTACCACGAGGTAGTTTTTGCTGATGGTAGTGTTGTAGTTGCTTGAGGCAAAAACGGTTGGCCATTCATAGTCGCCGTTGGTGCGCAGAATCTGCACTTCGTGGGTGCCGCCGCCCAGCAAAACTCCCAGAGAGCCTATAAAATTGCGGGTGAAGGGGATGCGCTTGTCCAAAGTTACGCCACCGAAGTAGGTACTGTAGTTCATCCATCTTTTGTAGGCGATTGAATCCGGGTCGGGAATTGAATAGCTGTCGTCGTAGGCGGCCATCATGCCGCCCAGGAACAGGTTTTTACCCACCGGCAGCTTGCCACCCAGGCCCTGCATCAGGATGCCGTCTTCCCCCAAAGTGGCGAAACCGAGGCCGGAGAGCAGTTCATTGACGTCTTCCAGCTCAGGGGTGAACCAGACGGGAATCCAGGACCCGCCGCCATAACCGCCCGATTTGCCGCCTTCAGCGGCGTCGGTGAGGATTTTCTTTTTCATGACGGTGACGGTCTGGGTGGGACGCCCTTGCATCACCATATCCGCGACCATGTCCGTCCCTTCGCGCCAAAATCCGATCTCAACCTGCTCGCCGACTTGCAGATCCTCCCGCATATCGTCGAAAGCTTCGGCATCTTCTATCACCCGTCCGTTGAGGGTGGTGATGATGTCATTGTCGCGCAGCCCCGCCTTCCAGGCGGGAGAGTCCATTACCACGTTGGTGAGCAAAATCCCGTAGGTATAGGGGTAGCCCAAACCGTCCGCGATTTCCGAGTTTAAGTCGGCCGGATAAACTCCGAAATAGACCTCTTGGCCGGCGGTTTCCTCCACCGTCACGTCCATGTCTTCATCTTCAAAGTCGTCCCATTCCGCATAAACTGGAAGCAGTAAGAGGGCGAGGGCAAGTATTAAAAGTAATTTGTGCATTTGAACCTCCATGCTCAATAATGCTGTTAGCGAAAAGATAAGCCGGAACGGCCGGATTCCAAACAGTTTCAGTAAATTGCGGCAGGTTCTGATGTTTGGCGAGATTGGGAATGGAATTTGCATCAGCAGGATTAAATTGATGAAATCTCACCCCTTGGGTTTTAAGGATATCCGCATGAAGAAATTGACCTTGCTGCTCGCCCTCTTGCTGCTGGGCGGACTCACGCTGTCTGCCGCGACCTGCATAGCCGCGCTTCCCGTTGCCCAGTTGCCTGGCGGCGCCAGCCAAAACGAACTTTACAACCGCGTGCGGGATCTGGCCGGCCAGGGCTGGTCCATCCTGCATTACGACCGCGGACACATCATCGCATCCGTCCCGGAAAACCAGGTGGCCAGCTACCCCGGGCTGCTCCGCTTGGCGGACAGCAGCGCGAACCTCTACCTGATCGGCAAACTCGAGGGCCCGGCCCGGCAGGACCTATCGCCCGTGGGCAAGGTGTTGCTGGAGCTTGATAATGCCTGGCTGGTGGAGAGCGACTTGGGCGAGACGGAAATCAGCCGGCGGGTCCGCAACGAATTTACCCGCCTGGGCCCGGAAGGAATGCGTTTTAGCAACAACGCCCTGCGGCTCGCGGCGGTCACTGAGACCAGGACTACGGTCGCCGATCTGGTCGCGGCGGTGAATGTAACTTCTGTGACCTCGCTGCTGCAAAGCCTGCAAGATTTCCAGACCCGCTACGCGCTGGCGGACAACCGTCTCCAGGTGGCGCAGTGGATCCAGCAGCAGTTTCAAAGTTTCGGGGTCACCGACACCCAGATCCATAGCTTCAACTGGCAAGGCACGCAGCAGTATAACGTGGTAGCCACCATCCCCGGAACGGTGTACCCCAACGAGTTCATCATCGTGGGCGGCCACCATGACTCGCGGGCTGGCAACGACACTTCCTACACCCTGGCCCCCGGCGCCGATGACAATGCCAGCGGCACCGTCGCGGCCCTGGAAACGGCGCGGGTGATGATGCAGACCGGCTTTCAGCCTCGCTGCTCGATCCGTTTCGCGACCTTCGCCGCCGAAGAATTCGGCCTCTGGGGCTCCAAGGATTTCGCTACCGACGCCGACAACAGCGATCTCAACATCCGCCTGATGATCAACCACGACATGCTGGCCAACAATACCCACAGCCCCGACCAGTGGCAGGTGCGCCTGATGCCCTACGACGGCTCTTTGGACCACAGCGCCTATGCCGCGCAGCTCACCGAACAGTACACCGCACTGGACGCCTACTACGGCTCCGCCAACAGCGCCAGCAGCGACAGCCATCCCTTCTGGCAGCACGGCTTCAACGTGATCTACTTCTTTGAATCCGATTTCTCGCCAGTCTACCACAGCATTCAAGACGTGATGGCCAACCTCGACCCCGTCTATTGCACCGAAGTGATCAAAGCCTCCGTGGCTTGCTCCGCCAGCTTTGCGGACATGCCGGCGGCGCCGCTGAATTTCAGCGTGAGCGACACCGGCACCGGGACTTCGATCCAGGCCAGCTGGACCGGCTACACGGATGCCTCCATCGACCACTACAACGTGTATCAAAGCACCATTTTCGGCAATTGGGGGACCCCGGTCACCACGAACGGCACAACCTACACCTTTACCGGCCTCACGGAAGGCCAGACCTACCACTTCGCCGTCAGCACGGTGGACATCTTTGGCAACGAAAGCTACCTGGTTTACGC
>CAZOVZ010000087.1:0-2714 GCA_964583755.1 uncultured Candidatus Cloacimonadota bacterium
CCACACTTGGTCCCGTCACCGACGTGACCACCATCTACGGCACCTACACCCCGACCCCGCTGCCCGCTCCGGCTACCGGTTACTGGACTCCCGCGAATCTGGTGATCGACGCCGCGACCGTGTGGACCGCCGATGGTGACAACTGGGTTCTCAACCAGGAATTTGTGTGGACAGAAACCACCCAATACTTCGATGAATACAAACTGTTTGTGAACGGTCCCGACGGCTTTGCCGTGGCCGGGCCCAATTACATGCTTGACGGCGTGACGGATTATTTCAAAACCGCCACCACCCCCGACGCCCTCTATGGGCAGTACACGATCGCCGATCCGCCCGCTGGTTTCCACTGGATTGCGAATCCGATCACCGTCGGCACCGACACTGTGTTTGAACAGGTCTTCCCTGTCAAATCCCAGGGCCGCCGCACTGCCATGAACAGAGAAGACGTCTATCGTTACTACACGGCCTCGATCGAATTCGTGCTGGAAGCAGACCCCGTCTATCCCGTGTTCACCGTCGTGGTTAATGGCCCCGCCGGCTACACCGTGAACGGCCTGCCCTTCCCGGCTATCTTCACCGATAACAGCCAGGATTACACCAACGACCTGATCGGCCTGATCCTTACCCCGGACGCTACAGTGGACGGAACCTGGAATCCTCTGACCATCACCGTCGCTGCCGGAGATTTCATCCAAGGCACCGCGGCCTACTCCTTCGAGCTGATCCCGCCTGTCCAGCCCATCACCTACACTGTGGTCGTGAATGGCCCCGCCGGTTACACCGTGAACGGCAACGCCTTCCCCTACACGCTGGTTGATGCCAACGACACCGTGAACGACCTGATCGGCATGGTCCTGACTCCGGACACCACCGTGGACGGGACCTGGAATCCTCTGACCATCACCGTCGCCGCGGCGGATTTCGATCCTCAGACCAACACCGCGACCTACATGTTCGAACTGATTCCCTGCGTGAACCAGTACAGCTGGGAAATCGTGGCCTATGATGGTTACGATCAAAACGACCAAACGACACCCCTCGCAGCCACCATCTGGTACTGCGACCAATTGTTCGCCGTTTGGGGCGATCCCAACTACACCTGGGTAAACATCGGCACGACCCCGCTGATGGTCTGGTATCCTTGCGGCCTCTGGCAGCTTGGCACCTATCGCGTAAGCCATCCGGATTACGACGATGACACCTGGGTTTGGAACCAGATCGTATGGGAAAACATCTTCGAAGATTACGCCTATACCGACTGGTACGGTTTCCGCAACGAAAACGGCAACGTGCCCGTGGAACTGAGCAGCTTCACCGCCCTCAACGTGGACCGCAATGTCCGCCTGACCTGGGTGAGCCAGACTGAAACCGAGATGATCGGCTACAGAGTGCTGCGCAGCAACGTCAACGACCTGGCGAGCGCCGAAGCGATCACCCCGACCGCCATCGCCGCCACCAACACCAGCACCACTCAGACCTACAACTACACTGACACCGAAGTGATCGAAAACAATCAGTACTACTACTGGTTGGAATCCGTCGACTACAATGCCAGCGAGTTCTTTGGTCCGGTCAGCGTGTTCATCGAAGTTTCGGCTCCTGCCGTGACCAACGTGAGCCAGATCGTCAAGAGCGCCTACCCGAACCCCTTCAAGGCGAACAGCAACACCACCATCGTGGTTGACGTGAAGACCGGCGAAACCGGCACCGTCACCGTTTACAACATCCTTGGCCAGGTTGTCCGTACCTTCAGCGTCAACGCCGGTACGAACAACGTCAGCTGGAATGGTAAGGACAGCAGAGGCAATGCCTGCGGAAGCGGTATCTACTTCTACAAACTTAGCACCCCCAGCGTGACCGACACCAAGAAACTGGTCATCGTGAAATAACCTAACCCTAACAGACATACTCGCCCCGGGCTTGCCCGGGGCGTCTTTTTTTGGCGAGAAAAGGAGAAAAAGAGAAAGGGGGTTCACGCAGATTTACGCGGATAAAAGCGCAGATCTACGCAGAAAAAAAAGCCTCTCACAGATCACACAGATTGCACAGATAAGAATAGTCACACGGATTTGACGGATGCAACGGATAAACACGGATTAAAGAATAGATTAGGGATGAACAGGATGATCAGGATTTTTGGGATATAGTGGTTCACGCAGATTAGCGCAGATAAAAGCGGGGATCGACGCTGATAAATAGGGGGTCTCGCAGATGTAAAAGACTCTTTATACGGATTTTACGGATTGTACGGATTATACGGATTTCATTATCTTCCAGTCATGAGCGTTATATTGATTCCCAATCCATTCTTTTCAATCTGCGTGATCTGCGTGATCTGCGTGAACCCCCTTTACCAGTAGTTCATGTTTATCAAATTTCCTCTGCTCTCTCTACTCTGTTCTCTCTGTTTCTTTGTGGTGAAAAAAATTCTCTGATCCCTCCGATCCTGTTCATCCCTAATCTATTTTTAATCTGCGTCGATCCGCGCTTTTATCTGCCTGATCTGCGGGAACCCTCTTTTCCCACTTCTTTTCAAAATCATTGACACAATTGGCTCCGGCGCGAACGTGGCGTAAATTGGAAAGAGTGTTCGCCCGCGCGGGCTGGCAGCCGCCACCGGGCGCCTACATACATAAAGGAAGAGAAATGCTGGAACGATTACTCCGCAAGCTGTTTGGCGACAAATCCACCAAGGACCTCGCCCGCTACCTCCC
>CAZOVZ010000088.1:0-2216 GCA_964583755.1 uncultured Candidatus Cloacimonadota bacterium
ATATCAGTCCCAAAATAGGGACTGAGAAAATCCTACTGCATTATTTGGGTTAAAATCCCCTCCCCCAGCTTCACTCCCTCCCCTATCTCATTTGGGGATTTGGACTTCAACCAGCACGCGAGCTATTCTTCACATCTGGGAAACCACAGCTCCGTCTGCATGAAGTCCAAGCGCCCCAAAGTTTGCTCCAAAGCCAAGGCCCGATCAGGGCGCTTGAACTCCATGCGCAGCGCTCATCGGCAGACGAGGACGTCTGCTCCTCCAAGACCTTCACCCCCCAGCCCTGAACGTGTCATTCCAGCCAGCCGCCTGACCGGCAACCTAGACACTTACAGTAACCTGCGGCTGGCGTGGAATCCAGGTCGTCAAACAAAATCCATCATCGCGTAACGGAAGTCTCAGCCCGATAGCAGAAAACCATCACTCATAAGACAACGCATCAATCCAAGGGGCATTACCCCCACAAGGCTGGATTCCACGTCCTCCATCCCTGAGGACCCCCTCTGGGATGAAGGCCTGGAATGACACACTCCGGGCCCCGCGGACCTATCTAAAATGCCATCCCTACAGGATTCCTACCCGAGTCCCAGCGAACCCCCTTGTCAGAGCTCCCCCGCTCCGCCCTCCGAGGGCAATTCCCCCGGTTCCCAGCCGTCGAAGATGGTCAGTTGGTCCGGATCCCAGAGTTGGAGGTCCTGGCGTTGGAGCCAGAGCTTGATGAGGCGCAGGGAGGTGGGGTCGGGCAGCGCGTTGCGGAGGCCGCGAGCCTCCTCCAGTTCGAGGCAGGCGGCGCCGCTGAGGCTGTCCCGGGATTCGCGGTAGAGGAGCGTAAGCCTCTCGGGGACGAGCATCCGGGCTACGTGCCATTCCCCGCCGGCGATGAGATCGTGATAGGAGAAGATGCAGTGGCGCAGCTCACGCCCTTCCCTCAGGAGCTCGGAGGAGCGGCGGACGGACTCTATCCAGATCCCGCCATGCCTGATATCCGGCAGTGGGGCGGGCCCGAATTCCAGGTCTTCTTGAAGTTCCGCCTGGTTGAGTTCGTGGACCAGGTCGTCGTGGAGCGTGTCCAGATCGGCCAGGGAACGGAGGAGGAACCCGGGCGGTGGATTGCCGTTGGCGGCCAGGGCCTTCCTCATGCCCAGCACGTCCCGCAGCTTGTGATTGAATTCGCGTTCTCCGGCGAAGGGATCCAGAGCGGCGACCGCGGCCAGGGCGTGATAGCTGAACTGGGGGCGGAGCCGGGAACAGATGATCCGCAGGCTGGTGGCGTTGTGACAGGGAAAAAAGGAGAGCTGGCGGAGCAGGTCCGGGGATTCGCGGAGCTGCTTGCGGAGGATGAACAAGAGATCCGTGGAACAGGATTGGGGCCGGATCCGCGAGAAGAGCTTCACCGCCGCTTCGGAGGCCGGAAAGCCGAAATAGCCCAGGATGTCTCGGCGCCTTTTGTCCAGAAGGCTGCGCGCCGAGCGCCAGTAACGTTTGCCGGCCAGGGGATGGTAAACCGCGTGGGCGCTGATCAGCCAGGCGAGGGCGGGATTGGAACGTGTCAGCTCCAAAGCGCGGTCCCCGCCGTGGATCAGCAGGCAGTGGAGCCACCAACTCCGGCTGGCGTAGCGATCCAGGAGCCTGGCATGTTCTTCGCCCATCCAGGCGACGACGTTTTCATAAAGGATTCGGGAGAAGGCGATGAACTTTTGCAGCACCTCGCTCTGGTATTCCGGCCGCAGAGGCAGGGGCGGTGCGAACAGCCAGGGAAAGGCGGATTTGGGCGGCCGGTTTTGCCAGATCCCGGTCTGGACCGTCTTTAAATACGCGGCGGGGTAAGGATCCCCCAGTCGGATAACCTCGATCTGTTCCGGCGAAAATCTATAGAGCTTGCCCCGCTCCGGATCAAAGGCCAGGGCCTTCTTCGCCGGAGGATTGAAACCTGAACAGGCCGCGCTCTTCAAACTCATGGTCCCTCCCTTCGCGCTGGCGCCCGTCCTGCTGCCAGTTTCAACCGGCAGTGGAGGTTAACTCCCTCCGGCAGCGATCGGGGCACACCAAAAAAAACAATATTGGCGGGAGTGATTTTGTGTCAAGACCGTTGTTTAGGATTCTAAGAAGCTTCTACAGAAATCATTATTACAAACATTAATTACTCAAAATTTCTGCTAGTTAAGACCGTTGCACGTAGAAATGGACAAAAAGTATACGTAAATATCTCTTGACAA
>CAZOVZ010000089.1:0-2131 GCA_964583755.1 uncultured Candidatus Cloacimonadota bacterium
CCGCGCACGTGGAGCTGATCACCCTGGAAGCCTGGCACGAAATGCCCCTCACCGAGGACGAAAAGCAAGGCCTGATCGAGCATGGGGTCTGTTTCAGCCCCCGCACCCGAATCGCCCAGATCGTCAATGAGGCCGGCCGCACCGTCGGCATCCGCACCAAACGCGTGGAACTGCCCTCAGGCGAGAGTTTCCATCCCTCCAAAATTCGTGACGAAGCCGGCTCCACGGAGCTCTACCGCCCCTTCGACCTCGTGGTGATCGCGGTCGGAAACCGCCCCTCCTTGCGTGACGCCGGAACCGGGATCCATGCCTGCGGCGACCAGACCAACGGACCCACCACGGTGGTGGAAGCAGTCGCCTCCGGCAAAAACACCGCCCTCAAGGTCGCTGCCGAGCTGGGCCAAACCGCCTTTGACCCTCCCGCCAAAGCGACCAAAAGCAGCTTCCCCGTCCCGGGCTGGATCAAGCATCCGGTCCCCCTGAAGACCGATTTCTTCGGCCGCCAGATCGACAGCCCCTTCCTCCTCTCCGCCGCCCCGCCCACCGACGGCTACGAGCAGATGAAACTCGCCTATGAGGCCGGTTGGGCCGGCGGCATCATGAAAACCGCCTTCGACGGCCTGGACATCCACATCCCCGGCGAATACATGTGGGTCTGGGACCAAACCACCTTCGCCAATTGCGACAACGTCTCCGACCACCCGCTGGACCGCGTCTGCGAAGAGATCTCCCGCCTTGTCAAAGAATTTCCCGATCGCCTCACCCTCGCCTCCACCGGCGGACCGGTCTCCGGAAACGACGCATCCGACCGCGCCGTCTGGCAATCCAACACCCGCAAGCTGGAACAGGCAGGCGCCATGGGCATCGAATATAGCCTCTCCTGTCCCCAGGGCGGCGACGGCACCCACGGCGACATCGTGGCCCAGGATCCCGGCCTCACGGCCAAAATCATCGACTGGGTGATGCAAATCAGCGATCCCCAGATCCCCAAGCTCTTCAAACTGACCGGCGCCGTGACCGCCATCCATCCCATCATCGCCGCCGTCAAAGCCGTCCTGGACCGGTATCCGGGCAAACTGGCCGGCATCACCCTCGCCAACACCTTCCCCTGCCTCGGTTTCCGACCCCGCGAAGGCGGCGACTGGGACGAAGGAGTGATCGTGGGCATGAGCGGCGCGGGCGTCCTCCCGATCAGCTATCTGAGCCTGGCCCGGGCCTGCAAACTGGGTCTGACGGTCTCCGGCAACGGGGGCGCCATGAGCTATCTGGACGCCGCCAACTTCCTGGCTTTGGGAGCCTCCACCGTGCAGTTTTGCACCATCGCGGAAAAGCATGGCTACGGCATCATCGACGAACTCAAGCTGGGCCTCAGCCATCTGCTCGAAGCCCAAGGGCTGGCCTCCGTCAAGGAACTGACCGGCATCGCCCAACCCCACCCCATCACCGACTTCATGGACCTGCCGCCCAAAACCAAAAGCAGCGCCCTGGACCGCGACCTCTGCGTCCACTGCGGCAATTGCACCCGCTGCCCCTACCTCGCCATCACCCTGGACGCGGACCTCTATCCCACCATCGACAAGGACAAATGCGTCGGCTGCTCCCTCTGCACCAAACTCTGCTTCGCCGGCGCGCTGCACATGGAAGGGGACGGCGAACCACCTGTGTAGCGTCCAATTCCCCTCCGGCGGATTCCAATCCGCCGGATCACCGTCAATGCATTGTCACTACTGGGAAATGAAGAATACAGTAAAAATCGGAAACCGACGATACTGATGTCCGTGTGGGAAAAACGACGGCGGATCGAAATCCGCCGTCACACCCACTTCCACCCTACATCCGCGCCCATCCCTTTTTCTGCGCTTTTCCGTGGCCTATTCCACCTTTTCACCTTTTCACCTTTCCACCCTTTCACCTTTCCACCCTCATTCCATTCCCTTTTGAATGTCCTTATCCACCGTGAGAGTTGGCGAGCGTGGGACGGGAACTCTTCGGGTGGATTACACGATTCATTGAGGAGTGCAATAAGGAACAATGCCCTCTATATATAGTGGGTTACGGATAATTCTTTGGGTTAACGGGTTAACCGGAGTTTCGCATATTTTCTGCTAAGTCATTGTAAAACAAGGAGAGT
>CAZOVZ010000090.1:0-2035 GCA_964583755.1 uncultured Candidatus Cloacimonadota bacterium
TATTGCACTCCTCAATGAATCGTGTAATCCACCCGAAGAGTTCCCGTCCCACGCCCGCCAACTCTCACGGTGGATAAGGACATTCAAAGGGGAGTGTAATGAGGGTGAAAGGGTGGAATGGTGAAACGCGCCCCGGGCGCTTGGACTTCAGGCGCACTCGTTGGCGGCTTCCTTATGCACGCCTGGTTTGGTTTTTTGCCATGGCAGGCCTCCTTTCCTATGTTTCAGGAAAAGCGGCGAACGCAAAAAACACCGCCCGCAAGGGACCGGATAACGTCACTTTAGCACATTTGTAACGCGGAGCAAAGAGCAAAATCACCGCTAATCCAGAGATGTTATAATCAGGTGGGGGAAAAGGCAAGAAGATTTTTATGTTAATGAGTTAATCAGTTAGTGGTTAATGCTCCGCCCGAGGCGGGTTGGACGGCTGGATGAAGGACGTTTGGGCCGCAAAACGGCCGGGATGAGCAGTTTGACATGACACTACATATTATGAGACGGATTCTACTTGACAATTTCGGTATCATAACACAAAGGAGAATGTGGTAGTTTTAGCCTATCGTGATAGATATAGTTCAGCATGATTTGGCGCAAATAACCGCGTGGTTCATCACTACGCTCCGGCTTGGAGTGGGAACAAAGATAAACTTAATAACCTTATATACAAGGAGAAATTCGATGACAAAAGCGATGTTGGCATTCATCATCCTGATCGTGGCCGGAGCGCCGCTAACCGGGGATCTTTCGCAAAATCTGCTGGCTCGCTACCTGTTTTCCAGCAACGCCATGGACAGCAGCGGCAACGGCAATCACTGAACTGTCTACGGGGCGCTTCTTACTTCCGACAGACATGGAAATGAAAACTCCGCGTATTACTTCTCTGACAGCAAGATCGCGATCAATCCCGTTTCCTGGCCAGCCATCGGTAGCGGCGATTTCCCGTCTCCGTCTGGATCCAACCGCAGCAGATCGAGGGGGATTATCGCATGATCCTGTGCGATCAAACCTTGAACAGTTTTCAGTTCAACCTATCCAATTCAGTTAACGCTGGGATCGAATCATACGTCGCCGGCCAGGGATTCAATATAGGGGCTTTGAGTTGGGTACTGAACCAATGGTATCATGTAGTGATCTCGAGAACAAACGGTGTGATCAAATTTTACCGTAACGCCTCGGAGATCAACCAGTACTCCAACAACGCCAGCATAGGCCAATCCACAACCCTGACCATTGGAAAGAGGGATTATGCCACAGTCCACCGGTTTCTCGGCGGAATCGATGACCTGTACATCTGGAACCGCGGCCTGACACCCGCTGAAATAGATATGTTGTATCTGGGCCTGTCACTCACGGCTTCGAATACAGCGCCCTATGTCGGCGAAACGGTGCAATTCAACTCCACCGGGTCGGACGCGATCATCGCCTGGCATTGGGATTTTGAGAATGACGGCAGCTACGATTCTGATGAACCCAATCCGGTCCACATCTATACCGACCCCGGAACCTACAGCGTGTTTCTGAAGGTCGATTACAGCACTTTCTCCGATTCAGTGTTGGTTGAAGATTACATCGCTGTAACCTATTGCCCCCCCTCGGAGCCGGAGAACCTGCAAGTAACGATCACCCCGCCTCACGCCCTGGTGACGTGGGATCCGGTGTCAACCAATCTGCTGGGCATACCGATCACCCCCAGCGGTTACATTGTCCTGTTCAGCGAAGATCCCGCCCAGAGCGCAGACAGCTTCTATTATCTGAGCGAAACGCCAGAGCTCAGTTATTCACATTACAGGGTCGCCGAATTCAGGCAAAACATGTTCTATGCCGCTCAGGCTTACATCAACTATGACAGGGAAGCGGCCGCGTACATAGAAAAACTGCGCGCTTCCAGAGAAAAAACGCCCTGGACTGAGATCAAAGCCAGACTGTATGGTAAATAATCGAAAGCCAGGCAGGATCAACCCCTAACGGCTTATCCGGGACGCCTGAAACTCTGACACGCTGAGGCTGGGTGCTGTGTTGTTTGGGTTTGGATGTC
>CAZOVZ010000091.1:0-1558 GCA_964583755.1 uncultured Candidatus Cloacimonadota bacterium
GCGTACCTGAATGGGGTTCAGGTGGTCGCAGGTTCAAATCCTGTCATCCCGACCAATTATTTCCCAAAAGATAGCGGCTCCGCCAACCGGTGGAGCCGCTTCTATTTTAAGCGGGTTGTTCTATATCCGGCAGATTCGTTTTAGGGCGGAGGTTCCGTCTCCGGCGCGCAGTTTCAGGAAATAGATGCCGGGGGAGACCCGGCGCCCCTGGTCGTCGCGGCCGTTCCAATCTATTTCGCCGCTGCCGGCGGGCAGCTTCAGGCTGTTGATCCGCTGTCCCTTGAGGTTGTAGACTTCCACCGTGCTGGCCTGGGACGAAGCGGTTTCCACCTTGACGGTTACGAGGCCGGAAGCCGGATTGGGCCAGGCGCTCAGCCGTGTGGCGGGCGGAGCCGGGGTGACCGGATCGCTGGCCCCGACTTCCTCCAGCAACGCCCTGGCGTGCCAGAGCGGTCCGGGCAGGTTGGCATCGCTCGCTTGATGCAGCCAGAGGTAGACCTCGGCCATCAAGCCGCCGCCGGGAACCAGGTCCAGTTTGGAAGCGGCGAGGTCATACTGGGAGGGGTCGATGCCCGTCAGCGGCCAGATTTCGGCCAGTTCGGTTCCGCCCCCGGGGAGCAGGCGCCAAAGCTCGATCTGTCCGTTCACATAGCGGGCAAACAGCTTGCCCACCGCGAACACGTCCGCGATGGCATTGAGCGGGGTCGGGACGGAAAACTCGTATTGGACGTGGTTTCCGCCGCTGTCGTAGGCCCTGATTCGGGCCAGGTTCTGGCCGGGCACGTGCTGATAGATCAGGGCCGAGCCGTCCAATCCCAGTTCCAGCCCGCGGATCAGGCCGTTTCCGGCCGTGCGTTGCGACCAGTCGGTAACTGTGTCCCCTTGTTCATGGAGCAGCAGGTCGTTGACGCTGTAGAGGGCGCCGTCGCCCTGGCGATCGAAGCATTTGGCGCGGGTGCGCTTTAGCTGTTGTTTCAGATAGTAGCCGGCAAAGCTGCTGTCCGCCGGATCCCAAGAGCAGAGCCGTAGTCCGTGCTGCCAGAGGCCGCGGCGGTCCCAGGGCTGGCCCACGCCGGGCCGGTCCAGGCTGAGGCGGGTATCGTTGTGATAGGACTTTTTGTATCCAACCCCATCACCGTTGGCGCCGGGAAAATTCACGTTCGAGAGGTTGAAGCCCAAAACCGGATCAGAGTGGTTGATTAGGTTCGGAGCGCTGCTGCCTCCGCAGAAATCCAAGAGCTGGTTCCAGATGTAATGGATATTGGGATAATCGCCATCTACAACCCCTCGGTGCAGATAGCCCCGCCGGCGCTGATTGACGTTGCCCCTCACGCTCAAAACGCCCCTTTCCAGATACGCGATCCGTTCCGGCCAAAGCGGATTGTACCAGGGGTAGTCGATGCGCGTTTCAAGCGAGGTGGTGCCGTTGCATTTGGCCCAGGGCAGCGCGTTAGTCTGCGGAAAGCGGTAGCGGTGCAGGTCGATGTCAGTAAGCAGTTGTGGCGTGCCATCGATGGTGGCGTGCACAGCCGGCAGGGAGGGATGGGGATGCTGATAC
>CAZOVZ010000091.1:1568-1847 GCA_964583755.1 uncultured Candidatus Cloacimonadota bacterium
CGTTGCCAAATCCGTTGCCCAGAGCGTAGAGGCTGGCATAGACCTGGTTGGGAACCTGGTCCTGACTGCACATGCCGTGGTAACGCAGCGAATCGGCCGGATCGCGGTAGCCGTATTTGATCAGGATGCTCTTTTCGGAGATCAGGCTGACATAGTCGGTGGTGTTGGTGGAGGGGTCTTCGCCGGCCGGGGTGCCGGAAAGCAGGATGTCGTCCAGGATGAATATCGTGTCCGCCGCCGCCCAGATCTGTTCGCCGCTGAAGGTCCCCTTGATCCAGA
>CAZOVZ010000092.1:0-1797 GCA_964583755.1 uncultured Candidatus Cloacimonadota bacterium
ACTTCGCCGTCAGCACGGTGGACATCTTTGGCAACGAAAGCTACCTGGTTTACGCCAGCGGCACGCCGCATTCGGTGCCTTTGGAGCCGCAAAACCTGACCGACTACCCCATGTTTGACCTGATCCAGCTTGCCTGGGAGCCCAACAGCGAACTCGACCTCAGTTACTACCGGGTCTACCGTTCCCAAAGCGAGGGTGTGCTGGGCGAGCTGGTGGCCAATATCCCCGGCATTTCCCACACCTACAATGACGCCAACGTCATCGGCTCCCATCTCTATTACTATTACAGCGTCTGCGCGGTGGACACCGACGGTAACGCCAGCCCCTTCACCCAGGCTGTCAGCAGCCGCCCGATCACCCTGGACCAGGGAGTTTTGATCGTGGACGAGACGGAAAACCTTGGCGGGACCAATCCCTTGCAGCCCAACGACATCCAGGTCGACAGCTTCTACCAGTCGATCACGCAGGGCTTTCCCGTCGCGGAACTCGACCTCGACGATCTGGCCGCCAACCTCCGCCTGGCCGACCTCTGCGTCTATTCCTCCATCCTCTGGCACGGCAACGACTTTGCCAGCATGGACTATCCCTACGCTGTGCGCGAAGTCCTGGAAGATTACCTCCTTAGCGGCGGCAACATCTTCTTCAGCCTCTACCAGCCCTCGATGGCGTTCGAACTCAACGCCACCTATCCGGAAACCTTTGGGGAAGGGGATTTCATCCATGACGTGCTGGGAATCCAGGACGTTGATTACAGCAACTCCGCCCGCTTCAACTCCGCCATTCCGGTGCATGACCAGTTCCCCGCCGTGCAGATCGACCCCGATAAAACCGGAGCCAGCCTCAATGGCCACATCCTGCGGGTGGAAAGCATCGGCTCCGTGGACGGCTGCCCCACGGTCTACACCTACGGTTCCGCCTATGCCGACGATTCGCCTCAGGGCGTGATGAACGACCTGCCCGTCGGAGTGCTGAATCTGGACTACCCAGGCAAGGTCCTCACCCTCAGTTTCCCGCTCTACAGCCTCTACGAGGCCCACGCCGAAGCTCTGGTCCGCTACGTCTTCACGCAGTATTTTGGCGAGGCCTATACCTCCGCCGACGACCCCGCGGCTCCGCCAGCAGCGGCGGTAACGCTCTCCGCCAACCATCCCAATCCCTTCGCCGGCAACACTTCCTTCCGGGTGGAAGGCAAAGATTCCACCCCGCTCAGAGTGGAAATCTTCAACCTTCGCGGCCAACTGGTGAAAACCCTGTTCAACGGCCCCGCCGCCAAATCCCTGCTGTTGAACTGGAACGGCGAGGACAGCCGGGGCGAGCCCGTTGCCAGCGGCGTCTTCCTGCTGCGCGCCAGCCAGGGCGGAACCACCGTCACCCGCCGGATGCTGTTGATCCGTTAAACTGCTGCTTCCAAACAATTAGGGGCAGCCTGGCGGCTGCCCCTTTTCATTATATGGTGGACAGGTTAGCGGCTCAGTCGCCCAAAGTGGCGACCATCACGGCCTTGATCGTGTGCATGCGGTTTTCCGCTTCGTCAAAGACCACGGAATTGGGGGATTCGAAGACTTCGTCGGTCACTTCCATGGCGGGAAGTTTGAATTTTTCGTTGATCTGGTTGCCGATCACCGTCTTGAGATCGTGGAAGGCGGGCAGGCAGTGCATGAAGAGGGTGCCTGGCTTGCCGGTCTTTTTCATCATTGCGGTGTTGACCTGGTAGGGCTTGAGTTGCTTGATGCGGCTGGCCCAGACGCTGTCCGGCTCGCCCATGGAGACCCAGACGTCGGTGTAGATCACGTCCGC
>CAZOVZ010000093.1:0-1585 GCA_964583755.1 uncultured Candidatus Cloacimonadota bacterium
TTGTCAAGAGATATTTACGTATACTTTTTGTCCATTTCTACGTGCAACGGTCTTCCAAATGAGATAGGGGACGGAGTGAAGCTGGGGAGAGGGGATTTGAACTCCAACCTGGGCTGGGGCTGCGTGGAGTGGCAGACGTCCTCGTCTGCCGACGGCCCGGAGGGGCGTTTTATCGACGTGATCCGCGGGAAAGCAAGCCCTGGCGAGGCTCGGAGTGTGTCATTCCAAGCGGCCGCTTGACCGGTGACCCTCACTCATATAGTGACCCGCGGGCGCTGTGGAATCCAGGCTTGTTGGGGTAATGCTTCTTGGGTTGATGCGTTGTTTGTTATGAGTGATGGTTTTCTGCTATCGGGCTGAGATTTCCGTAAAGCGTGGGTTGATTTTGTTTGAAGGCCTGGATTCCACGCCAGCCGCAGGTTACTGTAAGTGTGTAGGTTACCGGTCAGGCGGCTGGCTGGAATGACACGCTGAGGCTGTTGTGTAGGGGGCTGGAGCGGCAGACGTCCTCGTCTGCCGACGGAGCTGTGGTTTCCCAGATGTGAAGAATAGCTCGCGTGCTGGTTGAAGTCCAAATCCCCAAATGAGATAGGGGAAAGAGTGAAGCTGGGGGAGGGGATTTGAACTCCAACCTGGGCTGGGGTCTTGGAGTGGCAGACGTCCTCGTCTGCCAACGGCCCGGAGGGACGTTTTATCGACGCGGTCCGGGGGAAAGCAAGCCCTGGCGAGGCTCAGTGTGTGTCATTCCAAGCGGCCGCCTGACCGGTTACCCTCACTCATATAGTGACCCGCGGCCGCTGTGGAATCCAGGCTTGTTAGGGTAATGCTTCTTGGGTTGATGCGTTGTTTGTTATGAGTGATGGTTTTCTGCTATCGGGCTGAGATTTCCGTAAAGCGTGGGTTGATTTTGTTTGAAGGCCTGGATTCCACGCCAGCCGCAGGTTACTGTAAGTGTGTAGGTTACCGGTCAGGCGGCTGGCTGGAATGACACGCTGAGGCTGGGTTGTGATGGTCTTGGAGGGGCAGACGTCCTCGTCTGCCAACGGCCCGGAGGGGCGTTTTATCGACGTGATCCGGGGGAAAGCAAGCCCTGGCGGGCTTTGTCAGACGAGGACGTCTGACACTCCAAGACCGCGGAGGGGCGTTTTATCGACGTGATCCGGGGGAAAGCAAGCCCTGGCGGGGCTCGGAGTGTGTCATTCCAAGCGGCCGCTTGACCGGTGACCCTCACTCTTATGGTGACTTGCGGCCGATGTGGAATCCAGGCTTGTTAGGGTAATGCCCTTTGGGTTGGTTTGTTGTTTTTATGAGTGATGGTTTTCTACTGTCGGGCTGAGACTTCCGTTACGCGATGATGGATTTTGTTTGAAGGCCTGGATTCCACGCCAGCCGCAGGTTACTGTAAGTGTGTAGGTTACCGGTCAGGCGGCTGGCTGGAATGACACGCTGGGGCTGGGTTGTGATTGTCTTGGAGTGGCAGACGTCCTCGTCTGCCAATGTGCGTTGAGCTTGGCCGTCCTGACGCGAAACATAGCTCGCGTGCTGGTTGAAGTCCAAATCCCCTAATGAGATAGAGGAAGGAGTG